>JAZQHV010000055.1:0-7058 GCA_045540755.1 Eubacteriales bacterium
CCTGCAGATGAGTTTGGCGAAGGCATGACATTTGGCGAACACACGGGTAGATATATGTTCGAAAAGGAACTCCCGTCAATGCCGCTCACCTTTGAGGCGACAATGTATTTCCCTTATAATACAACTTCCGACTACACACACATCATAATGTCCAACTTTGAGCGAACACAAACCGGATTTATCTTTGAGATAACCAAAGGTGGGCAGCCTTCGATTATGTTTTATGATGAAGATGACGTAAGAACACGTTACACCTTCTCCAATGTCAGCGTTTACAACGGCAAAAAGACACATATCGCAATTGCCGCAGACGTTGAAAACAGTAAGATCCATTGCTATATTGACGGTGAAATAGCACAGTCGCTTGACCTTGCAATAAATCCTTTGGAATTTGAAGCTTCGCATATGGCATTCGGCACTGATAACCGCGAGGTAAACCTCAATCTTTTCCGCGGTGCGCTTATTAATGTTGCGTGCTACGCGGACACCCGAACTGCAGATGAAATCAAAGCGGATATGACTACACAGGGAACTGACGACCTCGTTTTGCATTTTGATATGTCCAAAATGAAATACGGTGAAGATGCCATTGACCTCTCCGATAGTAAAAACAATGCGGTTTACGAGCAATATTGGTATGACGAAATTGATAATATCACCGATTATGCTTATTCAATCGCCGTTGTAGGCGACACGCAGCACAACGTACAGTATCAGCCCGAAACCTTTGCAAAGCTGTATGATTGGCTTAAAGCAAATGCGGCGGACAAGAAAATGGCATTCATGCTCGGACTCGGCGACATTACCAATGACAATACCGATGAGCAGTGGGAATATTCTATTGAAAACATTGCAAAGCTTGACGGTATTGTTCCGTATGCACTCTCCAGAGGTAATCATGACGGCACAGCGGCAAGCTACTCTTCAAAGTTTGACGGCACCGCATATGCGGCGGCAATCGGCGACAACTACTATTCAAACCGTGCAAATTCCTATCAGACGTTTAAAGCGGGTAATGTAAACTACCTTGTTATTACTCTGAACTATAACCCATCGGACGCAGAGCTTGCATGGGCAAAAGAGGTTGCGGATGCACATCCTTATCACAGAGTAATTGCCATCACTCACTCAAACCTTAGAGCCGATGGCGAATACAACATCCATGGCGAGAATGTATGGAACAAGTTCGCAAAGCTTTGTCCCAACGTTGAAATGGTGCTTTCCGGACACGTTTTCAATGACAAGATAATAAGAGTTGAAAGCGTTGGCGATGCAGGAAACGTCGTAAAACAGTTTATGATAAACGGTCAATGTGCAGACTGCACACGCATCTACGACGATAAAGAAGCCGCAGGACTTGTTGCAATGTTCTACTTCGACGAGAGTGGCAAAAATCTCAAGGTTGAATATTACTCCACTTCACTTAACAAATACTTCATGGAGTGCAATCAGTTTGAAACGACCGTAGGAAATATAGTAGGCGACACTAACTTTGACGGAAAAGTATCTTTAGATGATGCGATGCATATTCTTAAAGCCGTTGTCAACGAGTCGGTTTGCTATAACGGTGATGCAAACGGTGATGCAAAACTTGGACTTGCGGATGTTGTGCGTACACTGAAACAAAGCGTAAAATGATTATTAAGAAAGCCTCTCATAACGAGAGGCTTTTGTTATACTGAAATCTGTGCCTTTTCCTTACACTTGGTAGGGTGCAAGACCGATGTTTTCCATGTTTTACTAAAAGCGATGGCGTTTAGCCATCGAGGCAAATTCTTATGCAACATTAGGTCTTTTATCCGATGACATTATTGGTCGGATTTTTTGTTGGCATGATTTTTACGAAGCGAAACATTTCGTCGGGGCCTTCGGTTGCTTCATCGGGATTATTAACATCGGGATTTTTTTCGCAATAAAACTCGGTAATGTGAAAACCGCATTTATTAACATAGAAATGAATATTTCGTTTTTCAAAATAGGGAGTACATGTTTCCCAGATTTTAGTTTCAGGGTGCAGTGCCTCAACTGCAAGCCATGCACCGTATCCGATACCTTTGCTATGTTCCTCGGGCAATGTGAAAAGTATTTCCAGATGATTGTGATTTGACACAGAATCAATTTTTAAAATGACACCGCCGACCTTCCTACCATCAAGCATTATGCGGTAGGTTTCGTTATCGGTATCATCGATACATCGTTCAATGGTTTCACGAGAGATGATTTCGCCGTCGTCGTTTATGGTATCATCACGCATACCGAACTCTTCCATTGCGCCATACTTGAATGCAAGCTGATTATCCAAAATAAATTGTTCTCTGTCATCGTCTTTAAGCGGTACAAGGGAAACTTTTGTGTTTTTCATAATAAACCTCCCAAAAACAAAAAGCCCGGAAACGCTAAAAAGCGTAACCGAGCTCACTCGACATCTTATCTGACAGGCGGCCTGCAAGCAGATGCTTACGATCCCCTACACTACGGTGTACTGTCCTCCGATGACTTTTTAAATATTATAACACGAGTGGAAGCATAAGTCAATACTTACTGTTAATCATGATGTCGCTGGCAGATGTTTCGCACAGCGAAACTCTGCACGGCTCGCCCCGCGAGACGTTGCGAGCATCCGGCAGGGGGAGCCAAAAAAGATATCTCTTTTGTATGTCTGTGCAAAAGAGATTTTTTTATTTCAGGTAACACAGAGAGAAACCCATCAATAATCCAGTATGTTTATTGCTAATTACAGAGTTTTGTAAAAATATGTTGATTTTTTTGCTACGGATAGCACATAATAACATTTTTGCTGTAGTTTGAAAAAACTGGGATTGTATGGTTTCCTCCCGTTCAAAGTATAAAAAAGGGAGAAAAACCCATTGTAATTGTTTGTGTAATTTGCTTAAATATAGTAAAAGGCCGGGATATTTTTGGTTAATTTTTATTTAGCAAGAAAGAATTCCGTTGCGGGGAAGAACACATTTTTAGTGTATTTACAAAAAATGGAGTACGCCACGTTCGAGAATATTGTAAAGGAGAAGGAAAATGAAAAGGGTTTTTTGCTTTCTTTTGGCTCTTTTGATGCTTTCCACGTCATTTGTTGCGTGTGGAGATAAGAAAGGGCCGGTGTCAGACTCACCCGAGAGCACCGTCGCAGATTCTGCGGCAGCAACGACCGGGGTTGAGGAGTTGCCGGACATTCCGCTTTCGGGCAACTATGACGGGTACGAGTTTCGCACACTTACGACCAGCAATCATGTCTTTAACGACTTCGATTTCGAAGAAGAGTCTTCCATGCCACTCGACAATGCGCAGTACAAACGCAAGAAGAAGGTAGAAGAGGATTTTAATATCGAGATCGTCGCTACTAATAAGCAGGTATTGTCGAACGGCGACGGACAGAGCCTTGGTTACCAGTTGATCAGCAAGCAGGTGAATTCGGGAACGCAGGATTATGATCTTTGCATTATTTCCGGCTATGACGCTTCGGTTCTGGCATATTCGGGGTATTTGTACGACCTGCAGTCGATCGAAGCTATCAATCTCCAAAAGAGCTGGTGGGATCAGAATGCCGTAGACAGCCTCACGATGCAGGGTGTCACCTTTTATACAACGGGTGATATTACCGTTTCGGACAACCGCACGGCGTCTTGCTTTCTGTTCAACAAAAGGCTGCTTGCTGATTACGCTTTAGATTCACCCTACGATATGGTATACGATGGAACTTGGACGATCGAAAACTTCAGCAAGATGGCACGTTCGGTGTCCGAGGACCTCAATCAAGACGGCATTTATGACGAAAATGACCGATTCGGCCTGCTTATATGGGACGACTCGATTATGGCCATGATCAGTGCGGCGGGACAACGCTGTTGCACTATAGAGGATAATGCGATCAATCTGACGCTGTACAATGAAAGTACTATTTCTGCCTTTGAGCAATATGCTGACATAGCATACGATACGCAGTATTCGTTCCAGTACCAGCGCGTTTCTGGTCTGTCCGGATATACGGTGTGGAGCGCAGATCAGGCACTCTTCTTTACGTATCTTGTGGACGCGCTTCCGAGGCTTCGTGAAATGGAGTCGGACTTCGGTGTATTGCCGTATCCCAAGTTGACCGAGGAGCAAGAGGACTATTATTCGCTCATCGCCCCCTTTAATTCTAACTTTGTCTGCATGCCGCTTATGTTGGATGATCCCGAACGCACCGGTGTTATCACCGAGGCGCTTGCGTATTACGGACAAAAGGTGGTTCTGCCTGCACTGTATGATGTTACCCTGATCGGTCAGTCTACGCGTGATGAGGAGTCTGAGCCGATGTTGGAAATCGTTTTTGGTAACTTGGTTTACGATATTGGATATTATTACCAGGTGGGCAGTTACAACTTGTTGCTTATGGATTTGCTCCGCGCACGCAGCACCGGTTTGGCTTCTGCATATGATTCGCACTCTATGGCAGCAAATATAATTCTCAAAACGATTAATAGAAAGTATCAAGAAGCGGTAGCTATGTGGTAAACGCTTTTTAAAAAAGAGACTGTAAAGAATAATCGCTTGATAAAAGACAATATTTTTTGGAGGTATATAAAGATGAAAAAACTTTTGGTACTTGCCCTTGCGACTGTTCTGTTGACATTTGGTATGATCATGACTGCAAATGCGGCAGAGTATGTGTATTATGAGAACGATTTCTCAAACGCGAGTTCGTTGGCTGATTTTACGCAATTTGCCGGCGTTTGGGAGATTGTCGACGGTCAGCTTATGCTGACTGATGTCGGCGACCTTGCGTTGACGGGTGCCGCTACGCTGGTCTACACGAAGGATCCGGCGATTAAAAACCTGACCGACTACATTCTGGAAGTAGACATGATGAACATCCAGACACAGGCGGGAGCTCTTGTTCGTTGCCAACCTGATCTGATTGAAGAATCGGTGGCTACTAACGGAATGTTGAATGCGAACGCCAACTACGGTTATAAGTTCCTTATCGACTTCCGCGGTGACAAAGCGGGTTATGGCTACTTTGACGTCCTTGAAAAGTGGGCAAAAACTTTCCATGTCAGTGAGGAGATCACCTCTCCCGGTTCTAACCTTCACCTGAAGTGTATCGTTAAAGGGGATACTCTTACGTTTATCGTAACAGATCTTGCTACCGGCGCAGAGCTGTACAACCACTCTACGCAGAACGATTATTGGAAATCCGGCTCCTTTGGTTTCCGCGCTTTCGTCATGAATTCCGGTCTTACCAATCTTGGTATGCTTGGTTATGATAACCTTAAGGTTACCGCTACCGGCGCAGTAGGCGACTGGTTGGCATCCGGCAAGGCACTCAAGGATTTTAATTCCGGTGTTGGTGCCGTGCTTCTTCCTGAGCATACCGAACCGTTTGTGATCAAAACTCCCGAGATCGTAAAGGTACAGGCTTCCAAGCTGGATGCTTCCAAGACCGACTACGTTTTCTATACGAATGATTTCTCTGATCCTGCAACCATCAAGGACTTCACGCAGTATGGCGGTAAGTGGGAGATCAAGAAGGGCGGTTTGTACTACGCTGCGACAACTACCGGCTTTGAGAACTTTGGCAATTATTCTTGGATCTTGTATACCAAGAACCTTGATGCAAATCTGCTGAAGAACTATACTGTTGAGGTGGATCTTATGAATTCGAAATCCTCGGCAGGTATTGTTTCGCATTGTGACCTTACGCAGGCGTCCACCCGTCCCGGCGCAAATGGCTTCTATGGCTACTTGTCTTTCACTGCGGATGACGGTGCTTTCCCCGCACTGGGACGTACCTCTTGGAACGGCGGTTGGGGCGGAAACCTGGCGTATGGTGAAAAAGGTATCATGTCTCCCGGAACCAACTACCATTTTAAGGTGGTTCATGACGGTTCGGACAATATCTACTTCACCGTTACCGCTCTGGGCAGCAACGAGATCGTTTGGGAAACTGTTCAGTCCGGTTCGGAGTGGACGTTCGGTACTTTCGGTCTCCGTATGCGTTACGGCTTGGATACTCTTATCAACTTGAACAATGCATACTTCGATAACCTCAAGGTTACCGTACATGGGCCCGAGGCAGTTCTGCTCAATGCAGGATATCATCCCAATGCAGAGATCGTTGGTAAACTTGAGATGCCTTCTACTGTGATCAAGATGACGCTTGGCAAGACCGATTACACTGTAAACGGCATGATCAAGACTATGGATGTTGCTCCTATCATCCGTAACTCCCGCACTATGCTTCCTGTTCGCTACGTAGCAGAGGCACTCGGTGCAGAGATCCTTTGGGACGGCGCAACCTCCACCGCAACCATTAAGACCGCAGGCACCGAGATCAAGATCAAGGTAGGCGCGGCAGAAGCAACCGTAAACGGCCGGGCGGTCAAACTTGACTCTCCTGCATTTATCGAGAACAGCCGCACGTATATGCCTGTACGCTTTGTAGCTGAGACGCTCGGTGCAACCGTAGCTTGGGATGGCGCGACCTCTACGGCAACCATTACCAAGTAATTGCCTGAACCCGTCTTTGCCGGGGTGTACAAGAAATGAAAACCCATAACTTGTTTCCCTCAAGAAATTGCTATAACGTGTGCGGATAGTATCCGCCGGCCGAGCATAGTTTCCATAAATTTAAAATGAAAGAGTGGAAGGATTTTATGAAGAGGAAGACTTTAGGTATTCTGCTTGCATTATGCATGTTTTTTGGCGTACTGCTGATAACGTCCGCGAGCGCGGCATCCGTATCGGAGTGCGAGCATCCCATTGCAGATGGCGAGACTATGTGTAGTGGTTGCGATGCGATTATAATCAGAACAGCAGAGGATCTGCTTGTGCTGATGCACAGTGACAATGTTGACAGCTCTGACGAGGTCGCACTGGCTGCAGCGCGGGAGGCGCTGAACAAGAGTTATGTGCTTGCGAATGATATTGATCTGAGTACATACGACTACACGGCAGAAGGAAATTACACCTCCCAGTCCCCGATCGGAACCAAGAATGAAAGATGGGATTATGATGTTCTCGCTTTTACCGGCATTTTTGACGGTAACGGCAAGACCGTAAGC
>JAZQHV010000056.1:0-28718 GCA_045540755.1 Eubacteriales bacterium
GCACTGCATGTGGCGGAATAGCTCAGCTGGCTAGAGCAATCGGTTCATACCCGATAGGTCGTGGGTTCAAGTCCAACTTCCGCTACCATTTGGCCCGTTGGTCAAGCGGCTAAGACACCGCCCTTTCACGGCGGTAACGGGAGTTCGATTCTCCCACGGGTCACCAGAAAAAAAGCACTTGCAAAGCAAGTGCTTTTTTTCAACTAAATCCACCTGACGGTGGATGAAATCGCTACGCGATGAAATCCGTTCGATGAACGGATGAAATCCGCCTCGACGGCGGATGGGTGGATTTGATTTCATCGTGCATGTGCACGATTTCATCTGCGGCTTAAGCCGCAGATTTCATCCTCGTTACACGAGGACTTCATTCAAAGTGAGGAAATGCGGAATGGCACAGAATCAATTGGCAGATCTGTCTATGGCTTTTGCCGTAGAGGTGCTGAAGCTGACAGATGGAATTAAAGGACATTATTCTATTGTAAATCAGTTGGAGCGTTCTGCGACTTCGGTGGGCGCTAATATTCGTGAGGCTAAATACGCTCACGGTAAGCCTGATTTTGTTTCCAAACTTCAGATCGCTTTGAAAGAGTGTTATGAAACCGAGTATTGGCTGGAGCTGATGGAGAAATCGGAACTGCTGTCTATGGATGCGGTAAAACCGATTTTGCATGATTGCGGTGTGATTCGCCGTATGCTGGTAGCTTCTATCAATACGACAAAAGCAAATATGCAATGATCTGAAACGGAGGTGCCCTATGCAGATCCCATCGCAAATTGAATACATTCTGCAAAAATTGCATGCGGCGGGATACGAAGGGTATCTCGTCGGTGGATGCGTGCGCGATTTTCTGCTTGGAAAGCGCCCGCATGATTTCGATGTGACCACGAGCGCACTTCCCGAGGAGACGATGGCGGTGTTTGCCGACGATCGCGTGATCCCGACAGGCCTCAAGCACGGCACGGTCACGGTGCTTCACGGCGGCGTTGCCTCCGAGATCACGACCTTCCGCACCGAAACGACCTATGCGGACGGACGCCATCCCGACAGCGTTTCCTTTACGCGCAGTCTCACGGAAGACCTTTGCCGCCGAGATTTTACGGTCAATGCCATGGCAATGGATATGAACGGCAATATTGTGGATCTTTATGGGGGCAGGGAGGACCTTGCCGCGGGTGTTATCCGTGCGGTCGGCGACCCGTCGCTCCGTTTTACAGAGGATGCGCTCCGCATCCTGCGCGCATTCCGCTTTGCGGCAAAGCTCGACTTTATTTTGGAACCGCGCACGCTTTCCGCGGCGATCCGTCTGGCACCGCGCCTTTCGATGGTCTCGCGGGAACGAATTTTTGAAGAGCTGGACAAGCTTCTTTGCGGCAAGGCAACGGGGCGCGTTGTACAAAAAATGCTGCTCGGCGGCGTTTTTGACCATATTTTTGAGGCTCCTGCGCTGAATGTTGATGCGTTGCGGTTTATCGACGATCTGGTGCCGCGGGCAAATCTCCGTCTTTCTGCATTGTTTTTGGGAGATGCGGCATTTGAGAAACATCTCGCTTCGCTGAAGCCCTCTAACGATTTTGCAAAGCAGGTGCGGCGTACGCTGTGTTGCCGTTTGCCCGAAAACGAGGAGGCACCCGCACTGCGTCGCACGCTGTATACATACGGCATAGAGCCAACACTCGACCGTACGTTGATCGAACGGCGTGAAGGGCTGTTTTACAAATTTGTGCAGTTGCTTGAAGACGAGCACTGCTTTTCGGTACGTGATCTTGCCATTACCGGTGAGGACGTGACCGCATATACTGACCGGCGCGGGAAAGCGATCGGTGAAGCGCTCGAGGACGTGCTTTTTGCCGTTTTCGACGAAAAAATTCCGAATACGCGCGAGGCAGAGCTGGAATATCTTTCGGCAATGCGTTGACAAGCGCGGAAAAATATTGTATAATATACTGTAATATAAATTTGGAGGTGTATCTGTATGGCAAACGAAGTCAGCTATATTGAGTATAAAGGCAGAGCGTTCGTCCGTGAGCACGACACCATTTGCTATGGCAACATGACCGATCCGTACGTTCTGTACATGATGATCATGAACTATAAGAAGTTCGGTAACACCGAGATTCCCGATAAGATCCTCATTCAGGTGCTTTCGACCGATAAGTCCAAGCCCTTTGCGGACAGGATCGTCAAGCAGGGAGAAAAGAGCGGTTTGTATGACGCGCTGGATCTCGGCGTGATCTGGCTGGAAAGGGCCCTCGCGTAAAAACAAAAACAGCAGGCAATGCCTGCTGTTTTTTTATGCGTTTTCTACGAGTGTGCGAAGTTCGTCAAAGCTGTCCACGATGTCAAATCGAAGGCGCGGAAGCTGGTCGTAGGTGCGCTTGTGTGCGCCCGTGTAAAGCACGGGGTAAAGCCCTGCGCCCGAGGCACCGAGCACATCGGCACGCGGATTGTCACCGACGTACCAGATCTCGGAGGGATCGAGCTTTGCACGACGGCAGGCGACTTCAAAAAGGAGCGGCTCGGGCTTGCGAAGCACGTAATCCGAGCTTGTGAGGATGAATTCGAAGTTGTGATTGGGCAGGTAGCGCGCCACACGGGTGCGGAGCGCGGAATTGGCATAGCACATGTTGCTGATAATACCTGTACGGATGCCGTTTTCCTTGGCGAAGTCCAGAAATTCCCTCGCGCCGGGAGATGCGAAGGAGCCGTGCGTAGCACTGTCCCAGTAGAGCAGGTCCGCCTCCTCGATCGGAATGTCGAGCGTGATGGAATTGGAGTCGCAGAGCAGGCGCAGAAATTTGACATGTTCAAATTCGCGGTCGTTTTCGTGCATCGTGCCCATCATGAAGTTGAAGAGCGCGTCCGAACGGCGGCAAAAGTCGTCCTCGGTCATGCCCTTTGGCAGGGTGGTATGTGCCAGGATAGCGCGATTTGCCGCCATCCAGTCAAATTGCGGCTCTACGATCAGGGTTTGACCGTAGTCAAAGAGTATCATCTTGGGCTTCATAGCTTAGCTGAGGGCGCAGAGTGCCGCACCGATAACGGTGGAGTACTGTGCGCGGTCGGGGATCATAAAGTTGGTGTCGAACATTTCGGAAAGCGTGCGGAATGCAGTGACGGCCTGCGGCGTCTGCGTGAGATTGCCCGTGAGGACAACGTCACGGATACCGTGCATACGGGAGTTGAACACTGCCATCATGCCGACGGTCTCGTAGATCATGTTCATAAGACCGAGTGCAAGGTCTTCCTTGGTAGCGAGGTCGCTGACCTTGCCAAAGTTTGCGGCGGTCATGTTGTCGGGCAGGGTATAACTGCCGGGGGTGATGTCCTTGATGCGCAGGTCGATGTTGTCAAGGTTGCCACGGTCGGCGAGGTCGGAGATGTGCTCCACGTTGCTGACGCCGAGCAGACGGTCGGCAAGACCGACCAACGTACCGCCGCCGACGCCTGTGCCGCCGAGGTATTCGATCTCGGTGCCGCGCTTTGCGTGTACGAGTGCGGTGCCCGTGCCCATGCTGACAACGATAGCACGGTCAAGCCCCGAGAGGTAAAGACCGCCAAGACCGATACAGCGGAATTCGGGCACGTTTTCACAGGGAAGATCATAGAGCGGGCGGGTGATATATTTGGAGCCTACGCCCGTGATGGAGATCTTCGCGATATCCGAAAGTGCAAGGTCGTTTTGCGTGAGAAACTTGCCGAATGCGCCGTACACACTGGTGATCGGGTCATTGGCGCGTACAGAAAGTGGCTCGATGAGTGTATGGGAAGCATCTGCGGTGAATCCGACGATCTTGGTCGTGCTGCCGCCGATGTCAATGCCGATGATGACCAAAGAGAGCTCCTCCTTATATGGAATTATAGTTACTATATCATATTTTATAGAAAAAAGCAAGCATTGGCAAAGAAACTCCCTTTTACCTTTTGTGCCGGCAGCAAAAATCTCTTCGATTTTATTAAAGAGCGCCACATTTCAGCGAACAAAGCCGTATCCGCACTCGGCTTTAGTTCCCATGCCTTGAAATATGCATAAACATATTGTACAATAGAATCGGATGGAACTTTATGGAGGATTTTACGTCAAAGCTTATAGAAATCAACAGATTTCGAAGATTGTGTTATTCAATTCCTTCTTTTTGAGTCGTAGAATATTACTGTAAAATCAAGAAGGAGGTTCTTAAAATGAACACAGACAAAATTTTAGCAGAAGCAATCGCAAAGGACTATGCACCAAAGGAAAGTTCCAAAATTGTTGCCCTTAAAAAACTGGATAACCGAGCAAAACTCCCTGCCACGATTTTCACTTATTCTTGGGGCATCATATTTGCACTTGTTTTCGGCACAGGTATGTCCCTGGCAATGCAAGTGATCGGAAACAGCATGGTGCTCGGTGTCGTTGTCGGCACCGTTGGCATTATTGGCTGCGTCGTGAATTATCCGATCTACAAGAAAGTACTTGAAAAGGGCAAGGAAAAATATGCCTATGAAATCGTGCAGCTTGCCCGTGAAATTGCAGACGAATAATCAAAACCCGCAAGGAGTGGTAATATGAACAAATCTGAAAGCAAATACTTTAATACTGCCACGAAAATGGATCTTGCGTTGATTGCCTTGCTGAAAAAGAAACCGTTTGCATATATTACTGTTAGTGAGATTTGCAAAACAGCAGGGGTAAATCGTTCCACTTTTTACTTGCATTATGAAACCATCGGAGATCTGCTGAATGAAACAACACGATATTTGCTGGATGGGTTTTTGTCATATTTTTCAACCGACACACAGTCTATTGCTCTCAATCTTTGGGACTGCGAACTGAATGAGTTGGTATTTATTTGCGATAAGTATTTAATACCATATTGCGCCTATATCAAAGACCACAAAGAAGTATTTGCGGTTGCATTGGCACAGAACAAAATTCTGGGATTTGAAGATGTGTATAAGCGAATGTTTGAAAACATATTCGATCCGATTCTGGAGAGATTTCATTATCCGGCAGACAGCAGGCAATATGTGATGATGTACTATCTGAATGGCATCAATGCTATAATTGTTGAATGGTTAAAAAACGGGTGTGACAAGTCAACCGATGAACTGTCAAAAATAATCGCCGTCTGTATTTACGGGAAAGATCATGCGAACGGATAGAGCGCTGAAACTCGCACTTGTCAGTTTGATATTCAATATGGTGTATAGCGCCTATCACATTGTTTTGGGTATAACAACGTACTCGTGGTGGCTTTTCTCAATCGGTATTTATTATGCAATATTGAGTATTGTCCGCTTTGTTGTTCTTAGGCACAAAGGCAAAAAACGCTTTGTCATTCGGTTTGTCGGAATAATGTTGATGGTGCTATCCATATCGCTTGTTGGAACGGTAATCCTTGCTTTTGTAAAAGATAGAGGTACCGAATTTCATTTGATTGTTATGCTTGCGATTGCGGTATATGCTTTTACCAAAATCACACTTGCAACAATAAAATGGATAAAGGCACAAAAAAGCCAATCTGCAAAATTGATCACATTACGAAACATATCTTTTGTCGATGCTTTTGTTTCAATATTTTCTTTGCAAAGGTCAATGCTTGTATCCTTTGAGGGGATGACGGGAAGCGAGATCCGTATTATGAATGTTGCAACCGGTTCTGCAGTGTGTGTCATCGTTTTTTTGCTCGGATTCAATCTCGTGCAACAAAAAATCCAATAAAGAGGAAACAGTGCGATAAATTCCAATATGTCAAACGGGTAAGGAGCAGAGGGTTAGACCTTTGCTCCTGTTGTTTTGCTCTATAAGGGAACAAAGAAAAGCAAAAAGCAGAAAAATAAAAATTTTTCTGCTTTTTGCTATAATTGTCCCATTTTTGGGACAGCTTGTTTGCTATACTGTAGATGTCAGGAGCGGGAACGCAGTGTGCCGATGACGCCACCGCGGCAGGAGAAGGAATCAAACGAGGAAAGCGGGATCGGTGCGTAATCGGGATTGAGGGAAATAAGGCGGTCGCCGCCAAACTGTTTGAAGTATCCCTCGCCGTCACAAATGAAGATGCCGAGCTCTCCCACCTCGATCTGCGGCTTGTTCTCGACAAGCAGGATATCGCCGTCGTGGAAGCGGGGCTCCATGGAGTTGCCCGAAACGCGGAGCGCAAAGTCGGCGCGCTTTGTCTTCTCGGTCTCGACAACGCTGATCTCGGTGACCTCGGTAGAATCCAGATGCTCGCCGAGACCTGCGGAAACACGGTCGCCGTAGAAGGGGATCGTCAGCATATGGGGCTTTGCGTTGGCACGGAAGACCGATTCGGGGATCTCCATGCGAGCGGTCTTCGGCTGTGCGGAAGCGCAACGCAGATATTCCTCTTGCAGGATAAAGTCGCAGATGCGTACGCCGTGCGTATCCAGTGCGCGGTACTTTTCAAGGTGTTCTTTTTCTGCATCGGTTATTGCAGGTGCTTCTGCCTTTCCTGTGGCAAGATGCTCGATCGAACAGCCGAGCGCATCGGCAATGGCAACTGCGTTGGAAAGTTTGATGGAATCACCGTCACCCGAAAGCACCTTGTTCAGCGTGCTGAGGGCAACGCCGCTGGCGGCTGCCAACGCCTCGGTGGTCATCCCTTTTTCCTTCTTTAATACTTTTACGCGATCGGAAAAATTCATGTTTTTCTCCTTATATCTGACAGGATGGATGAAAAAATCAGTACAAAATTCTTTACATTTCGATTATAACACCTATTTTCCAAAAAGTAAATACTTTTTTCGCCATTTTTCCAAAAGTTATTAAAATATTTTTCAAAAACGGAAAAAAATTCAAAAAAATGTATTGACATTTTCCAAAAGTGGTGCTATTATTAAGACACAAAGAGACGAGAAAACACAGGAGGCACAGACTATGAACGCATACAATGCATACGGATACAGAGGAAATGTCACCGCAAAGAGAAATCGGTCGGCGCTCCGCACAGTATCGTGTTTTCTGCGCGCTGTCCTTTCGGTGATCGCAGAGCGACTCCGCACGGTAGAGCTCCGCGCGGCGGCCGTGGTCGTTGGCTTTGTTCTGGCGCTCGGTCTTGTCGGCGGTATGGAGAGCGGCATGGTTCCGCTGTACGTCGGTCTGCCCGTTTGTCTGATTCTTGGCGTAGCCGGTCTGCTTACCCATTTTGATGACTGACGTCATCCCCTACATTGTCCCCCAAACACCATATATAAAAGCACCGCACGGCTTTAAGAAAATGCCGTGTGGTGCTTTTTTGTCCCGTTTATGGGATCGCTTGTGTGATAAAACAGAAAAATAAATTCGGGGAAGGGCTGCCACGAATATACGAGCGTGATAATAGGTGCGACCGAGTTTATTTTGAGTTGGAATTTTCGTAGATATAAGATTCGCCGTTTTCTTTTATCACCTTTGCAAAGGCGTCGGCAAAGGCGGTGGCGGCGTTCTTGGCCTCGGCGAGGCTGTTGCCGCAGGCACCGATCTCCAGCAGAAGTCCGTATTTTGCGTGTTGCTGGTTATAGGTTGCGCCACGTAGGTACAACTGCCTTGCTACGCCGAGCGTGTCTGTGACAAGGCGCTGCTGGATCGCTTCGGCAAGGATGAGATTGGCTTGCCAATCGTAGTCAATGCCGCTTTTTTCGCTACTGCCGACGATCATCATGATCTGCGCCGAGGGCTCGCCGCCATGCAAGGTGACGGGACGGAGCTTTGTGAGGTCGGAACGGATAAGTGAATCGCGGTGGACGTCGAACACATATCGGATCGATGGGTATTTTTCAAGATACATGCGGATGCTTTCGGCACTGCGGTCATAGGCGGCGATGTAGGATTCTTTATCGTGCATGGTCTCGCAGTGCAGGGTGGGAATCCCCTTCTTGTTCAGCGCATCGGCAAGAACTTTGCCGACAGCGACGACGTTTTGCGACACGTCCTCGGTGCGCGGGTGATTATAGGACTCGCTGTAAAAGGTAGACCCTTCAGCGGAAAAGCCCTCGGTGCCGTGGGTATGTACGATCAGCACGAGCGGGTTTCCCGTGATGCTTTCGGGGGCGCGGAGCACGGCGGCTTTGGTGATCTCTTCCATGTCGATCACGTAACTCGTATCGTTTTGTAAAGCCGAGGCGTCGTCTGTGGAAAGATCGGTCGGGCGGATGGGATGGGCGTCTTGGGGAACGCCGCTTTCGGTAAACGCATACAGATCAAAGATCTTTTGCTCCAGCTCCGCTTTTTCTGCATAGGAGCGGTCAAGGATCTCCTCGCGTGGTATGTAGTAGATCCGTGGCAGTGCGGGAGTGGGGTGTAGGTCGGGCTCAATGGCGGAGAGCGTCAGCGGTCCCAAAGACAGACTGTACGGGAGTAGGTATTCGCAGACCTTGCCTGCGACGCCGCCTTGCAGTGTTTTTTTTGCCGTGTGCCAGCCGTACAGCCCGAGCGTGGTGACGGCGAGGGCGGCGCAGAGGATGCAAAGTCCTCTTTGCCACAGGCGGCGCCGCCGTTTTTGCGGCGGCTTTGGCACGTTGGTCTTGGGTTCTTCGAGTAGCAGTTCCGGCAAGTCACCGCCTCCTTTCAATATAAGAATAACGTATCGAGCGCAGAAGCGAGCAGGGTGCTTACACTGTCGCTGATACGGTCGCTTTGCCGCGGGGATACGAAAAAACTTTCCCCGTTGTGCAGGACTTGCTCGATGCGGTCGTCGATCGCACATCCTGCGCTTTGCAGGGCGTCGTAGACCAAGGTCGCCGAATTGACGACAGTGGGCACGCCCACGGCGAGCACCGGGACACCGAGTGTCTCTCGGTCCACGGCACAGCGGCGGTTTCCGATGCCGCTACCGGGGGAAATGCCGCAATCGGAGATCTGCACGGTGGCGCCAAGTCTCGCGGTAGAACGTGCGGCAAGCGCATCGATCGCGATGACAAGCTCGGGACGGGCGCGGTCGCATACGCCGCACAGGAGATCTGCGGTCTCGATGCCCGTTTGTCCGAGTACGCCGGGCGCGACCGCGCAGATAGGGGTACGACACAGGCGATCGAACAGTTTTTTGTCGTGCGCTTCAATGTGACGGGTAACGGTCAGGCGATCGACGGTCATCGGTCCGATGGAATCGGCGGTGATCTCGCGGTTGCCGAGCCCTGCTACCAGAACAGAGGACGGGACATGCCCGAGCATCTCCTTTGCTAAAGCGCCGACCTCCTCTGCGATAAGCTCGGCAAGGGCGTTCAACTGTTCCTCACCGAGATCGCAGATCAGCTCGGTGAACACTGTAACGTAGGTGCCTTTTGGCTTGGCGGTCGTCTGTTCTCCTTCGGCATTCAGCACGCGCAGGGTCGCGACCTTGAAGTCGCCGACGTTCTTTTCACCGTAGTCGGTACCGCCCTTTCCTTTATCATGAGTAGCCTCTGCCTCGCAGGCAAGGTCTGTCCGAACAGAAAAATTATGCATATTGCAGACACCTCTTTTGAAAAAATCTGTATACGGAGTGTGCCCGGACGAATGTTTTTTCATGCACAGTATAGCAAAAGCGTTCTCCGGATTTTCGTGAAATCTGTCGACAGATGCGAAGAATGCCCGCAAAAAGAAACAAAAACAAGCCTCTTGAATTGTGCAGTTCACCCAATAATATTTTTTCGCAGAATTGTCTTGATAATCTTCCAAAATAATGATATAATAATATAAGCAATTTTATGCAAACATTTTGCAATATGAACTTTGGAGGGATTCCGTAAGATGAAAAGAGTTTTTGCTCTTCTTTTGTGTTTGGTAATCGCTATGACGACTCTGGCTTCCTGCGGTGGCGGTGTAAGTCTGGAGGACGAGGATAAGGGTGATATCTTTTATGCGTATGTCACCGACGATATCTATGCGTTTGACCCCGGTAAGGATCTGACCGATGCTTCGGCTGTCAAGATCCTCGGTCTGATCTATGAGGGACTGTTCCGCTTGGACGAGAACGGTAAGCCTGTCAAGGCACTTGCAAAAGACGTAACGATCGAAGAAAATGAGGCAAAGGGCGAATACAAGATGCTCATTTCGATCCGCGAGACCAAGTGGTCGGACGGTCGTGCTCTCACTGCGGACGACTTTGTTTTTGCTTGGAAGCGCCTGATGGAATGCACCTACCAGAGCACCGCGGCGGCACTGCTGTACGACGTGAAGAATGCGCGCACCGTTAAGGCGGGCGATGCTTCGATCGACGATCTCGGCGTAGTGGCACTGGATACATATTTGCTCGAGGTCACCTTCGAGGGTAAGATCGACTACGAGAACTTCAAGAAGAATCTCGCGAGCCTTTCGCTTGTTCCGCTTCGTGAGGAATCGGTTGCCAATAATGACAGATATTGGTCCCGCAGACATGCTACGCTGGTGACCAACGGTCCGCTGGTCATCAAGTCCATCGACCGCGATGAGAACACCATGCGTATCGAGCGCAACAATTATTACTACCGCGACACCGAAGAGGATATGCTGGACCGCTACGTAAAGCCGTACAGAATCCTTGTTACCTTCCTCAAGGAAGAGGATAAGCCCTCCGGACAGAGAACCTACGCAGACGATCTCGATGCGATCTACGCAGAGTATGCGGCAGGCAATCTGCAGTATATGGGTGACGTGCCGATGGCGAACCGTGCCGCACTGAAGAAAAAGGCAAACGTCACCGACGCAAACTCGACCTATACGTATATGTTCAACACCGAGAACAAGCTCTTTGCCGACGCTCGCGTGCGCCGCGCGCTTTCCATGGCACTCGACCGTGAGGCGATTGCGGATCTCTTGGTGTACGCAAAGCCTGCAACGGGTCTCGTGGCCGAGACGGTTTACAATGCAACGAGCGGCAAGTCCTTCCGCAAGGCGCAGGGCAATGCTTTGCAGACGACCGCAGACGTTGACGGCGCAAAGGCACTGCTTGCAGAGGCAGGTGTTAAGAAGGGCTCCTTCACCGTAAGTTACCGCCAGAACGACGCGGAGACCGCAGTGGCGGAGTACGTTAAGGGCGTTTGGGAAAGTCTCGGCTTTACCGTAGAGCTCAAGCCGCTGACCACCATCCGTGAGACGACGATCGAAAACTCCGAGGAGATCGATTATTACATCGACTCGGTACAGCAGGCGTACGAGACGGGCGAGTTTGACGTTCTTGCCGTAGACGTTTCGATGCTTGGCACCGACGCATTTGCACCGCTCGCCGTTTATGCGACCGAGTTCTCCGGCAACGGTATTGATATGACCGACCCGAACTACGCGTTCATTCCGCACGTGACCGGCTTCTCCGATGCGACCTACGACGAGATCATCGAGCGTGCGTTCGCCGAGAAGGACATTGCAAAGCGTGCGACCATCCTTGCAGAGGCAGAACGTTACCTCATGGAGCAGGCTCCTGTGGTTCCGCTGGTATTCAATCAGGATTGCTACCTGATCAGCAAGCACCTCAAAGGCGTGGATTCGAGTTATCTCGGCTACCGCATTTTCACCAAGGCAGACTATACCAAGTATAAGTTTGTTCCCGAAACCGAAGAGACACAGGCTGTCTCCGAATAATCCTTGATGGCAAGAGCGCACAAGGGGGCAAAGAAAACTTTGCACCTTGTGCGCTTTTATCTTGACATTGTTTGTCGAAAATGATAGAATAATAAACGCACCCTATCGGAAAGGAGGAGATCACCGTATGCCACGCGCACCGAAAAAACTGACGAATAAAAACGATATTAAGATATTCATACTGTATCTTCTCCAGAATATTCAGTATCCGCTGGATTTTCCGACGATCAATGATATCGTTGTGCAGAATGAGTATGTCAATTACTTTGATTTTGCCGAGTGCTTTGCGGAGATCCTCGACATGGAGCACATCATTGAGGAGCAGGAGATCAATCCGCTGACGGGGGAAAAGCAGACGCTGTACCGCATTTCTCCTCTTGGCAGTGCGGTGGTCAGCCAATTACAGAGCGGTCTTTTACGATCGATCCGCGAGACCAGTCTGAAGAGCGCGATGCGCTTGCTTTCCTTTAAGAAGCGCGGTGCAGAGACCAGTTGTAGCATGAGCGAGTGTGAAGACGGAAAGTTTGCACTTGATTGCTACATTACCGAGATGGATAAAGAGACCCTGCATATTCGTTTGGTGGACGACTCCTCGGCGCGCGTCGAACAGATGAAGGCGAATTTTGAGGAAAGACCCGACGTGATCTACAAGGGTATTATGGCGCTCCTCGCGGGTGAAGTGGATTATTTGTTGAATTGAGAGCAGATGTTTTGTCCAACGGGGCAAACATCTGCTTTTTACTCTTAAACAAATGAAAAATGCAAATTTTGTTGAATTTTGCTAAAAAATATTTGTGTTTTTCTATTGACATTATGTAATTTAATGGTATAATTATTTCATACAGTTAGAAATCTGTGAGGTACAAGTTTGAAAAACGGCAAGAGCGGACAGCCCGAAGAGCTGGAAGAGTTGCTGCATGCGATCCGGAAGGGGAGCAGCGGCGCATTTTTGAGACTTTCGGAGTTGTACGAGCCGCTTCTTCGTGCGTCGGTCTCGCGATATAAAGATACGTTGCATCCCGATGATTTTGAGGATCTTTGGCAGGGTGCTTCGATATCGTTGTACCGTGCGGCGCTTGCGTACCGTTCCGATCGCGGCGTGACCTTTGGTTTGTATGCCAAGTTCTGCGTTGCCAACGGTGTAACGGATACTCTCCGTTATCTCCAAAAGGGAACGGCAGAATCCCGTGAAAAGGCCCCCTCGGACATCCAGTGTTCCGAAGAGGTGGAAAACGGCGAGGATCCGCAGGATGAGGCGTTGGATCGC
Source organism: Eubacteriales bacterium (assembly GCA_045540755.1). Classification (GTDB taxonomy): domain Bacteria; phylum Bacillota; class Clostridia; order Oscillospirales; family CAG-272; genus UMGS902. Next base: position 12,784 of record JAZQHV010000056.1, read on the forward strand.
GTGCGTACACGGGAGTTGCACGGTCGCATCCGTTTTGTGCTCAGCGAGATGGAGTGTCGCGTTTTCGACCTGTATCTGGATGGGTATTCTCACGCAGAGATCGCGCGCCTTATCGGCAAAGAGCCAAAGTCGGTGGACAATGCGCTCGGCCGTGCGCGGAAAAAGCTTTCGCAGATTTTTGACGCAAACAATATGCCCGAATAGCTTAAAAAGAGCGTTGCAATGTTGGAATTACAAAGGTGACGGTTGAAGTCCGTCTTGGGGCGAAAAAAGAACAACCTAAAAGCGAGGTAAAAACAAATGTATCAGGACAAGACTTTGAAGTGCAAGGACTGCGGCGCTGAGTTCGTGTTCACCGCAAGTGAGCAGGAGTTTTACGCAGAGAAGGGCTTCCAGAACGAGCCCCAGAGATGCAAACCCTGCAGAGACGCGAGAAAGAGCCAGGCTCGTGCGCAGAAGGAATACTTCACTACCGTATGTGCAAACTGCGGCAAGGAAGCAAAGGTTCCTTTCCAGCCTTCAAACGACAGACCGGTATATTGCAGCGAGTGCTTTGCTGCAATGCGTGAGGAAAAGTAATTCCAACTTACTTACTTCAGAGAAAATCCCCGCCTGCAAAAGCAGGCGGGGTTTTTTCGTAAAATAAAAAATATTTCTATATTATTATATACAAAACGCTCGTTTTATGGTATACTGTATCTATATAAGTGTAATGTGGAGTTACTATGCAGAATCGAGAGAATTTTAAGAGAAAACCGTTGCCGAAAAAGGCAGAGGCGGCAGAGGGCGCGATCGTTGGCAGAAATGCCCTGCGCGAACTGCTTGCCAGTGGCAAGGATATAGATAAGATCTTCGTACAGCGGGGCGAGCGTGAGGGCTCGATCAAAGTTCTGGTGGCTGAGGCGATCAGCCGTGGCATCCCCGTCGTCGAGGTGGAAAAGCAAAAACTGGATACGCTGTCAGGCGGCGGAACGCATCAGGGCGTGGTTGCCATGGCGGCACAGCTTGAATATGCGAGTGTTGAGGACATCCTTGCGATCGCGGCAGAGCGTGGGGAGAGCCCCTTCGTTATTCTGCTGGACGGTGTGGAGGATCCGCACAATCTCGGTGCGATCATCCGCTCGGCGGATGTGTTCGGTGCTCATGGTGTTATCATTCCCAAGCGGCGTGCCAGCGGCGTGACCGCGACGGTTGCAAAGGCCGCGGCGGGTGCGACGGCGCACATGGCGGTTGCTAAGGTGACCAACCTGACCGACGCGATCAAAAAACTTAAGGAAAACGGACTTTGGATCTATGCGGCGGAGGTCGGCGGTGCCGAGTATACGTCGGTAGACTATGGAAAGGGACCGATCGCCGTGGTGCTTGGCAGTGAGGGATACGGTACCTCCCGCCTTGTACTGGAAAACTGTGATTTCAAGGTCAGTATTCCAAATTACGGACACGTCAATTCTCTCAATGTTTCCTGTGCGGCGGCAGTCGTACTGGCAGAGGTGTCGAAGCAGAGACACGCATAACTAAAGCGAAAGGAGTTTTGGTTTATGGAAGATAACAAGAATCAGGAACTGTCCTTGGACGAACTGCTTGCCAAACTTAAAGCAAGTCTTGCCGAGGACGAGACTGCCGAGGCAGAGGAAAATAAAAAAGAAGAGTCGCCTGTAGAGGGATCTCCCGCATCGGAGGTGACGCCGATCGAAGTGGAGGAACCCGAGGTAGGCGAAGAGCCCGAGGTAGGCGAAGAGCCCGAGGCGGCTACGGAAACTGACGGAGCAGAGACGGTCGAAGAGACCGAGGAAACGCCCGCAGAAGCGGCAGAGGAAACGCCCGTTCCCATGGTAGGGCAGATCAACGAAGAGGATATTTTCAAGGCATGGGGTATTGATCCTGCCGATATCGATCAGCAGAAGACCGAGATGTTCGAAGCCGTGAGCAAAACTGCGGGGGACGTATCTGAAGCCGCGGCAGAGGTTGCGACTGTGACGGCGGCGACCCGCATCTACCGCATCGCCCGTATTGAGAACAAAGGGGACTTTACGCTCCGTAAGCAGACGGAGGCGCAGAAACAGACGGTGGACTATGACCGGACCGATTATTCGCTGATCAAGCAGGCACTTGGCATGGAGCGTCCCGATCCGTCTGCGTCCGACTCGCAGGAGTTCTACACGATGGAGTCGAAGGCAGACGACGTCCCGCAAAAGACGTTGGACGTCCCGCACACCGAGTTTACATACCAGCGACAGAAGGAAGATATTACTGCCGACTATAAAAAGGCAAGCCGCACGTCGGGCATCAAGCTGATCGCAACCGCGATCGTTACAGCGCTTCTTTTCTTGATCGAGTGCCTTCCCGCGCTCGGCGTAGAAATGCCCGATGCATTCAGCGTTGACTATTATCCCGTCGTATACGCGATGGTGACCATGCAGCTCGCATGGCTTGCAAGTGCGCTTTGCTATCGCGAGATCGCCAACGGCTTCTTTGGTTTGTTGCGTTTCCGTTTGACGGCAGGCAGTGTGCTCGGTATTCTTGTGCTCGCGACCACTATTTGCGATATCATTACATGTGCGCTGGGTATGACCGCGTTTGTTTACAATTTCTCGGTTGCCTTTTCGGCTCTGCTCGTCCGAACCTTTGAGTATCTCGACATCCGTCGTGAGGTTATGGCGTTTGAGATCGCTTCCTCTACCCAGGCGAAAAAGCACGTAGCTGTACACGTACAGCCCGAGCGTATCGCAGGACTTGAGGAATACAGCGGCGAGGACTCACTCGTACTGCGTACCGAAAAGTGCTCCTTTGTGGAAAATTACTTCTCCCGTACCGAAAAACGTTCGGACGGTGAGACTGTTCCTAACCGTTACGTTGTGCCTGTGATCCTGTTTGTGGCGATTCTGGCAAGCATTCTCAGCGCGGCACGCGGTAATACGGCCGCGGTAAGCACTTCGGCATTTAATGCGGTGCTTGCGCTTGGTATGCCCGTATTGGTGTTGCTTTCCTCCTCCTTCCCGTTGCACAGAGCCGCGCGCAAGCTCGCACGTCTGGACAGCGCGATCATCGGCGAGACTGCCGTTGAGGAGTATGCCGGTACGACAATGATCTGCTTTGACGATGCAGACGCATTTCCGTCCTACGGCGTTGCACTGGAAAACCTGCGCATCTACGGCAAGGGGGACATTGAAACGATCATTGAACAGATGGATGCAGTGTTCTCCAAGCTCGGCGGACCGTTGCGCCACGTATTCTCGTTGATGATCTCCGAGTGCCCGAAGCCCTACAAGGTCAAGATCGAGGGCGTGTACGAGGACGGCATTTCCGCCGTTGTGGACGGTAGTCGCCTGCTCGTAGGCAACGCCGCGTATATGGAGGCAAGCGGTATCTCTGTACTGGATAAGACCACTGAGATCGGTGGCAAGCAGTTCTCGACCATGTTCCTCGCGGAGGAGGGCACGCTTCGTGCGAAGTTCTTTATCCGTTATACGCTGGACGGAAGCTTTGAGGGCATCGTTAAAAAGTTGGCACGCCGTGGCATCGCCTCCGTCATTCTGACGGGCGACGCCAACATCAACGACGCATTGCTTGCCCGCTTCCTGGATATCTCGCGTCTGCCTGTCAAGGTCGTACGCCGTAATCCCGCAGAGGGAACGGTGCGCAGTGACCGTGCGGACAGCGGTATCGTTTCGACGGGTGCCATCGGCGATCTTGTCACCACGGTGACGACCTGTGACCGCCTTGCAGGCGTGATCAGCACGATGCGTGCAGTGCGCATTGCTTCGGCGGTGATCTGTGCGATCCTTGCGATCGGCGCGGTACTGCTTGGCATGCACGCCTCGGTATCCTCTCTGTACGTTCTGCTCTACCACTTGTTCTGGTTGATTCCCGCATGGCTTGTCATGCAGTTTAATTTATAATCCTATCCGTCGGAAGCTTCCCCTTCCGACGGATTCGAATTTTGTGAGGTCCCATGAATTCCACGATACTAAAAAGTGTACTCAAGCCCGGTCGCTACAGCGGCGGTGAGTACGGACAGATCATAAAAGATAAAAAAGACATCCGTTGCCGCTTTGCATTCTGCTTTCCGGATGCCTACGAGATCGGCATGTCCAATCTTGGCATGCGTATCCTGTACGGCGCACTGAATGCTGAGCAGGATATCTGGTGCGAGCGTGTATTTGCTCCGTGGCCCGACATGCAAGAGCAGATGCGGGAGCACGGTCTGCCACTCACGACGCTTGAGAGCCATGACAAGGTGCGCGACTTTGATTTTCTCGGGGTCACGCTCCAGTACGAGCTTTGCTATTCGACCGTGCTGAACGTGATGCAGCTTTCGGGGATGCCTTTGCTTGCAAAAGAGCGCGGCGAGGATATGCCGATCGTTGTCGGCGGCGGACATTGTGCATACAATCCCGAGCCCGTGGCAGATTTCTTTGATATTTTCTCTATCGGAGAGGGCGAGGAGGCTCTGGTCGAACTTTGTCGCCTGTATATCGAAATGAAGGCGTCGGGCGAGTACACCAAGGCGAAGTTCCTGCATGCCGCGGCAAAGCTGGAGGGCTTTTACGTGCCCTCGCTTTACGACGTTTCCTATAAGGAGGACGGTACGATCGCCGCGATCACCCCTCTATACGACGATATACCCACAAAGGTCCGCAAGCGTATCATCAAGGATCTTGATAAGGTGTTTTATCCTACCAAGACCTATATGCCTTATATCGAGGCGGTGCAGGACAAGATGGTGCTGGAGGTGTACCGCGGCTGTATCCGCGGTTGCCGCTTCTGTCAGGCGGGCATGGTCTGCCGTCCTGTGCGCGAAAAAAGCGTGGACAAACTCTTTGACGATGCCAAGTGCATGTTTGCAAACTCGGGTTACGATGAAATGACCCTTTCCTCGTTGTCCATCAGCGACTATTCGCAGATCGACGAGTTGACGGATACCTTTGCCGCATGGTCCACCGAAAATCACATTAGTCTGTCACTGCCGTCGCTCCGACTTGACAGTTTTACGCGCGAGCTGATGGACAAGGTCTCTACCGTGCGTACGGGTAGCCTTACCTTTGCGCCCGAGGCGGGCACGCAGCGTCTGCGCGATGCCATCAACAAGAACGTTTGCGAAAAGGATCTGCTTCGCGCGGTCAATGTGGCGTATGATGTGGGAAAGACCTCGGTCAAACTGTACTTTATGAACGGTCTCCCCACCGAGACGGATGAGGATATCGAGGGTATCGCACTTTTGGCGAAGCGTGTGATCGATGCGTTTTACGAAAATCCCAATCACAACCGTCAGCGCCGCCCCTCGGTCACCGTGAGCGTTTCCTGCTTTGTGCCGAAGCCATTTACCCCTTTTCAGTGGGAAAAGCAGGACACTTACGACGAGCTTATGCGTAAGCAGGCGTATCTGAAGAGTAAGATCACCGACCGAAAGATCGTATACAACTATCACGATGCGACTGTTTCCTTCCTCGAAGCGGTGTTTGCACGCGGAGACCGCCGTCTTGGCAAAGCGCTCTTGCTTGCGGCAGAGCGCGGTGTCAAGTTTGATGCGTGGAGCGAGTACTTTGACTTTGCAAAGTGGATGGAGATCTTCCGCGATGCGGGCATCGATCCCGATCATTATGCAACGCGCGGTTTCGGTCTTGACGAGATCTTGCCGTGGGATGTGATCGACTGTGGCGTGACCAAGGAGTTTTTGCTCCGCGAGCGTGCCAATGCCTATGCAGGTGTTCCTACGATGAACTGCCGTGAGAAATGCAATGCCTGCGGCGCGAATAAGCTGGGAGGTGAACGCACATGTTGCCCGTAAGAGAAAAGGTCGAGCACGTTGCTGTGCGTATCCGCTTTGAAAAGACGGGGGCATTGCAATATATTTCGCATCTGGATCTGCATCGCACCTTCTGCCGTTTGCTTGTGCGCTCGGGCGTACCTGTGTGGTATTCCGAGGGCTTTACCCCGCATCCGCGCCTTGTGTTTGCCACCCCGCTTTCGGTAGGCGCGGAGAGCGTGTGCGAATTCTTAGACGTTTTTGTTGTTGGCACCGCGGAAAAGGTGGACACCGACGTGCTCCGCTGGAAACTGCGCGACACGGGGATCGACGGGCTCGTCGTGACAGACGTGTACCTGCCCGAAACCAAGTTTTCCACCATCACCGATTCGGAGTATATTATCCGTATCTGCACTGCGGATGCAGACGAGGCGCTTGCCGCGGCTTGCGATGCCGCATTGCGCACGTCGCCGCTGACGGTCCTGAAGCGCACCAAGAGCGGGGAAAAAGACGTGGACATTGCGCCGCAGATCAAAAAGATTGCGGTCGCGTTTGAAAACGGTGAATTGGTGATCCGCGCAAGGTTGACTGCCGACAGCGCGAATTTCCTCAATCCCGAGTACCTTATCAAGGTGTTGAAACGGGATTGCGGCGTGCTTTGCGGTGACCCGACCGTGGAGGAGTATTCTATCCTCCGCACCGCCGTGCTTTGCGGCGAAAATGATTTTCGATAAGAAGGATTTTGTATGCGTAAATTTGTGCTGATCTGCATAGTACTTTGTGTCGCACTCTGTGCTTGCACGGGGGAGGTCGCAGAGACGACCGCACCCGCCACCACCGATGAGGAAGTGACCGTACGCATGGCACCTGTGACCACTGAACCTCCCGAGCCGCCTGCGCCTCCCACGCTCTATACGCTTTCCTTTCTTGCGGCGGGTGACAACATGGCGTACTACGGCAACATCCGTGATGCGGCAAAAAATGCCGAGGGCACGGATGCGAAATATGACTTCAAGCCCTCGTATACCACGATCAAGCCGATCGTGGAGGGCTACGACCTCGCCTTTATCAACCAGGAAACGCTGATGTGCGGCGAGGGATATGAGCTTTCCTACTATCCGCGCTTCAATTCTCCGCAGGAGCTTGGCGACGCGGTCGTGGATGCAGGCTTTGACATCATCGGCATGGCAAACAATCACATGCTCGACAAGGGGGAAAAGGGCCTGCTTTCCACACTGGATTACTGGGAGAAACAGCCTGTCACGCTGACGGGAGCCTACCGCAGTAAAGAGGCGTTTGAGGAGATCACCGTAATTGAAAAGAACGGTATTTCCATTGCGCTATTGTCCTTTACCGAGCATACAAACGGGCTCTATCTGCGCGAAGGAGCAACGGCATACGTTCCCTATATGGACAAGGAGCTGGTCGCGCGTAAGGTGGCGGAGGCGGAGACGCTTGCCGACCTCACAGTGGTTTCGATGCACTGGGGAAACGAGTTTACCTTTAAGGTGAATACAACGCAGACTGAATATGCAAAAATTATCTGCGAAAACGGCGGAGACGTGATCATCGGTCACCATCCGCATACCATTCAGCCTGTCGAGTGGATCGAGGCGGGCGAGAACAGGACGCTTTGCGTGTATTCGCTTGGTAATTTTATGTCCGAGATGGAAAAGGACTACAAGATCCTCGGCGGTATGATCGCGTTTACCGTGACCAAGCTTGGTGAGGATGGCAAGGCGCAGGTGGAAAACCCCGTGTTTATCCCGACGGTGTTCGACTACACGCGCAGTTTTTACAACAACCATATCTACCTGCTCGAGCACTACACCGAGGAGCAGGCGAAAAAGCACGGTATGGCGTATTACGGCAACTCCACTACGCGTGAGACGCTCGTCGGGTACGTAAAAAAGACGATCGACGCGGAATTTTTGCCCGATTTTCTGAAAGAAGAATAACATGGAAAAACATCTTGTATTTTTTGACGTGGACGGTACCACCGTCCGCAATAATACTGAGATCCGCGCCGCAGATGTGGATGCGCTTTGTCGTTTGAAAAAAGCGGGGCATGAGATCTTTCTCAATACGGGGCGCAGTCGCGCCATTCTGCCGGAGACTCTGCTGGAGGCGGTGCCGTTTGACGGCTTTGTCTGCGGCTCGACTTACGTAGAGTACCGCGGCAAGGTTCTGCACCGCGCCTGCATTGACGACGAGACTCTGCGCGGGTTTTGTCGCTGGGCGGAAGAGAGCGGCGTAGGACTTTTGCTGGAGGGCGAAAAGGCGTGCTACGGCGTGAACCGTGGTTGCTTCCATTCGTGTGTGGACATTACGGCGGCGCTGGAGGATTGCCTCGTCGAGCCGAGCGCAATGCGCGTGACGAAAATGACCGCAGATTGCAGGATCCCGAAGCGTGTGTCCGACCGTTTCCCGAAGATCCGCTGCATCAACTTTGCAAACTACAGTGAGCAGATCGTATCGGGCTTTGACAAAGCGTTCGGTATGAAGATGCTTTGCGAAAAGATCGGCGTGCCGCCCTCGCGTACTGCCGCGTTTGGCGACAGTGTCAACGACATCGAGATGTTGCGTTTTGCCGCAAAGCGCGTGATCATGCCCGAGGCGGAAGCGGCACTGGATGCATATGCCGATCTGCGTGCTACGGTCGCGGACGGCATTGAGAAGGTCTTTTTTGGAGAAGAAAAATGAACTGCTACGAAATAGCCGAAAAACTGACGGGGGACATCGACCGCGATATTGAAATGTTGACGGCACTGATGCTTGCGGAAAAGGATCGCGAGACCAAGCGCACCGTTATTGAAATGCTTGACCGTATCAATGATTACGCCTCGCTTGCTGAGCGCGGACTTGCGCCGCGCGGCGTGGAGTATACCGCGTTTGCCGTAGGCGACTGCCTCTTTGAAATGCCCGATGACGACGTGCTCGAAAAGATCGCAGCCGCGCGTGAAAAAGCAGAGCAGGGAGACGCAGATGCGCAGTATACCCTTGCAATGTATCTGCTTTCGGGCGTACTTGGTTTTCCCGAGTACGGAGAGATCGTCGATTGGTTGACCAAGTCTGCCGAGCAGGGCAACCGCGACGCGCTGTATGAACTTGGCGTTTGCTATATGAACGGCGAGGGCGTTCGCAACGATTCGCTGAAGACCGAGGAACTGTGGAAACGGGCGGCAGAGAAAGGTAACGTGGATGCCATGGTCGCGCTCGGCGGTGCATATCGCGGCGGCAAGGGCATTCCTGAAAACCTCGATGCCGCGTTTGCTATGTACAAGGCGGCGGCAGACGCAGGCTGTGCGGCAGGCTATCTGCACGCGGGCATTTGTTATTTTAACGGCAGCGGCGTGGAGGCGAATATCGAAAAAGCCATTGAATACGTCCGCACGGCGGAGCAGATGGGCAGCTCGGATGCTAAAATGCTGCTCAAGCGTATTCAGCGCTACTATGAGGAGGATGATCTCGATGCAAGAGAAATTGCCGCTCGAAATTGAGCGTAAGTTTTTGATCGAGTATCCCGATACCGCGCTACTCGATAGACTATCGAACGGGAATCGCTCGGAGATCTCGCAGACCTATCTTGCGACAGAGGTCGGAACGAGTGAGCGCGTACGCGCGCGAACGCGCGACGGCGTGACCGTGTACACGCACAACACCAAGATCAAGCTTTCGCACATGAAGCGCGTGGAGCTTGAGGATGAGATCAGCGAAGCGGAGTACAAGGAACTGCTCACACGCGCGGATCCCAAGTGTCGTACCATCGAAAAAGTGCGCTACTGCGTGCCGCATGGCGGTTTTGTGTTTGAGATTGATATCTTCCCGTTCTGGAACGATAAGGCGTTTATGGAAGTGGAGATGCCGAGTGAGGACACACAGGTGGAGCTCCCCGATTTCGTGCAGATCATCCGCGAGGTCACCGAAGATAACCGCTATACCAATCATGCACTGGCAATCGAATTACCGGAGTAAATTATGGCTATGTTTGAAATCATGCAATTCGTCTTTCCAATCTTTTTTGTGCTGGTCTTTACCATTGTGATCGGTACGTTTATTTTTACAGCCGTAAGCGGCGTCAAACGCTGGAATAAGAATAATCATTCGCCGCGCCTGACCGTGTGGGCGAAGGTCGTGACCAAGCGTAATCACACGGGTGTACACCGCCATCACCATAGCGGACACCATCATACCACGCATTCGAGCACGTATTACGTGACCTTTGAAGTGGAAAGCGGCGACCGCATGGAATTGCAGATGGACGGCTTCGAATTCGGCATGCTTGCTGAGGGCGATACGGGTAAACTGACTTTTCAGGGAACCCGTTATCTCGGATTTGAAAGAGAATGAAACAAACCCTCGCAGAAATGCGAGGGTTTTAAAAAATTTTTTAAAGGGTGCAGGGGAACTTTTTTCAAAAAGTTCCCCTGCATCTTTTTTATTTGTTTTCATACCACGTGTCGCCGACGGTCAGCTCGACCGAGAGCGGAACGGAGAGGGAAACGGCGTTTTCCATCTCACGGCGCAGGATCTCGGCCGCCTCGTCGGCGCAGGCGCGGGATGCCTCGACGACCAGCTCGTCGTGTACCTGCAAGATCAGCTTTGCATCAATGCCCGTAGCCTTCAGCGCGTTGCGGGTGTTGATCATGGCGATCTTGATGATATCGGCGGCGGAGCCCTGGATGGGACTGTTCATCGCCACGCGCTCACCAAAGCTTTTCATGATCTTATTGGTCGCGCTCAGCTCGGGAATATAGCGGCGTCTATCGAAGATGGTCTCGACGTAGCCTTTTTCATAGCCGTGTTCAATGGAGTCTTTGAGATAACGGTCGATCGCCGCAAAACGGGTGAGATAGCTCTTAATATATTCGCCCGCCTGCTTTTTCGTGATACCGAGATCCATGGCAAGGCTGTAATCGCCGATACCGTAGACGATGCCGAAGTTGACAGCCTTGGCACGCTTACGCAGTTCGCTTGTCACCTGATCCATCGGCACACCAAAGACGGCAGAAGCGGTGGAGGTGTGGATGTCCTCGCCGGAGAGAAAGGCGTTCCGCATCGTTTCATCACCTGCAACGTGGGCAAGCAGGCGCAACTCGATCTGCGAGTAGTCGGCATCGATCAGCACGTGGTCGCTGTCGCACGGAATAAAGAAGCGGCGGAGCTCGTGTCCCATCTCGGTGCGGATCGGGATGTTTTGCAGATTCGGTTCAGCAGAGGAAAGTCTGCCGGTTGCCGTGCCCGTCTGCTTGAACAGGGTGTGCACAAAACCGTTTTCGTCTGCGACCTTGAGGAGTCCGTCTACGTAAGTGCTGGAAAGCTTGGCTACCTTGCGGTATTCCAGTACCTCTTCGATGATCGGGTGATAGGGGCGCAACTTTTCCAGAATTTCTGCGTTTGTGGAGTAGCCCGTCTTGGTCTTTTTGACCGCGGGCAGACCGAGACGCTCGAAGAGCACCTCGCCAAGCTGTTTGGGAGAATTGATGTTGAACTCACCGCCCGCGAGCATATAGATACGCTCCTCGAGCTGACGCTGGAGGGAGGCAAGCTTTTCGCCGTAGGCGCGAAGCCCCTCGGTGTCCAGTTTGAAGCCGCTTTGCTCCATTTCGTAAAGCACACGGGAGAGCGGAAGCTCCATGTCGCGGTAGAGTGCGGTGATGCCGTCGGCGGCAAGGCGCTCCTCGGTTGCTTTTTGGATGCGGAAGATCAAACCTGCGGCGGGAGTTTCCGCGCTATAGGCTTCACCCGCATAGGCAGTCGCGAGGCGATCGAGTGCAAATGAGCCCTCGCCTGCGTTGATAGCATAGGCGGCAAGCATGATGTCGTAGGCGCTTTCGCTTGGCAGATAGCCGTGCGGCGCGGTCAGGGCGCAAAGGCTTTTGAGATCGTGGCAGATGAGGTTTTCGTCGGTGAGCAGAGGGGCAAATGCCGCATAATCCGCATCGGTGACGTATACGGTGCTGCCGTCTGCAAAAGAGAACTTGTCGCCAAACGGCGCAAAAGCAAATACCTTGCCCTTAAGAGCGGCGATGGCGTCGGCTGTGGCAGCCTCGACGACTGTTTCTGCGGCGGTGTCGGGCTTTGCTCCGTCCGCGTCGGTCAGACCGTAACGCTTCAGAAAGGCACTGAACTCTAAACGGGTGAACAATTCGTAGAGCGCGGTGCGGTCGAGCTCGCGCATGGCGATGTCGCTGACGGTCACGCCTGCGGGGGCGTTTGTGTCGATGCGCGCAAGCGTCTGCGACAAGAATGCATTTTCGCGGTCACAGCGTAGCTTTTCTTTCTGCTTTTCGCTGATCTTGTCGGTCTCTTCGAGCGCTTCGTAAAGCTTTTCGAGCGAGCCGAACTCGCTGATGAATTTGAGCGCACCTTTTTCGCCGATGCCCGCGACACCGGGGATATTGTCGGACTTGTCGCCCATCAGCGCCTTGACATCCACGAATTGCGTGGGGTCCACGCCGTAGTGCTCCACAAAGGCGGCGCGGTCAAAATGGATGGTGTCATTGTTGGTTGCAAGCAGAACGGTGACCTTGTCGCCGATGAGTTGCAGGGAATCGCGGTCTCCCGTGAGTACGTAGGATTCAATGCCCTCGGCCGCACCTGCATAAGCCAGCGTGCCGATGAGGTCGTCCGCCTCATAGCCTTCCTTTTCCACGATGGTAAAGCCCATCGCACGGAGCACTTCCTTGGCGGGGGCGAATTGCTCGAGCAGTTCCTCGGGCGTTGCGTGTCTGCCCGCCTTGTAGGCTTCGTACATTTTATGGCGGAAGGTGGGGGCTTTCAGGTCAAAAGCGACTGCCGCATAGTCGGGGGAGAGTGCGTGCAGATGCTTTTCAATGATGTTCACCATGCCGAAGATCGCGTTGGTATGCAAGCCGTCTTTGGTGGTCAAGGGGCGCACGCCGTAAAACGCGCGGTTGATGATACTGTTGCCGTCAATGACGAGTAGCTTTTTCATATTACTCCTTTGCGGGCTCGAGAGAAAGAACGACGAGCCTTGTGAGATGGTAGATGCCGAAGGCAAGGAAGAGAATATCGTAATAGAAATTGGTGATCACCGAAACGCCGTTTGTAACGGCAAACAGCAGGTCTGGAACCGAAAGCGTAAAGGAAAGGATCACCGCAGTGGGGGCGTAGGCGAGGTAGCGGCGGTATGCTGTGTTTCCAAATGCAAAATTTGCTTCCGCGACAAAGGTGAGCATCAAAAAGATCGCTGCGGCGAAGCAGAGTACGCCCGAATGGTTGACATAGGAGAACTTAGCGTTGAAATAAAGTCCGAATACCATGACCAGCAATACCAGTGCGGACGCAGTGCAAAGTAGGGAACGGAAGTCTCCCTTTTTATCGGTGCTGAAAAAGTAGAGCATGGCGACGAGTGCAAAGAGTGCCATGACCGCTTCGGCACCGGGAAGTGTGAACATGGGTAGTACGGCTTTGGCAAAGGTAAAGAGCGCAAAGCCTGCGAGTACGCATCCGACAAGCGCGGAAACAAGCTTTACAGCCCGTCCTGCGGGGAGCGATTTCGGAAAGTTTTCTTCCTTTATATATATATACCGTCCTGCGAAGAAGATTGCGGCGATCACGATCAGGGAAATACGCAGGATCGCGTGCAGAGAACTGTTTGTATAAAATCCGTTTGCTGCATCGTAGGTCTGCATGAGAGAAACGCGCAACGTAGTGGCGATAACGGTGAGGACTGCGGTCGCCGCAGTCAGGATCCGCATAAAGGTGGAGGTATTCTTTTGCATAAAACTGTCCTTCTTTCCATGGATTAGTTATATTCTATCACAATTCGGCGCAAAATAACAGAGGTTACGGAAAAAACTTGAAAAAAAGGCGTTGTACATACTGCACAAAAAAGTTTCTAAAAATTCTCGCAATTTTTTTATGAAAATGAGAAAAAATTCTTGCATTTTCGCGTTTGATATGGTAAGATTATTAGGCTTGATGTGCGATGAAGCGAGAGGTTGCCGCAGAAATGCGGGTAATTTTCGTGGAGTATGTCCGATAACCGGGCGAAAACAAGATCACGCTTTTGCACCGTGCGGTGCATAAAAGTGTTCCGTACCGGTATTTACTATGGCAGCAAACCGCCGTTTGCTGTGGTGGTAAGTGCCGGGTTCAAAAAGGGGACGCTTGAAACGCACGGCACAGTGTTGAGTGTATCGCCCCACTAATCATTTAGAAGGAGGCAAAACAAATGGCAGTCAATGAGAAAATCAGAATCAGACTGAAGAGCTACGACCACACTCTGATCGACACGGCGGCAGAAAAGATCGTGGAAGTTGCAAAGAGAAGCGGTGTTACCGTTTCGGGTCCTGTACCGCTGCCCACTGAGAAGGAAATCGTAACCATTCTCCGTGCGGTTCACAAGTACAAGGATAGCCGTGAGCAGTTCGAAATGCGCACGCACAAGAGACTGATCGACATCATGAAGCCCTCGAAGGCAGTTGTTGAAGCAATCGCGGCAACCGAACTTCCCGCAGGCGTAGAGATCGAGATCATCTAAAAGCAGATCCCAAAAGACCATCGGTCAAGTTGGTATGAACGGGAAACCGAAATTCAAGCATACCAACCAATAACTTATGGAGGAAAAGAAAACCATGAAAAAGGGAATCATTGGTAAGAAACTCGGTATGACGCAGATCTTCCTGGAAGACGGTAGCGTTGTTCCGGTAACCGTAATTGAGGCTGGCCCCTGCACGGTGGCACAGAAGAAGACGGTTGACACTGACGGTTATGATGCAGTACAGCTCGCATTCGGCGACGTAAAGGAAAAGCACATGACCAAGGCTGAGATCGGCCACTTCAAGAAGGCCGGCGTTGAAGCCAAGAAGCACCTCAAGGAGTTCAGACTTGACAATGCAAGTGCCATGAACGTTGGTGACGTTGTATCTGCCGATACCTTCGCCGCAGGCGAGAAGGTCGACATCACCGGTATAACGAAGGGCCACGGCTACACTGGTACTGTTAAGAGATGGGGCAACCACATCCTGCGCATGACGCACGGTACGGGCCCGATCCATCGTCAGCCCGGTTCCATGGGTGTAATCGACCCCGCAAGAATCTTCAAGAACAAGAAGATGGCCGGACAGTACGGTAATGAGCAGGTAACTGTTCTGAACCTCGCTGTCGTAAAGATAGACGCGGAAAAGAACCTGATCGCTGTTAAGGGCGCCGTTCCCGGTGCTAAGGGCGGTATCGTGTTCATCCGTGACTCGGTTAAAGCATAACGGAAGGAGGAAGACACAATGCCTAGTATTAAAGTTGTTAACATGGCAGGTAAGGAAGTGAGCACGCTCACTCTCAGCGATAAAGTGTTCGGCGCCGAGGTTAAGGGCGCGGTCCTCCACTCTGCTGTTAGAGCTTACCTTGCAAACCAGAGACAGGGCACGCAGTCCACTCTCACCCGCACCGAAGTAAGCGGTGGCGGTAAGAAGCCCTGGAAGCAGAAGGGTACCGGCCGTGCACGTCAGGGCTCGACCCGCGCTCCGCAGTGGACGCACGGTGGTGTAGCACTCGGCCCGAAGCCCCGTTGCTATCGCATCACCCTGAACAAGAAAACCAAGAGAGCAGCACTGTTCGGTGCGCTTTCCGCTAAGGTCGCTGAAGGCAAGCTGATCGTCGTTGACGAGATCAAGACTGCTGAGTACAAGACCAAGACGATGACCGCTATGCTGAATGCGATCGGCGCTGACAAGAAGACTCTCGTAGTTCTTCCCGAGGTTGACGCTATGGTCGTTAAGAGCCTTGGCAACATCGACGGCGTAAGCAGCACTGTTTACAACTCCATCAATGTCTACGACATTATGAACTGCGACACCCTGGTCGTTGCAGAGGCTGCCGTAAAGAAGATTGAGGAGGTATATGCATAATGAAACTTTCCCAGGACATTATCATTAAGCCTATCATCACTGAGAAGAGCATGGACATGCTCGCGGACAAGCGCTACGCATTCAAGGTAGCGGCTGACGCAACGAAGCCTGAGATCGCAGCAGCGGTTGAGGAGATGTTTGATGTACAGGTTGCTGACGTCAATACCATCAGCATGAAGAAGAAGCCGAAGAGACTTGGCGTGCATGCCGGCTACAGAGGCGAGTGGAAAAAGGCTATCGTTACTCTGAAGCCTGCTTCGAAGACCATCGCGTTCTTCGACAGCATGAACTAAGATAGGAGGATAAGAAAGAAT
>JAZQHV010000057.1:0-14479 GCA_045540755.1 Eubacteriales bacterium
GCCGCACTCAACCGTGCGCGCCCCTTTAAGGAGTTTGAAAGCCGGTACACGCCCGTCTTTCAAACAATTTCTTTTTTAAAAAGGTTTGGAGGTGTCGGGACCTTTCCTTAAAAGGTCCTGACATTTCGCGTCCCCTTCAAAATATAATTTATCGTTCTATACATTTTTACAAAAAAGTTTGGAGAGCGCGAGAACCTTTTTTAAGAAAGGTTCTCGTCACCAAAAACATGACCAATCAAGAACAATTTCGCTGTCCCGCGTACAAAAAGTGCGGCGGGTGTCAGCTTGACGTTACCTATAAACAACAGCTTTCCTTTAAGCAACGCACAGTGATCCGCCTTGTCGGCAGGTATGCCCGCGTTGCGCCTATTCTCGGCATGGAGGATCCGCTCGGCTACCGCTGTAAAGTGTCAAACGCCTTTGGCTACACGCGCGGACAGGTCATCTCGGGCATTTGGCAATCCTCCTCGCGCCGCATCGCCAGGGTCGATACCTGTGCACTGGAGGACGGCCGCGCCGCGCCCATTTTTGCCGCCATCCGCCGACTTTTGCCGACCTTCAAGCTCAAGACCTACGATGAAGAAACACGAAGCGGCTACCTCCGCTTTGTGACCGTGCGTATCGGTAAGCAAAGCGGTGAGATCCTCGTAGCGCTCGGCACAGCCGACGGCGCATTTCCTGCCGAAAAGAACTTTGTGCAGGCACTTATTAAGGCATGTCCGAACATCACCACTGTCACGCGCAACGTATCTGTCGGTCGCCTCAACCTCCTGCTCGGCGAAAAAGAGACCGTGCTCTACGGAGACGGGCATATCACCGACCGACTTTGCGCATGTGTTTTCCGTATCTCGGCGCGCTCCTTTTTTCAGGTCAATCCCACACAGACCGAGGTGCTCTACCGCACCGCAGTAGACTTTGCCGACCTCACAGGCAACGAGCGCGTGATCGATGCCTATTCGGGCGTCGGCACGATCGGCATCCTCGCCGCAAAACGGGCGGGAGAGGTACTCTCGGTCGAGCAGAATGCAAGCGCTGTCGAGAATGCCATCGAAAACGTGCGCTTAAACGGTCTTTCCAACGTTCGCGTGCTCTGCGAGGATGCAGGCGCGTTCATGACCGAACTTGCAAGGCGCGGCGAGAGCGCCGACGTGGTCTTTACCGACCCGCCGCGGCAGGGCTGCTCGAAGGAATTTCTCCGCGCACTCGTTACCCTCGCCCCCAAAAGAATCGTCTACGTCTCCTGCGATCCCGAATCCCTCTCGCGCGACCTCTATTTCCTCACCCAAAATGGCTATGCCGCGCAAAAGATCCAGCCCGTGGATATGTTCCCGTACACAAAACACGTAGAGACGGTAGTCTCCCTCTCAAAGGCAAATGCATAAAAAAAGCACCCTTTCGGGTGCTTTTTTGGTTTTATTTTGTCAGCGTAGCGGTCGAGGTTGCGCCGTCCCATGCCACTTCGGCGCCGAGGTTCTCGGCTACAAAGCGTACGGGGAGATACGTGCGGCTATTCTCGATAAACGCGGGAGAGTCGAGGGTGACCTCGGTGCCGTTGATCTTTGCAGTGGTCGCGCCGATCTTGATCTCCAGCTTGGTGGTATCGGTGGTCACGGTGACCGTGCTCGTTGCGCCGTCCCAGCCGACGGTCGCACCGAGATTTTCAGCTACAAAGCGCACGGGAAGCATAGTGCGGCTGTTACGGATCACGGGTGCCGCATCGAGTGCCTTTGCAACACCGTTGACAAGTCCCTCCATCTTACCGATGGTAAGCTTGACCTCAGTCTTTTCTATGGCGGCTGTGCCTACCTTTCCAAAGAGTGCCAGCATCTCCGCCGTAGGCGTTACGTTTGCATAGTTCAGCGTGTAGGTCGCATCCTTGCCCTCTGCAGAAAGATCCAGATTCTGATCCACGCCGTAGGTGACCTTCATCTCCTCGATGGTGCCGCCCGTCCAGTTGAGCGTGGTGGACTTCAGCACGTTGTGCAGATCCATGGTCTTGACCGAACCGCTCTTCATATTGATGGTGATCGAATTGGAGGCAAGCATCTGGTCGCCGCCCGTCATGACCCAATCGGAGACGGTTCCGCCGTCGATGTTGAGAATGATGTTATCGCCGCGGCTTGCCTGAATCGGTCCGCCGTAGACACGCTTGACCGTGCCGCCGAGGAGGTTAATGGTCTGCGTACCCGTAAAGACGTGCTTGTAGCCACTCTGCTCTGCACCGCGGGTATAGCCGATCACTGTGTAGTAGTTACCGCTCTCCACGGTGATCGTAGCGTTCACGTTGTGCGGCACCTGATTGTCGGTGTCATACAGTTGATAGCCGCCGACCACAAAGATCTGTCCCACGTCAGGCGTGTCGAGACCCGTGCCGAAGGTGATGTTGTGGAAGCGGCCGACAAAGAGAAGCGTGCTCTCAAAGCCGATTTTTGTATTTTCAATCGTCGTATCGCCGCTGTAGAAGAAACGGCGTCCCTTGTCAAACGTAATGCCGCCGTCAAACCAACGCTCGCCGTCGAACGAGGTAAGCACGATGTGTGTGCTGTGCTCAGGCTCGGTAAAGCTTGCATTCATTGCAATGTTGTTGATGAGGACGATGGTGCCATCCACGCCGTTCAGCATGTTATAAGCCTGTGCAAGATCGCTGATGGGGCTATCGGGAGAGAAGCCTGTGCCTTCACCCTCGTTTGCAACGTAGATCTTTGCGGGATGCGCCGTAGACTTTTCAGGCTTGCCCTCGCGCAGCGTATAGGTTGCAACCTCGGCATCCATTGCGCCCGAGATCGCAGAACCGTCCTCATAGGTCGCGGTGTCAAACAGCTCGATAAAGTCCCGCGCACGCTGTCCCTTGCGGACGATGAGGTCTGCCTTACCGTCGGTGATCTCATGCGCGATCGCCTCCTCGGTGCTGCGGCTTATGCTCTGGATGGTACCACCGAGGTAACGGACAGTGGCATGCCCCATAACGTTATTGACCGCAAGACCATTTACCGTGCCGCCGTTAACGGTAACCTCGGCATTGCCGTTGAGACGGCGGGTCGCATCGCCACCGGTGCGCAGCGAGGTGATCGTGCCGCCGTTGACGGTGATCTTGGTCGAGCCGCTGTAGGAGCCGTTTACGGATGCGCCGTACAGATTCTTGATGGTACCGCCGTTGACGGTGATGTGTGAGGTGCCGCGATAGGTAGTAGTGCCACCGCCGCGCGAGAAGCCAACGACCGTGCTCCAAGTACCGCTCTCGATCGTGATCGAGGAGTCGCGGTCGGTCACGTGCGTGGGCTCACCTGTGGTGGCGGGCAACTGATAACCGCCGATGACGAGGAAAGACAATGCCGAGGGAACGGTGATGCTCTTGCCGAGCACCACGGGATGATAGCTTGCCAGGATCATCGCCGTTTTGGAGGTGTTGTTCTCACCCATGACGAACTTGATGCTCTCAAAGGTGGTCGGACCTGCCAGATACAGGCGGTTGTAGGAGGGGTGATCCATCACAAAGTTGCCGCCCGTAATGGTGATATTTTCGGTGTGCGCCATTGCAAAGAACGGCTCGGTCAGCGTGTAGGTACCCACGATGACGATCTTGCCGCCGTTGTCCAGCGTTCCGTATGCCTCCAGCAGATCGCCGACGGGCTGCTCCTGAGAGAGACCGTCGCCGTGACCGCCGTCTGCAAGGTACACGGTGTCTGCCGCCGCCGCGCCGATGCAAAGCATCAGCACAAATGCAAGCACGGAAAGTGTCAAAAGAAGTTTTTTCATAAATCCTACTCCTTCATTGTGAAGTTTTCTATTTAAAGTATACAAAAATTCCGCCCGACCGTCAAGTGCAAATGTACAAGCGGTCAGGCGGAGAAAATTTGCCTTTTTTAAACGCTCGCAACCGCGGAAGCCCTGATACCGTCGGCGGTGACGAGGATGCCATGCAGAACGATCTCACCCGATGCAACCGTGAACTTCTGCGGTGTGCCCGTGGTCAGACGACGCAGAATGACCTCGCGGTCGGTACCGAGAATTCCCCCGACAGGTCCGCACATACCGAGATCGGTAATATACGCCGTTCCGCGCGGCAGAATGCAGGCATCCGCAGTCTGTACATGGGTGTGCGTACCGACAACGGCGGTGACCCTGCCGTCGAGATAGTAACCAAGCGCCTGCTTTTCGGCAGTCGCCTCGGCGTGCAGATCCACGATGCAATAGTCGTATTTTCCCGCATAGCGGGTAAGCGCACGGTCTGCGGCCTCAAAGAAATTGCCGCTGTGCTCCATATGCACCATGCCGACAAGATTCAACACCAGCACGCGGTAACCGTTTACATCCACGACCGTCTCCCCTGTTCCGGGGGCGGCGGCAGGCAAGTTGAGCGGACGCAACACGCGCCTGTCATCCTCCAGCATCGGATACAACGAGCGGTTGTGGAGGGTGTGGTTCCCACCCGTGAGCACGTCTACGCCGCTGTCGAACAGCGCCTTTGCATCCTCTGCCGAAAGTCCCATAATATCGGTAGCATTTTCACCGTTGGCGATCACGGCGTCCACGCCCCACGCCTTGCGGAGCGACCAGAGGTTCTTTTGCAGATATTCCACTGTTTTTCTGCCGACGATATCGCCGAGTATCAAAAATTTCATAAAAATCCTTCTATGCAAAAATCGCTTCGGCAATGCCAAAGCGATTTTCACTTGTAAGCTTACTATTTTGCAAAATCAAACGTGCGGCTCTCGCGAATAACGTGTACCTTGATCTGACCGGGATAATCCATCTCGCTCTCGATCTTGGCGGCGATATCATGTGCGAGGATCGCCATCTGGTCGTCGGTAACCTGCTCGGGCTTGACCATAACGCGCACCTCTCGGCCTGCCTGGATGGCAAAGGTCTTTTCTACGCCGTTAAAGCCGTTGGCAAGTTCCTCAAGCTTCTGCAAACGCTTGATGTAATTCTCGAGATCCTCGCGTCTTGCGCCGGGACGGGCGGCCGAGATCGCGTCTGCCGCCTGTACGATAAAGGCAGTGACGCTCTGGGCATCCACGTCGCCGTGGTGCGCCTCGATCGCGTTGATGATCTCCTTGTTTTCCTTGTACTTCTTGGCAACCTCAACGCCGAGCTGGACGTGCGAGCCCTCGACCTCCTGCGTAAGTGCCTTACCGATATCGTGGAGCAAGCCCGCACGCTTTGCAACCGTGCTGTCCGCGCCAAGCTCATCGGCAATGATGCCCGAAAGCAACGAGACCTCGATCGAGTGACGCAGAACGTTCTGACCGTAGCTCGTGCGGTAACGCAGTCTGCCCAGCAGACGGATCACCTCGGGATGCAGGCCGTGAACGCCGGTCTCAAAGATCGCCTTTTCGCCTGCCTGCTTAATAGTGTTCTCCACTTCCTTGCGTGCCTTTTCCACCATCTCCTCAATGCGAGCGGGATGGATACGGCCGTCGGAAATGAGCTTTTCCAGTGCCAGTCTTGCGATCTCACGGCGAACAGAGTCGAAGCCGGAGATCGTGATGACCTCGGGCGTGTCGTCGATGATGAGATCGACACCCGTAAGCTGCTCGATCGCGCGGATGTTACGACCCTCACGACCGATGATACGACCCTTCATATCCTCATTGGGGAGCTGAACGGTCGAAATGGTGATCTCACTGACGTGGTCAGCGGCACAACGCTGGATAGCGAGCGAAAGAATGTTCTTGGCCTTGGCGTCTGCCTCTTCCTTGAACTGCTCGTCAAACTGCGCGATCTTGAGTGCCTTTTCATGTGCCAGCGCGCTCTCTACGCGACTGAGAAGCTCATCCTTCGCCTGCTCCTTGGTAAATCCTGCAATTCTTTCCAGGATCGCCATGTGGGAGTCCAGCGTTTTCTGAATCTCGTCGCGGAGCACTTCCGTCTCCTTGATCTTCTGGTCGAGAACCTCGTTCTTTTTCTCAAGAGCATCTGTCTTGGCATCGAGAGATTCTTCTTTTTGCTGAATTCTGCGCTCGAGTCTGGTGACCTCCTTGCGGCGCTCCTTGAGTTCGTTCTCGGTCTCCGTACGGTTTCTGAGAATTTCCTCCTTTGCCTCAAGCAGGGATTCCTTCTTCTTGCTTTCTGCCGCTTTGATAGCGTCTTCAACAATCTTTGCTGCCTGTTCCTCTGCACTGCCGATCTCTTTTTCAGCAATGCGGCGGCGGATCATCGATCCGATCGCCGAACCAACCAACAAACCAACAACCAAGGCAACGGCACCGATGACAATGTACATAGGATTCATTGTCGTGTACCTCCTTGTTTTCTTATGTAAAACCGCGGAAAAACTACAAAAAGTAATACTCCCGCGTATACTTACACGAGTCTATTATAATCTTTTTCCCGCACTCTGTCAAGAGAAATTGTAAAGATATTCTTGCAAAACGGCGCCGTACATAGTATAATAATATGAATTATTTTGTAAAGGAGGGATCCCCGTGGCACAAAAGCATATCCCGCGCGTTGCGGCACTGCACGACCTGTCGGCTTTCGGCCGCTGTGCGCTCACCGTGGTGATCCCCGCCCTCTCCGCCATGGGCATACAGGTGCTCCCCGTGCCCACCGCCCTGCTCTCCACGCATACGGGTGGCTTTGACGGCTACTATTTCCGCGACATGAGCGAGTCGATCCTGCCGATCGCCGACCATTGGGAGACCCTCGGCATCGCGCCCGACGCGGTCTACACGGGCTTTCTCTCAAACGATGCACAGTGCGATATCATCGAGCAGTTTATCGACCGTTTCCGCGGGGAAAAAACGCTGGTGCTGGTTGACCCCGTCTTCGGAGACGACGGCGTGCTGTACTCCTCATGCACCCCCGCGCTCGTGGAGCGCATGCGCACCCTTTGTACCCACAGTGACGTGCTCGTACCCAACCTGACCGAAGCATGCATGCTCTGTGATATGCCCTATCTCGACACGGCGGCAATGTCGCCCGCCGCACTGAACGATTACGTCGGCGATCTGCTGAAAAAACTGTCGGCTTTCGGGGCAAAGCGTATCGCGATCACAGGCATCGTGACCGACCGTGAAAACCGCGTTGCCACCGTCGGCATCGACCTCAGTGACAAGTCGCTTGACCCCTCTCCCTTTTCGATCACGCTCCGCCGTGAGGGCGGCTCCTATCCCGGCACAGGCGATCTGTTTGCCAGCGTCCTGCTCGGCAAACTGCTTGCGGGAACGCCGTTTGCCAAGGCATGTACGGCGGCAAGCGCCTTTGTGCGCGACTGTATCCGCGTTTCGGCAAAGTACGATACGCCGCACCGCGAAGGCGTCGCACTGGAGCCCTGTCTGTACAAACTGTCACAACTGTGAGGTATCCGATGACCAAGAATAACGCGCCGCTCTGCGAGCATTGCGAATACTACGATTACGATGAGGAATACGAGATGTACCTCTGCACCCAGCGCATGGACGAGGATGAACTCTGCCGCTTCCTCCACG
Organism: Eubacteriales bacterium; assembly: GCA_045540755.1. Taxonomy (GTDB): domain Bacteria; phylum Bacillota; class Clostridia; order Oscillospirales; family CAG-272; genus UMGS902. The sequence goes on from JAZQHV010000057.1 coordinate 7,434, forward strand.
CCGGCTACAAGCAATGCCCCTACTTCAAATTTTACGATGAGTACAAAAGCGTACAAAAACAAAACTGAAAAGGGATGTAAAGAAAAGCTTCTTTACATCCCTTTTTGTTATATCCTGATGCGGATCTCGCCGTCTTCCCCGTAAAAAACGGTGTCGCCCGAGAAGGAGAGTGCATCCACCGTTGCGAAATACTCCTCCTTGGAGCGGCAGGGCACCTCCGCCTCGGCGATAACCTTTTTGGCAAAGGCGGCGCCGTTTTGCAAAAGATACGCGCAAAAGCCCGCCTGTATTTTTGCGCTTGTAAGGCAGTCCTCCGGGAACTCGGTGACGTACTCCTTGGAATGCCCCGGCTTCGTACTGCATCCGTGATAAGCGGTCGCCTGCGGCAGGAGCAGCGATACGTCGCCCATGTCCGTGCACCCCGTATCCCAGCCGTGCGTAAGATGCACGTTTTCTTCGGGCAAAACCATTTTGCCGATCTCGCCGAGTACAAAATTCAGATTTTCATCATCCTTACGCGGTGCATAGCCGTGCTTGTCCTCCACGACGAGGCGGCACCCCATTGCCGCAGCACAGCCCGCAAACGCGCGGTTGAATTTCGCATTTGCGGCATGTATGGACTCCATTTTGCCGTCACGGATGAAGCTTTCGACTGTGACCTCGGCAGGAATAACGTTTACCGCCTCGCCGCCGTTTGTAATGATCGGATGAAAACGGAACTTCCCGTTTCCGCTGAACTGCTCACGCAGGGCATTGGAAACGCCGAGCGCGTTGGTTGCCGCGTACAGCGCATTGATGCCGCCTGCGGGACCTGCGGCATGCGATGCCTTGCCAATAAAGCGGTAGTGCTTTGCAACACAACCGTTGCCCCCTGCTTTCGTGGTAAGATTTCTGCCGCCCGAATGGATCTGCAGAGCCATATCCACGCCGTCGAGCAGTCCGCGTCGGATAAACTCCTGCTTGCCGCCGTAATACTTGATAATGCCCTTGTCGGCAAGGCTCTTGCGATATTCCAGCTCGATCAGCTCCTCGGCCGGCACGATGTACATGCGTATTCTGCCGCAAAGTGCATCGAGCACGTGCGGTGCCTTGAGTGCCGCCGCAACGCCGAGCATTGCGGCGCACTGACAATGGTGTCCGCAGGCATGCACCGCTCCCGTTTCCCTGTCACATTCGGGATGGTCGGGGATGATGAGTGCATCCAGCTCGCCGAAGAGTGCGACGCACGGCCCTTCCCTGCCGGAATCAGCCTCGGCGTAGAAGCCGGGAATATTTCCGGCTTCTTTTACCGTGTAGCCGAGTTTTTCAAACTCTGCCTTCATAAAGCTATGCGTTTTCCACTCGCGAAAGCCCGTTTCGGGCGTTCCCCAAATGCGGCGCTCTGCCGCAAGGATATCCTTTTGATACTTGTCTACTGCCGAAAACAGTATTGCATAGATATTTTCCATAGTGTTATTCCGTGATCGCTCTTAAAAGTCTGACAACGTCCACAAGCGTTATTTTTCCGTCCCCGTTCATGTCACTGTCAAGGTCTGCTGTTTCGTTCAGGATACTGCGAAGCAGCAGCATTACGTCTGCAACGCTGATCTTACCGTCTCCGTTCAAGTCACCGCGAAGCGTGCCGACGGTGTAAGTCTGTGCCGTGCCGTCCGTAAAGGTGAGCGTTGCCGTGTAGTATTCCTTATCTGAAGCGACGACAAACGCTTTGTCTCCCTCCGTATTTACGCTTCCATACTGCACGCCGTCCACCTCTGCCGAAAGCACGGTCTTTCCCGCGGGGATCTCCAGCGTCTTGTACGTGCCCGAAAGTCCGAGCTTTGCGGCGATGAAGCTTTCGGTAGAGCGGTAAACGTCGCCTACCGCAAGCAATCCCATCTGGACAAACGACGCATAGCCTTCCGTGGAGTCGGGGTTGTCAGGCTCAAACAGGATCGAAATGGCGTCTGCCATGTAGCCGTCAACGGGAATGATATACGCGCCGCCCGCAAAGGTAACGTCGCTCTTTTCGGACAGCGTTGCCGTGCCCACGGTGCCGCCGTATTGCTGAAGTGTAAGTGTTACTTTACTGTCGAGCGTATAGTAACTTATTCCATGTTTGTCGAGAATGCTTAAAACCTTATCCAGTCTTTCTGCATCTGCGTCAATTACATATGCGGTAGGCTGCGTGCGGTAGCGGAACGCGATCTCATACGCGTCCCAGCTTGACGTATTGTCGCTCACGCGGACCGTTCCGTCTGCCGCGATCAGCGGATTGTCCCACACAAACTTGTACGGAAGCGAGCGCGAACGCGCATGGCCGAGAACGATCGGCTCACGGTCGTCGTAGATCTGTGCAGAGAGCGCCGAATTTGCACGCGCCGCCTCGACCTCTGCCGCCATCCTGCCGTCCTCGCCGATGCAGGTGCCGATCAGCGACTTGAGTCCCGCAACGTATAAGAAAACGTGGCGGTCGTAATTCTGATTTGCCTGCTCAAACGCCGCAACCTCAATGATGAAGGCAAACGTACCGAAGTTTGCGCCGTAATTCTGCGCACTGCCCGGAACTCGCATCTTGTAATAATAATACGGACGGATCCCCTGCTCGATCAGCGTATCCATTGCCGCGCGGTTCAAGGTCTCGCCATATGCCGCATAGGCAACGCTGCGGTCGCCGTACAGCGCCGCCTTCGAGTCGAGGAGATCGTCGTGGATGGGCGCAAGGTAGTTCATACCGAGGTCATAGATATCGGTGAGGATCTCACTGTCCGAATAGTTGGGATAACCGTTACACTCGTGCAGGTCCACGGTCATAGTCGGCGCAAAGAGCCGTGCCACATATGCATATGCGGCATTACCCTCAAGATCCAGCGAGAAATAGTCTCGATTGGGATTTGTATTGATAACATCCTCATTTGTGTCGCGCACGTGCATATAGGATGTGTCGGGACTCATCATCGGGAACACGATCACCGCGCCGATGTTGGTGCCGTCAAATACACTTTCGCCATATTCGCCGCACATCTCGGAGATAAAGGCAAGTCCGCCGTCAAGACCCGACGGCTCGTTGCCGTGGATGCCGCAGCTGATCTGAATGATATCTCTGCCGCTCTGCTTGCCGACGATGGCAGAGATCTCCTCCAGCGTAGCACCCGCGGGGATCGCATCCTTTGTAAAGACCGCGACGGGCAACTCAAAGCCGTACGGCTCGGTGACGTCCATGACAAACGAGTACATATAGTCGCACGCCGCATCCTTTTCGCGTACAAATTCGTTTGCCTCCTCGGCCGTGGTAAACACCGTAGAGCCGTTACGCTTTGCAAAATACGGGGTGTCGGGGGTAAAGTAGCCTTCAATGTCGCTCGAATCGTAATAGATATCGTAGATCTCGTCGTTGTGCTTGGTGGCATTCTTACGCTCAAAGCCCTCTCCCTTTGCCGCATCAAAGCGCATATCCATGGCAAGCTCGGCGCGATCACCGTAGACGTAGAGATACTTCTGATGATAATTGGAAGAGGAATAGTATGCCTTTACATTGTAAAGGCCGGGAGCAAGCGTATAGGTTGCGGAGGTAGCCGTGGCTTCGTCCGCTTTTACGATATTGCTTCCGCTAAGCGGTGCGCCGACACGCATCGTTACGGAGCAGCCTTCGTTAAAGCTTACGGTGACCCTGACGGTTTTGCATGCACCTTCAAAATCAATGGCATATACGCCGTCTACGTTGACCAGCGTTTCTACATCCTGCGCAGTATAGTTTATCGCCGCGTCTTCTGCCGCCTCGGTAACCGTGATATAGTTTTTCGGAAGCGGCACGCCGCTTATGACAAATTCGGTTTTGCCGCGCATTTTGTCCACGGCAAGCTCGGTGCCACCGCCGACGGTAAGCGTTCCGCCGCCGATGAGCGTGTCTATCCCCGTGTCCTGCATGATCTCGGCACTGCCGCCGTCCGAAAGGTCAACGGTAACGGTAGCGTCCGAAAGTTTACCAAATACTCTGCCGCCTGTCAGTTTTACGGTCTTCGTGCCACCGACGGTAGCAGTCGAGTCAATGCCGCCACCAAACAGCGAGCCGTAAACGCTTCCGCCGTGCATAGTAACAGCGGTATTACCGTTCAATACGGAGTTTGCTTCGCCGCCGCCATAGACGTTCTTGGTTCCGACGTCGCCCGAAGTGGATGCAGGGTTTCCGGTCGCATAATAGCAAAGTTTGCCGCCGTTTATGAGGATTTCGGAATTACCGTTCATCGTGCCGCTAAAGCAACCGCCATAAAGCGAGCCCTGCATATCGCCGCCGTTTACGGTCACCTTGGTGTTACCGTTCAGCGTTGCGGCACGTGTGCCTGCATAGAGTGAATAATAGCCGTATGCATTATCCGAAATTGTAATCTCAACATCGCCTGTGTGGGTGATGTTGTTGCAGTAGGATGCACCGTAAATGTTGGAGCCGAACGCACAGTTATCTTCAAGAGTAATATACACGTTTCCCCTGTGCGTGCGTGCGGCGCCGTCCGTAACACCGAGAGAACCGCCGACAAGTCCTACGGGTGAAGCCGCACCGTAAATCAGCGCCGCCTCGCCGCCAAAGATGATATGTGTATCACCCTCAAAATCACCCCAGTAGTTACCGCCGATCACCGAAAAGTCCACGCAACCGCCGGTAAGTGTAACATATGTGTTACCGTTGAACGTCGCATTGTAGTTGCCGCCGTAGATGTTGCGGAAATAACCGCTCTTTACCGTGACGTGCGTGTCACCGGTATAGGCGGTAGCAGAAGTTCCGCCTACAATAGACAGCCACTGCTGTGCGGTGTAGTTCAGGCAGATCACGCCCTCGTCCATCGTAATCGGGTTGCCGTTTGCAACGATAAAGATATTGCCGCTTGTCAGCTTTTCACGTTCCAGCACAACGTCCTTGAACACCGTTTCACCGCCAAGCGTGAGGTTCGCGTAAAAGTTGATCTCCGCGGTATCGGTATAGTCCTCACCGTCATACACGCTTGTAATTAAAATCGCAGGCGTTTTCGGAAGAGTGGTTGCGGAAAGAATGTCCACATCCCCTGCAATGACTACCGTGCCGCCGTTTGTGAGTGCCGCTACAGCAGTTTCAAGAGAGGTATATGCGCCCTCCGTTTTGCCGCTGCCGTCTACATAGACAACCGTAGGTGCTTCGGGAGCAATTTCCTTTGCAAGATATGTAGTAGCGCTATCGACTACGGTTGTAACAAGCTCATAGCCGTCAGGAACTTTCGTGCTGACCGTGCCTGTACAAGAACCGATAGTTGCACTTGCATTTTCGGCAAGGTCAACCGTTACATCGCCCCTTACCTCACCGCCGACTTTACCGCTGTTAATAATATTTGTAACCGTACCGCTTACACTTCCCGTACGGGACTGTGCGGTGAAGTTTACATTGACAGTTCCGCGGCGAAGCTCCGCAATAGAATCGCCGGTAACAACGCCGGTATAACCTCCGCCGTACACATTGCCGGTAACGGTTGTGTTTGCATCCACAACGACCTTTACATTACCTGTAACCGTACCGCTCTGGCATCCTGCACACACGGCTGTAGACGCCCCGGAGGGCTGTGTAAATTTAACGTTGTCGCTGATGGTTACAACAATGCCATCACTACCTGTAGTAATGTTGCCTGAGTAGCTACCGCCGTAGATATGGCGGCGGACGTTTGCATTGCCGTAAATATCTACCGTAATGTCGCCTTTTACGGTAACATTGGAGTTACGCGTGCCACCTATAATATTCGCATACACAACAGCATTACCGCCGATGTTGATATCGACATTACCCGTAAATGTGCGTGCCGTGCCGTTGGCAACACCCACTTCCGCACCAATAAGACCTACTGCGGAGTTGCTCACGGTATTGTACTCCATAACGGCACTTCCGCCCATATTGATTGTGGCGTTACCGGTGAAGTTGCCCGAATAACTGCCGCCGCACAATGTCAGAAGAACCTTTCCTCCGGTGAAATCTACTACCGAATTGCCGGTAAATGCGCCATTATAGTTGCCGCCGTAAACGTTACGCCACGTACCGCCTTTTACGGTGACATGGCTTCCGCCGCTGGATGCCGCACTATATGCACCGCCGACTACGGAAGGATAAACGATACCGCCCGATGCCGACGTACATTCAACACCGTCCTCAAAGGTAACGGGATGATTTGCCGCAACAATAAACATACTTGATGCTGCGGAATTGTGAATGGTTATATCGTCAAATACCGTCTCGCCGCCGAGGGTAAGACGTGCACCGAGAGAAAGAACTGCACCGTTCTCTGCAGAAATGTGCAAAACTCCCGCCGTGCTTGGCAGCACCGTTGCCGCAGAAATCGCTGTATCTTTGGCAATGACGATGTTACCGCCGTTTGGCAGCTCCGCCACCGCATCCGAAAGTGTGCTGTATACACTGTCGGCACCGCCGACATATACAGTCTCTTCAGCCGCAATGCCGATGCACAAGAGAATGGTTAAAAAAAGGAATAACGCAGTGAAAGCAATCTTTTTCATGATAGTTCTCCTTTGTAATAGTTTATGATTTAAGGATAACTTAAAAGTTCGGCAATGTAAATTCAATATGAGATACAATTTGTGAAATGAGGCTTTATTTATTTCAAAATACTTGATTTTATTTGTGATTTAAGCTAAACTCAAGGTTGAGAGGAAGTGATACAATGCAGTCATTGTTTGAATATCATCCAATGGTTAAAAAGTTTCTCGGTGCCGCCGGCTATTATATTAAAAAAGGCATGTATCCGAGATATCCGAGCGGCAGGCCAAGCGATGCCTTTCTCTATGTGGTAGAGGGGACACTTATCGAGAATTTCGGTGACTATACTCTTGAATTTAAAAAGGGAGATCTTGCTTATATTGCAAAAGGTTCTACTTTTACACTCTCTGTTTTGCAGGAACGTTGCGGACTTTTGCAAATGGATTTCTTACTGGATATCCCCGATGATATAAAACTGAAAAGTGACCTCGTAAAGCCCTACGGCGGAAGAAATATAGAGTATCTTTTTCGCACCGCCGCAACCGCATGGCAAATGATGCAC
>JAZQHV010000058.1:0-34385 GCA_045540755.1 Eubacteriales bacterium
CCTCCCTCAGACGAGGGAGGTGGCGCGCGTAGCGTGTCGGAGGGAGAGATCCATGGAATTTCTTACTTTTTCCCTCCCTCAGTCAGCTGACGCTGACAGCTCCCTCGTCTGAGGGAGCCAAAGGTAGAACGCTCCGATAAACTATAAATTTTCGCTCACATTATTTCCAACCGTGTCAATTCGGCTTTCAGTTTGGCTTTGAGGTCATCGCCGATCTCTGCCATCGGCAGGCGCATTTCGCCACTGCAAAGTCCGAGCAATTCCATTGCATACTTCACAGGTGCAGGATTCGTCTCGGCAAAAAGCAGGGATATCAGCTTTGCGTACTTATGCACCTCTGCGGCGGCACGGGCAACGTCTCCCTCAATGGCGGCACGCGCCATCACCGCGACCGCCGCAGGCACAAGATTGGACAGCACCGAGATCACGCCCCTGCCGCCGACCGCCGCCACAGGCAGGATCATATCGTCGTTACCGCTGTAGACCGCAAGGTCAGTCTCCGAAACGATGCGCGTGATCTTGGCAATATCAGGTGCCGCCTCCTTGACGGCTACGATGTTCGGCACCGCCGCAAGCTCGGCATACTGTGCAAGCCCCAGATTCACCCCCGTGCGCGAGGGGACGTTATAGAGGATCACGGGAAGTCCTCGTGCGCTGTCCGCAATGCGCAAAAAGTGCGCGTGGATGCCGCCGCGCGTTCCCTTGTTACAATAAGGCGTAATGGCGAGAAGTGCGTCTGCGGAAAGCATGGCGGCATCGGCGGCATACAGGCACGCCGTGCGCGTATCCGCACTGCCGCAACCGACGACAAGCGGCGTATGCGGTGCCGCCTCCCGCGCACAGGCGATGAGTCGCCGCCGCTCGGCGCGGGACAGCGTGTGTGCCTCGCCCGTGGTGCCGATCACGCAAAGTGCGTCAATGCCCATTTCCACCTGCCACTGCACCAGACGGCGAAAGGCATCATAGTCGATCTCGCCGCGTGAAAAGGGCGTAACAATGGCGGTCGCCGCTCCGTCAAACGGAATTTTTTTATTTTTATATGTAAGCATAGTTCCCTCTACTTGAAATTTCACGGATTTGGTACTATAATAGTACTAATAATAAAGTATGAACGAATTACCGAAAGCGAAACACCATGATCGTAAACGAACGCATAAAGACCGACCTCAAAAAAGAGGACTTTTACTACGACCTGCCGCCTGCGCAGATCGCACAGACCCCTGCGGAGAAGCGCGACTGCTCCCGCCTGATGCACATTGACCGTGCCACGGGCGAGATCGAGCATAAACACTTTTACAATGTGCTCGACCACATCCGCCCCGAGGACGTGCTGGTCGTCAATAATTCCAAGGTCATCCCCGCGCGCATTTTCGGCACCGATACCGAGAAAAGCGACCGCATAGTAGAATTTTTGCTGCTTCGCCGCCACGGCGACCGCGTTTGGGAAACGCTGGTGCGCCCCGGCAAAAAGGCAAAGATCGGCAAAAAATTCATCTTCGGTGACGGACTGCTGGAAGGCGAGGTCACCGATATCGTGGAAGAGGGAAACCGCATGATCACCTTTTCGGTCGGCGGTGCGGACATCTACCAGATCCTTGAAAAGATCGGCAACATGCCCCTGCCCCCCTACATCACCGAAAAACTGACGGATAACAGCCGCTACCAGACGGTCTACGCAAAGACCGAGGGCAGTGCCGCCGCCCCCACAGCGGGCCTGCACTTTACCGAGGAGCTGCTCGACAAGATCCGCGCCAAGGGTACCGCCATCGTCCCCGTCATGCTGCACGTCGGACTCGGCACCTTCCGCCCCGTCAAGGAGAGCAACGTGAATGACCACGTGATGCACACCGAGTATTTCTCGATTTCCAGAGAAAGCGCCGAGGAGATCAACCGCCGCCGTGCCGCCGGAGGCAGAGTCATCGCCGTCGGAACGACCTCCTGCCGCGTACTGGAAAGCGTTGCCGACGAAAACGGAACTTTACGCGAAATGGCAGATGACACGGGTATTTTCATCTACCCCGGCTACCGTTTTAAGATCGTGGACGCGCTCATCACCAACTTCCACCTGCCCGAAAGCACCCTGCTCATGCTGGTGAGTGCCTTCTACAACCGCGAAAAAATGTTGGACGCATACAACACCGCCGTCAAAGAAGGCTATCGCTTCTTCTCCTTCGGCGATGCGATGATGATCGAGTAAGAATATGGTAACTTTATATCATTATACAAGCAAGGAAAATGTCCAACAGATATTGGATAAAGGTTTAATTCCTTTATCCAACTATGAGAGTTTTACCGAATTAAGAAAAGAAGTTATATTCTGCTGGCTATCCCCCAAAGATCAAAAAATTTTCGCAGATGATGCCGTTTGCCTTGAAATTACCGTCGAGGAAGATCGCTGTATAGTTGCAGAAATGGATTATATCAGTCTTTCTATGATGTATAAATACGGCGGTGTGAAATTCGGTGGAAAGAATCTACCCATTAACCCCGAAGCATCCGCGTTGTTTGCACGTCTTTATGAAATTACCGCGGTACCGTTAAGCACGTATGACGATAATTTTTTCACACCTGAAGTTCTTGTAAAAGGTGCTATCGAAGCAGAATATATAAAGTTGTTGGATGTTTCCGGCGGTCACCATTGACATTGTCACGGTATCGTGATATAATGTGATTGAGGATAAAATGTAAGGAGAATCCCAATGCCCGTATTATCAAGGTTTTATGGTATCGTCATCAGAATGTACTTTTTGCAAAGTGAACACAATCCGCCACACGTTCACGCAATTTACAACGAAGATGTTGCGGCAATCGATTTCATGACCGGAGAAGTGTTGGAAGGACATCTTCCGAACAAAGCGATGGATATGGTGCAGGAGTGGATCTCTCTGCATAAAGATACCTTGATGGAAATCTGGAAAACACAGGAATTTAAGAAGATCCCACCGCTGGAATAACAGGAGGTAACGTAATGTTTCACAAAATAAAAAGCGTTTCTGCCCTGCCCGACTGCAAATTGAGTGTTCAATTCTCAGAAGGGGTCACCAAGATTTATGATGTAAAGCCCTTATTTGAAAAGCTCCCCGTGTTTGCAGAGCTCCGGAACAATCCACAAGAATTTGCTTGTGTGTCTGTGGATGTCGGCGGGTACGGTATCGTCTGGAACGACGATCTCGACCTTTCCTGTGATGAGCTTTGGGAGAACGGCGTGCGTGTCGATACCCCCTTTGACGGACTGCTGGCGTTCAGCGATGCTACCGAACTTTGGGGGCTGAACGAAAGCACGCTTCGAAAAGCGATCACATACGGTAAACTTGTCAACGGCGTTGACGTATGCAAATTCGGAAAACAATGGGTCGTTTCCATAGACGCCATGAAGCGGGAATACGGAAACGGACAGGACAGAATATAGAGGGTTAACCATGCAAAGAGTTTTAGGCGTAGACTACGGCGACGTACGCACGGGACTTGCCATCTCGGATGTCAACCGTTTTTTGGCAAACGGCATCGGCACCATCAGCGAGGGTGGCATGCGCGCGACCGCAAAAAAGGTTGCGGAGGTCGCCCGCGAGCGTGAGGCGGGTATAATCGTCATCGGTCTGCCGAAAAATATGGACGGCAGTGAAGGTGCAAGCGCAGACAAGATCCGCGCCTTTGCCGACCTGCTTCGCCCATTGACCGAGGCAGAGATCGTATTCCTTGACGAACGTGTTTCCACCATGGCGGCGCACCGCATCCTCAACATGACCGACACGCGCGGACAAAAGCGCAAGGCGGTGGTGGATACGTTGTCCGCAGAGATTATTTTGCAGAATTATCTCGACAAAAATTCAATCTGACTTCATATAAGCGTCACATTTCCCTTTTATACTGAAAGCGTAAACCAAAACACGGAGGACCTATCATGGAAGAATATAAATTCAATTCGCAAAGTAGCTATTCCTCGACCGGTGAACGTACCGGCACCGAGCCGATCACGCTTTCCTTCCGTTCCGAAAAATCGGAATCCGTTACCCCGCCCAAGAAAAAGAAAGGCGGCAAAGTGCTGAAAACGCTTGCCGTTGGACTTCTTGTCGTCGGCGTTTCCTTCGGAAGCGGCGCCCTCGGTGCATATCTCGTCGGCGGCAATGCCGAACTGCAAGCCCCTGCCCTTTCCACGGGTACCGACGCGGCGGCACAGTCCTCGCCCGCCAACCGTTTTTCTCTCCCCGAGAGTACGGCGGCGCAGGCAGTCATCACCACGCCCACCGAGACCTCCTATGCCGAGGTCGCCGCAAAGACCAAGCCTACCGTTGTGGAGATCACCACCGAAATGGCATCGGGCAGTGCATATTTCCAGCAGTTCATCCAGAGCGGTGCAGGAAGCGGCGTGATCATCTCGCAGGACGGCTACATTTTGACCAATAACCACGTGATCGAAGGCGCGACGCGCGTGACTGTTCGCCTGACCACGGGCACCGAATACGAGGCAAAGGTCATCGGCGCTGACACGCAAAGCGACGTTGCCGTCATCAAGGTAGAAGCAACCGGACTTCCCTACGCGACCATCGGCAACAGCGAAAACCTGATCGTGGGCGAAGAGGTGCTCGCCATCGGCAACCCGCTCGGCTCGCTCGGCGGTAGCGTGACCAACGGCATTATCAGCGCACTCGACCGTGAGATCACCATCGACGGGCAGAAGATGCGCCTGCTCCAGACCAATGCGGCGATCAACCCCGGTAACAGCGGCGGCGGTCTGTTCAACATGCAGGGACAGCTTATCGCCATCGTCAATGCCAAGTCCTCGGGCACGGGCATTGAGGGACTCGGCTTTGCCATCCCGATCAACTATGCGTACTCGATTGCGGAGGATCTCCTCGCCAACGGCTACGTCAGCGGTCGCCCCGCAATGGGCATCTCCTACATCGCGATCGACGACTATATGGATCTCATGCGCTACGGCGTAGTCTCCTACGGCATCTACGTCTACGACGGCGGCGCAACGCCCCTGCAGAACGGCGACCGCATCGTCCGCATCGGCGACTACGAGGTGCAGAGTGTAGCCACGCTGAAGAGCGCTATCCAAAGCTATAAGGTCGGCGACACCGTCAAGGTCACGGTCGTCCGCCAGGGCACCTATACCGACCTTGAGGTCACCCTCATCGAGGATAAGCCCGCCGAAAGCAAGATCGAGCTTAAAACCGAAGAAAACTAATGCAAAATGCCCCTTTCGGGGCATTTTTGCGAGAAAGATACGGAGACAACAAATGTATAAACTTTTGGTAGTAGACGATGAAGAAAAGATCCGCGAGTTGATTGGAAAATACGCAAAATTCGAGGGGCATTCGGTTGACTTTGCCACCGACGGTATGGAAGCGGTGATCAAGTGCCGAGAAAACACCTATGACGCCATCATCATGGACATCATGATGCCGAATCTGGACGGTTTTTCCGCCTGTCGCGAGATCCGCAAGACCTCGGACGTTCCGATCCTGATGCTCTCCGCACGCGGTGAGGAGTACGACAAGATCAACGGCTTTGAGCTCGGCGTGGACGACTACGTTGTCAAGCCCTTTTCCCCGAAGGAACTGATGCTCCGCGTGGAGGCGATCCTCAAGCGCGCACAGAAGAACGAGGCACAGCCTGAGATCGACCTCTACAAATGTGAGGGGCTTGAAGTTAACTTTACCGCCCGCCGCGTATACGTAGACGGCGTGGAAGCGTCCCTCTCCCCGAAGGAATACGACCTGCTCTTCTACATGATCAAAAATAAGGACATTGCCCTTTCCCGCGAAAAGCTGATCAACAAGGTATGGGGGTACGACTTTTTCGGCGGCGACCGCACGCTGGATACGCACATCAAGCTGCTCCGCAAGAGCCTCGGCAAATACGCTTCCTATATCGTGACCCTGCGCGGCGTGGGATACCGCTACAGCGATGAACAGTAAAAACGCACGGCGGCAGCCGTTTAAAATGCGCATCAAACTGTTCAGCAATCTGATCTTTTTTGTGCTGGTCACGTTGCTTCTGCTTTGGGGCATCCAGTTTTTACTGCTTGATACCCTGTTTTATCAGATCAGCAAAAACCATATGCACGACGCCGCAGATCGCATCGAACAGATCTATTCCGAAAAGTCGTTGGACTTTTCCAAGCAGGTGTACTCGATCGCCTTGAACAACGAATTTTGCATCAGCGTGTTCGGCGGGGACGGCAGACTGGTGACGTCGGCAGACATCGGCGGTGGTTGCATCGTCCATAACATCGACGACAGGGCACTGAACAATCTCTACCAAAAGGCGCTCCAGCAGGACGGCGAATACTTTCACCGTGCGGGACTCGGCGGCTTTAATCACCGCGGTCTGCACGGCAAATACGCCGTGCGCGACCGCATCCTGTATATCACGGTGCGTGAGGGGGCAAGCGGTCCGCTCATCATGCTGTTTGACGGTGCATGCTCCCCCGTCACCATCTTAAAGGGCGCGGTCACGATCCAGCTGATCCTCGTTTCTATTATCCTCTCGGTCTTTGCGGCGATCATCGCCAACCGTCTTGCACGCAACCTTTCCCGACCGATCGCCGACGTAAACCGCGCGGCGAAAAAACTGGTCGCAGGAGAATACGACGTGGAATTCACGGGCGAGGGATACCGCGAGATCTACGAGCTGTCGGACACGCTGAATCAGACCGCAAAGGACTTAAGGCGCACCGACCAGATGCAGAAGGAGCTGATCGCCAATATCTCGCACGACCTCCGCACACCGCTGACGCTGATCACCGGTTATTGCGAAATGATGCGCGATATCGAGGGCGAAAACAATCCCGAAAACATGCAGGTCGTTTTAGACGAGACCGCACGGCTCTCCTCGCTCGTAAACGATCTTATCGACCTCTCCAAGTACGAAAGCGGCGCGCAGAAATTCGAGCTTGACAGTGTAGACCTTGACTTTTTGCTTTTGGAAACGGTGGATCGCTACCGCAAGTTACTTGCCGACAAGGACTACGTCTTTGTATACGAAAGCGTCGGTCCGACCTTTGTACAGTGCGACAAAAAGCGTATTCTGCAAGTCATCTACAACCTCATCAGCAACGCCGTCAACTACGCAGGAGAGGACAAAACGGTCATTCTGCGACTCACAGATGGCGAAAACGGCAGAAAACGTGTAGAGATCATCGACCACGGCGCAGGTATTGCTAAAGAAGATCTGCCGCTGATCTTTGACCGCTACTACAAGGTAGACAAAACGCACAACCGTGCCGTCACCGGCACGGGACTCGGCCTCTCGATCGTCAAGAACATCCTCGAGGGACACGGCGCCGTCTACGGCGTACAAAGCGAGCTTGGAAAAGGCAGTATCTTCTACTTCGAGTTGTAATGCAGGAAAGCCGGCACGGAAAAACCGTGTCGGCTTTCGCGCGCACCTTGACATTTCCGCTTTGAAAATGGTATAATTCCCATAGTTTACCGAAAGAGAAATAACCATGAGAGACATAAAAAGCATCGTTGCGAAAAATATAACCGAGCTAAGACTGCTGAACAACATGACGCAGATGGAGCTCGCCGAAAAACTGAATTACTCCGACAAAACGATCTCCAAATGGGAGCGCGCAGAGTCCACACCGGATATTGCCGTTCTCGTCGAGATCGCCGAGGTGTTCGGCGTTACGCTGGACTATCTGGTACATAGCGAAAACATCGAAGAAAAGGTCAAGGAAAACAAGCAGACGGAAACCAAGTATAATCACCATGCGATCACCTATATTTGTGAGGGGTCTGTCTGGTTCGCCGCCGTTCTCGCCTTCATCATCACCTCTCTTGTCGCAAAAGACGCAACTTTCCAATGGCTTTATTTTGTGTACGCACTGCCCATCGTCCTCATTCTGCGGCTGGTCTTCAACTCGGTCTGGTTCAACCCGCGCAACAACTACTGGATCATTTCAGCACTGATGTGGTCATTGCTCGCGGCGATCCAGATCACCTTCTGGTTCTTCCGCATCGACATCCGCCTCATCTACCTGCTCGGCATTGCGGGCGAGATCATCATCGTACTCTGCTCCTTTATCAAGAAACCGAAGAAAAAAGCATAAGAATCCCTGTTTCGCAAAGCGAAACAGGGATTCTTTGCACTCTACGAATCGTAGAGTTGAGCGTAGAATTTTTCTACGGTATGTAGAGGAAAGAAGTAGAGCGTTTTCTACCGATGCGGGGTGTTCTTTTCTGGCAAAAAAGGTATACTTCCCCTTGTAGGAGGTGATATTTTTGCACATTCTGTTTTGCGGCGACAAAGGCGTTTGCGACGGCATCTTTTTGTCGGCGCTCTCCCTATGCAAATATAACCGACAGCCGCTACATATCGTTTTGCTGACGGCAAGCGCAGAAAAGCGAGACGCCATCCCGCAGTCCTTTGCCGATGACCTTCGGGAAGCTCTGCGCGAGCGAAACAAAGACAGCACCGTAACACTGCGGGATATCACCGAAAACTTTTGCGCCTGCCTTCCGCTTGCCAATATGCAAACACGGTTTACGCCGCTATGCATGCTGCGCCTGTTTGCAGACGGCATACCCGAGATCCCCGATAAGATCCTCTACCTTGATGCCGACGTTTTGTGCTGTGCGGATTGCAGTACACTTTACGATACCGATATGACAGACTTTGAGATCGCGGGAGTTCCCGACCGCTACGGCAAATGGTTTTTCGGAAACGTCCTGCGACACGATTATCTGAACTCCGGCGTACTGCTTTTAAATATGCAAGCCATCCGTCAAAGCGGACTGTTTGCCAAGTGCCGCATTCTCTGCCGTGACAAACGCATGTTCATGCCTGACCAAAGTGCGTTGAACAAGCTTGCCGTAAAGAAAAAGCTTCCCGCAAAATACAACGAACAAGGAAAGCCGAAGACAAACACCGTTTTGAAACACTTTACGACTTTTTTCAAGTTTTTCCCTTTTCTTCACGCCGTCACCGTCAAGCCGTGGGAAACAGAAAAACTGCATACAGAGCTGAAGATCTATCAGTTCGATTCCATTATTCAGGACTACCAAAGGAGAAAAGAAAATGCAACGCGAGATCCCCATATTTTTCACGATTGATAACGGCTACGCGCCCTTTCTGGCAGTTGCCCTGCACTCCGCCGTTCAAAATGCAAGCAAAGACAGACACTATCGCGCGATCGTTCTGCACGAAGGCGTCAGCGAGGAAAATTGTAAAAAGCTACGCGCGCTCAGCACCGAGAATTTCGCCGTTGAACTTATCCCTATGCAGGCAAACTTTGAAGCACTCGACGACCGCATGAGCAATCGGCTTCGCTGTGACTATTTCACGCTCACGATCTACTTCCGCCTGTTTATTCCCGCCATGTTCCCCCAGTACGACAAAGGAATCTACATTGACAGCGACGTTGTACTGACCGCAGACCTTGCGAAGCTGTTTGACACCGAGCTCGGCGACTGCCTGATCGGTGCCTGCCCCGATCTTTCGATTGCCGACACACCGCCGCTTGTGGCATACACAGAAAATGCAGTGGGGATCGCCAAAGGGAAATATATCAATTCGGGCGTTCTCTTAATGAACCTTAAAAGATTGCGGGAATACGATTTTGAAGCCCATTTTCTCACCCTGCTCAGCACCTACCATTTTGACAGTATCGCGCCTGATCAGGATTATCTCAATGCGATCTGCGAGGGGAAGATCCTGTATCTGGATCCCGCATGGAACGCGATGCCGAACGATGCAAAGCCGCCACTGGAAAAGACCAATCTGATCCACTACAATCTCTTTGCAAAGCCTTGGTGCTATGACGGCATCCAGTATGCGGACGTATTCTGGCACTATGCCGCGGGCAGTGGCTACCTCGAAGAGATCCGAGCCTACAAAAATGCATATTCCGAAGAGAAAAAGCAGGCAGACCAAAGCTGTCTTGCCCTGCTTGTGCAAAGAGGCACGGAAATCGGCGAGCAGGAAGTTACCTTCCGCAAGTTGAAGGAACAGGGGGTAAAGATCCGCTTATGATCATTGGCGACAACCGCGACGCGGTGATTCAAAACATCAAAAATGCCGCCGAGCGCGGCGAATTTTACAGCAAGGTCGAGATAAATGATCCCGTACTGACGCCTGCCGAAAGCAAAGAGATCACAAGTACATATGTGGAGAATCGGAAGCATCTTTCCTTCAAAGTGACCTCTGCGGCGGCAATCCTGCTGGCGCGCTGTGCAACGAGCGTTTTGAACAGAGACACGGAGATCAAAGGCATTGAAAAGATTCCAAAGGATCTTGGCGGCGTGCTCATCACTTCCAATCATTTCAGCCCATTGGAAAACACCGTCGTCCGCCATCTGCTGCACAAAATGGGCAGAAAGGATCTCGGTATCATCAGCCAGACCACAAATTTTGCCATGACGGGCATCGTCGGCTTTTTGATGCGTTATGCAAACACCATTCCGCTTTCGATGGATCCGCACTATCTCGCAAGAGACTTTCTCTCCATTCTGCAAGAAAAACTGGTAGACAAAAAGCAGGCGATCCTGCTCTACCCCGAGCAGGAAATGTGGTTCCATTATCGGAAACCCCGTCCGCCGAAAAGCGGCGCCTACTTCTATGCGGCAAAGCTCGGCGTTCCCATTCTTTCCTGCTTTGTGGAGATCGTCGATACCGACAAAGAGGATGCCGAAGGCTTCCGGAAAGTGCGGCATGTCCTGCACGTTCTCGGCGTACTCTATCCCGACAAGGAAAGATCCGTCCGCGAGAACACCAAGTTTCTTGCCGCGACCGATTATGCAATGAAATGCGCTTGCTATGAGACCGTGTACAAAAAGAAGCTTACCTACGATTTTGAAACCGAGGACATCGCCGGCTGGAAAGGGACGCCATGAACAAAACGCGCTATTATTCGTCGTACACCGACGATTTTGTGCAGAGCGCGGAGCAGGATTTCGTACTGCCCGAAAACTATCGGTGGGTACGTACCGATCCATGGTCCCGATTTCTTTCTGCACTCGCCTACGCACTCGCCGTTGCGTTTTCCGCGATATACTGCGGACTTTTCCTGCATCTGCGCGTGCGCGGCAGAAAAAATCTGCGAGCTGTCAAGGGTGGTTTCTTTCTCTACGGGAACCACACACAGCCCGTAGGCGACGTGTTTACCCCCGCTCTCTGCGTCCTGCCGCGGCGGATTTATACGGTCGTTTCCCCTGCAAACTACGGGATCCCCGTCATCGGCAGAGTGCTCCCCTATCTCGGTGCACTACCGATCACAGAAACGTTGCACGGTCTGCGAGAACTGCAAAAAGCAATGGAATACCGCCTGCAAAAGGGAAATCCCATCGTCATCTACCCCGAAGCGCACGTGTGGGAATACTATACAGGCATCCGCCCGTTTCCGGATACCTCTTTCCGTTTTCCCGCAAAGCTGGATAAGCCCACCTTTGTTATGGCAGTGACCTACAAAAAATCCCGTTTGTTTAAAAAACCGCGTATGGAAGTGTTCCTTGACGGTCCCTTTTACGGCGAAGGCGAAACCATCAAGGAAAAGACCGCATCCTTACACGATATCGTTTACAAAACCATGCAAAAACGCAGTCAAAGCAGTGACTGCGAATATATCCGTTACGTAAAAAAGACCAAAGCATGAGAGCTTCACTCTAAAGGCAATTTTTCAAAAACACGGTATATCTCGAAAGAAGTATGCCGTATTCTGCGTTTGTATCCACAAATACAGTGCTTGTCAAGAAAATTGACAAGCCATAGACGAACATAAAAAGGCTCCCTTGTGTAAAGGGAGGCTTGCACACCGATGTTTTTCTGCAAATTAGAAATTGTCAGCTACTTATCCTGCAATTTCTTTTCTATATAATCAAATTTCAAAATAGAATAACAAACTGAATCAAAAAATTCACCATCGAATCTTTTGTATCCTTGTTCTACTGTAATTTCATATTCAAATCCACATTTTTCAAGAACACTCTTGGACCTGATATTATCAGGAATATGAAAAGCAGACAATAAATCTATGTTTACTTCATCAAACAAATATTTAATAATTCGTTTGATTGCTTCTGTCATATAGCCATTTCCCCAATAATCTTCAGATAAAACATAGTTTATAGATTTTGCATAAAGCTTTCCACGATTATGGTCAGGACAGACTCTAACACAACCAATAACTTTTTTACTATCTTTTAAAGCAACTGCCCATCGGTCATCATTTTCAATATACTCGTTCAAAACCTCGATGGTAACATTTATATTGGCATGCGGTTCCCAACCGCCCATAATAACCGAAGAATTTTTCATGATATCATACAAATCATCAACATCAGACTCTCGCCATCCTCTTAAAACAAGCCGTTGTGTCTCTAATGTCGTCATATAGCGGTACCTCTGTCAAATTCTTTTTTGTTCGGATTTATTGTAGCAAAACAGCTTTTCATATACCCTATTATATCACAAAAACCGCAGAAAATCTGCGGTTTTTGTTTTTCTGTCGGTAGGCAAAACTGTCCTTTGGGGTACAGCCCTATAGCTTTGGTCTTTTTACGTTATGCCACAATTTTGCGTAGCAGGTACAAAACGTCCAGCAGAGAGAACGTGCCGTCACGGTTTGTATCATACATGTCGTCCGCACCGCCGTTCAAAAATGCGCGGAGCAGCAGGAGCGCGTCGGCAAGGTTGCTTATGCCGTCGTTATTCAGATCCTCGCTGACCCCGGAAAGGGCGACTGCGGCGATGGAGATATTTCCACTTCCTGCAAAGGAGAATTCCAGCGTGGCGGTGTCAAGCGTGTAATGGGTAAGGTCAAGTGTAACCAGTGCCATCTGCGAGGCGGTATCGTTCTGCACCACGACCTTTTTGTCATCGAGCGGCAGGCCGTACGCATCGTAAACGGCGAGCGTATTCGTGCCTTTCCATGCACCGACGAGAATCGTGGCGCGGTCGGCACCCACCGTGTTCAGCTTGACGGTGAACTTTTCCCTTGTGTTGATGCCGCTTTTCGTTTCTGCCGCAGTAACGTCGGCACCGTCACTCCAAAGGACGGTAGCCTTGTTGTCATAGTGATAATTGACCGCGTTGTAAGTGGTTTCGATGCGGTCAAAGACATTCGCCTTGCGGTAAGAAGTCACCGCGTCACCGCTCTTCAGCTTTCCATAGAACTCCCAGTCAAGCGTACCGAGCGCGGTGAGGTCGACGCTGTCGGTATACGGCGTGACATAGGTCATCGGGTGCATACCCGCTTCAAAATCCACCGCGGGGAGCATCTCCACGCTTCCGTCGGAGGCGGCAACACCCGTGATCGTGATATTCTCGCCCGAAAGAACCGAAAAGTCTACGTAGATCTCACCGGCCACGGGGGCGGTGCAATCAATGGTGACTTTGTAGTAGTAGTTGGCAGTCATATCGCCGAGCGTTTGGGTCTCGACGTTGCCCGCACGGTCGCGCACGGTCAGCGTGGCAAGCGATTTCCAACCGCCCACAAACAGCGTGTAATGCGTTTGGTCGGGACCGACCGAAAGCGGAAGCGAGAAGCCCGCCTTGGTGTAGATTCCCTTTGTCGTAGTACCGATCTTACGCAGATCGCCGTCCTGCCATTTGAGGGGAAAACTATCCGAAAAGCCTGCATTGGAACCCACGGTCGTGAGTTCGCCGATCAGGTGCTTTTTCGTATTCTTGCGGAGCTCGGTACCGTGTCCCAGCGCGCCGAAGAGCGCCCAGTCCTTATTGCCGATTGCGGAAAGGTTTGCACCCGCCTCCGCCTTGACAAGTTTTTCCACCGTCGTTTTCACGGTGGCGGCAGTCGCGTCATAATCGACATTCACACCGTCCGCCTCGGTCGAAGCAAAAGTGAAAACGAGCGTGCTTGCCTCTGCGACAGGTGCAGTAAAGGTGTACTCATACACGGTATTGTCGCGTGCGCCGCCCGTGATGGCAAGCGGATCGGCAGATGCGTCCTTGGCAACCGTTGTAAAGGGAACGGGCGCACCGTCAAGGGTCATGGCAGTGAGTGCGCCGAAGTCGTCTCTTGCATGCATGCGTACCGTCCACGTGCGCGTATCAAAAGCGCGGTCACCCATAAAATCACCCTCAGCTGCACCGACCGAAAGCGTGACGCTGTTGCCCTCTCCCGAAAGGAAAAGGGCGGTCGTGCGGAAGTATCCGTCCTTGTAAGCGACCGTTTCGGTATCGTCCTCATAGAGGGTAAAGGCAGTACCGTTCGTTACACTCGGATATACGTCCAGTGTAAGGTGGCTCCAATCCTTTTCCCCCGTATTTACCATATTGTCGGCAAGCGGCAGAACACTGCCCATGCGGACAAAGATCGGCGAGGTGGTCAAACCGTGCGTTACGGTAATCGTTTGCGGGCCGGCAAAGGTTTCGCCCGTCCACACGTCCATCCACTCTCCGTCAGGGATAAACACCGTGCGTTTGGTCTTTGCCTCGGGGTACGCCCACATTTTCAGATGCGCGTTGTTGGTGCCCTCGAAATACTCCACAGTGATGGCATGCGTACTGCCCGCCGCAAGCGGCTCGGTGGTAAAGTAGACGTCGTATACGTCCCAGCCGTCCGCAACCATCTCCCCGTCGATGTAAACACGGATACCGTCGTCCGCAAAAAAGCGAAGCACGATGTCCTTTTCACCAACAGTGATCGTACCCGTATAGCGTGCGGAAAAACTGTTGGAAAGACCGAGAAGGGGATGCGCGCCCGTACCGTAGTCAAAGGAGAGCGCTGTGAGCGTTTCGGTGACGGTCGCCTCTCCCGAAAGGTCGGCATTCGGGAAATATTCCGCCGTCAGCGAAAGCGTGTAATCTTCGGTGGGGACAAGTCCCTCGGAAAGCGGTGCTACAAGAACGTTCTTGCCGAGCAGATACTGGTCGTTTGCCGCACTTTCCGCATACTGCGGATAGTCGATGTCGAGGCGGCGCACCATCGGCAGTCCCGTCTCATAATTCTCGTGTGCAAGCGCGTAGTACACGGGGAGCAGTCGGTAGCGCATGTCCACGTAGGTATGCGTGACCGATTCCGCCGTCTCGCCGAAGCACCAGGGCATACGGACGAGATTCTTTCCGCAATGCACACGTAAAATGGGCGAGAGCGCGCCGAACTGTATCCAGCGCACATACAGATCGTCGGGAAGTTTGCCGCCCATGTGTCCGCCGATATCCGCGGAAACATAGGGAAGACCGAGTTTTGCGCCGCCGTAGACCATGTTGAAGATCTCGTCGGCGATATCCTCCTCCCACACACCGACGTCACCCGTCCACTGCAGGGTGTAGCGGTGCGCGGCAAGCTCGGGCGCGTAGGCGAGCACGCCGTTTTTGATGCCGTCCACGTTACCCATGATGAGCGCGCGGCGGGCATATTCGTCAATGTTGGTAATGCTGTTGTAGTATTCCTCGGTCACCCACTGAAAGGCGTACATGCCCGTTGCATAGATAGAAAGATCCTTGTGTACGGGCTTCAGCGAAACGCTCCAGTTGCGGTCGTACCACCAGTAGTCCAGACCGAGCGACAGGATAAGCTTCAGATTTTCGGAGCGGTAGGCGATCTCCTCTTCGTCGAGCAGATTATCAGTCCCCTCCACAGGTTCGGGATGGTCGTTGAACACAACGTTGACCCCAAGGTCGTGCGCGTCTTTCAAAAACGCCGCCATGTCGGGGAACAGCTCCTCGTTGATGTCGTAGCCGACGCCGCCCGTTTCACCAACCTTGCGCCAGTCGGTATCAATGACCAGCACGTCGATGGAATAGCCGCGGCTTTGGTAGTCGCGGATCTGCGCGAGCGCCGTTTCCGCAGTATAAGCGTAGTAGCGGGAATCCCAGTAGCCGAGGAGCGGCAGGGTGATAAGCTCCGAGCGACCCGTGAGCTTTACAAAGTCGGAGGTCAACGTCTCATACTCGCCCTGCGGTAGAAAGACAAACAAGTCGGTCGCGTCATTGCTCATGTCCCAGCCGTTAAAGTCTACGTACGGCTCGGTCGGCGTGTAGCCCGCCTCGGAAGGGATCACACGCGGCGCATCCGCGAAAAACCAACTGTCCAAATTCTCGGAGGGCGACGGCAGATAGACGTTTGAGGTCGTGCTCGCGGTATACTCCCAGAGCACCTTGCCACCCGCATCGGTGATATAGCAATCTGCGGGAGATGTGGCGCCCTCGGGGATATACACGGTGTACTGCGCGGTCGAGATCGCGGTGTAGCCGTCCACGGTCGCCGCAGTATACGCGACCGCCTCCCAGCAGTCTCTGCCCGTGACCGAAAAGGACGGGCGATCCTCAAAGCCCTTCGCTCCCTTGACCTCGATGCGAACGAGGGTGTCCGAAAGCAGTTGCACGCGAAGATCGCCGAGGATCACCTCGGTCGGTGCCGCCGCCAAAGCCGTCACGGCAAGGCAAATGAAAAGGAGCAGGAAAGAAAGGAACAAAGTGATTTTTTTCATAGGTCTCTCCTTAGGTTTATTTTGCCGAGAGCAACTCAATTATTGCCCCACGCAAATATGTGTTCACCTCACGGGAAAGCATGTCTTGTACACGTGAAGCCACCGATGCTTTCTTGTCCGCAAAATTCATAAGCAGCGTCTTTTCGCCGTAGTTGCACTGTGCGCGCGCCAATAACTCATATGCGGCGTCATGCACCTCGTTTTCGGGGAGCATACCGTTCCCCGTAAGCGTAACGGTGACCGTTTCTCCCGTGCGGATGCCCGAAAGCGCGGCGGTCACGGTGTGGGTGCGTGCATCGTAGGTAAAGTCGAGTGTACGTGTCTCGCCGCCGACGGTCACGGTCAGCAACTCGGGCGCAGAGAAGGCAACAAAGCGAAGCGCATAGTCGCGCACGGTGGGAACGCTCTCGCAGGCGGCAGGCGTAAAGGTAAGCACCGACGCCTTGCCGTAGGCAAGGGTAAATTCGGTACGTGCAATCTCCAACGCATCGCCGAGCCTTCCGTTATCCTCGATCAGCGTGAACGCACCGTCATCGCCGCCGAATACGCAGATCTCCAATGCCGTGGGGTTTTCCACGCCGTTTTTACCGTCCAACACGGCGAGCGGCAGGATACTACCCGCCTTTGCAAACACGGGCATGGAGCCGATATCGCGGTAAACGGTCATGCGGCGGTCCCCACTGTAGACTCTGCCGTTAAAGACGTCGATATACGTGCCGCTTGGCAACCACACCTCGGTCGATGCAAGACTGCTCTCCTTGTCGCAGGGCGCGGTAATGGGCGCAACGATGAGGTCGCCGAAGAAGAATTCGTTTTTGACCGCAAAGGCATTCGGCTGACGGGAGTATTTATGGTACATGGGGCGTACCATGGGGATTCCGTCGGTATAGCCGCGGTGCATCATCGTGTATGCATAGGGAACGAGACGGTGGCGCAGGCGCAGGAAATCCGAGATCACGCCCTCGCACTCGCCGTACTTCCACGGTTCCTTGGAGTTAAAGGGATTGCAGGTGGAGTGCAGGCGCAGAACGGGGGAGAATACGCCGAGCTGTACCCAGCGCGTCTGTAGTTCGTGGTTGTGATACCCGTGCATATGTCCGCCGATGTCATGGCTCCACCAAGCATAGCCGATATTTGCCGCCGTCGCGGTAAAATAGGGCTGAAACGCAAGGCTCTCCCACGTTACGTAGGTATCGCCGGAAAAGCCGGTGGGATAACGGTGTGAGCCGGGTGCCGCATAGCGGGAGAACAAGAGACCGCGCTCACCACGGCGGGTCGAGTCGGTATAATGGCAGTGGTTAAGCATCCAGAGTACGTCGTACCCCTCAATGCGGGTGCCGCCCTGCTGTTGCCAGTCGATCCACCAGAAGTCCACGCCATCCTCCTCCATGGGGTTGAGCACGGTCTTGAAATACCCCTCCATAAATTTGCGATCGGAGGCGTCAAACTCGATCTGCTTGCCGTCTGCCTTTCTGCCGAGAAATTCGCAGAACGCAGGATACGCCTCCTCAAAGGCGCGCACGCCGTCGCGCGGGTGCAGATTGAGCGTAGTGCGCAGTCCCCTTGCGTGCAGGTCACGCAGAAAAGCCTTGGGATCCGGAAAAAGCTCGCGGTTCCAGGTGTACCCCGTCCAACCGCTACCGTACTTCACGGGATCGGGCGTTTTGGTGATATGCCAATCCATGTCGATGACCGCTACCGAAAGCGGAATGTCCTTTTCGGCAAAGCGATCCATCAGGGCGCGATATTCCTCATCGGTGTACGCATAATAGCGGCTCCACCAATTGCCGAGCGCGTAACGCGGCAAAAGCGGTACGGGTGCGGACAGCTTGTAGAAATCGCGGATGCACTGTTCAAAATCGCGGCCGTAGCCAAAGAAATAGAGGTCGGTACGGCTACCCGTGACAGGCACAGGCCATCCGTCCTCGGAAAGGGCGATCGTTTCGGAATCGTCAAGCGTAGCGATGCCGCGCAGAGAGAGGAGACCGTCCCCAAGCGGGCACGCGCCGTTGACCTTGTCCAGCGTGCGTACCGTGCCGCCAAGCGTGGGCACCTTTGCACCGTAGCGCCAATCGCCCGTGCCGTCTACAAAGATCTGCAATCCAAAGGCGGAAAACGCCTTTTCGTCATAACGCAGGTGCAGGTGCTTTGTCACGATATGCAAAAGCCCGTCCTCGCGGTAGGTCTCAAACTGAGGCTTTGCAAACGCGCGGTTAAAGGCAAGGCGTGTTGCGCGGTCCTCAAAAACGCCGTCCTCGCTGTACTCCAGGCGGAGCATCTGCTCGGTCAGAACGGTGATGCGATATTTTTCACCGACAACGGTGCTTTCTGCCGCCGCCTTCGGTTGCATAGTAAACGTAGAAAGATCGTAGATGGACATGGAAAAATCCTCCTTTATATCTTTATTATGCCATACGGCGACCGTCCATACAATCAACATATCTTTGTATATATTCAAGAATTTTTGGAAATCGTTTTGATTTCGGGTAAAATAATTCCAAAAATTTTGTTGACAAGGCGTTTTACAGGATGTATCCTAAAGGAAGGAGGTGATGGGATGGAATACGAGCAGTACCGCGATGCCAAGGAGTTTTTCTGCATCGGAAAAAACTACTGTAATGAGCATTTTCACCGTGCGATCGAGATCCAATACTGCATCGAGCAGGACAAGCACATGCTCCTCGACGGCGAGGAGACCTGCCTTCGCGAGGGGGAATTCTTGTTCATCCCGCCGTTCTGCACGCACCGCTTCCCCGTGCAGGAGGGACATAGGACTCTCGCGGTCGTCTTTCCCGTCTCGTATACCGACGTCTGGGAGCAAGCCACGGGAGAAAACCAGCTTGCAAACCTGATCTTCAGGGACAAGGCGTTTACAAAAGAGCTGTACACGCACCTCTCTCTGTTACAAAATGCCAAAAATCCGCTTGTGCGCGACGGCATCTACACATACGTACTCGGACGGCTACTGGAAAAAGGCGATTTCCGTCCGCGCACGCAAAAGCGGAAAGGTGAATTTGCCATGCACACACTCACCTTTCTCGAAAAGCACTATGCCGAGCCGCTCACGCTTGCCACTGCCGCCGACGCGCTCGGTTACAACTACAGTTATTTTTCCTCCCTGTTCAAAAAAACCTTCCGTGCGAGCTTTTGCGAATACCTCGCCATGCTCCGCGTGCGAAAGTCCCTGCCCCTGCTCCGCTCCCGCAAGGTTGCCGAGGTCGCCTTTGCGGTCGGTTTTGGCAGTATCCAGAGTTATTATCTCTCCTTTCGGCGCGTGATGGGCACCTCCCCCGCCGCATATCTGCAAAAGTAAAAAGAAGCCATCCTTTCGGATGGCTTCTTTTTACAGATATGAGAAGATTTACTGTGTACACAGTTTCAAAAGACGAATAACGTCTACAAGACCGACCACGCCGTCTCCGTTGAGATCTACCGCATCCGAGCCCGTTTCATTCAGGACCTCGCGCAATGCAAGCAGAACGTCCACGATCGTGACAGCTCCGTCGTCATTAAGATCTCCACGGATCTCCTCCGCTACCGTAACGGAGACCTTGCCGCCGATGCCGAGTGCCGTCAGAACTGCGCCGTCCGCATCATACGCCTCGATCGGCGTAAGCGTGACCGCATAGGCTCCCGCTGCGACCGTCTCTGCCACCTGCAAACGCAAAGTAGCCACGGTTTTCTGTACAGAGCCATTTTCCACGGTACTGTTTAAAACGGCAAACCGATATGGGGCGCCAAGCTCCGCTGCCCCCTGTACGAGGAAATCATCCGCTTCTGCTGCTTCAAACGCCGCAAGCGTAAAGCCCTCGGGGAGGTCCACAGACCACATACTGCCCCAGAAATCGGTTGCATCCAGCGCGATCTCCACAGTGGCATTGCCGCCCGCGGTACCCGCCGCATCCGATACGGTCGCGACAAGTGTCGCGTCTACCCGCGCGACGGTCTCGCCGCAATCGGAACAAATATAACCGCCGTCTGCCGCGAGAAGCGAGGCGTGCTCGGCACGCTTGCAGTAGAGGCAGATGCCCGAGGTGAAGGTGTGTCCGTTTTCTGCGCAGATGCCAACCTCACAGCACCGACAGCGCAGTCCCACCGAAACGTCGGAGACGACAAAATTATGCCCGTGCAATGCACAATACTGTGCAAGCGTGTTTTCAATATCGTGATCGCCGCCGAAGGTAGCAGACCAACCGTTTAAGAAGGTCGTGGCATCGGCAACGACACCCTCATTCTCGGTGTCAAGGTACACGTTGACCGTTATCGTGCAAGGGCTTACCAATGTAAATGTCTGACTGGATCGTTGTGTGCTTTCTCCGTAAAGCTCGCCCTGCAATATCCAATCCACTGTGAGCGTACCCGTGAGTCTTCCCTGCGTAATGCGATACGCATAGTTGCAGTTGACACCGTCACCGACAACGACCGTCATATGGGGCGCCGCACCTTTTTCATCGACAGCTGCCGCAAACGCCTTACTACCGCTTACGTTGGAATCGGCAGGACAAAGGTTGTTCGTCCAGATCACATCGGTTTCGTTTTGCGTACCGACATAGATGGAGCCCTCGCCGCCCGTAACGGTAAAATCATAGCCGCTCCAACCACCGATCCACCAGTATTCACCCGAGTATACGGAAAGCGAGCCGCCCGCGACGTGCTTGGTGCCGACTGCGGTATGCGCACCGCTGACCTTGAAGCCGGAATACAAATAGACCTTGGTGGCGGAGAAGATATGTCCGCCGACGGTTCCTGCCGTCGCGCCCGTGGTATGCGACATGACAAGTCCCTCGCCCATGGTGACGTCGTTGTTCTCACAGGAAATAATAATACCGCCCGTGTAGTCTGCCTGCACGAGGATATTGTTCCACTCGCCGTCGCCGCCGAAATAGAAGCTCTTACAGGTATCGGTAAAGAGCAGACCGCCTTTTTTGCTTACATCAGCGCTTGTGAGCGTAATTTTTCCGCTATGTGCGGGCTCGATAAAGTCGGTGCCGCTGTTGGCAACCACGGTCACTACATCCAGGAGTTTTATCGTGCCGCCCTTATCGCCAAGAAGCGCGTAGGCTCGCGCAAGCGTCGCCACGGGGGCTGTAGCCGAGCCTGCGGCGGTATCATTGCCCGTGGAGGCAACGTACACGGCCGACTCTTCTCTGCCGCAGGCGGAGCACACACCGTTTACGTACGTGTGTCCCGTCGCGTCGCAGACGGTCACCCCACAACAGGAGCAAACGCCCGAAGCAAAGTTGTGTCCATTTGCCGTGCAGTACTGTGCGAGTGTGTTTTCAATGTCGTGGTCGCCCTCGACGCCTGTCTGCCAGCTTGCAAGGAACGTAGTCACGTCCGTTACGACCGCCGCATCCGTGGTATCGAGATATGTATTGACCGCAAAACTGTACGGACTGCGCAAAGTACCGTTCTGGATCTTACGCGCGGTGCTGTCACCGTAGACCGCGCCCTTGAAGACGTAATCCACGGTTACCGTGCCTGTGAGGCTGCCCTGCGAAAGGCGGTATGTATTGTTGCAGTTGACGCCGTCGCCGATGATGACCGTGGAACGGGGCGCGTTGCCGTTTGCATCCGCGGCCATCGTTACATAATTGCCCGTGTTGCATACGGTGCCTGTGAGGGAATTGATCCAGATCGCGGTGGAAGCATCGCGTGCACCGATCTCCAAAAGCGTTTCGCCACCCGTGATCGTGGTGCCCGACGCGCGCCAGCCGCCAACATACCAATATTCGCCCGAATAGATATGCAGCTCTCCGCCGCCAACGTTGCCGATATTCGCCGCAGTATGGCCGTCGCTGACGTAAAAGCTCGAAAACAGATAGATCTTGGTGCCCGCAAAGGTATGGCCACCCGTAGTACCGGCAGTGCTTCCGGCGGTGTGGAGCATCTCCAAGCCCTCACCCATGGTGACCTTATTGTTTTCACCCGAGATATGCACACCGCTCGTGATATTGGCAAGGACACGAATGTTGTTCCACTCGCCCTCGCCGTTAAAATGGTAGACCTTGCAGGCGCTAGTGAACAGAATACCGCCCTTGTCACTTGTGTCTGCGCTGGTGACAGTGATCTTGCCGCTGTGGGCGGGCTCAAGGAAATAGCTACCCGCCGTGGGCACAAGGGTGATGTCGTCGATCAGCTTGACCGTACCGCCGTTTTGCAGCATGGACATTGCTTTTTCAAGCGTTGCCACAGGCGCATCCGCGGTACCCGCGG
Organism: Eubacteriales bacterium; assembly: GCA_045540755.1. Classification (GTDB taxonomy): domain Bacteria; phylum Bacillota; class Clostridia; order Oscillospirales; family CAG-272; genus UMGS902. The sequence continues at coordinate 22,620 of JAZQHV010000058.1, forward strand.
CGGTGTCACTGCCTGTAGAAGCAACGTAGACCTCCGCCTCGGCGGCGGTCGCCGCCGTGGTGAGCGCGAGAAGCAGAAGACACAGGAAGAGGAAGAAACCGAGTTTATTCTTACACATGATCTTTCTCCTTTCAATTCCAGATAGACTGCATGGCGGTGCAGGTCAACGAATGAACCGTAAACTCGCCGCCGCTGACGGTGAGCGAGGTGCCGACCGAAGTCGCCGCAGGGCAAACAAAGTCTGCCATAACTGCCTGACCTTCGTGCGCGAAGATCTCGATGACGGTGTTATCCATATAGAGTTGCAGATTGAAGCTGCCATCGTCGTCACAGTTCACAGTGATCGTCTTATTGGCGGCACCCGTGGGTCCTGCCTTGGTACAATCCATCTTCAGTTTCACGGTAGTTGCGCTTGCATAGCTGCACTCGACCAGAATGTAGTTTGCACCGTCTGCGCTCGTGCGAAGCTTGAAGATCGCCGTAGCCCCCTCGGAAAGTTTGCCGTGCAGATCTACAACGTATTCAGTGTCAGTGACCCCTGTGAGTACCGAATCTCCATCGCCAATCACCGTGTCCGTTGCCGAATACAGCGTTTCGCCGCGCAAAGTATCTATTGCCGCAGGCGGTGCAAAGTGTAGCCGCATCGTACCGTCTGCATCGGTGACAAGTGTTGTATCGTAAGCGAAGGAATACACGCCCTGCCAGTACTTGTCGTGTACCCGAGCGATCGAGGAGAAGTCGCGTAGCCAGCTGACAAGGATCATCTTGCCGTTCGGCTCGGCAAAGAAGCTCTGCGTTGCGTAGGACTTTGTGGACCAGGTACCGAACAGGTAACCAATCTTTTCCTGCTCGGCAACGAAGGTGTACAGACCGTCCTCGCCCTTGACGAGATCGCCGACGACATAGAAGGTTCCGCCCGCGGAGAATACATACTTCACCTGCTCGGCATTGCCGTCGAGCGGCATGATGTACATGTCGGGACACTCGGTGTTGATCGGCTCGCCGTGGATATCGCAGACCGTGCTGTTGAAGGTCCAGTTTTTGAGGTCAGGCGAGGTGTAGAGCTCACCGATGCCGCCCGCAAGGACCATCAGCCATACGCCGCCTGCCTCCGTAGAGGCATCCTCGATCCAATAGACCTTGGGATCGCGGAAGTCGGCGGTGTGCTGTCCCTTAGGGATGACGGGGTTGCCCTCGTACTTGATAAAGCTGTAGCCGCCGTCGAGCGAATAGGCAATGCTCTGCGCTTGCGTCGGGTAGGGCGAGGTGTAGATCGCCACGATGCGCTCCTCGGGTGCGACCGAATCGTCAAAGAACCCTGAGGTGTTGTTGTAGTCCACCACGCAGGAACCGCTCCAGTTGGAGGAATTGAGCTGACGGTCGCTGCCGTCGATGCCGAGCGCAGGCTCCCGTTCCTCCCAGTGCACGAGGTCCCTCGAGGTCGCAAGACCCCAGACCTTGGGTGCCGTGCCGCCGAAGTCGCCCACGGGATTGTACTGATAGTACATCAGATACTCGCCTGTTTTTGCATTGTATACGAGACCGTTGGGGTCGTTACTGTAGTGAATGGAAGGAGTATAGTGATACTGCGGACGGTATGGATCGGTGTACACGAGTGCCTCGGGGATGTCGCGCCAGATCTCCACACAGGTCTGCGCGCGCTTGCCCTCGGCATCGATCGCGTTTACGACCATCCATGTCTTGCCGTAGGTGGGTGCAAAGGTGTAGGTGTTGCCCGCGAGCGTCTCTCCGCCGATCTGGAGCGTATAAGTGTCGGGCAGGGCGAAGGTAAAGTCGATCGACTCGCAGGTCTCGCTGACCGAAAGCTTCTGATAATGCGTGTCCGCGAGAAGCGCGGTCGTCTTGCCCTCTGCCGAAGCGGTGATCGCGGTAAACGGCAGATCTGCCTCGCCGATGCGATAGAAGATGTTGCTGAAGACCGCTGTGGAGCTATTCGTATTGAAGCCGATATAGCCGCCGCGGAAATCGGTCTCCTGAAAGGTGCCGACCACCTCGCCGTCAAAACGCAGCGTCATTTCGCCCGTCGCGCTGACAAAGATGCCGAGGCGGTGCGTATCGTCGGCGACCTCTGCATCCGTCAGCGTCCGACGCACGGGAGAAGCGGCACCCGTACCGATGGTACCGACCGATTCGCTGAACAGGCTGGTGCGCTTGCTGGATTTGCTGATGTTGACGCCGTACCATGCCCACGAGGGCGCCGTTTCACTCGGAACGCCGAAGGCGATCGCGGCGGAACCCGTGGTGGAGGTGACATCCGCCTCGATCGCAAAAGCAACGCCGGGACCGATGTGCAGATCGGTCAGCATGAACACATTCGACGCGATAGAAGCGTTTTTGCCCGCGAGCACGCCGTCCTCCCATGCCCAGTTGCCCGAAACACGCGTAAATGCGACCTCGTCCCCGAGCGGCAGAAGCCCACTCGGATCGGGGGCGTTGATCTCCAGATATCCTCTCATAACATTTCCTTTCAGATCGACAAGTGCGATCGTCATCAGATTTTTGCCCGCGGAAGGCGTAAAGGTGTAGGTGCAGCTTCCTTTGCCGACCTTCTTGCCGTCAATGCTGATGTGCATGCCGCGGTCGGTCGCGATCCCGAGCGTCACCGTGCCGTCGTAGGACGCGAGTGTCCCGAGATCCACCGACTGATACCGCTGCGATGCAGACAGTGCGATACTCTCGCCGCCGCTTTCAGCCGAAAATGCGGTCAGGGGCAGTGGATCATTTCCGATGCGGTAGGAGACATTGCTGAAGCGGAAGGCACCCCAGAAGGTGTAGAATCCGATGTATCCCTCGGGGAACACCGTCTCCTGATAGGAAGCAACGAACTCGCCATCCAGCCAGTAGGAGATCAGACCGGACTCGTCCACGGTGAGACGGATCGTGAAGGTGGATTTTGCGATCTCCTCCTCCGTCAGCGGGCGCTGTGCAGGAGAATCGCCGCCGACCGTTCCTGTACCCGAGCTGAGCAAGCGCGTGCGCTTGACCGAACTTTTGGCAACATTGACGGCGTACCACGCGGAGGCGGGATCGTTTTTATCCTCGATGCCAAACGCGATGCCGCCCATCGGAGCATTACCGCCGCAAAACTCCATCGTCGCCTCCACGGTAAGAGCAGTGTTCTTCGGCAAATAAATGTCCGTCAGAGCAAAGCGTTCTGCCGCCGATGCATTCGCACCGATGAGAACACCGTCGGAGCAAGTCCAGCTGCCCGTTTGATGCGGGAAGGAGGAATCGACAAGATCCAACGGCTCTGTCCGATCCTTTGCCGTGCTGTCTGTAAGAATACTTTCCAGCAAAAGCAAAGTATCCTGCAGAGAGATATGTCCGTCTCCATTCAGGTCATAACGATCGGTATCGTTCGAATCTGCCGAGCGCATCAATCTGCGGACATCGTTTAATCCGACCGTTCCATCGCGATCTGTATCCCCCGGCGCGTATGCCGATGCGCACAAAGAAAACGCAACGGCAAATACGGTCAGAAGTAGCGCGATTTTCCACAGCAGTAAATTCTTCATTTTTCTCCTCCTTAATCAGGGGCTTTTCGTGGGGTTGTCACCGAAATTTTGAAAGATCCCCTCTAAATTAAGAATAGCACATGTCAATATGCGAAAAAAATGTATTTTTTAAAGAATATTTTTGTATATTTTTATGAAACCGCAAAAAAAGAAGCCTTCCTTTCGGATGGCTTCTTTTTACAGATACAGTACGGCTTCGCAGTTGGTCTTTCCGTCGGAGCGGACGGTGCGAAAATACACCGCGCCGTCGTCTGCCTTTGTATACACCGCCAGCGTATCGCCAAACGGCGCTTCGTTGACATAACTGATGTTGATACCGCGCAAAGGGAGCTTGTCGATATCAGAAACAAAGTCGCAAAGCATGTTCAGATACTTCGTGTTGTTAAAATGCCCGTTGAGATCGCAATCGCTGTAGTACACGGGGCGGTCGGCGATCTTTTCCATCTCCTCGATTGCGGGAATGCGTACGCGGAGCGGAATATCGAGCGCAAGCGGAGGCTCGGGCTCGCCGCCGACGGGCTCAAGCTCGGTCAGGCGCATGAGCTTTCCCTCTGCAAAATTCAAAAGCGCCCAGACCGAGTAGACCTCTGCGGCGACCTTTCCGTCGTGCATCACGCGGTAGCAACGGTTAAAGGAAAGCCCGCGGCTGTCGGTCGCCCACGTTTCGAGCGTGACCGACATGCCCTCGCGCAGTTCCTCATGGATGCGGATCACGAGGCGGCTTGTGATAAATCCCATACCCCGTGCGCGCAGATCGTCGTTCGAGGGCGGAAATGCTGCCATTTCCGCCGAACCGACGTCCTCGAGATACGCCATCAGCGCCGTCGGGCGTAAAACGCCGCGCATATCCACGTCGCGCGACTGGATCGTAATATTTTCTCTAAAAATCATAATGTCAAGTCTACTTCTGTTCATAGATTCCTCGCATTCGCTCGGAATGACAAGCAGAGGTTAGTCGAACACGCGATCGCGTGTTCGAAAGGCGACGGAGCTGCAAGCTTATATTTGTAGGTAGTTAGAGTCGCCTTGTCATCCCGAGGGACACCGAGGGATCTGTGCATCAATGTTCAATAAACAAAACTGCGGCAGTTCCCTGCCGCAGTTTTTTCTGTAAATCAAAGAGTGTTCGCGGAACCGAGAACGTTTACGATCTTGTGGTAAACGGTCTTCTTAACTTCCTCACGTGCAACCGACAGATAGCCTCTGGGGTCAAATACGTCAGGCTGTGCATGCATTACGCGGCGGATACCTGCGGTGAGTGCAAGACGGATATCGGAGTCGATATTGATCTTGCAGACTGCCATGGAAGCCGCCTTGCGAAGCTGCTCCTCCGGAATACCAACTGCATCCGGCAGCTTGCCGCCGATCTCGTTGATCTCCTTAACGTAGTGCTGCGGTACGGAAGATGCACCGTGCAGAACGATCGGGAAACCGGGAAGTCTCTTGCCGACCTCTTCGAGAATGTCGAAGCGGAGCGGAGGGGGAACGAGGATGCCCTGCTCGTTGCGCGTGCACTGTGCAGCCGTGAACTTGTATGCGCCGTGCGAAGTACCGATGGAAATTGCAAGAGAGTCAACACCGGTGCGACCGACGAATTCCTCAACCTCCTCAGGCTTGGTGTAGGAGGACTCTTCTGCAACGACGTCATCTTCTACGCCTGCAAGCACGCCGAGCTCACCCTCGACAACAACGCCGTGTGCGTGTGCATACTCAACGACCTTCTTGGTAACCTCGATGTTGTCCTCGAAGGAATGATGCGAGCCATCGATCATAACGGAGGTAAAGCCGCCGTCGATGCACGCCTTGCAGATCTCGAAATCTGCGCCGTGGTCCAGATGGAGTGCAAGGTCGATGCCCGAGTCTGCGATCGCAGCCTTTGCAAGTGCAAGCAGGTACTCCTGCTTTGCATACTTTCTTGCGCCTGCGGAAACCTGCAGAATAACGGGAGACTTAGCCTCGCCTGCTGCCTCGGCAATCGCCTGGATGATCTCCATGTTGTTGATGTTGAAAGCACCGATTGCGTAGCCGCCCTCATATGCCTTCTTGAACATTTCTTTTGTTGTTACAAGTGCCATAGTTTTATCTCCTGTAAAATATTTAACAATCACTAAAATGTATTGTACAACAATTGTCGAAAAAAAGCAAGTATATTTCTTATTTAATATTTTACACGAAATTTATGCCTTACGTCGTTGTGCCCAGACCAAAGCTGATGGAAATGGCATTGTCCACCGCGCTCATCACGCTGTCGTCCAGATGCCCCATCTTTTCTTTCAGCCGCCGCTTGTCGATGGTGCGGATCTGCTCCAGCAATACCACCGAGTCCTTTTGCAGACCCACCTGCTCCGCATAGATGTCGATATGTGTGGGCAGGTGCGCTTTGCTCATGCGGCTGGTGATCGCCGCGGCGATCACGGTCGGGCTGTATTTGTTACCCACGTCGTTCTGCACGATCAGCACGGGGCGAAGTCCCCCCTGCTCCGAGCCGACGACCGGGCTGAGGTCTGCATAAAAAATATCTCCTCGCCGTACGCTCATGTATTTTCCTCCTTGTCAAGTATATTGCTATTTTCTCCAGTACGGCCGGATTCTTAATCATAAAGCGGAAAATTTCTTGCGGGAATTTCTCCCTGTAACAGTATATGCAAAACAAAAAATCTTCTGTTTTGTGCAAATGCTGCACAAAACATATAAAATGCTGTAAAAACAAAAATTTTCCTTGTTTTGTCCGTATCGGTTTGCTATAATAAAAATATCAATATTATATAAAGGAGCCCTGTATGTTGAAAAAAATGTGGATCGCGATCTCTGTTATCATCCTGGCACTTCTCACGCTTACCGTCGGTATTTCGGCGACCGAAAGCGACACCGTGTACCTGCCCTCGGCAAAGGCAACGTCCCTTGCGGATGCGTTTGCCCTGCTGCCAAACGGCGGTAAGATCGTCGTGACCGAAGAGGTCACCGTAAAGGCGGTCACCCTCCCCGAGGTAAACGGCGATATCTCCGTCACCGCAGAAAACGGCGGTTCTCTTGCCCTTGCGGGCAACCTCGCCTTTGCGAAAAATACCAATAGCAACGTCATCACGCTGGATCTGCCCGTGACCGCAAACGGTCATGCGATCCTCGGCGGCTTTAACTCCATTGTGTTCGGCGAAAACTTCACCGTTTCCGACAGCGTGGACTTTTACGGCGGCGTAGCAACGCTCGCCGGTACCAACGGTGCACATGACGCGAACAAAAAGCAAAATGCCGACTACGTTACCGAGCTCCCCTATTCCGTCACGGTAAACAACGGCACGTTCGGCACCTTTGCCGGCGGCAACCTCCGCGCGGACGTCACCCATATGTTCGGCTCGGTCGCAGCGCCCCTCACCGTGACCGTCAACGGCGGTGTTTTCAACGACCGCTTTGACCTTGCGGGCATGTCCATCCTTGCCGACGACGTTACTCTCACCGTAAACGGCGGCACCTTCCATTCTCCCATCTGTGTCATCGGCTATATGAATCAGCCCCGCGCAACCTCCAGCTACTGCTCGGAGCTGGTTGCAAGCGACAAGAAATACTTTGCCGCGGACGGCGACGTTACGCTGAACCTGCTCGGCGGTACCTTTAACGGCGGCATGGTCACCGCGCACGAGGTCTTCGCCTCCTATACCCAGATTTTGCGCGGCAACTTCGCCTTGAATATCGGCGAGGGCGCTACCTTTGCAGACGGCACCGTTCTCGATGCAACGCAGGTCAAGGCATACGCAGGCGAAAGCAAAACGGCGACACTCGTTTGCCCCGATGCATCCCAATTCAAGGTCGTTCGCTTTGACACGGTCAACGGCGAGGCACAGACGTACGCAGAACCGCTCCGCATCGGCTTTATCGGCGACTCCATCACCGAGGGTACGGGTGCAAAGGATGCATTTACCCAGTCCTACTCCAGACAGTTCTACGACCGTTGCATCGCCGAAGGCATGGATATCGTCGTTGGCAACTACGGTGTCGGCGGCTCGCAGGCTCTGCCGCGTGACAATAACGCATGGTATTATGGCGAAACGCTTGCCTGCCGTCTTGCAGAGGAATCCGACAGTACATATTTCCTGATCGCGCTTGGCACCAACGACTCCAGCGTCGTTGGCGGCACTACGGGCGAGATGCCCCGCTTTGCGACGGCGTATGAAGCACTTTTGCGCCATTTCGGCGAGCTTCCCACCACAGAAAAGCTCTTTACCACCAGCGCTCTGCATCGCGGTGTCGGTACGACCGCTACTGATCTGCGCATGGTCTCCATTATCCGTCCGATCCAGAGAGAGGTAACGGAGCGCCTTGGGAAAACGGATGCAAAATATATCCATATCGACCTCTACGCCCTGCTCTACGAAGCGGCCGTTACCGATGCCCTCTTTGCAGGTGACAAGTTGCATCCCGATGCAGACGGCTACACGATCTACGCCGAGGCGATCTACAATGCGATCTTCAACGGCATCCGCGAAAAAGAAAACTTCGCCATGAGCGACGTTTACCTCTCCGCGAGCGGTCGTTATGCAGGCGCAGGTACCGCAGATGACCCCGTTTCCACCTTGCCCGAAGCGGTCAGCAAGCTCGCCTCCGTCGGCACTCTGCACGTCATCGGCGATTTCTCCTTCCCTGCAAAGATCGTTACACCTCTGTACATGGAGAAATTCACCCTCATCGGTGAAGGTGAGAACGTATCCTTTACCGTAGAGGGAGACGTATTCCGTCTGCTGAGCGATGCAAAGTTGACCAATATCCATCTCGCGGCACCCGGCAGCAATCCCACCATCATCGCCGAGTGGAACAATATCGAGATCACGGATAGTTTTACCTGCACGGACAAGTTCTGGTTTATCGCAGGACAGATGCTCTACAACGATGATCTCTCCGTGAATTCTTATGACGGACCGGAAACCTCAAGTTCGGACAAGGATCTCACCGTGACCGTCAACGGCGGTACCTACGCCGTATTCCTCGGCGGCAACCGCCGTCTGCGTGACAACTCTCCGTTCGGCACCTACAGCGGCAACATGACCCTTACCATCGGTAAGGACGTGACCATCAAGGCAAACGGTCTCAACGGCATCGGCGGTCAGAACTACATTTCGGGTAACGTGACCGCATACATCGGCAGTTGGCCTGCAAACGCCCTTGCGCGCGACTATGCCCGCCTCGGCAACTTTGACAGCGACAAGCGCTTTGACGAAAGCAACAACACAGGCACGACCGTCTTCCACCTCGGTGAAGGCGTGACCGCACAGCCGATCATCACAGGCGACTTCAACGGCGACGACGCAGTCGATCTTGCCGATGCACTCCAAATGCTGAAAATCTACGTAGACGGACACGACGGCAGTGAGATCCACGACTTCTACAGTCTCCGTGAGATCAAGCTCATCAACGTACTCCGCGCCCTGAAAAAACTGATTTAACGTAAAAGAAGCAAGCCTTTCGGCTTGCTTCTTATTTTTTCTTCACAGGTTTTCTCTTCTTCTTGGCGCTGTCTCCAAAGCCGGAAAGCTTTTTGCCGAGCGCAAAATATTCGCCGTGCGCAAAGGCGATCAGATTGGCTTTGCCAAGATCCATCTTGCCGTTTTTGTCGAGCAGTTTTTCGTCCACGTTCGTAGCAAGGATGTCCGCAAGCATCATCACGTGTGTACCGAGATCCTGCATTTCGACCACGCGGCACTCCAGCGCAAGCGGACTTTCCCCGATGATCGGCGCGGCGATCGCGCTTGCCGCCTCCTTGGTGAAATTGCATTTCTTGAATTTATCCACCTTACGCCCCGTAAAGATGCCGCAATAGTCTACGCTCTTGACCATTTCTGCCGTGGTAAGATTGATGGCAAACTCACCCGTGCGCTCGATGATCTCGTAGCTGTAGCGACTCTTGCGCAGTGAAATATAGGTCTTCGGCGGGATGGTATTGACAATACCCGTCCAGGCAACCGTTGCGATATTGCTATTTTCCATATCTCCCGAGGTGATGAGCACCGCGGGCAGAGGGGCAAGCAGTGCGCCGCCCTTCCAGATCTGTTTTGCCATATTCTTCTCCTTGGTTTCTTTCTATACTCTTATTCTATAAAATATTCACAGATATTTCAAGAAAAACTTGCACATACGACAAAATTTTATGGTATGATAGAATCAGAAAGAAGGGTCAATTATGTTTCGCAAGCTTGCCGATCAATTCAATCGCTTTATGTATGGCCGTTACGGCGCCGATCAACTGTATTATGCCCTGTTGGTCGTTTTTCTCGTACTGTCGGTCGTTGCCAATCTGTTTTTTCGCCCGCTGATCCTTTTAGCGGACATCCTGTTCTTCTGGGCGCTCTTCCGCTATTTTTCCAAGAATATTTACAAACGGCGCGAGGAAAACCGCAAGTGGCTTGCCATTTGGCAAAGAATAAAGAATTTCTTCACCTATCAGCGCGACCGCATCCGCGACCGAAAAACCTGCCGCTACCGCAAATGCACACACTGCAAGGCAATCACCCGCCTACCCATAAAGAAAGGCAAGCACTCGGTGAAATGTCCCCGTTGCGGCAAGAGCTTTTCGGTGCATATCCGAATATAAAAGGAGACCGACGTCTCCTTTTTTCATACCGCTTCCCCGACAAAGACCATTTCGCACTTGGCACAGAGGGACGCCTCCTTGTCAAACAGCTCCACGCAAAAACTACCGCCAAGCGTTTTGACCATCACACGCGGCGTATCGCAAAGCTCGGATTCGGTGGCGGCATATACAGATAGCACCGCCCCCTCCCCCGAAGCGGCGATCTCCCCAATGCCACAGCGCCAGGAGCGCAATGTGAGTGCATTGTCCCCCGCAAGTGCGCAAAAATGCAGGTCGAGCTTTTCTCCCCAGAACAGCACCTCGGAAAGGCGGGTGCATACGTCTGCAAGTGCCAGCGAGCGCAATGCGGCAGGGCTTTCGATGAGGAAAACCGCGTGCTCACCGCAGAGCGTGTACAGACTGACGCGCGGGTGCGGGAGGCATGCGCGCAAAACCTCGCCGCGGATACCGTGATAATACTTGAGTTGTTCCATCGGACGCGGACGGATGGACGGCATTACAAGCCATGCACAAAGCACCCTGCCGCCAAGCACGCTCATCCGCACCGTATGCGTTTCCGTACCGACCGAAAGGCATACCCGTGCCACGCGCGTCTCATCATAGACGGCGCGTGCCGCCGCGATCAGCGCTGTCGCACTCGGCGCAGTCTCGCTTCCGTCGGGCAGATACAGTCGTGCCGTCGCATCCGCCCCCTCTGCGGACGAAAGCAGTAAAAGCCCGTCCGCACCGACGCCCGTGCGACGATCAAGCAACCGCTTTGCAAAGGCGCCCGGCGATGCCACCGGTTCGCGGGTGAGCAAATAGTCGCTCCCCGCCGTGTGGATCTTCGTAATCTGCAAATCATCACCCCTTTCATACAAATATATGAAAGGGAGACGAAAAAAAGACGCAGGAATCGTTCCTGCGTCTTTCGCTTATTTCTTCTTGCCGAGATATGCTTCCTTAACCTCCTCGTTTGCGAGGAGCTCTGCACCCGTACCGCGGAGAGTGATCTCACCCGTCTGCATAACGAATGCGCTGTCGGCAACCTTCAAAGCCATGTTGGCGTTCTGCTCGATCAAAAGCACAGTAATACCCTGCTTGTTGATCGTGCGGATGATGTCGAAAATGCCCTGTACGACCAGCGGCGCAAGGCCGAGGGAGGGCTCATCCATCATGACGAGCTTGGGGCGTGCCATCAATGCGCGGCCAACGGCAAGCATCTGCTGCTCACCGCCCGAAAGCGTACCGGCAAGCTGCCAGGAACGCTCCTTTAGGCGGGGAAAGAGCGAGTATACGTACTCAAGGTCATCGTTCAGATTATCCTTGCGCAGATACGCGCCGATCTTGAGATTCTCAAGAACGGTCAGATTGGGAAACACGTGACGTCCCTCGGGAACAAGGGTGACACCGTGCTTTACGATCTGGTCGGGCGCCATGCCGAGGATGTTTTTGCCATCAAACAGCACCTCACCGTGCTTTGCCTTGACGATGCCGGCGATTGCGCGGAGCGTGGAGCTCTTACCTGCGCCGTTGGAGCCGATCAAAGTAACGATCTTGCCCTCTTCTACGTCAAAGGAAATGTTCTTGATCGCCTCGATACCGCCGTAGGACACACTGAGGTTTTTGATCTCCAGAATATTACTCATCTTCACTTACCCCCAGATATGC
>JAZQHV010000059.1:0-47390 GCA_045540755.1 Eubacteriales bacterium
CAGTCAGCTAACGCTGACAGCTCCCTTTACACAAGGGAGCCTTGGTTTGATCGTATTTTAGCCTCCCTTGTGTAAAGGGAGGTGGCGCCGACAGGCGACGGAAGGATTGGTCTATACCAAACTAACTCCCTTTCAAATTCCCAATTTATCGTTCTGTTTCAAGCAAAAAAGCAGCCTTTCGGCTGCTTTTTTTAAATCCTTCGCTCAGGATGACACGGCAAGCCGTGTCACTTGGTAAGGGTAGCGGTCGAGGTTGCGCCGTCCCATGCCACTTCGGCGCCGAGATTCTCGGCTACAAAGCGTACGGGAAGATACGTGCGGCTATTCTCGATAAATGCAGGAGAATCGAGGGTGACCTCAGTGCCGTTGATCTTTGCGGTGGTCGCGCCGATCTTGATCTCCAGCTTTGTGGTATCGGTGGTCACGGTGACCGTGCTCGTTGCGCCGTCCCAGCCGACGGTCGCGCCGAGGTTTTCAGCTACAAAGCGCACGGGAAGCATAGTGCGGCTGTTACGGATGACAGGTGCCGCATCAAGTGCCTTTGCAACACCGTTGACAAGACCTTCCATCTTGCCGATGGTAAGCTTGACCTCGGTCTTTGCAAGCGGCGTGCCGCTTGCTACCGTGTCAAAGAGCGCAAGCATCTCTGCGGTGGGCGCAACACCTGCATGATTCAGCGTGTACTTGGCGTTGGTCGCAAGTGCGCTGACGTCAATGCCCTTCTCCTCATTTTTGCCGTATACGATGCCCATGCTTTCGATCTCGCCACCCGTCCAGTTGACCGTGGTGGAATTGATGACATTGCGCATCTCGAAATGCTTGATCTTGCCGCCGCTGATGTTGACGGTTGCAGACTTGGAGTAGATCAGACCGTCGCCGCCGAGCTGGATGTAGTCGGTGACCTCGCCGCCCGAAATATTGAGCTCAATGTGGTCGCCGATGCTCGCCTGCGCAGGACCTCCGTAGATACGCTTGACCTTGCCGCCGAGGAAGTTGATGGTCTGCTTACCCTCAAATTCGTGCATATAGCCGCTGGTCTCCGCACCGCGAGTATAGCCGACAAAGCAGTAGTAGTTGCCGCTTTCCACGGTGATAGAGCCATTGACCTTGTGCGGCACCTCGTCGGGCGTATTGTAGAGCTGCATACCGCCAACAAGATAGATACCGCAGATGTCCGAGGTATCAAGGCCCGTGCCCATGGTGATATCATGGAAGCCGCCGACGATCAAAAAAGACGTCGTGTAGTCGATACGGGTGTTCTCGAACAGCGTGTCGCCGCCGCAGTAGAAGCGTCTCTGCGCCATGAAAACGCCGCCGTCGAAATAGCGCTCACCGTCATAAGAGGTGATGACGATCTTGTTCTCGTGCTCGGGGGCTACGAAATTCGCTTTAGAAAGGTCAATGGTGTTGATGAGGACGATGGTTCCGTCCACACCCTCCAGCATCTCATACGCCTGTCCAAGGTCGCTGATCGCCGTTTCAGGGGTCAGACCGTCACCGTTGCCCGCATTGGAAACGTAGATCTTTGCCATGGTGGCATTGCACTTTTCGGGCTTCTTGTCCAGCAGAGAGTATACTGCGACCTCTGCATCTGCCGCACCCGAGATCGAGGAACCGTCCTCGTAGGTCGCAGTGTCAAACATCTCGTAATACTCGTGTGCCGCAACACCGCGGCGGGCAACCAGATGGAAGGAGCCGTCGGTCACCTTGTTGACGAGCGTGTCGTCCATCTTTTTATTGAGCGCACCGATGATGCCGCCGAGGAATCTAACCTCGGTCTTGCCCATGACGTTGTTCATGGTCAGATTCTGCACCGTGCCGCCATTGACCGTAACCTTGGCATCGCCGTTGAGACGGCGCGGACCGTCGCCCGCGGTAAGCAGGTTCTGTACTGTGCCGCCATTGACCGTGATCTCGGTCGAGCCGCTGTAGCACCCCGTAACCGAGGAACCGTACAGATTCTTGACCGTACCGCCGTTTATGGTAATGTGCGAGGTGCCCGAATAAGTCTCCGCGCCGTTGCCGCGCGAAAAGCCGATGACACCCGTGATATTACCGCTGTTGATCGTGATATGCGTATCCAGATTACGCTCAGTCGGGTCGGTAATGCCCGTGGGGAACTGTACGCCGCCCACGATCAGGAAATTGGAAAAGCCCGAGAAGGTCACGCCTGTGTCAATAACAAGCGGATTGAAGCGCGCAAGGATCATCGCACCCTTGGGGGTATTCAGCTCGCCGCGCACGAACGTAATGCTCTTGAAGGTCACAGGACCGCTCATATAATAACGGCTGTATGCGTTGTGGTTGAAGACCAACTTGCCGCCCGTGACGGTGATCACGCCCGAGTGATATGGCTCGATAAAAGGCTCCAGCAACGTATAGGTATCCACGATCTTGACCGTGCCGCCTGCCTCAAGCAGTTCGATTGCCTTGGCAATGTCGCCGAGAGGCGCTTCTGCACTCGAACCGTCGCCCGTACCCGCATCATTCAGGTAAACGGTGTCCGCCGCAGCCGCGGTAGCGGCAAAGCAAAGCACAAAGCAAAGTGTCAGGAGTGAAAAAAGAATTCTCTTGTTCATGGCAAACTCTCCTTTTTTTGTTTTACGTCCTTATTATAACGGATTTTTTCTCCGCTTGCAATGGCTAATCCGTGTGGAAAACACAAATTAACTGTCATTTTTTACAACATGCACTTTTTCTGCAAAAAAAGAGGGCATCTTCCGATGCCCTACCTGTGATTTCAGCGCAGCTTTGTACGGCATGCCGCACAAACGTTCTTGCCGCAGTACTCGATCAGATCCTCACGACTGCCGCAGAAAGTGCAGATCGGACAATACTTTTCCAGCACGATGGTGTTGCCCTCTACAAAGATCTCAATGTCATCTCCGGTAGCAATGTCCATATGCTTGCGCAGTTCGATCGGCAAAACGATCCTGCCCAGTGCGTCGATCTTTCTAACAATACCCGTCGATTTCATGCTCTCGCCCTCCCTACTTAGATTCGCTTAAAATTGCTATATTCTGGTAATATAATACCATTTTCTCCAAAAAATGTCAATAGTTTTTCGCAAAATTTTGGAAATTTCTGTATTTCTTAAATCTTTTCCGAGATGACCTTAAAGCGGATCGCTGTACGCTCCTCGCCGTCGATCTCGATCTCCTCAAAGGTGGGTTGTGTATACAGTGCAATGCCTACGGGAGAAAGGAAGCCGGACGCGATCGCGATTGCCTTGACCGACTGATTGACCGCACCAGCACCGATCGCCTGGATCTCTGCCACGCCGTCGTCACGGATCGCCGCCGCCAGTGCACCTGCAACCGAATTTGCACCCGATTTCGAAGATACTTTCAGAATATTCATAACTCTTTTCCTTTCTTTTTCATACTACTTTCCATTGTACACGCACAGTATACATTCCAAATGTGATAAAAAAATGACGAAAACAGAAAGTTTTTGTAAAATTCCGTAAAAAAATATACATTATATAAATTTTTTCTGCAAATTCTCCGCAAAAGAAAAAAGATGTGGCGCGCGGCGCGTATTTATGATATAATAAAAGTTACTATCATTTTTATAAAGGAGACGGAACGCGTGAAGGATACCATCCGTATCATCCATCTCGGAGACCTGCATCTGGACTCCCCCTTTTCCTCGCTCGGAGTGGATAAGAGCGAGATCCGCCGCCGCGAGTTGCGTGCGACGTTTACTTCCATTATGTATTATATCAAGGAGGTCGCCGCCGACATCGTGCTGATCTCGGGCGACCTGTTTGACGACGGCTACGCCTCCACCGAAACGGCGGAGCTTTTGTGCAGTCAGTTCGCCTCCCTGCCCGATTGCCGCTTTGTGATCGCCCCCGGCAACCATGACCCCTACACCCGCGGCAGTCTGTACGCTTCGGGAAAACTGCCGAAAAACGTTTGCGTTTTTTCCTCAGAGGGTCTGCAACGCTTTGTCTTTGACGATCTCAATACCGAGGTGTACGGATGGGCATTCTGCTCCTCCTCCCTGTCGGAAAGCCCGCTTGCAGGCAAGAGCGCGGATGACAACGGCCGTTTGCATCTCGTCTGCGGACACTGCGACATGGCAAGCCCGCTTTCCACCTACTGCCCCGTCACGCGCGAGGACGTCGTCCGCTTCGGCGCGCATTACAATGCCTTTTCACACATCCACAAGACCCCCGAGGTACAAAAAGAAGCGGGCGTTACGTGGTCCTACTCGGGCTTTGTCGAGGGACGCAGTTTTGACGAATGCGGTAAGGGCGGCATCTATTTTATCGAGGCAAAGACAGGCGGCGACCACGCCTTGGAGATCAAGCGTAAGAACATTGCGCGCCGCCACTACGAGTGGGAGGAGATCGACGTCGGCGGTTGCAGTACGCTTTCCGACGTTGCCGAACGCATTGATGCCCGCATTAAGGAGAAACGCTACACCGAGGAGACCCTACTGCGCGTAACGCTGTACGGCGCGGTCGCACCCACGCTGGAGAATCTGCACCGTCTGGAAAGTGCCGTGCGCGGTCTGTTCCTGCTGGAGATCGAGGACAAGACCACCCCGACCTTTGACGCGGCATTCCTCGAAAAGGACATGACCATCCGCGGCGAGCTCTACCGCGAACTGCTCCCTATGCTGACGGGCGGCAGTCCCGAGGAGCGCGCCACCGCCTCGGCGGCACTCAAGATGGGTCTTGCCGTACTGGCAGGCAGAAATATTACCGAATAAGAAAGGAGTCGCCATGCAGATCAAAAAAATACATATAGACTCCTTTATGGGCAAGCGTGACTTTGCGCTCGAGTTTTCCGCAGGCATCAACATCCTGCGCGGCAACAACGAAAGCGGCAAGAGCACGGTTGCGGAGTTCATCAAATTTATGCTCTACGGTGCCGCGGCACGCGGCGAGGGCGGCGCACTTCCCGAACGTCAGCGCTACCTCACCTTTGGAGACACCGCCTTCGGCGGCTCGATGGAGCTCACCACCGCGGCGGGACACTTCCGCATCGACCGCACAGTCACCGCAGGTGCAAACGGCTTTCGCGAGAGTCTTGCCGTGACCGACCTTGACAAACGCGCACAGGTATTCAAAGGTGAAAACGCGGGCGAAGCACTGCTCGGTCTTCCCGCATCCGTGTTTGAAAAGGTCGCCTACCTCTCGCAAGAGGGCGAGGGATACACGGGTGGCTCTGACCTTGCCTCGTCGATCGAAAATCTGCTCTTTTCGGCAGACGAAACGGTCAGCACCGACAAGGCGCTGAAAAAACTGGACGCCCTGCGCGTTTCCTTGCGTCACAAAAACGGAAAGGGCGGCTTGCTCTCCGATATCGAAAAGGAGCGTGAGGAGCTGGAGGCGCGCCTGGCAAGAGCACTCTCGGACAACAGTGAGATCATCGCCAAGGAAGGCAGTCTCCTCGACACCGAGCGCCGCATTGCCGACAATAAGACCGAATACAAAGGTGCCCGCAAGCTCTGCGAGCTGTACGACAACTACGTTGCACACACCCGCTTTGCAAAGTTGGATGCCGCACGCAAGGAGCGCGAAGAAGCACGAACCGAAAAAGAGCATCTTACCGCGGCACTGGACGGCTTTGCCCCCGACGGAGAGTACCTCGGCAGACTGCGCGGCATGGCAGAACAGGTGCGCGAGGCAAGCGACGCCGTTGCGACAGCACGCATCAACAAGACAAGCACCGAGAAGGCGCGTGCCGCCGCGGAGACCTCCGTGATTGAAGATACCGACGCCGCACTGCTGGAAAAGCAGGCAAAGCGCGCCGCCAAAAGCGAGGGTGGCATCCGCACACTGCGTATCCTTGCCATTCTCTGCTTTATCGCCGCTGTGGGGATCGCCTGCGTCGTCTACCTGATGCGCTTTGACGCCATTCTCTACCTTGCCGCGCTCGGCGCAGGCGCGCTCGGCGCCATTCTCCTTGCCGTAAGCTTCCTGCAAAAGAAAAAGGTCACAGACCTGCTCTCCACGCACGGCGTCAGCTCCGCCTACGCCCTGCTCGATAAGGCAAAGGAGCAGACCGAGATCAGCGTCCGCACCAAGGATGCGCTCCTCGCGGCACGCGAGGGAGAAAGCGCCGCCGCTGCACTGCTTGCACGCGAAGAGGAGCGCCTTGCCCGCCTCGAAGAGGGCTTCCGCAAGGAAGCGGAGAAAATGAAAAAGGATGGCACCGATACAGGTGCACTGTTCGCCGCCGTGGAAAGCTATATCGCCGAAGAGCGTGCGCTTTCCGAAAAAGAAAGCCTGCTTTCCGACCGCATTGCCGAGTTGGAGCACGCTACCGCGGCATACGACCGCGAAGCGGTCAAACAGCTGCTTAGTGCGATCGAAGACCTCTCGGTCTTTGAAAAACTCGACATCACCGAGTACAGCCGCAAACGCGATTTCTGTGAAAACGCCATCGCGGCATTGGAGATCAAGCGCGGCGAGCTGGAAAAGTCGCTTGCGGCATTGCACGCCACCGTAGAATCCCCCGCGCGCATCAAGGCAACACTTGATGAACTTGCCAAAAAGGAATCCGAGGCAAAAACGCGCTATGCGGCGGCTGAGCTTGCCATCCGCGCCATCGAAAACGCATCGCAGGGACTGCGCCGCCGCGTTTCGCCCCGCCTTGCCGAATACGCAGGCAAGCTGCTTTCGGTTCTGACCGACGGCAAATACAGCGAGCTTGGCATTGACGGCGCACTCGCTATGACGTATCTTGCCGAGGGCGGCGCACACGATGCCGCGTTCCTCTCCAAGGGCACGCGCGAAAGCGCATACTTCGCCCTGCGTCTGGCGCTTGCCGACCTGCTCTGCAAGGACGAAAAGGTTCCGCTCATCATGGACGAAAGCTTTGCCCACACCGACGATATCCGCCTGAAACAGGCGATCCGCATCCTGACCGCACTTGCCGCAGAGGGACAACAATCGCTGATCCTCACCTGCCACACCCGCGAGGAAAGAATTGCGGACGGCGTCGGCGTCTACAACCTCGTTACCCTGTAACGTCATCCCGAAAAATGCATATATTGCTATTGAAGCGCGCCTTTCAGCCCGCAGGTGCGCTTCAAAAAAGCGGAAAGAGCCGTGCAAACGGCTCTTTTTGTATTGAAAAAACGAAAAATATAGAGTATAATAAAATATCACCCCAAAAAGGAGGTACACCGTGAGCAATATCTGGCATGACATGAACCCCAAACGAATTACCCCCACCGACTTTGAATGTGTCATTGAGATCACCAAGGGCTCGAAGAAGAAATACGAGTTGGACAAGGAGTGCGGACTGCTTCGTCTGGATCGCATCCTGTATACATCCACGCACTATCCCGCAAACTACGGCTTTATCCCCCGCACCTACGGCGACGACAACGACCCGCTCGACGTGCTGGTGCTCTGCTCGGAATCGATTGAGCCGATGACACTGGTGCGTTGCTATCCGATCGGTGTCATCACCATGATCGACGACGGTCATAACGATGAAAAGATCATCGCCGTACCGTTCAGCGACCCGAACTACAACCAATACAAAAACATCGACGAACTTCCCGCCCACACCTTTGAAGAAATGTTGCATTTCTTCACCGTGTACAAGGCGCTCGAACATAAGGAGACCGCGGCGGGCGAGGTCAAGGGACCCGAGGAAGCCACCCGCATCATCTCCGAATCCATCACCCATTATATCGACGAATTCTGCAAGTGAGGCATCTATGAAAAATATCGCAATTCTCGGTCTCGGCGTTGTCGGCAAAGGCACGGCGGACCTGCTTGAGACAAACCGCGCACTGATCGAACAGCGCGTCGGCGACTCTGTAAACGTAAAATACGTGCTCGATCTGCGCGACTTTCCGGGCACCCCCTACGAAAATCGCGTTGTCCACGATTTTGACATCATCGTAAACGATCCCGAGATCGAGCTTGTTGCCGAAACGATGGGCGGCGCACACCCCGCATACGACTACTCGCTGGCGGCCCTCAAAGCGGGCAAAAGCGTAGTCACCTCCAACAAGGAGGTCGTTGCGACCTTTGGTGAGGAATTGACCCGCGTGGCACGCAAAAACGGCGTTTCCTATGCGTTCGAGGCAAGCGTTGGCGGCGGCATCCCGATCATCCGCCCGCTCGTGACCGATTTTATCTCCAATGAGATCGTCGAGATCAGCGGCATCCTCAACGGTACCACCAACTATATCCTCACCCAGATGAAGGAGTATGGCAAATCCTATGCCGATGCCCTGCGCGAAGCACAGGAAAAGGGCTATGCAGAGCGTGATCCCTCCGCAGACGTAGACGGCATCGACACCTGCCGCAAGATCTGTATCCTGACCGCACTGGCAACCGGCATTCTGCCAAATGCGAAGGAGGTCCGCACCGTCGGCATCTCCACAGTGGACGGCGAGGACGTAAAGCTTCTCGACAAGCACGGCTACTCCGTGAAACTGCTTGGCAGAATGGTCCTGCACGGGGATACCCCCTGCCTGCTCGTTGCTCCGTTTGTCTGCGGCAAGGACAGCCCCCTCGCACACGTGGATGACGTATTCAACGGCATCACCGTCACGGGCAAAACGCTCGGACAAACTATGTTCTACGGACGCGGCGCGGGCGCCGATCCCACGGCAAGCGCAGTGGCAAATGATATTCTTTCCATTCTCAAAGACGGCAAGGCATCGTTCGCGCCTGTATTCGCAGCAGCAAAAAGCGACGATGTCATCCCGAGTACCGGCTTTGCCTGCCGCCGCTATATCCGCACAAATCTGAGCGAAGAAGAGCTGGATAGCATTTTAAGCGAAAAAGGATTCGACGGAATGGCAGGAAAAGAATATGCAGGCGTAACTGCATTGGAAGACGGTGTATATATCACCGACTTTGCTTTCAGCGATGCACATTTTGACGAACTGCTTCCGAAACTTGGCGTAGCAAGCATTCTTCGCGTACTGTAAAAGTTGTTCGGCAAAGGTTCCCTCCCTCAGTCGTATACACGACAGCTCCCTCGTCTGAGGGAGCCAAAAAGGAGAGCACATGAAAAATTATAACAAAGAAAACATCCCTCTTGCAAAAATGCTGCGTAAAAACATGACCGTGCATGAAAAAAAGCTATGGTATGATTTTTTGCGCCACGCTTCCCCTCGCTTTCAAAGACAGAAAGCCATTGGGAATTATATTGCCGATTTCTACTGTGCAAAAGCGAAGCTGATCATCGAACTGGACGGCAGCGGTCACCACACAGCAGCACAGTTTCAAGCAGATCAGCAACGGACGAAAGAACTGCAAAGTATGGGAATGCACATTATCCGATTCCAAAACAGCGAAATCGAACAAGAATTCGCCAAAGTTTGCCGCTCTATCCGCGATACGGTGGACCTTTTGGCTCCCTCAGACGAGGGAGCTGGCACCGAAGGTGACTGAGGGAGGGATCTGTCCCAAAGAACTTTTTTTGCCGGAATTGCGTTATATAATAAAGGAAGTCAAAAGCTACGGACCTTTCCGTAGCTTTTTGTTTTGCAAGGAGGTAATATGTACTTAACCGATATACGTGGCTTCAGTGCGGACAGCGTCACGCTGTTCCCTGCACGGCTTGCCGCCTTTACCGAGCGGGAAAAGGCAGAATGCCTGTTTTCCTGCGGCGGTGACACCCTTTTTCGCGGGCAAAAATGCCATGCTCCGCCGCCTTTTGGCGTGACCTACTGCCGCATCACCATCCACGCAATGGGCATCCGCGGCGAAAAGGGGCTCACCCCGTATTTTGCGCGTTTTTGTCGCCTGTACGACGTTACACCGCTCTTTTTGTCCCTTTCGGACATGGGTATCTCCTTTTGCGTACCTGAAGAGGAAAAGGAGCGCGTGCTGGATGCCCTCTGTGCCTATTTCCCTTTATGGGAATGATCCCAAAACGCCCGATGCAGGGCAAGGACCTCTCGCCTTTGTGCAAATACAGCACAAGTGTTGAGTAAAAGCATGAGACAAACCACCGCATCGGCGATCGCCCATGCAAAAGCGGTCGAAGAAACAGCGCCGAAAAAGAGCGAAGCGCAAAACAAAAGCAAAAAGCCCTTTTGCACTCGCCTGCCCGCGTGAAAATAGGAGAGTGCCTGCACACCGTAATACCCGAAAGCAAGGATCGCCGCAAAGGCGAACAAAAAGAGGAACACCGCAAGAACAGGCGGTGCCGCCACACCGAACACACTCGCAAAGCCTGCCATGTAACCGCCGCCCTCGGGTGCGCCGAGAAGAATGGCAAACGCCGTCAGCGTACACATGACCACCGTGTCAATGAAAACCTCGAGGACCCCGAACAGTCCCTGCCGCGCAGGGACTGTTTCTTTGGAGGCGGCGTGCGCGGTCGGCGCGGTGCCGCATCCCGCCTCGTTAGAGAACAGCCCCTTGACGATGCCCTGCCTGAGCGCGGGTGAGGTGAGGATCCCGAGGATGCCGCCTGCGGCGGCAGACGGTGCAAAGGCGTCGCGCACGATACCCAAAAGCAAGGACGGGATCTCCGAAAAATGCACACAGATCACCGCGAGTGCGGCGGCGATATAGCCAAAACTCATAAAAGGAACAACGTACGACGAAAGCGCAAACAGATCCACGCGGAGAAAGAACACCGCCGCGGCGGCAAGGCATACAAGCACGCCTGTAACCGTCGGCGAAAGGTCAAACGCCTCCGCAAACGCCTCGGCGATCGCATTTGCCTGGATCATACCGCCCATGGTGAGCGCGTCGCCAAGCAAAAGACAGGAAAACAGACAGGCGGCAAGCGTGCCGAGTGCTTCCTTTATATAAAATGCCGCTCCCTGCCCTGCGGCGCGCGTGTGCATACCGAGAAGGATCTCGGCATATTTTAGTGCCATCGAGACAACCGCGCCCACAAGCATCCAGAAAACTGCGCCGCGACCGCCAAGCGCAATAGCGACCGAAACACCCACAATGTTGCCGACACCGACCGTACCACCGAGAGAAAGAAGCATCTGCCGCATGCCCTCCCGCGGCAAAGCGCGCAAAGCACGCAGGGGATGCAACAGATAAAACGCCCGAAAGCGCACCGTAAAATAGCCGCCTGCAAGGAGAACTGCCAAAGCGGCAAGCGTGGAAAGAAATCCGTTCATGTTTGACCTCGCCGAAACAATCTTTTGTAAAAGATATGTAGCGAATCTGGCGATTTTGTGAATTTTTAGTTTTTTTCAAAAAAGGACTTGATTTTTCCTTTGGATATGCTACAATATACCATGTTAGCACTCGGATGCAAAGAGTGCTAATTCGACAAAATAAAAATTGCCAAGATGGCGTTAATGGAGGTATATTATGACACTGAAACCGCTTTCTGACCGTGTGGTCGTAAAGATGGTAGAGATGGAGGAGACCACGAGGAGTGGCATCATTCTCCCCGGCACGGCGAAGGAAAAGCCGCAGGTTGCCGAGGTCGTTGCAGTCGGCCCCGGTGCGACCAAGGACGGCGCACTCGTTCCCATGACCGTGAAGGTCGGTGATAAGGTCATCACCAGCAAGTATTCGGGCACCGAGGTCAAGCTCGGCAATGATGAGTATGTGATCGTTCGTCAGGACGACATTCTCGCAACCATCGACTAAGGAGGGTTTTACACAATGGCAAAGGATATTTACTACGGCATTGAAGCCAGAGACGCGCTTGTGCGCGGCGTAGATAAGCTCGCAAACACCGTCAAGATCACACTCGGTCCCAAGGGCAGAAACGTTGTGCTTGATAAGAAGTACGGCTCGCCCCTGATCACCAACGACGGTGTCACCATCGCCAAGGAGATCGAACTGGAGAACGCGGCGGAAAACATCGGCGCACAGCTCGTCAAGGAGGTCTCCGCAAAGACCAACGATGCGGCAGGTGACGGTACCACCACTGCAACGCTCCTCGCGCAGGCAATGATCCACGAGGGTATGAAGAACGTGACCGCGGGCGCAAACCCCATGGTTCTCCGCAAGGGTATCGCCAAGGCTGTAGACGCATCGGTTGCGGCACTCGCCGCCAACGCAAAGGCTGTGGACGGCACCGAGGACATCGCCCGCGTCGGCACCGTTTCCTCGGGTGACGAGGTCATCGGCAGACTGATCGCCGATGCTATGGAAAAGGTTACCGCTGACGGTGTCATCACCGTCGAGGAGTCCAAGAGCGCAGAGACCTACTGCGAGGTCGTTGAGGGTATGCAGTTTGACCGCGGCTACCTCTCTCCCTACATGGCAACCGATACCGACAAGATGGAGGCCGTTCTCGACGACGCCTTCATCCTGATCACCGATAAGAAGATCTCCAACATTCAGGACATTCTGCCCCTGCTCGAGCAGATCGTGCAGGCAGGTCAGAAGCTTTTGATCGTTGCAGAGGACGTCGAGGGCGAAGCACTCACCACCCTCGTGCTCAACAAGCTCCGCGGTACCTTTACCTGCGTGGCTGTCAAGGCTCCCGGCTTTGGCGACCGCCGCAAGGATATGCTCCGCGACATCGCCATCCTCACGGGTGGTGAGGTCATCACCTCCGATCTCGGCCTCGAGTTGAAGGATGCGACCGTTGCACAGCTCGGCCGCGCACGCCAGGTCAAGATCAACAAGGAAAAGACCATCATCGTAGACGGTGCAGGCTCCAAGGAGGAGATCCAGGCACGCATCGCGCAGATCCGCGCGGAGTTTGCCGCTTCCACCTCCGAGTTTGACAAGGAAAAGCTCAGCGAGCGCCTTGCAAAGCTGGCGGGCGGCGTTGCTGTCATCAAGGTCGGCGCGGCTACCGAAGTAGAGATGAAGGAAAAGAAGCTCCGCATTGAGGACGCTCTCAACGCAACCAAGGCGGCCGTGGAGGAAGGTATCGTTCCCGGCGGCGGAACCGCATATATCAACACCCTGCCCGCAGTCGAGGCTCTGCTCCCCACGGTGGACGGTGACGAGCGCATCGGCGTCAAGCTCGTGCTGAAGGCACTGGAAGCACCTCTTTCGCAGATCGCCGAGAACGCAGGTCACAACGGCGGCGTTGTTGTTGACAAGGTAAAGAACAGCGAAAGCGGTGTCGGTTTTGACGCATACAACGAGGTCTACGTAGACATGATGGCACAGGGCATTGTCGACCCCGTAAAGGTAACCAGAAGCGCATTGCAGAATGCGGCTTCGATCGCATCGACTGTCCTCACCACCGAGGCTGTCGTTGCCAACCAGCCCGAGCCCGAACCCGCGGCTCCCGCCGCAGGCGGCATGGGCGGCATGTATTAAAAGAAATAAAGAAAAGCGAGCTTAGGCTCGCTTTTCTTTATTTCAGGATAAACGCCTTGGTATGTACGAGGTGGTCGGCACAGCCTGTGGAGAGGTGAAATTCACCCGGCTCGGAAACATATTCGTTGTCGAAGTTCCAAAAGCGAAGTTGTGGCTCTGTAACGGTAAAAGTGACCGTCTTTTTCTCGTGGGGCGCAAGGCTGACCTTTGCAAAATCAAGCAACTGGCACACGGGACGGACCACGCTTGCCGCCACGTCACGCAGATAAAGTTGTACCGTCTCCACACCTGCACGGTCGCTGTCATTGCACACGGTCACGGTTGCACGGATGACACCGCTTGCATCCATTTCGGTTGCATCCAGCGTCAGATCCTCGTAAACGAAATGGCTATAGGAAAGACCGTATCCGAACGGGTAAAGCGGCAGATTGCCGCAATCCACGTAGCCCGAAACGAAATGTAAGCGCTCCCCATCCTTGTGTACGGGCTTTGGTCTGCCCGTGTTCGGATGATTGTAATAGATCGGACACTGCCCCGTTGCCCGCGGGAAGGACATAGACAGTTTACCCGACGGATTGACACTGCCGAAAAGCAGGTCCACGGCGGCACTGCCGCCCTCGGTTCCCGGGAACCACATTTCCAGAATCGCGGGAACCGCCTTTTCGATCTCGGTCAGCACAAGCGGTCTGCCGTTGAAGATCACTGCCGCCGTATTGGAGTTTGCCGCCGCAACCGCCGCGGCAAGTGCCTCCTGCATGCCGGGCAAGCGCAGATCTGTGCGGCAGTTTCCCTCGGCACTGTAGTCCATCGGCTCGCCGAGACAAAGGATAACGGTGTCGGCATTTTTCGCCGCTTCGACTGCCGCGGCAATGCCGCTCGTATCGGTATCGTCCCACGCATTGCCGCATCCGCGAACGACCGTAAGCTCGGCATCGGGCATCGCCTTTTCCAATGCCTCACGCACCGTCACACTCTCGGCAATTCTACCGCGGCAACGCCATCCGCCGAGGATTGCATGCTCGTCGGCAAACGGGCCGATCAGCGCAATCTTCTTTGCGGACGCAAACGGGAGCACCCCATCGTTTTTGAGAAGCACAGCGCTCTCTGCCGCCGCACGGCGAACAAGCGCTCGGTTTTCCGCCGTCAGCGTAACGGCATCCGCTCTTTCGCGGGACGCGCCGTGGAAGGGATCGGCAAACAGCCCGAGTTTTTCCTTAAAGCGAAGCACGCGCAGTACGGCGGCGTCGATCTCCTCCTCGGAGACCGTTCCCTCCTGCACAAGCTCCTCCAAATGCTTGTGATACGCGGTCGAGCACATTTCGATGTCACAGCCGCAGGAAAACGCGCGCTTTGCCGCCTCCTTGAGATCGGCGGCGGCGGCGTGCGTAACGAGCTCGGCAACCGCGGCGTAGTCGCTGATGACTGCACCGTCATAGCCCCACTCCTTATGCAGGATTCTATGCATCAACCACTCGTTTGCAACCGAGGGCACACCGTTTAGCGAATTGAACGATGGCATCAACAACTTCGCGCCCGCGTCAATACACGCCTTGTAGGCGGGGAGGTAGTATTCACGCAAGGTTCTCTCGGCGATATCGACCGTGTTGTAGTCACGTCCCGCCTCCGCGCCGCCGTAAGCGGCAAAATGTTTTACGCAAGTCGCAAGGTTTTCGGGATCACTCACGTCGTCCTGTTGAAAGGCTCTGACCTGTGCGGCACCCATACGGCTGTTCAGTATCGGATCCTCGCCGCAGGTCTCCATCACTCTGCCCCAGCGTGCATCGCGTACAAAATCCACCATCGGCGTAAAAGTAACGTGCACACCGTCAGCAGAGCCTTCTACAGCCGCCATACGAGTACATTCGGCGACAAGCTCGGTATCAAACGAACAGCCGAGCGCAAGCGGGATCGGATAGATGGTTCGATAGCCGTGGATCACGTCCAACATAAAGGCGAGCGGGATCTTGTTGCGATCGGTACGGAGATGCTCCTCCTGTATGGCACGCATCTGCTCCACGTTGCTGAAATTCAGCACACTGCCGATCCTTGCAACGTCCTCCTTTGTCAGCCCGAACGCCGCATTCGGTCCCGTGATCTCGGCGTCTGTCTGTACGCAGACCGACGCATTATATTGTGTCAGTTGTCCTATCTTCTCGGACAGCGTCATTTGTGCTACCAAGTTTTCAAGATCGATCATGTCAGACCCCCTCGTTGTATTCTGCCTTTAGAATAGCATGTTTCGCCGTGCAAAACAAGACACCTGCCGTCCGAAACCAGCCAAATATTACGAAAAAGCGCTTGTCCCTGCGGACAAGCGCTTTTGTGATTTACTTGGTCAGTGTTGCGGTCGAGGTTGCGCCGTCCCATGCTACTTCAGCGCCGAGGTTCTCGGCTACAAAGCGTACGGGGAGGTACGTGCGGCTGTTCTCGATAAATGCGGGAGAGTCGAGGGTGACCTCAGTGCCATTGATCTTTGCGGTGGTCGCGCCGATCTTGATCTCCAGTTTGGTGGTATCGGTGGTCACGGTGACCGTGCTCGTTGCACCGTCCCAGCCAACGGTCGCGCCGAGGTTCTCGGCTACAAAGCGTACGGGAAGCATGGTGCGGCTGTTACGGATCACGGGTGCCGCATCGAGTGCCTTTGCAACACCGTTGACAAGTCCCTCCATCTTGCCGATGGTCAGTTTGACCTCGGTCTTTGCAGGGCCTTCGCCAAAGGTGGAAACAACGAGATTGTCATATGCAACGCCGTTGATGTTGTCGAGACCGTCGCGGATCTTACCGTAGACACGGAAACCGAAAGTTCCCTTGTCCCAGATACCTGCGTTCTCAGCGTGCTTCCAGATCAGTGCACCGCTGTCCAGATCGGTCACAGTAAGCTGTACAAGATCGCCCTTGAAAGCAAGCTGGAGATGAATGTTCGAGCCGTTGGGGATCACGTCGGGACCAACCTCCAGGTTTCCGCCCCACTTGCCCTGCGCATTACCGTAGCCGATTACGGGGATCTTACCGGTAAAGGAGAGATAACCCGTGTAGCCATAGATACCGTCATCGCTCTTGCCGTCGACCTTGTCAAGTTGCACGCGGCCGGCAAGACCGCCCTGCGTCTGGGTGTTGTAAACGTCCACATCAATGACGTAGTCGGTAAGCTCGGTGAGCTCCTGCTTACCCGTGTAGAGCAGGAATGCCTGTGCAAAATTCGACTGCATTGCCGTCAGGTAAAGTCTGCCGCCAAAGGTCAGCCAATCGCCGCGATACTGCGTAAAGTCCGCAAGATCGGCATCCGATTCAAACTCGTTGCGATAGACCTCAACAAGGTTCGAGGTGTCGAAGGTCTCGCCCGCCGTGGTCACGGGAGCGGGAGCGGCGGGAGTTGCAGGGGTCGCACCGCCGACCTCGTTTGCGGTCGTGATCTTAAAGTTGTCAAAATATGCGGTACCGACAGAGGTAACGCCGGCATGTGCCGCACGGATACGCAGACCTGCCGTTCCGTTTGCCCAGCCCTGGTCTGCAGAGCCCTTGGCACCAATGGTGTAGTTCAACTCGTACAGCGTCTTGCCGGTAGCAAGATCGGTCAGAAGGAAGTTGATCTTTTTATCCTTAACGGTGACCTTGATGTGTACGTCCGAGCCGACACCAAAGCCGGAGCCGCCCGAACCGAGGCCACCCTTCCAGCTATCCTTATCGGAAGCATTGCCGAGTGCCGCGATATTACCCGCGTTGCCAATATAAGCAACGTAACCGCGGAAGCCGTCCTGCGCCGAGGTCACAGCGTCCTGCTGCGCGTTAAAGATAACGCCGCCTGCGGTCTGGATGTTCTTGTAGTCTACCTCAACGATGTAGTTCGTGAGAGGCTCCTTTGCCTGATAGATGATGTGTGCGAAGCAATCGGAGAGCTTGGGCTTGCCGATGCTTTCTTCCATCTCGTCCGTGACGTAAAGTCCGCCGTCGCGGATCTCCCAGG
Organism: Eubacteriales bacterium; assembly: GCA_045540755.1. Lineage (GTDB taxonomy): Bacteria > Bacillota > Clostridia > Oscillospirales > CAG-272 > UMGS902. The sequence continues at coordinate 17,163 of JAZQHV010000059.1, forward strand.
TCAAACGGTACTGCTCAAAATCCGAAAGCGTGGACGGATCCGAGAAATCGTTCTCATAGATGACCGTCTCCGCGCCGAAGGCAGAAACCGTGAGCAGAGCCATCAGCACTGCCAAGCAAAGGATAAGCATTGTCTTTTTCATGGGGAATACCTCCTATGATTTTTCTACTTCTATTTTCGCAAATATACAGTACAAAGTCAAGGAAGATTACGTGCAAAGACTACCAAAAAGTAAACATTTTTATACAAAAACCGTTTTAATTCCCAAAAAGGAAACCTTACGCCCCGAGATCGTCTCATTTTTGTTGCGGCGCGTGCCATAGACCCACTTCATGGCAGGTGCACGGATAAAAGTGATGTACAAATCGACATTTACGCGGTGTGTTCCTGCGCCGCCTCCGAAAAGGCACTTTCCTCCTCGCTGACGGGAGGCAACGCCTTCTTTTTCGAATACGCCCCCGAAAGATAGAGCGCAAGCTTGGCACATACGGGGCCGACGAGTTCATACAAAAAGCCTGAGGCAAGGATCACGGTGAGCAAGGCACTGCCCATCTCACCGCCAAGCGTTCGTGCGCCGAGCGTGGCAAGACCGATCGAAACACCCGCTTGTGGGATGAGTGCAAGTCCGAGGAGTCTTTGCACCGTTCTGCCGCTACGTGTAACCACACCGCCAAGGAAAGTGCCCGCATATTTACCAAGGATCCGCACGGCAAAGTAAACAAGGCCGACGACGAGCAGGGATACGCCACCCGTCCTGCCGACCGCAAAGAGTGCCGACAAGTCGAACGAAAGCCCCGACCGCACAAAGAAGAGCAACAAAAACGGCGGATTAAAATAGTTCAGCTGTTTAAAAAGCTTGTCATCATGCGCCATGTTGGTATAGACCATGCCCATCGACATACAGCCGAGGAGCGGCGAGATGTCCACGACCGTGCAAATGCCGCAAAAAGCAAACAAAAGTGCCACCGAAATGATGAGACGGTTGTCATCCGATCTCTTTTTGCGGATGAGCAGGCACATGATGCCGCCAAACAGTGCGCCGATCAGCATCGCACCAATATTTTTGAGGATGGGCAGAAAGACGTCGGACGGTGAGATCGCCGTGCCCGAAACGGCGGCGACCGCCACCGAGATCGCCACGCTGTAGGCAAACAAACTGACCACGTTGTCCAGCGCGATCACCTGTAAAAGCGTGTCCACAAAGCCACCCTTGGCATGCGTTTGCCGAATGGTCATCAGCGTAGACGCGGGTGCAGTGGCGGCGGCAAGCGCCGCAAGCACCACTGCAAGCGCAAAGTCCACGTGAAGCGCGGTCATGGCGAAAAAGACGAGTGCAAAGGCAAGGCACGCCTCCATCACCGTGATCACAATGACCTTTGCACCGTTTTTACGCAGGGCGGAAAGCTTGAAGAACTCGCCCGTGGCAAAGGAGATAAATGCAAGCGCGATGTCCGAAAGAAAGTCGGTGCCGTCTACGAAATTTTTCGGAATGGCATCGAGGCAAAAAGGGCCGAGCAGAACACCCACGAGCAGATAGGCGGTCACATTTGGCAAACGAAGCATTTTGGTGATACGTGTCGCAAGAAAACCCGACAGCATCATGATCGCCACCGAGAGGACGATCTGCGCCGCAGGGGATGTAATATACAGTTTTTCGTAAAGCAATATACTCCTCCTCTCTGTAAAAAGAATAGGAACCCCAAGGCGCAGATATGCCTTGGGGTTCCTATTGTCTCAAAATTCTCTGACAGGAACGAAAACTATTCGATTTTTCCCTCGATGTGGGTGAGTCCCGCATCAAAGAAGCTCCAATCCTCATGGAAGCGGAGGTTCTCCAGGCGGAAGGCACAAGGCCATCCCGCAAGCAGGTGCGAATGGGTAAAGGGACCCGATGCCCGTCTGCCCCAACGGGTATGGAAGACCGCCTCAAACTGTGCGCCCGCAGGAACAAGTGCATCGTTCAGCACCAGCGTTCCGTCCGAAACGCACTGGCAGGCGTTGCACCAGAGCGCAAGCGCACGCTCTCGCCACTGCACGTTTTCCGTCAGCTCCGACAAGCGGAGGAAGGAGAGCACGTCGCGCAGAGCGTACATGTCGAGTGCGTTGTGCGGCGTGGAGACCGCCGTGCCGCCGAAGGTGTCAAAGCCGATCCTGCCGATGTCGCTGTCCGCAGGGTACGCAATGGTGTAATACATCATCCACGTGGTGAGATACCACGCGATCTTTTCGGCGCAGGCGACGTATTTTTCATCGCCCGTCACGTCGTAGAGCGCGAGCGCATCGCGGAGCAAAGGCGAGGAGGATTCCTTGTCGATACTGTAGGTATCCAGCGCCCCTGCGGTGGTAAAGCCGTCGCGCTCCAACTCGCTGTAGTACAGATCGAATGCGCGCACGGCGCTGTCGAGATACTTCCGCTCCCCGCTCTTTCGGTACGCCTTCAGCATCGGCAGAATGAGGAAGCAGCCGACGGTGCCCTTGTGTCCGCGGACGGAGCCGTCATTGCGCCACGCCTTGGCATAGGCACCGCTTTCCGCCTGCGTCTGCAGTGCGTGGTTGCAGATGCCGTACGCCATGTCGAGGTATTCGGGCTTGTCGATACCCGCCTTTTGCAAAAGGTCGTACGCCTCGAAATAGCAATCGGCGGCGGTACCGTTGTTGCAGGCATCGTTGCCTTTGAACTGGCGACCGTCCTTGTCGCGCACGATCTTCGGCGGCTTGCCCGCAAGGTTATTGAGATAGCGTGCGGTCAGGTTTTCGTAAATATTGGCACCAAGCTCCCACTTATCGGGGACGTAATTCGGATCAAATTCCTTGTACGCCCACTCGTCAAAGTCCAGGCGACCCGTGATATGCCCCGCAGGGTGTCTGCCCTTTCGGATCCAGGAATCGTGCGCCTCCAGCGCCATGGAAAGCTTTTGCTTGTCTCCGCTTTGCAGATACGCATGGATAAAGGCGTTTGCCATGGAGGCACTCTGCCCTGCCCAGCCGACCTCGTAAACGTGCTCGTACTTCTTGTAAGCGGTCGTGCCGAGGTGATGCTGTGCGTTGCGCGTAAAGCCTGCAAAGCCGTCGCGTTCGCGCTCAAACAGGAAGTGGCAGAACGCAAGCGAATAGCGGTACAAGTCTGCCGCTTTCATCGGCGCCGCGAGGGGATGTGCATAGTAGCGCCATGCAAAGTCCATAAGCTGCTTGTAGCGGAAGCGCGTGCCATCCGAGGGTGCGGTAAAAATAATGCCCTCAAAGTCGCATTGCGGCTCCATCGTGCCCTGATACGGCCCCTCCCAGAAGTGGCGTTGCAGCGTTTTCGGCTGTTCCTCCTCAGGAAAGATGAGCACGTGCTTTTTGCCACCCTCCGCCTTGTAGAGCGAGCAAGCGCAACTAACGTTGGCATCTGCCATCAAGGCAAGGGAGAATGCGGCGTTTTCACTGTAGGTGCAGGCGGGGACCGTCACACGGTGCCATGCAAAGCTCCACGGCGTGCCGTCCTCGGCAAAATCGCCCACGTATTCGGGCGTGTCCCCCCAGCCGTTGCCGTTGTAGCTGACCGAGGGAATGAGCGTGAAATCGGGCTCGCCGAGGAACAAAAGCTCCATGCGCATGCGGTCGGTGGGGACGTCGGTATGGCGATGCCATCGCCATACGCCCTCGGTGATGGTAGTAAAGGTGTCAGTTGCCCCATTTACGGCAAGTATTTGCGCGTAGGGAACGCCGTCGAGGGCGATGACGTGGTCATCGCCGCGGCGAAGAATTTCTGTCTTTTTCATTATTTTGTAAGCGTTGCGGTCGAGGTCACACCGTCCCATGCAACGGAAGCACCGAGGTTCTCGGCAACAAAGCGGACGGGGAGATAGGTGCGGCTGCTTTCGATAAACGCAGGGGAATCCAGCGTGATCTCGGCGCCGTTCACCTTGGCGGTCGTCGCACCGATGCGGATCTCCAATTTGGTGGTGGCGGTCGTCACCGTCACCGTGCTCGTTGCACCGTCCCAACCGACGGTAGCGCCGAGATTCTCGGCAACGAAGCGGACGGGCAGCATGGTGCGACTGTTGCGGATCACGGGTGCGGCATCCAGCGGCTTCGCCACGCCGTTGACGTAGCCCTCCATCTTGCCGATGGTCAGCTTGACCTCGGTCTTTTGAGGCGCTACGTCAAAGCCCTCGGTATTGGTACCGAAGTAGTAGGTATTCTTGGCAAAGGAAGCCGTCTGCATCAGCGGACTGCCCGAAGGCAGGTACTTGTAGGTGCCGTAATTGACCTTGACGGCATTTTCTGCGTTGATGTAGGTTCCCTCACCCGTGCCGTCGAGGTCGGCAATGCAGAAGGCATCGCTTGCGCTCATGTCGGAATCATAGGTCAGGTACAGACGGATGTACGCCGAGTTGACAAGATTAAAGGACTTATCCATGTGTACGTACGCGGCATCCGCGCCGAAGCGGTCGCGCGTGGAGCGGTCAAACGGAACGATCAGGGTGTCCTCCCCGATCATGCTGACCGTATACTCGTCGTCGGTCTTACCTGCAAAGTGCTCCACCGCACGGCGGAAGAGATCGGTGCGGTAGACCGCGTAGCCGTCCTCGCCCTTTTCCACGAGCGATACAAGCCCGTCTGCTGTCTCGACCTGCGACTTGTATACCGTGGAGTAGACCATCCAGATGTAGGCGGTCTGTCCGGGTTGTAACACGTATTTGCCCGTACGGTCCGCCATGCGCATGACCAGCGTGATCGCCGAAGCATCTCTGCCCTTCAGCTCCTCCTCGGTCTTGGCGGTGGTGTACCACACGTTGATATGCGAGAGGTCAACGGGCTTGTCGGATACGTTCATCACCGTGAAGCCCTCGACCATATCCGAGGAGCCGCCCATAACGGGTACGCGGCGGGTCGCATCCACGATCATCAGCGGCACGTCCGCGCCGTGCGTGTCCGCGCAGGAGGTGTTGGTATTCGGCGCGAGCTCAACATCCGCATAGAAGGGATAGTGGTCGGAAGCCTTTCTGCCGAGCGAGGTGTTATAGGTATGCGCGCGGAGCACGCGGAAATCCTCACTCGTCAGATAGACGTGGTCGATGGGGTAATTGCCCGCCTGTGCGCTCTCATCGTTTCCATGGTAGGTGGGCATCCACGGATAGCTGTTCTCGGTCAGGTGCGCCGCCGAGCGGAGTCCGCCTGCAAGCAAAATACGCTGGGAGGACTGTACCTCGGTCGCGTTGAAGTCGCCGAGCACCACGGCAGGCAGATCGCCGTACTCTTTTTGGAGAGTCTCGATTGCTTCGATGACCTCACGGGCATTGGACTCGCGCTGGGCAAGCACCACGTCGCCGGGTACATTGCGACTGGCGATATACACCTCAAAGTGTGCGTTGACCGCAATGATGCGCTCCTTGGTCACGTTGTCCTCAAGCACGCAGTAGCAAAGCGACTTGGTCCAGGATTCCTGATAGTTGTCCTTGAAGCGGCGCGCGCCCTCACTGCCCTCGACCATGGTATAGCGGTCGGTGCTGTACAGGATCTTGACGGGGTTGACAATGGTGTTGTCCTTGGGATCATGCGAAAGGGTGTCCACGACCGAAGCGTAACCCGACTTTTTGATGTTGTCGACCATCATGTTGAAGCCCTCGCGGCACTCCTGGAAGCCGATGATATCGGGGGCAAGCGCGCCGACCGTCTGCTCAATGTAGGAGAAGCGGGCGGTCTTGAAATCGTCGTTGAGAACGTTGATGGTCATGAGGCGGATCGCGCCGTTTGGCGCAGGCTCGACGGGGGCGATCTCCTCTTCGGCAAGCGCATTGCCAAAGAGATACGTTCCCGCCTCAAAGGAGACCTGCATCGCAACGTCGTAGGGATCCTCCTCGTACACGAAGGTACCGTAGGTGCACTTGACCGCGCCCGAGGCGTTGAGGTAAGTGCCGTTGGAGGTGCCGTCCAGATCTGCGGTGCAGAACGCCTGTGCCGCAGTCGGATCAATATTCTCGGTGAGATAGAGACGGATATAGTAGCTGTTCTGCAAATTGAAGCAGTTCGGCTTTGTGGTATAGGTCGCATCGGGACCGTAGGCATCGCCGTAGGTGCAATCCATCGGCACGATCAGCGTATCCTCCGCAATCGGCATCACGCGATAATTGCCCTGCGCGACGAGGTAATCCACCGCGCGGCGAAACACGTCAAAACGGTAGTTCGGCGCACCGTCACTTCCCTGCTCGACAAGGTAAGCCTCGCCGTCTGCCGTGGGGATCTTGGTCTTATAGGTGGTGCTGTACACGCACCAGATATACGCCTTTTTGCCCGGTTGCAGAATGTAGGTACCGCTGACGTCGGTGAGAGGCATCACCTTGGTGACCGTGTCGGGGTCGAGCGCATCCAGCTTTTCCTCGGTGGTGGCTCTGCCGTACCAAGCCTTGTAGTCGGCAAGGTCGATCGGCTCGTCCGAAACGTTCATAACGGTGAAGCCCTCGAGAAGGTCGGAGGGCGGCGTGCGGCGAGTCGCATCCACAAAGATCAGCGGTGCGTCGTCCTTTGCCATGGCGGCAAAGGCAAGTGTGCTGCAAAGAAGGAGTGCAAAGAGGATGGATAAAACCTTTTTCATTGATGTCTCCTTATTATTTATTCCACTGTGAAACAGCCTCGCTGTAGAACTGATTGATGATCTTCAGCGTGGTCTCCGCCGCGGGGCGGTAGGTCTCGTACATCGAAGCAAAGTTGGTCTGGTACTCGCGAAGCATCAGAATGAGCTGCTTGTTGTACGGACCGAGCTGATAGAAATAGCCAATATCATACACGCGGTTGCCGAAGATGATGTCCAGCATATCCGAGGACTCCTCGTCCCGCGTAGAAAGACCGATGAGGTTGACGTCATAGTAAGCAGGGGTAACGATCTGCTTGCCGTAATATGCAAGCGCCTCGGTGATGATGCCCGTGCGCTCGATATTCTCCTGTACGAGCGGCACGCAGATGAAGCGCGCGTTGTAGGGGGCAACACAGCTGTAATACTCGTCCTGCTGTGCGTTCAGCTTGGGGTACGGCAGAATGCCGAAGTCGCTCTCCATCGAGCGGCAACCCTGGATCGAGCTCATATACGAGGTGAAGAAGAGTGCCTGGTCGTTCGGCCACATGGTCTGGAGCACGGTCGCCGTCTTGGCATGGCGCTGATAGGTCAGCGCGTACTCGGTGTCGTAGGCGATCGCCGCATATTGCTCAAGTGCCGCCAAGGTCGTATCGTTGTAGAAGGTCAGCTGGATATTACCGTCCTCGCCGATGGTGGCACAACGCTCACCTGCGGCGTTGACCACACCGACGATGGAGTCGTCCCACACCAGCAGACCGAAGCGGTCATTTGTGTCCATCACGCCGTCCTGATTGAGATCCTCGGAAACGGTCTTGCACATCTTACCGAATTCCTCAAACGTCCACGTACCGTCGTAAACCATGTCGTAGGGGCTCTCCAGTCCGTAATCCTTCAGCAGTTTTTTGTTGAACATGATGGCAAAGGTAGCGTAGTTGTCCGAAACGGTGATGTCACCCGTCGTGAAGAAGGTAACGCCATTGACCGTGAGGCTGTCGGTCGCGTTTCTGTCCCACCAGCTCTTCGAAAGGTCGATGCCGGGGATGGACGCCATGTCGTAGAGATAGCCGTTGTACGCAAGTACCGCCACGTCGTATGCCGAGGTCAGAGTAAGATCGTAGTCGGTCGTACCCGAATTTGCCGCGTTGGACAGCTCCTGATAGCCCGCGCCGTTGCCGTTGGTGCTCGAACTCTTCTTCTGCACCTCGACGATATCGACGTTGTACGCCTGCTCCACCGTCTTAACACGCTTGTACTGCGCGTTGTCGAGCGCGATAGCGCTCTCCTCCTCAAAACCGAACTCCGTCGAGACCGTGTGACCCGCGTAGAGCACAGTGAAGGTATGGCCACCGTAGTCCGCAGTCTCGGGAATGCCGAGCGTTTCCGCCGCTTCAGTCGCGGGTGCGGCGGTCACGGGTGCCGCAGTCGTCTCAGCAGGGGTATCGCCGCAGGCGACAAAACAAATGCAAAGCAACAGGGAAAGTGCAAAAAGAACCCCATGTCTCATGTCTTTTCTCCTTATTCCAGAATATTGGTCGTGATATAGTCCACACCGAAGTCCACCAGCTTTTCGCCGATCTCTTCGGTGTTGCAGGTCCACACATTGACCTTGATGCCGTTTGCATGGAACGCCTCCACCTGCTCTCGCGTGAGGTACTTGTGATAGATGTCCACATCAAAGCGATTCTCGGTCAGCGTTTCCATCAGGCCGTCCTCCACCTTGGTGACAAGGTATTGGATGGTCTGCTCGGGAAGGTGCTTACGCAAAATGAGGCAGTTTTCCAACGAAAACGAGATAAAAATGACGTTTTCGAGGTACCCAACGCCGCGGATCTCGCCGATGATCCCCAGAATATGCCCCTCGGACATGGGATTTTTCAGTTCCAGCACGGCAGTCTTGCCGTAGTGCTTACAAATGCGGATGTAATCTGTGAGGTCGGGGATCGTGAGATCACGACGGGTGCTCTCTTTGTCGTACCCCAGCAGATGCAGGCCATGCAGATCCGCATATTTCGTTTCCTCGATCACTGTGTCCACACCCGTGGTACGCAGGGTGTTGTCATCGTGCATCACGACAAAGCGCCCGTCTGCGGTGACGTGTACGTCGGTCTCAATGCCAAAATAGGAGCGGTTGCCCGCCGCGATAAACGCCGCCGCAGAATTCTCGGGCTCCAGATTCGAAACGCCGCGGTGTGCAACCATCTGCACGTGTTTTTTGTCCAGCTTGATCGTGTCTTTCATGTCATTCTCCCACAAGTGCGTTATAGATCGCACGAATATTTTCATAGACAAAGGTCGGCTTTTTGTCCGACGCTTCCACATCCGCCATCGTTCCCTCTCCGCTGAGGACAAACGCGGTGGCAATGCCCGCATTCACGCCGCTGGCAATATCGGTGTACACGCGGTCACCGATCATCAGCGCGTCCTCTTTGCACATCCCCGCCTTTTCGATCGCAAGCTCGATCATAGCAGGTTCGGGCTTGCCGATAAAGCGCGGCCACTTGCCCGTAGCGTTTTTGAGCATGGTCGCGACCGAGCCGCAGTCGGGCACGTAGCCCCACTCGGTGGGGCAGACCCAGTCGGGATTGGTGGCAATATAGGGGATGTCGCGCTGTAAAAGCAGACAGGCATCCACGAGCTTCTGATAGACAAGCTCGGTGTCGTATCCCATCACCAAAACGTCGATATCCTCGGCGTACACGTCGGTCACACGGTGCCCGTCGCCGCGCAGATAATCCTTGAACGACTCGGTGCCCATTACGTAGAGTTTTTGCCCCGCGTGGTGCTTGTGCAAGTACAGCGAGGTCGCCTGCGCCGAGCTTAAAAAGTCCTCCTCGGTCGCGGCGATGCCGAGCCTTGCCAGTTTTTCGACGTATTTGTCGAGTCCTTTGGAGGAATTGTTGGTGAGGAACATGTACCTGCCGCCGCTCTTTTTGACGTAGTCGAGGAAATCCAGCGTCCCGTCAAAGAGCTCGTCGCCGAGGTAAATAGTGCCGTCCATGTCCAAGAGAAAAAGTTTTTTTGTACGGATGTCGTGCTTCATGTTAACTGTCCCAGAGTGTAGAATTGGATGTAGAGATCGCAGTTGCACCTGCGGAAAGCGCCTCCACGATCTCCGCCTTGGTCTCGATGAGACCGCCCGTGATGATCGGGGTAGTCAGGCTTCCCTTCAGGCGTTTTATGACCTTGGGGAGAAGCCCCGGCATGATCTCAATATAATCGGGCGAAACGCTTTTTGCCGAATCGACGGTGGTCTTGACCGATTGCGCATCAATGATGAAAAACCGCTGTACGGTGCGAAGCCCCTGTTCTTTGGCAAAGCGGAGCATGTTGGCACGGGTGGAGACGATGCCGTCCGCGCCCGATTTTGCGAGGAATTCCACGCCACAGCTGTCCTTGGCGATGCCCTCGGTCATGTCCGCGTGGAAAAAGATGTGCTTGCCTGCGGCATGACCGCGCTCGACGTATTCCGCAACGCTGAAAATGTTGGTGTTCAGCACAAAGATCACGTCTACGCCGCTTTGCAGTGCCAAGGCAAACTCCTCCATCCCATGTACTGCGGCAATGATCGGATTCTTTTCAATGTCCAGCATACAAGACTCCTTACGGTATATTTTTGGTCGCAACAATGTCCACGCCTGTGCCAAGGATATCTTTTACCACGACGTCGCCGATGTGAACGGGTGCCTCCAGCGTAACGCCCGAAAGCACACGGACGCAATCAAAGATCTTCTCTTTCGGGAGCGGTGCCGCAGACTTTACCGACACCATATCCGCGCCGCGGACGGGTACGATGCTCGTCAGCGTGCGCGTAGGCGCGGTACACTCGGCGATCGCGTATTTTTCGCCGCGCGGGCAGGTATTGCCGCTGACCTTGAAGCCGTCGGCGGTCTTTTCCACGGTGAGCGGACAGCCCATCGGGCATACGATACAGATCATATTCATCTTTCGTCCTCCATGGCAAGTTCCACCGTGATGCGATCGTGCGTGAGCTTTGCCAGCACCTCAGCCTTAAGCGTGATGCTCTCCATCTCACCGGGGGCGACCTTTTTGCGCTTGCGCGTAAAGATCACATCGTCGCCGTCGGTCACACGCACGGTCACGTTGTTATAAATATCCGCTACACGGAAATACAGCTTGACATCGCCGCCCTCGGTATACACCTTCTGCGGAACGGTGTAGCGCACGCCGCCAAGAGGATCGACCGCAACGGTACGCCCTGCCGCAGAAAGCTCGCCGCGCACGTATGCGGCTGCCGAACGGCCCGCAAGCTCCGCCTCCTCGGAAACAAAGTCTACAAGGTCGTGTACGTGCAGTACGTTGCCGCAGGAGAAGATGCCCTTCGCCGACGTCTGGCGGAAGCTGTCGCAAACGGCGCCGCCCGTTACACGGTCAAGCGTGATGCCCGCGCACTTGGTCAGCTCGTTTTCGGGGAGCAGACCGCAGGAAAGTAACAAAGTGTCACATTCGATAAATTCGCGCGTCTCCTCGATGGGGCGGCGGTTTTCGTCCACCTTGGCGATGGTCACGCCCGTCACGCGCTCCTTGCCGTGGATCTGCACCACGGTGTGGCTGAGACGAAGCGGGATACCGAAGTCGTCCAGGCACTGTACGATATTGCGGTTGAGACCGCCCGAATAGGGCATCAGCTCGCAGACTGCCTTGACATTTGCGCCCTCCAGCGTCATGCGGCGCGCCATGATAAGGCCGATATCGCCCGAACCGAGGATCACGATATTTTTACCGGGCATAAGGCCCTTGATATTGACGAAACGCTGTGCCGTGCCCGCGGTATAAATGCCCGCAGGGCGCGTGCCGGGAATGTTGAGCGCGCCGCGGCTACGCTCGCGGCAGCCCATAGCAAGGATGACCGCACCCGCCTCCAGCGTGACTCTGCCGTCTTCCTCGGAAATGTAGGTGACCTTGCGGTCGGGGGTAAGATCCACGACCATCGCACCGAGCTTATACGGAATACCGAGAGAGAGGACCTCCTCCTCGTACCGCCATGCGTACTCGGGGCCGGTCAGCTCCTCGCCGAAGCGGTGCAGACCGAAGCCGTTGTGGATACACTGTTGCAGGATACCGCCGAGATGGCGGTCGCGCTCGAGAATGAGGATGTCGCGCATCCCTGCCTTATAGGCGCTGACTGCCGCCGCCATGCCCGCGGGGCCTCCGCCGATGATGACAATATCTACGTGTCTCATGCCTCTGCCTCCTTTACCTTGCCGAAAAGGAGTTTGGAACCGCCGCCGAACTTGGTGACCTCGGTGAGCGGCATATCCAGCTCGCGCGCGAGGATCTCGGCAACGTAGGGCATACAAAAGCCGCCCTGACAGCGACCCATGCCGCCGCGCGTGCGGCGCTTGACGCCGTCGATATCGCGCGCACCGGGATTTGTGTGAATGGCGGTGAGGATCTCACCCTCGCTGACCGTTTCACAGCGGCAGATGACCTTGTGGTATTTTTCCTCTGCCGCGCGATAGATCTTACGTGTAGGGCAGAAATCGGGATTCGGAGCAAGCTCCAGTCCCGCGTCACGCAGAAGCTCGGTGACGTATTTGGCGATCGCGGGCGCGGACGAAAGTCCGGGAGATTCGATGCCCGCCACGTTGACAAAGTGCCAATTTGCCACCTCGATGATGAAATCGCCCGTACTGCCGACGGCGCGAAGCCCCGTAAACGAGGTGATCACACTGCGGAGCGGGATATTCTTCACGCACTCGGTCGCACCCGCGATGATCGCATCAATGCCGCCTTGCGTTGTCTCGGTATTGTCCTTATCCGTGATATTGACCGAGGTGGGACCGAGCAACAGATTGCCGTCTGCCGTCGGGGAAACCAGGATGCCCTTGCCCATTTTGGTGGGCACCTTGAACACGGTGTGCGAAACGGTGTCGCCGCACTCGCGATCCAGCAGCAGATACTCACCCTTGCGCGGCGTGACCGTAAAGCCGCCACAGCCTGCCATGTCGGCGACCGCGTCGCTGTACACGCCTGCGGCGTTGATCACGTATTTTGCCTCGACCGTTTCGGTCGGCGAAGCCACCTTATATACACCGTCTGCATACTCGATCGACGTGACTTCAAAATTCGTCTTCAACACGGCGCCGTTGTCCATCGCATTGCCGACCGAAGCGACCGTGAGCATATAGGGGCAGACGATGCCGCCCGTGGGCGCGTGCAGTGCGCCGATGACGTTGTCCGAAATATTCGGCTCCAGCGCGCGTACCTCATCCCCCGTCAGGATCCGCAAGCCGCGCACGTTGTTCTTACAGCCGCGTGCATACAGATCACGGATCGCTTGCATATCCTCGTCGCTAAAGCCGACGACGAGCGAGCCGTTACGCTTGTAATGCACGCCAAGTTCCTTCGCCACGGACTCCATCATTTCCGAGCCGCGCACGTTCAGGAGTGCCTTGAGCGAACCTTCCTTTGCATCAAAGCCTGCGTGTACGATGCCGCTGTTCGCCTTAGAGGCGCCCAAGGCAACGTCACTCTGCTTTTCGAGGATGCACACAGAGATCCTGTAGCGCGTAAGCTCGCGGGCGATCATACCGCCAACGACTCCCGCACCGATGACCACGATGTCATACATTTTCTTTTTCCTCCGAAAATAAAAAAAGTTGCAAACGGGAAGTAAACAGATTTCCCCGTTTACTCTATCATTGCAACTCCATATCTCTGCATATACAATTCTACCATCTATATATAACTTTGTCAAGAAAAAATGTGCCCCGCGGAAAATTCCCGCGGGGCAATTCTATGACAAAGCTCATGCTGCCGCCAAGCAGTGGTGCGCCGATGTTTCGGCATGTTTTCGGAAATGTGACGGGATCTTGCCGTTTTACAGATTCAGAAGTACAAGCGAAATGAGGATCACGCCGACCGCCGCCCACTGCCGTGCGCGGAGCCGTTCACGAAAGAGAAAAACGCCCGCAAGGCTGACGGTAAGGATGGTCGCCACGCTATAGGTAGGGTACACGATCACCGCGGCAATATCGCCGAGCGCCGCGAGCAAAAACTTTGTCGAAAAAAAGTTGGGGAGTCCGATCAGCACACCGTAAAACAGCTCATTTTTACCGATACGCTGTCTCTTGTACAAAAGACAGCCGATACAAAGGAGCAGTGCCACCGCAAAGGTGTAAAGCAAAAAACTGTCGCCGAGCACACTGTCACCGACCTCTTCAAACACCTTGCTCATGGCATCCGCACTGCCGCCAAGCAGTAAAAGGAGCACAAGATACACACCGCCGCCGCGTTTCCCCGCAGTGGGGCCTGCATTGATCAGCAGGATCGCCGCGATCGCCAGCGCAAAGCCGATCCCCTGCATACACGTAGGAGTCTCCGAAAAGCAGAAGACCGAAAGCACAAGCGGTACAAGCAAACCGAGCTTCATAAACACCGAGGAGAGAACAACGCCGTTTTTTTGCACGTTATACTGAAAGATCACAAAAGAGGCGAGAAACAGGACGCCGTTCGTCCCGCCAAGCAAAAACGTTTGCAACAGCGACGGCGTGGCAGGCAAAATTCCCTCCATACCCGTGTACAAAAGGGAAAGCACAAGACAGGTCGCGTAGTTTGCCACCAACATACCGAGTTTATATTGCGCCCTGTCGGTGCTGAGGCGCATAACGATCGACACCAGCGCACTGCTGAGGATCGCGAGAAGCAAAAAGACCATACAAGCATCCTTTATCTGCGTATTCTTCCCTATTGTAGCATATCGGAGGGCGAAAGTAAAGACAACGCAGTCTTTCGACTGCGTTGTCTTTTGATTTTACTTGGATACGTTCTCCACGTAGCGGAGAAGGATGGTTGCAAACTGTGCACGGGTGGTATTGTTCTTCGGAGTGAGGGTGGTTGCCGTCATTCCTTGCACAAGACCGTTGCCGTATGCCCAGCGGACCGCGTCCATAGCGTAGCCTGCAACATCGCCTGCATCGATCATGCCGATGAGGTCCTTATCCCCTGTGGGTGTGCCGCCCTTGTACTGCAGATAGCGGTACAGGATGGTGACCATATCCTGACGGGTGATGGAATCGTCGGTGCCGAAGGTGTTCTCGGCATAGCCCTTGACGATGCCACAGCCGTTTGCCCATGCAACCGCATCGGCATACCATGCGCCTGCGATCACATCCTTGAAGGCTGTCGACGTGCTTGCCGCGGGCTTGCCCTCCATGCGCCAGAGGATGGTGACAAGCTGTGCGCGGGTCACCTTGCCATCAGGATCAAACTTGGTATCGCTGACACCGACCATCAGGCCGTTTTCGAGTGCGTAGTGGATACCGTCGTGATACCATGCGGTGTAGAGCAGGTCACTGTAATCCTTGGTCGGGCAGGTTGCCGCGGTGCAATCCTTGACTGCCTCAAAGATCGCCTCCACGCGGTATGCTCTTACAACATTTTCCAGTGTATATACTGCATGTGCGCCTACGCTGACGCCGTCCACCAGGATCTCCTTCAGCACGTAGCCTGCGTCTGCAGTGACGGTGAAGGTGATGCTGTCGCCCGCCTCGACCTTCTTATCGCCCGAGGGGCTGATCTTACCGCCTACGGTCGCAGAAGCCTTGACTGTGTAGGTGTCCGACTCCTTGGAGCCACCGCCGAGTCCGATGCCGCCGCCAAGGCCGCCGCTACCGCTACCGCCCGAGGGATTCGAGGATGCTTTGTAGTAGCCGACCGTGAAGGGCGAGAAGCTCTTGACGGTGAATTCGATGCCCGTTTCGGTCTCGGTAGGCGTGATGGTCTCGGTGTCTCCGACTGCGTGGCCGTCCATCTCACTTGTGAACATATGAACTACCGTGTAAGTGTACGCTTCACCGATGCCCTCTGCGATATCCGCATAGGGGATGGTGACCTTGACGCCGCCTGTCGGGAAGTGCTCAGCCGTTGCCTCCTGCCAGGTCACGCCGCCGTCGGTGGTGTACAGCAGTACGATGTCGAAGAACGCCGTGTTCTTAAAGCTCTTGTTCACCTTGGTCACTGCCGTACGGAGTGCGCTCTCCAGCTTAGCAAGGCTATCATACTTTGCAGTCAGTGCCGCAGGAACCGCGGTGAGATCGCCCATGACGATGCGGAACATCATCGACTCTGCCGTAAAGGTGAGTGCGTCCACGTCAGTAACGGTGACGGTGTAGCTACCGTCGCCGTTGTTCACAACGGTCACGCCCTCGCCCGCGGTCTCGGTAAGGCAATCCACGCCGTTGACCGTAAGGTCGGTGAAATAATGCTCTGCGGTGGGCGTTACCGTAAAGGTCAGGTCGCCGCCATCGCGGATCTCGGTCACGGGTGCCGTGTCAGCGGGCGTGCGAACCACGTCAGTAATCGTGTAGCCCGTACCGTCTGTGGGGATGGTGTAGCCGACGTACTCGGTAAAGGTGAGAACAACGTCGGTCTTTTCATTCAGCTTGGTAATGGTGAGAACATTCGAGAGATTATCCGCGGGCTCGCCGTTTACGACCCACGAAGCGACCATATCGGCGTTATTCTCGCCGTTCATCGCAGGAGATGCCGTAAAGACGATCTCACTGTTACCGACCACACGAGCGGGCTCGGTAGCGGTGGGATAGATCGCCACGCCACCCGCGGTAACGCTTGCGGTAGAGGCGTTGCCCGTCTCGCATACGACCGTGAAGGTGACGTCGTAACGGATCGCTTCCTTGAACGCCGCCGTAACGGTCATATCCTTCTTGATATCCGAAAGCGTAAGGGTAGTGCCGCTCACGTCGTCGGGAGTGCCATCTACCGTCCAGTTGTCAAACTGGTAGTAATCATCGGGCGTTGCCACAACGGTTACACTGCCGTTTCTCGCAACCTCGATGCTTTCCGCACTGACCGCGCCGTTTTCACCGGCAGTGACGGTAACGGTATACGTGGGACGTGTGATGATCTCAACGCTGACCGTGATGTCCGCCGAAAGAACGGTGGTATAGGTCAGTGCCGCATCGGCAGTCTCGGTCATGCCATAGCCGTCGGGCGTTGCGCCGTCGATGACCCACTTTTCAACCATGTTCGTGCCTCGCGGCGTAACGGTAAAGGTGATCACGGTGTCGTAGCCGACCTTGTCACCGCTTTGTACGTTTCTTCCGTTTGCGGTCGCCTTAATGCTGCCTGCCTCACCGACCGTATCAAATGTGACGGTGTAGCGGATCGCCTCAAAGACTGCCTCTACGGTGGTATCCGCAGTCACGGTGAGAGTGAGTGTCTCGGCGGTCTCGGCATGCTTTTTGCCGTTTACCGTCCAGGACTTGAAGACGTAGCCGGTGTCGGGCGTTGCCACGATGGTGACCTCGGCGCCATCTGCCACGTAGCTTCCGCTTGCGGTATCGCTTGTGAGCGTGCCGCCAACGGTATCGGTGTAGGTAACGGTGTAGCTGTCGCGTACCAGCACAGCCTTAACGGTATAAGTGTCTATCGCGCTATTCAGTGCCGCGCCGTTTTCCACCGTCCAATTGAAGGTATTGCCGCTGACGCCACGGCTCTCGCCGTTGACAGTCCAGTCGGAAACCGCGTATCCGATGTCGGGGGTTGCGGTAAAGGTGAGTGCCTCGCCGCCGCGCGCCTGACCCTCGGTCAGTGTCGTGACCTCGATCGTGCCGTGCTCGATCTCGGTCTTGATCGTGTACAGTACCTGACGGAACTGTACGGTAATGGCAGTCTCATCCTCACCGGTCGAGGTGTAGACGTACTCGGTCAGCCCTTCAGTGCCTTCCACAAGCGTACCGTCGGTATACCAGCCCGAAACCTCATAGCCCGTCTTGACGGTGGCGGTGAGCGCAAGCTCTACGCCTGCCTCAAGGGTCAGACCGTTTGCATTGGCAAGAACGTCCATATTCGCCGCAGTCGCCGCCGAAATATAGCCGCCCGTGCTCTCCGCATCGGTAGGATCAAAGGTGATGCCGCTACCGATCTTGACAAAGCGTGCCGTGACGGTCACGTCGCCCTGCACGTTCTTGAGAAGCTCAGTGGGAATGGCGATTCCCTGTCCGACGCTTCCGCCGATATCCCATGTGTAGGTCTTGACGCGGTAACCCTCGTCGGGGGTTGCGGTAATCGTAATATCGCTGTCGCGGTAGAAGCTGCCGCCGCTTGCAAGGTCAGCGGTGTAACCGTCCAGCGCTTTGCGGGAAACGCTTGCCGAAAGCGTGCCGTGTGCGCCGCCCTCGTCGATCTCCTCTGTGGACATGGTGAAGGTGTACTGCGGGATCGCCTTTGCGGTAACGGAGACCGCCACGTCCGCAGTGATCTTACCCGCCTTGACAAAGACGGTAACGTCGTTTTCCTCGGCATTTTCGTTTGTGGAGGCAACACCCGTACCGCCGAGCGTCCACGCATCGGTCTCATAACCGATCGCAGGCGTTGCAGTAAAGGTAATATCGTCGCTGTACTTCTCCACGTGGTCGCCGTCAGTAAGTGCAGTCTCGCCCTGTGCCGCGGTCACGGTGATATTTCCGCCACCTGCGAAGGTCACAACGGGCTTTTCTGCGTAAACGACCTCGATCTCGGTGTCTTCTGCAACGTTTTCGACCGTAAAGGTCATCTCGCCGCCCGTGTATCCGATCTCGTTATCGGTGTAGACGGTCGCGCCTGCCACCTTGACGTGGCTGACGTAGTAGTGCTCTGCGGGAGAAGCAACGATCTCGGCGTTACTGCCCTTGTCGAGATGCTTTTCCTCGCCCTCGGTTACGGTGACCGCGTTGGAAGCAAGATCTCGGTTGATACCGTTTACGGTAACGGTGCCGTTCTCTGCCGCGATCACGGTAACGGTCGGCTTCTCTGCAATAACAACGTCGATCTCGATATTTGCGTTCAGAGCCGCAAGGCTTGCATTCTTCAGCGTGCCGTCCACGGTGACCGTATCGCTCCACTCCACGACGTAGTAGTCGGGAGACAGCGTGAGTGCAAAGTCAACGGGGATATATGCGCCGTAGCTTTCGCCGCTCACAAGGGTCGCACCGTTGCCGACCGCAGTCAGCGTTGCAATATCCGCATCGGTAACGACGTTGCCGTCCAGCAGGACTGCATACTGCAGCGTGTAGCTCTGCGCATTGGTCACGATCGCACGGACGTAGGTATTCTCGCTGATATTATACAGCGTGAAGCTGCCCTTGCCGCCCGAACCCTTTACCGTGGTAAAGGTCGTGCCGTCGGTAGAGGTCTGCCACTCCTTGACCGTGTTGTTGGTCTCGTTGAGATTTGCGGTAAAGGTAATAGAGGTGTTCTTTGCGATGCCGCTAAGCGAAATATCCTCGCCGGTCTCCGCGTCGGTCGCGGAAACGGTCGCAAGCTCGGAGGCGGGCGCGCCGCTCTCGCTGTAGACCGAGGTGGTCACGCTGTAGGTCTCGGTGCTTGCGGTAAAGTATACGACTACGGTGTAGTCTTCGCTCACGTCCGTAAGGGTGAGAACCTCGCCTGCGTAGAGGTCGCCGCTCTCCCACGTATAGTTTTCGCCGTTGACGATCCAATGATCGATCACGTAGCCGTCAAAGGCTGTTGCGGTAAAGGCAAGGTCTACGCCCTTGGCAACCGCGGTGCCGCTGACGAGAGAAGTGTCGCTGTCGTCGTCCACGACGGCGGAAATGCTGCCGCCCTCATCGCCGCCAACGCTGTAGGTGATCACGTTGGACGCGGAAACGAAGGTGACTTCGACGGTCAGGGAGCCGTCCTTGATCTGTCCGCCGTTTTCGGAAGCATCAAAGCTTTCGATCACGAGCGTGCTGTCATGGCAGGTAAACCAGTCGGGCAGGTCTGCCGCCGTCGCGCTGTACGCAGTACCGTTGATGACCCAGGTATCTACCGCGTAGCCGACCGCAGGCTCTGCATTGAAGGTAAGCTTTGTACCGCCGGTCTGGCTGGAGCCGGAAGACATAAGGAAGAGGTTTTCGCCCGAGCGACCGACAAGCGTTCCGTTTTCACCGCTCGTGAAGTATACGGGCGCGCTCGAAGGCTTGATGGTAAAGCTGCCGCTTGCAAGGGTGACCTGATGATTGTTCTTGAACACATCCACGTCCGCACCGGTCTTATAGCTGAGGGTAACGTTGAAGATACCCGATGCATTGTGGTTTGCAAAGTAAGGGCAGCTGATGTTGAAGATGTCCTTCAGGTACGTATCGGTGTGCGCGCCATAGGTGCTGACAAGCGTAACCTCCTCTGCACTCGTCGGCGTTCCCACCCACGTCGGGGTAACGGTCACCGCAAGGCGGGTAACGTTCAGCGTCGCCGCCGCAACCAATGCGTTTGTATCGATTGCGCCGCCGCGATAGACCTTGACGGTATGTACGCCTGCGAAAACGGGCGTATAGCCTGCGCCGCCGACCTCCGTCTCCGCCTTACCGGGTGCAGTTACGGTGTAGGTAAAGGTCTCGCCGATCTGTGCGGCATAGTCAGCCCAAGCGCTCTCGCCTGCCGTGCGACTCTGCAGCTTATAGCTGAAAGTGCCGCCAAAGGGCATCGTGCCAAGCAGTGCATCCGCCCCCTCGGTGAGCAGAACCCTGTACTCGGTGGTCACGGCATCCGTCTCGGTGCCGAGTGCATCGTAATACTGTGCCGCGCTCGTTGCGCCGAGGTAGGTTTCGCTCTGTCCGACGATCGCCTCGATGCTGTAGAGCGCCGTCGTCGGTGCGCACCAGGTCGTGCTTGCCACGCCCAAGGCATTGGTGGTCACCTTGATCTCGTCAACAGCTCCCGTGACCGTGTTGGTCGCGCGGAAGGTGACGAGTGCGCCTGCAATTGCCTTTTCGCCGTTTTCGGTCACGGTTGCGCGCAGCGTAAGCGGGGTGCCCGCCTCTGTCGAATATACGGGTACGGATACCGTGTTGACGGTCTCTACGGTGAGAACGGTCAGCAGTGCATCCGAGAAAGCGTGATCTTCTTCGCCCAGAGTATGCTTTTCGGTCACAGTCTCGGTGAAGGCAACCGAAGTGTATACACCCTCTGTCGAGGTGATGTGGTAGTACCAGAATTCCTCGAAGTCGGTGTACTCCTCGTCTTCGAGCACCGTGTAAGTCTCGCCGCGGCCGAGTACGAGATCGATCTCATTTTTGACGTAGACCTCATACAGATCCGCAACCGAAACGTCGGTCATCGCGTCGCCAAGTGCGCCGTCTTCGCCATATGCATATGCCACACCGTCCAGTACCCAGTAATAGGTGACGTCGGTCACGTCTGCAAGGCGGGTGTCCACGGTGATGACCGTCTCGTCCTCGTCGGTCGTTTCGGGATCGTCGGTGACGCCTTCAATGGGTGTCAGGGTGGTGCCCGTTACCGCCGCAAAGAGGTAATAGGTATCGCCATCCGCGGTGGTGCTGATCTGCACGTCGCTGTCAAAGCCGACAGGTGCAGTAACAGTGGCGCCGTCAAGACCCGCGTGATTCTTCTCGGTAACAGTCTTGATCTCGCCGACAACCGTAAATTCGCCGTCGCTTTCGGTGAGTGCATAGTATACGCCGTTCTCACCGTCGTAGCCATAGTAGGGCGCGCCGACGGTGTCGCCGGTTGCCGTGCCGTAAACGAGCAGTTCGGCGCCCGCATGCGTGAGGGTGCGATTCTCATCGGTGATGACCTCGGTAGTGGAGATTCCGCTCTGTACAAGATAGTCCGCCTGACCGAGATAAGGCTCTGCCGCCGTGCCGAAGCCGTCGGTATAGCCGTCCACGGTCAACTCTGCCTCTGCGGATGCCTTGCCGACGTGCAGTTTGCCCGTGTCACTGTAATAGGTGATCAGCGAACCCGAATACAGGGCACTGATCTCGCAACGGTAGAGATTGCCGTCCATTGCCTTGGTAAGATTCGAGAGGGTGAGGCTTGCGCCGTTCGCCTTGTTGACGTCTACCCAACTCTGCCCTTTCTCTCTGACCTGCCACTGATAGTCTACGGTGGTGTACTTGCCGCCCGGGAGCGTAACGTCCGCCGTAAAGGTAGCGGATGCGCCGACCTTGGCGTGTACGTCATACGCGCCGTCGATAAGGATGGGTGCCGCGCCCTCGGGTGCGGTCGTGAAGGCGAGTGCCTCGCTGTTGACGCTCTCGCCGCCGATGCCCACACCGCCCGTCGGAACGGAGTATGCGCGGACAACGACCGTGTAGGTGTTATCGGGGAGCAGATTGCTGATCTCGCAGGAGGTCTCGGTGCCGTCTACCGTAGCGATCTGGATATACTTATCGCTGGCTGCGAAATACTGATAGATACGGTATTCATCCGCAGGGCGGCTACCGTGATTCCAGGAGATCGTTGCGCCCGTGGTGGTGATGTCGTCCACGCCGAGGTCTACGGGAGGAGACGGAGGCGCTATAACGTCCTTGACGATGTAGCCGAGCACGGGAACGACCGTGCCGTTGACGGTGGTGTTCCAATGTGCAAACTGCCACTGGAAGTCGTAGCCATCCTCGGTAACGCCGCTGACGGTACCCGCCTTTGCGATCTCGGTGGTGTTGACGGTAGACTCGGAGGTGGTGTGTGCATAGCCTGCACCGCCGCCCGCCTTAACGCCGAATACCATGCCGTACGCGGTGAAGGAGGTGTTCAGCTCATACTCGTACTCGGAGGTGGTAGAGGTACCGTTGGTAAAGCTCTGGGTAATGGTACCCGTGCCGTTGTACTGGGTGGTGTAGTTGTCCTTGGTCGCCACGTTATCAAGACCGACCGAGGTCGAGCGATAGGAGAAGGGGTTGCCGGGCTCGCCGAGCAGGCCCTCGGGGATCTTGTCAAGGCCGTACTGCTCTGCCGCCGCATTGTATTCCTCTACGGAGATCATGCTGGTGGAAAGCTCGCCCTCTTTGGCAAGAACCATGGTGTTGTCCGCGCCGCGCACCTCATACTCGTAAAGGATAACGGGGCGGCGGTATACGATCACGGCATTCTCGCCGCTGTCGTTTGCGTAGCTGACCTCAAAGGTCTCGTACTGCTCCTCCGAGGTGGACCAGGTGAAGTTATTCTCAATGGTCGCCTCAAAGCCTGCGCCGCAGACAAAGCCCGCACAGAAATCGTCCACCGACCACTCAAAGCCGACGACCACGTTGGTCTGCAACGTATCGCTCGAGCTGGAGCCGACACCTGCGGTGTCGCTCTTACCGTAGGAAGTCTCACTGTTGTTCAGACTGTCGGGGATCTCCGCAAAGTAAGGAGTTGCCTCGAGAATTGCAAGCACCTCGGGCTCGGTGTACGTGCGGGAAACGCCCTTGATCTTTACAACGGTGGAGTCGCTCGAATCAAGGTCGGGCGCGCAAAACGTGATAAACGCATCGCCCTCTTTGTAGGTGAGCCAGCCGTCGTCATAGCTGTCCCAGCCTTCGTCCGGCTCGTGGTAATCGCCCTCGTCACAGGTGTAGGTGTACATGCAGGAGAAGTACTGGTTGCGGATATGGCGCTTCTGCATGGTCGCAAATACCAGTTGCTCTCTGCCGTCGGGATCGTTTGTAAAGTTACCCGCGGTCACGTCAATGATGAGACCATTGGTGATGATGCACTCGTTGATGCCGTCATCATCGTCGTCAAAATAGCCTCTGTGATACAGCTCGCGGATCTGGTTGTTCTCGATCTTGTAGACAACGCCGCCTGCAAAGATAGCATCGGCGTGACCTGCGCCCCACGGGGAAAATACCTGCACGGGCACGATCGCCTCTACGCTGTCGTCATAGAAGCCGCCGTAAACGAACTCCTTGGTGCCGACGGAGCCAAGCGAGGAATGGCTGTAATTACCCACGGGCGTACCGTACAGATACGTAACCTTGGTACAGGTGACCTGGTTGAAATTGATCGTTTCGCCGTCGAGACCGATACCGTTGCCGCCGTCGCTGTCCACCCAACCCGCGGAAATGATCTCGGGGAAGTCCGCGCCTCCGCCGGTGGCGGTCACGTTACCGACCGAGCTGGATGCAAAACGAAGACGTCCGCTCTCGTTTGCTTTTCTGCCCGCGCCGTTTTCGTGCAGAGCGGTCTTGAAGGTCTGTACAAACTTGGTAACGGTGCCGTCGCCCTCGGGAACCTCGGGTGCAAGGTCGTAAATGAAGAGCTGAGATCCGACCATACCGTTGCCGTCCACGCCCTTGCCGACATTGTCGTAGGTATCGTGCATACCTGCGGTGATAACGACTTCATCAATGTTATCGTTGTCCACGTCCTCTGCAAGCACCTGCACGTGCGGGGTGTTGCGGAGCACGCGCGTATTCTTGGAGCGCGTATTGGTAAGATTGTCGTTGCCGAGGATGTCAAACACGTGCGTGTTCAGCACGTCGCGCACCCAAACGATCTTGCCGTTTTCGATCTTATACTCCGCGATCGCAGGAGATGCGTCCTCCATGCGGGGGATGTAGGCAACGATCGTCTCCTCGCCGTCACCGTCGAAGTCGCCCGCCGCTACCGAGACAAAGCCGGTGGTGGCATATGCGTCCACAGCATCGAGGTTGTCGATCTCATCGCCCGAGGCAAGATTGTATGTATCGGTAACGCGGTCGCCGTTTTTGTCGGTAACGAACAGCTCCAGTTTCGAGCCGCCGTACCAGTACGCAACGGTCGCCACGTATTCCTTACTGCCCGTGCCGTAAAGGTCGATCGGCGCGGTATCCATCATCGTGAAGCCGCGGCCGTTGCCCTCGCTTTTCGAGCCGATCAGCGTACCGCTGTCGCGCACCTGCGTCATGGTCTCGCCGTCGTAGTCACGCGCGCGCCAGTAGCGGCCGCCCGAGTGGCCCTCCACGTAAAACAGCTCGTTCGCCGTAAAGAGCGGGAACCACTCCTCGGTGCCGTACGGGTTGTTTGTCTTGTAATACTCTTTTTCTTCCGCAGTAAGCTCACCCTCGATCGCAACGCCGAACACGTCACGGGTGACCAACTGCTCCTCTGCCGCCGCGATGGGGATCACGGGCAGGAAAGACGTGAGCATTGCCATGACCAAAAGCCATGCGGTCATTTGCTTGAATGTCTTTTTCATGTTGTTTCTCCTTTTGATGATTATATTTATTTTAATTTACTTACAAATCTGTCAAACATTTCACAGCTGACCTTTTGGTAGTCAAAGTTTTTTATTTTTTCAATGACTCCTGTTCTCTCGTCAGCGGGAATATCATAAATCTTCATCATACAGTCGAGCGTGAGCGTAACCTTTTCTTCAATAGTATAATACCGATCGCAGGGCGCGGTAAACGCCGCAAGCTCAATTCCGCTTGTAATATTCTCAAGATTTCTGAAATCACTTTCACGCAGATGCGGCTTCCGCTCCCCTAAAAGACTATAATTCTTTCTTGCCGCCCAATCCTTGATATATGCAAAGATCGCAGGGTGAGAATAGGCAGAATAGTATAGATCCCATGCCTTTTTATTGTTCTCGCAAAGAGCGATCTGCACCGCAATTTCCATAGCATAAGCAAACAGCTTATCCTCCGTTTTTTCGACGGTCTCCTCGATTGCATCCGAATGGAAGTCCATCATCTCTTCCATAAGCAGTCTCAGCAGATCCTCTTTTGCACGGAAATGATATGTCAGGGTACCAAGGCCTATTCCGCTTTTCTCTGCAATCATACGCTGTGTGGTCGCAGAAAAGCCTTTTTCCAAAAACAGCTGCGTGGCAGCGTGGACAATCTGTATTTCCGTATCGGATAGTGGAGCCAATTTGCTATGTCTTTGAATGATACTGTTTATCAAAGCGCATTTCCTCCGTATCTGTTTAGTACATGTACTATGTTAACATAAATTGGATATAAAGTCAATATATACTCGATATGTTTTTAACAGTTTTGGGTAAAAAATTCTATGGCAAAAGATTGAAAGCGGTATCGTTTTCTGCTATACTGAACGTATAATTATAATTATACAATTTTTCCAAGGAGAACCTACAATGAAACGCATACTTTTCACCGTATTGGCGGCATCGCTCTCCCTCCTGCTTTTGTCCTGCGGAAGGGGCGGCGAGACACAGCCGTCCGAAACGACGGCACCCGCCGAAGAGCCTATGCCCATCAAGGACACTGCACATTACCAAAATCCCATCATCCGCGTGAATGATAAAAACACCTGGCCGGATTACGGTATCGGCGATCCGTTCGTTATGCGCTATAACGGTCGTTACTATCTTTACAATTCTACCAAGGACGGCAGAATGGGCATTCAGTGCTGGACCTCGGACGACCTTGTAGATTGGCATTACGAGGGGCTATGCGCCGAGGAATGGCTGACGATGACCGCCTATGCCCCCGAGGTCGTGTACTACAACGGCGATTTCTATATGTACACCTCCCCCGCCGGCAGGGGACATTACGTGTTGAAGAGCGAATCGCCCACCGGTCCCTTTGTCGCCGTGACCGATAACTTTGGTCTGTCCATTGACGGTGACGTATTTATCGACGACGACGGCTCATGGCATTTCTACTCTGCCGCCGTGAACGCGATCATGGCGTTCCCTATGAGCGCCCCCGACAAGGTAGAAGCAGAGCGCGGGATCAAGATCCCCTGCGACCTGCACGGCTGGACCGAGGGGTCAATGATCATCAAGCACGACGGCGTGTATTACCTGACCTATACGGGAAACCACGTTTGGTCGGCGGGCTACCGCATCCATTATGCGACGAGCACAAAATCGCCGACAAAGTTCACCCCTGCAAAGAACAATCCGCTTCTGCTTTCCACAAACGAGGCGACCGTCAAGGGTATCGGTCACAGCTCCACCGTGCTTGGACCGAATCTGGACGAATACTATATCGTCTATCATTCGCACAAGATCGTACCCCAGCGCAGCATGAACATCGACCGCATCTTTTTTAACGGAGGCGGTACCGTTGTCCTTGGACCTTCTACAACAAAACAGGATGCGCCGAAAATGCCGGACGTATACAGCCGTTTTGAGACGGAGGACGACCTTGTGGGCTGGACGGTCAAAGACGGTTCGCTTGCTGAAAGCGGGTTTGTACTTACCGAGGGCGGCTCCGCCCTCTCCGAGCACACCTTTTCCGCAGATTTCACGGCAGAATACAATCTGAAGTCCCTCACCGACAAGGCGGGTATTCTCTTTGGCTATACCGATGAAAAGAACTTCGGCAAGGCGATCTACGATGCCGAAAAAGAAGAACTGACCGTCACCTTTACAGCAGACGGCAAGGAAACGGTAAAGACCTGCCCCATCCGTGCAAGTTTTTCGGATAAGATGCGTGCGGATGCACTGATCCTGTTTACCGTGCAGAAAAGCGACGAGGAATATACCTTCTTTGTCAACCGTCGCGAGGTGTTGCAATGCAAAAATCCCCTTGGCGGCGGTGCTATCGGCGTGCTCTGCGAAAGCGGTGAAGCCGTGATCGGCTTTGTCGGTGCAACCGGCGGCGCTCTGCAATCCACCTTTGGGGACGTATACAAGCCCGCAGAGAGCGTGATCCCCGCCATCACCTGCGTGACCAAGGCAGAGAAAACAGTGCATGACGGTGTTAACTTCCTTTCTATGCAAGGCGGTGAGCGCTATACGTACAAGGTAAACGTGAGCGAGAGCGGCACGTATGACCTTGTGGTCGAGTACCGTGCCGAACAGGATTGCACTGTGGAGATCTATCAGGGCAGCACCCTCCTTGGAACGTTGTCTCTTACTGCATCTGACAAGACAATGCGCACGGTGGTGCGCGGACTTACGCTTGCAAGCGGCATCGGCACCGTTAGCCTCTGCCCCGACAAGAACGCTGAGCTTTTGAATCTCTCCTTCCACAAAGCAGAGGCAACGCCCGAAAAAGCGTACACCCTTGGATCCGGTGCATACAGAGACGGAACGTGGATACTTGCGGACGGCGCTCTCGTGCTGAAGAGCGATTTCGGCAAATTCATGGTCGGTTCCGAAGACTGGGGAGACTACACGGCAGAAGCCGAGATCACGCCCACCTCCGACAACATCAACGTAGGTCTTTGCGTGCGCGTTTCCAATCCCGCAACCGTGGAGAAAAGCAACAACAGTCTTGCCGGCGGTACCGATTTCCTCCAGGGATATTTCATTGGGCTCTCCAAAAACTCGATCGTGCTCGGCAAGCACAATTACGATTGGAAAGAGCTCGCCCGTGCACCCTTTACCATCCAAAAGGATCAGACGTACAAGATAACGGTGGTTGCAAAGCAAAACACCTTGCAGATCAGCGTAAACGGTGAACTTGTGCTGGAGTACGAGGACACAGACGCCCCCTTCCTGCACGGTATGATCGGCTTCCGCGCACATCAATCTGCCATGCGCGCAGACAGCCTCAAGGTCAGCCCGATCGAATAACGTAAAAAAGATCCGAAACGAAAGTTTCGGACCTTTTTCTTCGGTCTGCCGCAGATACTTACCTCTGCGCTACATATTTTTCTTTTTCCAAGCGCCGGCGCAGGCAAAGCACAACGCCGTACCTAAAGCAGCAGCGCACAACCACAAAAGAATCGTGTACTGCCAGCCATAGTTTTCCGAAACGACCGCGATCCCGTATGTTGAAACCGCACTGCCGATATAAGGACAGCAGTTCAGCACCCCCGAAGCAGTAGAAACGTTGTTGCTCTTTTTAAAGAAGAACGGTACCATCCCGATCAGTATCAGATTCACGCCGTGCATGCCCCCGGTCAGCATTGCCGAAAACAAAACCGAGCACGCCGTGTTTTTACCCGTAAACACAAGCAAAAGGAAAGACGACAGCGCACCAAAGCCAAAAATCGCACCGGCACAGATCATGGGATTGGTAAACGTCTTTTTGTAGAGCTGTTGCGCGATTCTATAGCAAAGGATGCTAAAGATCGGCAACACAACGCCTGTCAGAATAGAGATCGCATTGCCAAGGTTATACGTTTCTGCAATATACGTCGGCATCCACGTCGTCACGCCGTCGCGGAGCACCCCCTCCAAAACCAGCGCAAGCATAATGCCGAGCATCAGCGGTGTAAACATTTCCCCGCTTGCGCCGGCATCTCCACCGGACGCCTTTTGCTTTTTCGTTTTGATTTCCGGAGCATACTTTATCCAAAACAGAAGCATGACCGCACCGCAAGCGGCGGAAAACAGGAACACGCCCTTCCAGCCGACAAATGAAATGAGGATCGGCGAAACAAGAAATACGGCAATCGTGCCGATCGAGCTTCCCAAAGAGACCGCAACCATCGCCTGCTTATACTCCTCCTCGGAAAGAAACTCTGCCATAAGGCGCACAAGCGGCGGCCACATAAAGCTCTGTGCAAAGCCGTTTGCACACCATACCGCAAGCATCGCATACGGACTTGCACAAAGCGGAATCAGCAGATTCATCACTACCGTGGCTGTAAATCCGCAAGTGATCAGCTTTTTCGGAGAAAAGATATCTCCGAAAAAGCCGCTGACGATCTGCCCGATACCGTAAGCGAGAAAGCTGCCGGTCAATGCCAGCGACAACTGTTCTTTCGCTATCCCGGTAGCGCTTTCCATCTCGGAAACGATCGCACCGAAGTTGATCCTGGTTATGTAACTTACCATATAGGTAAACATGAATAGGATCACAAGTTTTTTGGCTTTCATATTCATGGCATCCGCTCAGGATCAAATCAGGCTTTTGCCCTCCCAGTCCTCGTCCGGTTCAACGCCAAAGAGCGCAGTGATCGTAGGCGCAATATCTATGATGCTGACCGAATCCAGTTCCTTTCCTTTCGCAAAATCCTTACCGACAAACAGTATCGGGATCGTCATATCCTCCGGCATGTCCGTTCCGTGATGGCGCCCGTGTCCGCCGTGATCTGCCGTGATGATCACCGTCCAACTGTCATCCAAAGTCTGCATCACTCTTTCGATATCGTCAAAGCTTCTCTTTACGGATGCCATGTATTCCTCGCTCATCCAGCCGTATTTATGTCCGACAGCATCCGTATCGCCAAGATATAAGAATACAAAATCCGGCTCCCCGTGCTCAAGGCATTCGATCGCGTCGTCAGTCAATTGCTTATTCGCCTTGTCGTAGCCGATGTCGCCCCCCTTATAGAAGCCGGAATAGGTCACCGAGCCGGGGCGAACCAGGTCACGCAAAGGTGCCCAGGAATAGAAAAAAGCACTTCGTTTCTTGTGAGCCGAAAGCACCTCGCAAAGTCCGCGGATCGGTCTGACCTGCGGTGCATACGTATTCGTCGTTGTACCATGCCTCTGTGGGTCTACGCTGTGAAACAGCGACATATGGCACGGCAATGTGACCGAGGGCATGACCGCAGAGCCCTGCATCGTATAGGTTCCGTTTTCTTTCAAAGTCTGTGCAAAGGGAATGTTCTCCAGCGCCTCCGGACGCAGACCGTCTACCAAAATCAAAACAACTTTCATTTTTCTTGTTCCTTTTTTCGTTATATCTGCTCCGAGGGACCGTGAACGACCAGAATATCGTCCTCGCCCTCCTTGCGGACAAACTCCGCAAGATCAATGCATACCTTTCTCGGAAAGGCTTGCTCTTTGCTCTCATGGCTGTGGTATGCGCACAAAAGCGTTTTTCCGTCCGCGGCCAAGGAAAAACTGTGGTGACCAACACCGAACACGGTTTCGGTCTTATGTAAAATGGGGTTGCCCTTATACTTTACAAAGGGGCCGAGGGGCTTGTCGGAAACGGCGTAGCCCACGGCATAATCCTGACTTCTCGTATGGTTGCAGGAATAGGTCAGGTAATAAAGACCGTTGTGTTTCAGAACAAAGGGGCCTTCCGCAACAAGACAGTCGCGGGTCTCCCACTCCTCCGTTGCAT
>JAZQHV010000060.1:0-13199 GCA_045540755.1 Eubacteriales bacterium
GCATCTACAACCGTAACGGATCCGTCGCCGTTTGCGTCGCCGAGAACCACAACTCTTTCCTGCTTATAGGTGTTGCCGTCCTTAACCGCCTCGTAGCCCTCATCCACGAGGATGGTGTAGGGTTCTACAAAGTTGTTCGCCGTAACGGTCTTGTTTCCGCGCAGGTCAATGATCATCTCAGCAGTGCCGGTAAAGACACCCGCATTGCCGTTGAGACACTTCGCGCTGAGGTATTCCGTAGTAATGTTCGATGCCTCTACCTTGGATGTACCGGAGAATTTTGCGTTAAAGTTTGCACCGAAGATGTACTTGTACGTTCCCGCCTTGATAACAAGGTGCGTGCTGGCGAGATCAGCATCGGGGTGACCGCCGAACAGCCACAGATAGTTGCTGATGCCGGCAGCCTTGGTGGTGGTAACGTTTTCACCGATCGTCAGTTTATGTCCCATTGCGTAAACATAGCCATACGCAGATGCATTGCAGAGCTCGATGTTATTGATCTCAGTCTCGCTGCCGAGACAAAGAACGTATGCGATGCTGAGCTTTGCACCGTTTTCGCCGGTGATGGTGACCTTGCCGCTCTTTTCAGGCAAGTACAGCGTAGCATTGTTGGAACCAGACACCGTATCGCCGCGGATGATAACCGTACCGCCCTCGTTGGACAATGCTGCAACCGCTTCTTCCAGAGTTGCATAGGTGTTCTCTGCCGCGCCGACACCGTCTGCATAGACGGTAGTGGGTTTCTGAACGGCTATTTTCTGCGAATAGGTATTGCCGACCTTAACCGCCTCGTAACCGTCATCAGTCAGGAAGGTGATAGGTGCCACAAAGCTGTTCGCCGTAACGGTCTTGTTTCCGCGCAGATCGATGATCAGCTCCGCAGTACCCTTGAAGGTGCCTGTATTGATGCTCTTGGCACTGATAACATCTGCTGCGGTAACACCGGAGACCTCGACCTTGGAAGCACCCGTGAAGGTCGCATTGAAGTTTGCGCCATAGATGTACCTATACGATCCCGCCTTAACAACGAGATGCGTGCTTGCAACGTCAAAGTTGGGATGACCGCCAAACAGCCACAGATAGTTGCTGATGCCATCGGCCTTGGTGGTAGTCACATTTTCGCCGATGGTGAGTTTGTGTCCCATCGCGTAGATATATCCGACGGTGGAAGCGTTGCAAAGCTCGATATTATCGATCTCTGTTTCACAACCGAAAGCAAGAACGTATGCAACAATAAGCTTTGCACCGTTTTCGCCGGTGATGGTAAGCTTACCGCTCTTTTCGGGCATGGTCTCGATCACGCTCGACGTGCCGAGTACGGTGTCGCCGCAGACGATGATCGTGCCGCCTGCGTCAGGCAGTCTCGATGCTGCCTCCGCAAGAGAGGTATATGCTCCCTCGGTTTTGCCGGTACCGTCTACGTATACGATATCGACCATTTCTCTTTCCGTACCCAGGAATGTATGCAGGATCGGCCATGCATCATCGGGATAGAAGCGGTGGCCGCCGTTGCCGATCAAGTGAACACAGTTGTCACTCGCATCTGCAAGATCATACGCCTTCTGGATCAACGCAAAGGATTCCCGTGCGCCGGAAAGCGGGAAAATGCCGTCGTTGTTGCCGTTGACAACGAGAAGTTTTCTCGGTGCGATGAGGCCGCCGAGGTCACCCATGTCAAAATACTTGGCAACGCCGGGAACGTAGTTGCAACGGCAATGCCACATTGCAACGATCGAATCGCGGTAGGTACATACCGAACAGGAGGGGATGGAGATCTGAATGCGCTCATCCATGCAGGATGCATAGAAGGTCGCCGTACCGCCGCCGGAATTTCCGAGCAGCATGAGCTTGTCAAAATCGACCTGCTCACCAAAATACTTCTCCAGGATGTCGATCGTTCTAGATACATCCCATACACGCTCGCCGATCGCCGCTCTGCCATAGAGATGCGTATCGCGAACAGCATTTCCAAGACAGTCGCTGCTTCCGTTGGAGGATTGTCCCGCAGTACCCATATATCTCTGCTCGATCGCTACGCCGATTATGCCCTCACGCATTGCGCGGGCGACAAAATCGGAATCGCCGGCAATATTATTGATATCGTTTTCAAATTTCGGTTCACCAAGGGATATGTGCATACCCGTGGTATGTCCCTGCAGGGAAATGACACAAGGCAGTTTGCCTGTAGCACCCGCGGGGATAAACATCGTTGCCCTGACGAAATAGTTCTCTTCGCTCTGGAACTCGAAATCAATGCGCGTATGCGTATCATATACCGTTTCCGATACGATCTTGAAATGATCGTCCGAGCACTTTTCAAGCGGCAGACCGAGCAGCTCTGCGAGCTTTGCTCTTGCATCCGTGGTCCACTGTGCAAAGTCCTCACCGTCCTGATAACGCATAAGAGGCTCATGCGTCTTGGCGATGTGCTGAATGTACGCCATGGAGTCGTAGATCTTCGTTACGCCTGCGCCGATCGTACCGGTCGATACCTTGATATCTGCCGCGGTGGCGCCGGTCGCCTCTGCACCCGTCTCCAGATAGGAGTTGATGATCGGCCATGCTTCATTCGCATAGAGTTTGCTTCCGCCGTTGCCGACAAGGTGCGTGCAATTGTCGCCTGCGTTCATACGATCATATGCGCTCTGGATCAGCGCGAAGCTTTCCCTTGCACCGGAAAGCGGGAAGGTAGAATCTGTGCTGCCGCTGACAACGATAAGCTTTCTCGGAGCGATCAGCGCGCCAAGGTCACCCATATCGAAATATTTTTCAATGCCGGGGATGTCGTAGCAGTAGCAAGGATGCTTTGCGATTACCGAATCCTCATAATTGCATACTGCACCGGACGGAACGGAGATCTTGATGCGCTCGTCCAGGCAGGATGCGAAGAATGCGGTGGTGCCGCCTGCCTCATTGCCGAGACAGATGAGATTTCCTTCGTCTACAAAATCGCCGAAGTGCGTATACAGTACGTCAATCAGTCTCTGTACGTCCCATACGCGCTCGCCGATCGGCGTTCTGCCGTAGAGAAGCGTGTTCACGGTATCGCCTGCAGTGCAGGTTGCCTTTCCGGTGTCGTTCTGGCCTGCAGCGCCCATATATCTCTGGTCGATCGCGACCGCGATCATGCCCTCACGAACTGCCTGCAGTGCATAGTCGTTACCGGTGGTAACGTCGCCGCTGAACTTCGTCTCACCGAGAGAAATGTGCATACCCGTGGTGTGTCCCTGCAAGGTGATCACGCAAGGAAGCTTGCCGCTTGCACCGGCAGGAATGAGCATAGCCGCCTTAACGAAGTAGTTCGGCTCGCTCTGGAACTCAAAGTCCACGCGCGTATAACCGGTGTATTCGGTCTTGGACAGAATGCGGAAGAGATCGTCGTCGCTCTTTTCGAGCGGCAGACCGAGCAGTTCATTCAGCTTTGCCGCAACCTCGGTTCTCCAGGTAGCAAAGTCGGTGCCTTCCGTATAGCGCATAGAGGGTTCAATGTCCGCAGCAATATACTTGATGTAGTCTCTGGAGCGATAGATGCCGCCAAGGCTGCCGTTGAAATACTTGGTGGGGATCACAACGCCCTCGGTGGGATCGTAGGTCACGACCTCGCCTTCGCCTTTGATAGTGAAGAAAGCCTGTGCTGCCTCGGAAAGGATCGCAACTGCGCCCTCTTCTACGATCAGCGTATGGGTGCCGCCTGCGTTTGCCGCAACAAGGTCGACCGTGTCGGTGACGGCAAAGACTGCGCGGTCAACGCGGATGGTGCTTTCCTCACCGCTCTGGGCAAAGGTCACATCATCCAGAATCAGGTTGGTCCATACGGTGATCTCTGCACCGTCGCCGAGATTCCAGGAGCCGCTATAGTTCTCCGCGGTGACGGTCGTGCTACCGTTAAAGTTCCAGGTGTACGCACCGTCCGTGTACATATCTCCTACAAGAACGAGTCTGCCGCCATCCTTGATCAGGTCGTATGCGCCGCCTTCGCCGCGCGCACCCAAAGTCGCCTTGGGGGTATTCGCTGCCAAACCGTCATTGGTATTGTTGCCTGCCGAAGCGGAAACGTATGCCGTTTTGGCCGCGCGCTGCGAGTAGGTGTTGCCGTTCAGAACCGCAACATAGCCGTCATCCGTACGAACGGCAGGAGTCTGTACATAGGAAGATGCCGTAACCGTCTTGTTACCGCGAAGATCCACGATCAGAGTTGCGGTACCGTTAAAGGTGCCCGTCTCGTTCACCGCAGAAAGCGTGGTTACGGTGATATTCGAAACCTCTACGGTTGCATCGCCGTTGAAGATGCCCTTGGAACCGCCGAAGATGTATCTCCATTTTCCCGCTTGGATGATCATGTGGGAGTCATAGGTAGTGGTTTCACCGCTGACATTATTGCCACCGTACAGGCTGAGCCAGCGATCGCTCGAGTTGGTGATACTCGTGGTAACGGTTTCACTGATAGTCAGCTTGTTGCCCATCGCGCAGATAAAGCCCATGTTGCCGGAAGAGTTGACAAGCTCAATACCGTCGAACTCGGTCTCGCCGCCAAGCTTGAGACCGAAAGCGATCGTAAGTTTCGCGCCGCCCTCGCTCGTGATCGTAACCTTTCCGTTCTTTGCGGGTAAGGTCACCGAAGAGCTCGACGAGCCAACCGTGGTGTCACCGCATACGATGACAATACCGCCGGAGAGCGGGAGTGCCGCTACGGCTTCCTCCAGCGTTGCATACGCGTCCTCGGCTACACCCGTGCCGTCTACGTAGACGACATCGGAAAGCTCTTCACCGGTGTAGGTAACGCTGACGGTACCGGTATTCTTGGACTCGTTATATACGAGCGAGGAATCCAGTCTGCCGATCGCTGCATATTCAAGCATCTCGAAAGGAGCGGAAGCCGTGACAGAGCCCGTCAGATAGTTCTGACCGACAGCACCGACCGTGCCGCCAATCGCGGTGTAATCCTCGCCAACGGTTGCCGTAAGGCTTCCGCTGTAGGTGCCGATAGGAGAAGTGCTGTTCACACGGTAGTTACCGAGCACAAAGTTCTTAAAGCTACCGCTGCCGTTCAGTGTGACCGTGCTATCCTTGTCCGAAGAGGAGGACTCGACTGTGTCGGATGCGGTGGTACGAAGACCTGCCGCAAAGGACCAGTTGCCTACAAGCTTGACACTGTCGGTCATTTCGATGTTGTTATAGCTGCCGACAAGCAGATGATCCGCAGTGGTGGTCTCCAGCGTGATGTTATCAAACTTCACGTCGCTGAGCATCTTGAAGACCGAACCGCCGGTCATCTTGAGTACCGCATTGGCTCCCTCGCCGACGATCGTCAGCTTCGAGGGAAGCATCGAGGTTGCAGTATCCGCGCTGCAGGAGAACGTGCCGACAACGTGAATGGTTCCCTCGCCGTCATACGGCAGGAGTGCCATGGCATGTGCAAAAGAAGATGTGGGATCATTCTTGGTACCGCTTGCGTATGCTTTGCCGTTCGCAGAGAGGTAAACGTCTCCGTGACGGTAGTCGGTCGCAGGTGCGGTCACGCCGTTAAAGATCGCGCCGTACATAGCATCCGCCATGTCCGCATAGCCCTCGGCATTCGGGTGGAGATTGTCGGTACCGAGCAGAGGACCTGCCGCTGCGGAGTCGATGGTCAGAGCGTAAAGATCCACAAAAACAAACTTATCGGGATCCTTGGCAGCAAACGCCTTTGCGATGCGCTCCTGCACAGGACGGATGACCGTTGCCACACGGATCGCAGACGCATCGGTAGCGCCGGCGGCGCCGCGTGCGATCGCATTGGTGACAAATACCTTGTCGGTATGCGTCAGTGCGCCAAGCGACTCAATGATATCCGCGTAGGCTTCCTCAAAGATAATGCGCGTTGCATTGGCATCACCCGCAGTTTCGTCGTTGGTGCCGAGTGCGATCGAGAAATAATCGGCATCGGTCTCTTCCGTTGCGATTCTCCATGCGAGCTTTGCGGGATAGTAACGGAGGTGCGGCATAGCCGCAGAGCCGGAAATACCGAGGTTTGCCACAACGATGTCGCGGTTGTCTTCCTTGGCAAGCTTCGCAAACACTGCAGGATAGCTCGAAGTCAGCGACATGCCGTTCGAGCCGGAACCCTCTGTGATGGAGTCGCCGATAAAGGCGATACGCAGGGGCTCGTCATACTCTACAGCCGCACCGTTTACGCTGTCAAAGCGCGTGGTGGTGAAGGTGTAGGTGTTAGGATAAGTGATCGAGGCAAGATCATCGGTCTCGCCCGCATATGCCTTGACCTGCGTTGCATCGAACTCGGTGCCGTCCGCAAAGGTACCGCCTGTAACAACAACGGTAAACTTGCCGCGCAGGAGCTGGGTGTACGCAACCTTGTCCACGTCATATGCGCTGATAAGGCCGCCGTTAAAGGTACCGCCCGAAATGTGGATGGCGATATCACCGTCCATTGCATAATACTTGCGATCAGCCTCTACCGTGCGGGAGTTTACAACGCCGGTAGCCGCATTGTAGGTGGAGATGCCGCGAACGTAGATCGGACATGCAAAGGTACCGCCGCTTATCGTGAGCGTAGCATCATCCGCAAGGATGGAGTCGCCCGAAAGGGCAAAGGAATCGGTAAAAGTACCGCCTGTGATAATGACGGTAAGGGGAGCTGTGATCGAACCGATCGTATTGTCACGGTGTGCACGGAAGCAGCCGCCGCCAAAATTGCGGAAGGTACCGCCGTTTACCGTGATCGTATACGGAAGCTCGGTAATGGATGCAACGTCCGAATTATCCACCGAAGAGGACAGCGTACCGCCGTAATAATCCAGCGTACCTGTCACGGTGCAGTTCTTGGTGAAGGTCACGTTGCGGTAAGCGCCGTAGATGACACCGTTTTCAGCCTCGATAGGCAGATCAAAGATAACAGGTGCGCCGCTTGTATTTTTCGCAAGCGTAATGCTGCCGTTCAGGATCAACTTTGCATCGTTTTGCGCGCGGAAAGCAACCTCTCCCGTGCATTCGGTGAAAGCATAGCCGCCGCTTACGGTCGTGTCGCCAACGAGAACGATCTCGCCGCCGTCCTCACCGAGCAGCGTATATGCAGCCAGGAGCGAGCCGACGGATGTTTCCGCAGTCGCACCGTCTCCCGTGCCGCCGTCCTTGACGTAAACGGTATCCAGAGGCGTATACGCAGATGCCATCTGGAAATAGGTATTGCCGCTCCGGATCGCCGTATAACCTGCATCCGTGCGAACGGTAGGCGTCTGGGTATATGTAGTCGCCGTAACGGTCTTGTTGCCGCGAAGATCCACGATCAGCGTCGCAGTACCGTTAAAGGTGCCCGTCTCGTTCACCGCAGAAAGCGTGGTTACGATAATATTGGAGACCTCTACGGTAGCATCACCGTTGAAGGTTCCCTTGGAACCGCCGTAGATGTATCTCCATGTGCCCGCCTTGACGATGACGTGGGAATCGTAAGAAGTAGTCGCACCGCTGATGTTGTCGCCGCCGTAGATCGTCAGCCAGCGTTCGGTACCGCTCCGGCTCGTTGTAACGTTTTCACCGATGGTGAGTTTGTTACCCATAGCACTGATATAACCCAGGCCGGCAGAAGTGTTGACAAGCTCGATATTGTCGATCTCTGTCTCGCTGCCGAGTCGGAGACCTTCCGCTATGATGAGCTTGGCATCACCCACACCGGTGATAATAACCTTGCCGTTCTTTGCAGGCAGAGTTGCTGTTGATCTGACTGTGGTGTCGCCGCACACGGTGATCGTACCGCCTTCATTCTGCAGTACTGCTACCGCTTCCTCAAGCGTCCGATATGCGCCCTCGGTCGCACCCGTTCCGTCCACATAGATGTCACCACTCGCCGCCTCGATCTGCGAATAGGTATTGCCCTCGAGAACAGCCGTGTAGCCTGTATCCGTCAGAACCGTAGGAGTCTGGACATAGGTGCCCGCCGTAACGGTTTTGCCGCCGCGAAGGTCTACGATCAAGGTCGCGGTACCGTTAAAGGTGCCGCTCTCATTCTTTGCAGAAAGATTCTTTTCTACGGTAGCGCCCGAAATCTCTACGGTAGCATCGCCGTTGAAGGTTCCCTTGGAGCCGCCGAAGATGTATCTCCATGTGCCCGCCTTAACGATGACGTGAGAATCGTAATCGGTGGTCTCGGTACTGCTGTTATTGCCGCCGTAGATCGTCAGCCAGCGTTCGGTACCGCTCTGGCTTGTTGTAACGTTTTCGCCGATGGTAAGCTTGTTGCCCATCGCGCAGATAAAGCCTACGAGTGTCGAGGTGTTGACAAGCTCGATATCATCGATCTCTGTCTCGTTGCCGAGTCGGAGGCCTTCCGCTATGATGAGCTTGGCACCGTTTTCACCCTTGATGGTGACCTTACCGCTCTTTGCAGACAGGGTTGCTGCAGATTTGACAGTGGTGTCGCCGCATACGGTGACCGTACCGCCTGCGTTAGGCAGAGCCGCAACCGCTTCCTCAAGCGTCCGATATGCGCCCTCGGTCGCACCCGTGCCGTCTACGTAGACGGGGCCGGTCGCCGCTTCCACCTGCGAATAGGTCTTACCGTTAAGCGCCGCTCTATAGCCGTCATCCGTAAGGAAAGTAGGAGTCTGAACATAGGTACCGGCAGTAACGGTCTTGTTTCCGCAAAGGTTGACGGTAAGCGCTGCCGTACCCTTGAAGGAACCCGCCTCATTCTTTGCGGAAAGGTTGTTGGTTACGGTAATATTCGATACCTCGACCGTTGCGTCACCGTTAAAGGTACCTTTGGAGCCGCCGTAAATGTGTCTCCACGTACCAGCCTTAACGACCAGATGGGAATCGTAAGTAGTGGTCTCACCGCTGACGTTGTTGCCGCCGTAGATCGACAGCCAGCGTTCGGTACCGCTCCGGCTTGTTGTAACGGTTTCGCTGATGGTCAGCTTATTGCCCATGGCACAGATAAAGCCCATGCTGCCGGAGGTGTTGACCAGTTCAATACCGTCGAACTCAGTCTCACCGCCGAGCTTGATGCCGTACGGGATCATAAGTTTGGCATCATCCTCACTCGTGATGACAACCTTGCCGCTCTTTTTGTCAAGGGTCACCGACGTGTCCGACGGACCGACCGCAACGTCGGCAGTCACGATAACGGTGCCGCCCTCGTCAGGCAGTGCCGCGATCGCGTCTTCAAGCGTCGCATATGCTCTCTCTGCCGTGCCCGTGCCGTCTACGTACACGGTTTCTGTTGCCGCGGCAGAAATGCCGAGGGCACAGATCATCGAAGCAAGGAGCAACCAAAGACCGATTTTTTTCATTGCAAATCCTCCTTAATATAACTTAGCAACGTTTTTGCTAATATCATCCACTTTTTATTGTACACAAAAAACATCCCAAAATCTATAAAAAATATGTGATGTTTCTTCAAAAAACAGGAATTTTTTGTGCAATTACAAAAAGCCTCTCGTAATGAGAGGCTTTTTGCTCGGGAAACAACCGTTCCCCTGTGAAAAACGATATTAGTTTGTCGTCAGCTTCAGAACGCGGATGGCATCAATAAGGCTGATCACGCCGTCATCATTCATATCAGCGTTTTCTACAAAGTTGTCATTCAGGACCGCCTTGATAATCAGAAGCACATCTACAACCGTAACAGATCCGTCGCCGTTTGCGTCGCCGAGAACCACAACTCTTTCCTGCTTATAGGTGTTGCCGTTCTTGACTGCCTCGTAGCCGTCATCCGTGAGGAATGTGTAGGGTTCTACAAAGTTGTTCGCCGTAACGGTCTTATTTCCGCGCAGGTCGATGATCAGTTCAGCAGTACCGGTGAAGATACCCGCACTGCCGTCGAGACACTTCGCGCTGAGGTATTCCGTAGTAATGTTCGATGCCTCTACCTTGGATGTACCGGAGAATTTCGCACCAAAGTTTGCACCGAAGATGTACTTGTACGTTCCCGCCTTGATAACAAGGTGCGTGCTGGCGAGATCAGCATCGGGGTGACCGCCGAACAGCCACAGATGGTCGTTTATGCCATCCGCCTTGGTGGTGGTAACATTTTCACCGATCGTCAGTTTATGTCCCATTGCGTAAACATAGCCATACGCAGATGCATTGCAGAGCTCGATGTTATCGATCTCAGTCTCGCTGCCGAGACAAAGAACGTATGCGATGCTGAGCTTTACACCGTTTTCGCCGGTGATGGTGACCTTGCCGCTCTTTTCAGGCAAGTACAGCGTAGCATTGTTGAGAGCAACCACCGTATCACCGCAGACGATAACCGTACCGCCCGTCTCGGGCAGTGCAGCGATTGCGTTTTCCAGCGCGGTGTACGCGCCGTCGGTTGCACCGGTGCCGTCTACATAGACGACATCTGTTGCCGCTGCGGAAATGCCGAGGGCACAGATCATCACGATAAGGAGCAACCAAAAACTACTTTTTCTCATGGAAAATCCTCCTTAATATAACGCAAATTTGTAGGCAACTGTTTTTTCAATTACCCCATTTTACCATGCGTTTTATACATTTTAACACAAGGAATTCTGAATTTCTATAAATTTTTTGTGAAAATAAATAAAAAAACAAGAATAATTTGTGATTGAATAGAAAAAAGGGATGCTTAACATCCCTTTTTTCTATTCAATCTGATCCGCGCGTCGTGGATGACCGGAACGTCGTCTTCGCCCTCTTTGCAACAAGCTCTGTTTGCCGAGGCATAGATAACGTATCTCCTTTTTGTTATATTGTATTCTTTCAATCCAGAACGACCTTGGGCCAATATGCCGTGTACATTGTGTGTACACCGGCAAAGGAATCGGTGATCGAACCGTCGCCGTCATTGTTGGTCAGCACGAGGCGCACCGCCATCTCGCTTGCTTCCTCCAGGGCAAGGTCCGCCTTCGGAACCGCGATCTCGATGACTGCACCGTCATCCTTGTCCGTGTTATTATCGACTGTTCCCTTGGTGACCACCGTTCTGCCGTTGAGGACGGAAGCGGTCTGTTTTTCGCCCAGCCAATAGGTTTCCAGTATTGCGCTGCCGTCCAAACGGACGGTGATGCGGCGGTCGGAAAGCGCGGCCTCCGCAACGCACACGGTGACTGCATCCTCGCTCGTAAGGTATTCGTCCAGAAGCGAGAGCAGGAAATACACGTTTGTCTCGTCATGCGCCACACGGAGAGTCACCTGCGCCTGCGAGTCGCTGCCGACAAAGAATGCGTCGGTGTTGGAACGCCAATCGTCTGTACCGCCGTCTACCTTGATCCCGGCAAACTTTGCGTTGATCCGATGATTGAGATAAGAAGTGAAGATGTGGATGTTGTGTTCCTCATCATGGATCGCGCTCAACGCCTTGTGGCTGTCGACGACCGTACAGCATCCCCAGAATGCATTATAGGCTGCCGGCGAGGGAGTATACTCGTGCATACTGAGCTCCTTGCCGTCCGCGCGGACAAGTCTGCCGCGCTGCATCAGTCCCTGGTTATAGACCAGGTATACCTCGCCGGAGGGGAAGGTCGAGACATCCGGCGCGGCGCCCGTGGGAGACTTGTCTCCGGCGATCGCATCGGTACCGCCTGTGGCATCCACAGAAAAGTCCACGTGCTGCCATTCGCCGCCGTCAAGGCTGGTCGCAAGCGTGATGTGGAACGGTCCGTCATAGGGCCGCGCCTCCGTCGCAAGCAGAGTCCTGCCGTTATACAGGTGGGTGACGGAGGGCATCTGCCCTTTGGCAAACGGTTGCGGCTCGGTAAACCAGGGCGTTCCGTCCGGATAGACTGCGGTGGGCAAATGCTTGTCGGTGACCTCCTGGAAGATGTTCAGGTAAAGATACTCGTTTTCAAGCCCCGCCTCGCGATCCGGTGTCCAGGTAAAGCCGTTGTCGGTCGAGTAGATCATGCCAACGCTGCTCCAATGGGCATCCTCATAGCGCAGAAGTCCCGTGGAAGCGTTCGTCCAAAAGATCTCTATCCTGCCGTCGGGACGCTGCCATACGGTCGGCTCCCAGCCGCGGCCGTAGGTAAGTTTTTGATCCTCACCCCAGGTGATCGTATTGTCCGCGCCAACGGTGCCGCGCTTCATATGGACGCCGCTGAGTCTCTGATAAGGCTCATAGAGCGGATAATTGAATCCGTTTTTCGGCCGCAGATAATATACGGCGAGGATGTCGCCGTTTTGCAGCACGCAGAAATCCGGATTGACACCGATATACGAATCCGATTTACCTTCCAACTTGCCCTCGGTATGCACGAATTTGCCGCCGCCGGCGGTATCCGCAAGCTTCCAGAGGACGGCAGGTGCCGTCCAGTTCTTGCCGTCCGTGGAGGTAATGTAGTACAGCGCTTCACCGCCGTACTGTCCATGCATGTAGGTCATCAGATACAGATCGTCCTTCACCTTTTGGATACGCGGATACATCGCCGCGCTCTTCGCCCACGACACCTGCAGCATCTCGCCATCAAGTTTTACGGCATCTCTGTAGCTGATCTCCAAATTCGCGGTGTTGATATCCTCGTCCACATGGCTCCACGGCGTGCTTTCGGTATTCAGCTCGTCAATGGTGTACAGTCTGCTTCCCTCGTCGGGAGCCGGGGTGCCCTGCGAGATCCACCTCATGACACGCATTGCATCGACAAGGCTGATCCTGCCGTCTCCGGTTACGTCGGCACTTTCCGCAGTGCCGTCATTGAGGATCTCCCGCAGAATGAAAAGTACGTCTGCGACCGAAAGCTTTCCGTCACAGTTTGCGTCACCGGGAACTACCGCCTTCTCCTGCGAATATACGCTGCCGTTCAAAACGGCCGTATAGCCGTCATCCGTGAGGAACGCAGGCGTCTGGGCATAGGTACCCGCGGTAACGGTCTTATTGCCGCGCAGATCTACGATCAGTGTCGCCGTACCGCTAAAGGTACCGTTCTCATTCTTCGCGGAAAGAACTCTTTCGACAACGGCACCCGAAACCTCCACCACCGAATCACCGTTGAAGGTCGCATCATTGTGACCGCCGAAGATATATCTCCACGTGCCCGCCTTGACGATCACGTGCGTATCATACGAGGTTGTTTCCGAGGAGCGGGAGCCGCCGTAGATCGACAGCCAGCGCTCGGTATTCTCCTTGCTGGTCGTGACGGTTTCGCCAACGGTCAGTTTGTTTCCGTAGGCAGCAATATAGCCCACATCTCCGGAAATATTGACAAGCTCGATATTGGAAAACTCGGTCTCGCTGCCAAGTTTGA
>JAZQHV010000061.1:0-41211 GCA_045540755.1 Eubacteriales bacterium
AATATACACCCTGGGGTGATTCTCGGTCGCTGTAGCGTACAGATCCGCAGAATACAGATACCATGTGTCCGCTTGTACGCCTACGTTTTGATAAGCAGTGACACCGCCGCTGGTGTTGCGTGCGATCACTCCGCTGTGTCCATTTACTTCGCCCTCTACGTAAACGGCTCTTGCATTCAGCTTCCAGCCGTCCGTTCCGTTGTCAAAGCCTCCGTTCACCACGTGCTCTTTGCCTAAAGCAAGCGGACAAACGGTAATG
Organism: Eubacteriales bacterium; assembly: GCA_045540755.1. Taxonomy (GTDB): domain Bacteria; phylum Bacillota; class Clostridia; order Oscillospirales; family CAG-272; genus UMGS902. The sequence goes on from JAZQHV010000061.1 coordinate 260, forward strand.
GCATCAACTACAGTGTCTCCGGTCGCAGTAACGGTAATCTTCTCCGCTTTACCGCTGCCTTTACAAACGAAAGAAACATTTTCCCATTCGCCATGCGTCTCGGAAGACGCACTCTTGTCGCCTAGCGAAAGCGTAACTGACGAGGATGCGTTCTTACTGCATACGTAGGCGCTCACCAGATACTCGATATCCGCTGTGAGCAAGACCTCGGACGAGGTCGCCTCAGACAATGCTCCCGTGTGTCCAAGTGCGCTTTGGCCGTCATATACCCAGACAGTATCCAGATAAAAACCGGCCTCTGCCGTCCAACCTTTCAAAACTTCTTCGTTATCCTCTGCGGCATATGCCCCTATCGGAACAATACCAAGGCATAGAATAACCGCAAGTAAAAAAGCAAGCGTTCTTTTCATACTAGGTTCCTTTCTGCCGCTACTGCGACTTGAAAATTCGTACAAGTTTAAGCTAAAAATAAAATGCCATATTGACAATCCTTTTTGCTTACAATATAATTGTAGCAGAACTAAAAATGCATTTCTATGGATTTTGTGTCAAAAAATATGGCATTTGCGTCATTTTGAGGTGTCTATGTACGAACCGTTATACGAACCGAATATCATAGGCTTTCCGGATACCACATCAGGGCTTCGCTTTGCTCTAAATCACAACTGCGAGGTTGCATACCCCAATAGTAAAAACAATGACCCTTTGCATTTGCATCCGTATTGGGAGCTTTATCTGCATCTGTCTGACAATGTCACTTTTTTGGCTAACGGTCACCTATTCTCCTTAAAAAAAGGAGATGCTATCCTTACCGCTGCAGGAGACCTGCATGCACGCGTTTTAGACTTTCCTACAATGCAGGAACACTACTGCCTATGGTTAGATGCTCCTGAGAACTCACCCATAGTAGAAACCCTACGTAGTATTTCCTCGACCTACATACAGTTTGATGAGGACAAATTAAACAAACTGTGCTTCCTCTTTTCAGAAATTGAAAAAGCAACAGAAACAAACGACGAGCTTTATTTATCTTCGCTGCTCCCACAAGTGATTTGCACTTTGCGTGATACCGCAAACTTCTCCGAACCCGAAAGCACCACTCCCCCACTCCTGCAACGAATTTTAACGGACATGAATGAAAACTACACCGAAATTCATAGTGTTAAACAGCTTTGCGAGAGACATTATACAAGTCCTTCCACGCTCAATCGGCTTTTTCAAAAGCATATACACGCTTCACCGCATGCACTTTTGGAGTCACATAAGCTTGCGGCCGCCGCAAAGCATCTTGCAAACGGCGAGTCGGTCATGAGCGCCTGCTTGCACGCAGGCTTTACCGACTGCTCCCATTTCATAACCATTTTCAAACGCAAATTCGGTGTTACACCGCATAAGTATAGAGCATAGCAAACAAGAAGCGGCAAGCCAAAGGCTTGCCGCCTTTTGTTATATTTATCTTGCGAGAATAAGCTTGGTGAGCTCTACGGGGTCAACGATCTTGCCGTCCTTGTACACACGCATGTTGCCCGATGCGATCTCGTCGATGAGGATGACCTCACCGTTGTTGTAGCCGAACTCAAACTTGATGTCCCAAAGGTCGAGACCGATGGTCTTGAGATCGTCTGCAACGATCTTGGTGATCTTAAGGGTCTGCTCCTTCATGCTTGCAAACATCTCGGGCGTCATAACGCCGAGTGCGGCCAGTCCTTCGGAAGTAACCAACGGATCGCCCTTTTCATCGTTCTTGAAGGTGCACTCTACGTAGCCGCCCTCGAGAACCGTACCGTCAGCGATATATTCACCGTAACGACGGATAAAGCTACCCGTTGCAACCAGGCGGCAGATGACCTCAAGGCCGTGACCGAAAACGGTTGCAGGGAGAACTTCCATCTCTGCATCGTCAACGTTTGCACTGACGTAGTGAGTCTTGATGCCAGCTTTTTTCAGCAGATCGAAGTAGTAGACCGAGGTGCGGAGATTTGCCTTGCCAATGCCCTCGATGGTAAGGCCGACAGAATTCTCACCCGGATCGAATACGCCGTCCTTGCCGGTGCAGTCGTCCTTGAACTTGAGCATTACGTTGCCGTTTTCCAGGCTGTAAACGTCTTTGGTTTTGCCCGTGTACAGTTTTTTCATATTTTTTGCTCCTTTTCGGCAGATCGCCGCATAAAATAACATATATAAAATACCATATTTTTTGAAAAAATTCAATATTTTTTCCATATATTTTTTCGGCAAACGAACAAAATTTTTATGTTGCCAAAAAACACTTTTGTATGTTATACTAAAATCACTACAACATTTATGTGAAAGGACAGACTATATGGGACATTTAACAGGTAAGACCGCCATCATCACCGGCGCAGGCTATGCGGTTCTCTCCGACGGAAGATGCGGCTCCATCGGCTACGGCATTGCGACCGCATATGCCAAGGAGGGCGCCAACCTCGTGATCACGGGCAGAAACGTATCCAAACTGGAAAAGGCAAAGGAAGAACTGGAAAAGCTGTACGGCATCCGCGTGCTGGCGCTGGCGGCAGACATTGCCGCAGGCGCTGACAACGAGGCGACTGCCAAGAGCGTTGCCGAAGCGGCAATGAAAGCCTTTGGCAGAATCGACGTACTGATCAACAATGCACAGGCATCTGCGTCCGGCGTGACCATTCAGGATCACACCACCGAGCAGTTTGACCTCGCTATGTATTCGGGTCTCTATGCAACCTTCTACTATATGAAGGCTTGCTACCCCTATCTCAAGGAGACCAAGGGCTCCATTATCAACTTTGCTTCCGGCGCAGGTCTGTTCGGCAACTACGGACAGTGCTCCTACGCGGCGGCAAAGGAGGGTATCCGCGGTCTTTCCCGCGTAGCGGCGACCGAGTGGGCAAAGGACGGCATCAATACCAACGTTGTCTGCCCTCTCGCATGGACGGCACAGCTCGAGCAGTTTGAAAAAGCGTATCCCGATGCGTTCAAGGCAAACGTCAAGATGCCGCCCGCAGGCCATTTCGGCGATCCCGAGACCGAGATCGGCAGAGTCTGCGTACAGCTTGCAAACCCCGACTTCAAGTATATGAACGGCGAGACCGTCACCCTCGAGGGCGGCATGGGACTTCGCCCGTAAAAATAGCAAAAACCGCCCTTACGGGCGGTTTTTTATTTGAACTTTGTTCTTGCATAGCCGCAGCGGCGACAGAGCGGCTCGACCGCTTCGCCGCGGGTAAAGCCGTCGATGATGCGTTGCACGCGCGCGGTGGCGAGGATCTCGCCAAGGTCACTTTCGTGCAGATTGCCAAGCGCAATATCTCCCTCGTGATCAAGACAGCAAGGTACGACCGTGCCATCACAAAGCACACCGATCTGATCCAAAAGCCCGTAACAGCGCACGTTGGCTCCGCCGTCGGGCGCGTCCATATCCGGCCAATCGAATTTATCGCCGTAATCCAGGTAGATCTTGTCCGCAAGGCGCGCGCCGCGCCAATCGTCTGCCCACGGCTTTGGAAAATGCGTTTCCATCACGCGGTGGATCTCAGCGTTGCGTGCATCTGCGCCTCCGTGATTCCAAAGACGGTAGATAACAAGCTTTTTGCCGACAGCTTCCCTGCCGAAAGCAAAGGCGCGGTCAAGGTATTCGCCAAACGGCATATCCAGGTCGTTTGCCTCAAACGCATGCAAGGAAACGTTGACCTTGTGTACGGCAGGATGGCGCAGGAGCATTGTCCCCGTACGCGAAAGCAGGGTGCCGTTGGTGGTGAGGATCACACGGAAGCCATACGCATGCGCGATATCCAAGAACCGTTCAAGCTGCGGGTGGCAAAGCGGCTCTCCCATGAGGTGAAAGTACAAAAACTCGGTATAGCCGACCAGTTTTTGCAAAATCGCCGAAAGCTCCGTCTCGGTCATAGCGTGCGGCGCACGTTTTGTGCCCGGGCAGAATGCGCAATGCAGGTTACACAGATTGGAGATCTCTACGTAGATCTTCTTAAACGCAGGCATATACTTCCCTCCTCTCCGCTCCAGTATAACACAGCGCAAACAAAAAAGCAAAAGAAAAAGCCCCCGATGGGGGCTTTTTTATGTCGTTTACGCTACAGGAGTCTCAACGGGCTGTGCAGGCTGTGCTGCGGGGGTGATTGCCGCAATGTAGAAGTAGGTCTGATACAGGCCCTGGAAAATGGACGAGAACAGAACAACTGCCAGTGCAGCAACAAAGGTAACCAGCATAAAGAGAATGCCGATAACCGGAATTGCGCAGAACAGAGCGAGAACGCCAAAGAGAACGCCGATACCAACGCCGAAGCAGAGGTCTGCAAGGAACATCTGACCCTTCTTGCCATTGGTCATTTCCATGGAGAGACGGAGCGCCTGCGTAGCGGTTACGTCGGGCATGGTCATGAGGATGTAAGGAACAAAGCGATAGGAATAGGTCTTAATGATCGCCATGATGGGACCAACGATCGGAACCAAGCCCCAGATGATGATCCAAAGGGTCTGCCAAGCCATGCCGCCAACAATGCGGACACAGTTCTTGTTGAACGCTGCAAAAAGCTGATCGGAGTTGACCTGCTTACCAACGAGACCGTCGATATACACCTTTGCCATGCCGCAGGTGATCAGGATCGAGAATGCCGTACCGAGAATGAAGATCGGAGCGGTAAACATCGATGCAAGCGTGGTCATGATGCCGCTGAGGAGAGAAAGACCCCAAAGCATGATCGGCTTCTTTGCAATGACTGCCAATGCTTTTTTATATGCCTGAATAAACATAGAAAAAGCCTCCTTGAATAAATAGTAGATACTGTGTACCTCTGCATTTTATTTTACAATATTATGCATTATTTGTCAAGATTCTACGGAATTTTCCTGCACAATATGTAAAAGAACGTTGCCGTCCTCGCGGTATTCGACCGCATCCACGTCGAGAAAGAGCGAATCAAGGAAGTCGGTGTACTCCTTAACGCTTGCAAAATGCGGCTTTGCATTTTGCACGACCTCTCTTGCGCGCGCCGCATCGTTTTCAAGCAGTGCGCGAAGGATCAGCACCTGTGCCTTTGCACTGTCCATGCAAGCGCTGTCAAAGTCGGCTATGCGGTAGGTCGGTCCGTGTCCCGCACCCGCGCCGCCGCTGCCGAAAGCATGTACGGCAGGCATCACCTGCGAAAGGTCTCCCATATCACTGCACCCCGTGTCCCATGGATCCTGAATGTACTTAACGTTCTCTGCTCCGACGACCTCGCCCATGGCGGCGAGCATCACGTCGGTAAGTGTCTTGTCATACGCACCGGGCAGATATCCGGGAATATCGTGCAGATGCACCTTGGCACCGATAGATGCCGCAGATGCCGCGACCGCACGGTTGATACGGTGGTTGATGCTCTTGCAGGCATCCACGTTGTTGGCGCGCACCTGATTTTCCATCACCGCCTTGCCGGGAACGGCGTTGACCACGGCACCGCCCTCTGTAAGGATAGGGTGTACACGGACGAAATCATAGTTGTTGAAGGTGTCTCGGATGGCATTGATAGCGCTCATGCTGAGCGTTGCCGCCTGCAAGGCGTTGATGCCAAGGCGGGGGGCGGCGGCATGCGTTGCCTTGCCGACGAACTCGGCAGTTTTGACGATACAACCGTTGCAACCGGGCTTGATGCTGAAATGATGCTGTCCGCCACCGGTGTGGATCATAAACGCCATGTCGCAGTCGTCAAAATAGCCTCGGGCAAGAAACTCCTGCTTGCCGCCAAAATAGCGGATGGTGCCCGCCGCGCGTAGCGACGTACGAAAATCGTGCTCGTTGATCTCCTCGGCGGGAACCACGCACAGACGGATACTTCCCGAAAGCCCCGCAAGCACCTCGGGCTCGCGAAGCGCCGCCGCAACACCGTACAGTGCCGCACACTGTGCATGGTGACCGCAGGCGTGCGCCGCATGGGTCACGGGATCGGCATGCGGATGCCCGGGGACGGGCAGACCGTCCAACTCGCTGAGCACGAGCACACGCGGACCCGGACGTCCCGTGTCAACATCGGTGTAAAAGCCGGGGATATTCCCTGCCTTCGTAAGCTCGTAGCCGAGGGCGCGATATGCCTTTTCAAGATAGCCGCACGCCTCCCATTCGCGATAGCCTGTAGCAGGATGCGCCTCCATAAAATCGAGTATGCCTTGCATTTCCGCACGGTGCGTTTCGACGAGCGCAAAAATCTTTTCCTTATTCATGATATTCTCCTGAACAAAGGGGCTGTATTACAGCCCCTTTTCTATTTTTACTGTGCACAGCAAAGGCGCATAACGCGTACAACGTCGAGCAAGGACAAAGCGCCGTCTTCGTTGAGGTCACCGCCTGCAACCGTCCGATCGTTCAGCACTGCGCGAAGGAGCATCAACACGTCTGCGACCGAGACCGTACCGTCTCCGTTGAGGTCGCCGGGGTGATTCGAAAACCGGATCGTCTCCTCAGTACCGTCGGCATAGGTAACGACGGCACTCGACTTCGGCGTTTTGATGAGCTGTACGCCGCCGTCGGTGATCACAGTCGCCGCCGCACCGTCGGCAATTACGCTTGCCACAGGCTTTGCAAAAGCGTAGTAGGTACCGGCAATGCCGAGTTTTGCCGCAATATAGTTTTCTTCCGAGCGGTAGATGTCGCTTGCCGCGAGATAGCCCGCCTGTACAAAGGTGGAGATCTCCTCGCCGCTGTCGGGACACTCGGGCTCAAAGAGGGACGCAATGAGATATGCCTTGTAGCCGTCCACGGGAATCAGGTATACCCCCTCGGTAAAGGTGACCGCCGTTGCCGCACCAAGCGTTGCAGTGGTGGCGTTGCCTGCATACTGCTTCAGCGTAAGGGTCGTACCCGCGTCGAGAAGAGTATATGCAATACCGTGCGTATCCAGAACCGGAAGCACCTTTTCGATGCCGTCAGCCGATGCACTGACCGCATATGCGGTCGGGCGTGCGCGGTACTTGATCGCCATGTCCTGCAGATAGTACTTGGTGACATTCTCCGCTCTTCTCACCGTTGCATCCGCGGCGACAAGCGGATTGTTCCAGAGCAGAGTCGAGCTGTCGTGGCGCGTGTAGTTATGGTGAAGTACGATGGGGGTGTCCACGTCGAAGACCTGTGCAGAGAGTGCTACCGCATCTCTTGCCGCGCCAACCTCCGCCGCAAGTTGACCGTTCGATTCTGCGGCAAGCGCAAAGATCTCCTTGATAGCGGTCACGTGTGCAAAGACACGTCTTGCAAAGATGCCGTCGCCGCCCGAAATACCGGGAACCTCAATAAGGAAAGTGTATGCACCGTTGGTGAGACCGTAAGGAGAGTTGTTTGCGGGGAAGGTCATGGGCGTCTGGTAATAGTAGCCGCGAAGCCCCGTTTCCTCGATGCCGTGAAGCGCCTCGGTGAGCAGCTCTGCCGTACGCATTCCGCGGTCCGCATAGTTGCCCTTGATGGCCGCAGTCGCATCCACGAAAGGCGTGTTCAAAGTACCCGCACTCATGATGCCGACATCGTAAACGTCAGTGAACGTGCCGCTGTCGCCGAAGACGGGCGTGAGCCCTGCCTCGTGGCAGTCGATGAGCACCGTGGGTGCAAAGAGGTCAAAGGCATGTACCACGCCGCTGATCTCTGCACTGGTGAGCATTGCGTAGTCGCGGTTGAGGTTGTTGATCTTCTTGCCCGAGTCCACAGTGACACCGTTCGGCGTTTCACGCGTAAAGTTCTCGCATCCGTCGGGGTTGAGGCGCGGGACAATGATGACCGCACCGACGTTACCCGTGAGGAGCGTGTCGCCGTACGTACCGCAAAGCTCGCTGATCATCGCAAGGGCACCCTCACCCGCGGAGGGCTCGTTTCCGTGCACGATCGCAGTAACCATCATAATATCTCTGCCCTCGGGCGCAGAAACGATCTCTGCGGCCTCGGCAAGGCTTGCGCCTGCGGGGATCTCATCCTTGGTAAAGAGCACGAGCGGGATCGTGTTGCCTGCGGGCGAGGTGAAAAGATCGAAGGCATATGCATAGTCACATGCACCGACCTTGGCGTTTACAAACTCGACGAGCTCGACATTGGAAGTGAAAAGACGCTGACCGTCGCGATCGTTATTGAAGAAGGGCGAATCGGGACGGGCAAAACCGACAAGCTCGTCGGTATTGTAGAAGGTCTTATGGATCTCGTCGCTGTTTTCATAGAAGTGCGAGGACTCAAAGCCGCCGCCAACCATTGGCGTGTAGCTTGTAAGGTCGAGCGTAAGGGTCTCCTCCTCGCCCGTGATATAAATGTACTTGCGCTTATAGTCGTCCTGCGTATGGTAAACCGCAAAATTGTAGAGTCCGGGAGCAAAATCAAAGACCGACTGCTCGCTCTCCGCCAAGGTCGCCGGGATACGGTCGCCCGTGGTAACGAGACCTGCGCGCGGATAGATCTGCACGCCGGGATAATGCTTGAAAGTCACGCGGGTGGTGGCATAATAGCCCTCGGAGGAGATACCGTAAACGCCGTCTGCGGAAACGAACTGCTCGCTTCCCCGGGCAGTGTAAGTGACCGAGGCGTTCTCGGTCGTCGCCGCGGTGACGTAATTTCTCGCCTGCGGTCTGCCGTTGATGGAAAGCGCCACGTTGCCGCGGAAGCTGTCCGCAGTGATCACCGCCTCGGGGAAAAGCGTGAGTGCGCCGCCGCCCGTGAGGGTGTCCACGTCAGCCGCCATGCCGAGTGCAAGACTGCCACCCGCGGAGAGGTCGATATTCAGCATTTTTGTGCCGCTGACCGTGCCTGCGGTCGCACCGTCGGCATACGCACCGCACCAGATACTGCCTCCCGTGAGCGTCACGGTGCTGTTGCCGCTGACCGTACCCGTTTCGATCGCACCACCATATACGTTGCCGTAGATGTCGCCGCCGTTTACCACGACGGTGGTGTTGCCGTTGACTGCACCCGTAAGACCGCCGCCCGCGACGTTGAACGAGCCTGCGGGCTCGGAAACGGAGGAGTGGATGTTGGTCGCATAATAGTTGACTTTGCCGCCGTTGATCTCCAGGTAAGTGTCACCGTTGACGGTGCCCGAGCGGTTGCCTGCCGCAAGGTTGACACCGACCCAGCCGCCGTCCATAACGACTTTGGTGTTTCCGTTCAGCGTGCCGCCATAGCCGCCCGCATAGAGATTCTGATACACGAAAGCATCGTCCTTGATCGTGATCGTAACGTCACCTGTGGTGGTCACGTTCGACCAGCGAGTGGTGCCGTACACGCCTTGGTTGATGCGCGCACTGCCGTAGAGATGGATAGCAATATCCCCCTCAAAGGTATAGGAACCCGCGCCCGAGCCACAGCAGGAGCCGTTGATGCCCGACGCCTCTGCACGGTATACGAATACCGCGTCGCCACCAATGTCGAGAGTAGCGTTACCCTTGAAGTTACCTTGGAACGAGCCGCCCGTGACCATGTTGTCCACGTAGCCGCCGACCCACGTTATATGCGAATCACCCGTGAAGGTGCCGTTGTAATTGCCGCCGTACAGGTTGCGGAAATAGCCGCTCTTGACAGTGATGTCGGCGTTGCCAACAAAATTGCCGCTCATGGCGCCGCCAACAAGAGTGATATAGTTGGTAGCAAGGTTGTTGCGGCAATAAACGCCCTCATCGATCACGAGCTTGTTACCCATTGCGAGGATATAGTCGTTGCCGCTTGCCCCGCGGTCGAGCGTAATATCCTTGAAGGTAACAGTCGTACCGAGCGTAATATCGTTTGCGATCACGATCGCCGCCGTATCGGTGTAATCCTCGTCTCCGTACTTTGAGGTGATGAGCACCTCACCGCCCGTGGCAAGCGTGAGGGCACTGTCCACTCTGACCGTGCCGCAAACGACGACGGTTCCGCCACCGGGCATTGCCGCAAGGGCTTCCGTAAACGTGGTATACGCGCCCTCGGTCTCACCCGTGCCATCCAGATACACGGTCTTTGGCGTCATATCCACAGGGAGACGCTGGAGATAGGTATTGCCGACAAGCACCGCCTCATATCCCTCGTCCACAAGGCAGGTGGGCGTACCGACAAAGGTGCCTGCCGTAACCGTCTTGCCGCCGCGAAGGTCAAAAATCATCTCAGACGTGCCGGAGAATGTGCCGGAACGGCTCTCGCCGGTAAGAATACCGACAACGGTTGCATTGGTTACCTCAACGGTAGCCTTTCCGCTGTAAACGTTATTATAGTTACCGCCGTAGATGTTCTGCCACGTACCTGCTTTTACGACAATGTGCGTATCGTAGCTTGCCGCCTTATCACTTGTACCGCCGATGATGCAGGGATAAAGTGTCCCCTCGCCCTTGGTAGTGGTTACAGTATCGCAAACGGTGACCGTATGTCCGCATGCAATAATGTTATTTACGGCAGAAAGACTCGAGGGAATGATAGAATGGATGTGAATATTATCAAAGGTGATATCACAGTTCGCACGGAGGGAGCGTGCAAAAATAAGCCTTGCGCCGTTCGCACCTCTGAAGGTTACTCCGCCCGTAAAGTTGTTATAATCTGCAAGTATCACACCCTTTGTGGTAGTGCCGAGCTGTGTATCGCCCGACACGATGACCGTTCCGCCCTCGCTCGAAAGCGCCTTGAAGGCATCCTCAAATGTGGTATATGCCCCCTCGGTCTTACCCGTACCGTCTACATATACGGTAGTAGGAGCAGGCTCCAAAGAAACTCGTTGCTGCGAGTAAACGCCGTTGTTCAATACAGCTTCGTAGCCCTCGTCCACCAGAAACACAGGGGTTTCCTTATACGTGCCTGCCGTAACCGTCTTGCCGCCGCGAAGATCTGCCGTCAAAGACGGTGTACCGTTGTACGTACCGCTCCAGTTGCCTGCCGAAAGCGTGCCGAGAACCGTAACGTTTGACACCTCTACGGTAGAGGTGCCGTTAAAGGTGCCGGCGTAGCTGCCTCCATACACAGCACGCCACGTGCCGCCGCGAAGTACAAGATGCGAATTGTAGGTAACCGTACCGCCGGAAGTACCGCCAAACAACGCGAGATCAAGCGCTCCGCTTTCCTTGGTAACCGTGACCCCTGACCCCATCGTCAGCTTATGTCCGCGGCAAAGCACGTTGCCGCTTGCCGTTGCGGTAGAATGAATGCGGATATTGTCAAATTCCAATTCACTCGCAAGCGTGAGCGAGCGTGCGATCGTAAGCACCGCGCCGTTTTCGCTTGTGATCGTGACCTTGCCGCCGACCGCGGAAAGTGTCACACCCGTATTGGCAGTACCTACGGTGGTATCGCCAGATACAATGACGGTACCGCCGTTCGGCAATGCCGAAACCGCAGACTTCAGATCGGTATACACGCCCGTAGCGGTCGACTTACCGTTCAGGTAGACGGTATCTGCCGCAAATGCGCAGACCGTGAGCAACGCGCACAGCATTGCCAGCGCCATGATCCGGAATACTCTTCTTTTCATATTTACCTCCGAAATATAAAACATTTTCACAAATATAGTATAATGTGACAATCTTCAATGCGCAAGGGGAAAAGTTTTTGTCAAAAGCATACATCGTTTTCACCCATTGCATTCTTTCACGGAATATGTTATCATCAAAGGAAAGGAGGCGATACCATGCCGATATTTTTATGCTATGACCCCTACAAGCGCACCACGTCCTGGACGCAGGAAAAGCACCAGAGCATGGTCAGCGAATTTGCCAGACGCCGCATAAAATACCACACGGTCGCCTCACCGGAGGAGCTTGCCTCGTATTTGAAATACTACAAAGACGAGCCGTCCTCGCTCGTTTTGTTCCCCTCCTTTGAACCGGAACGGCAGTACCTCTTCGACCGTTACGGTCAGTTCGACGTGCATCGCATCATTTTTTCGCACCACGATCTTCTGCTTGCCGAAAGCAACTGTAGCTCGGTAATGAGCGATTTTTACGGTGATATGGCGGTCGCGATCAAGCATCTGCGTCAGCGCGGCTGTAAACGGATCGCCCTCTTCGGCGTCAATATGGGCGGCTACCATGACAAGCTCCGTGCAGACACCTTTATCCGTCTATCCCAGGATAAGGACCCGCTCATTTTTTACGGTCCGAAAGCCGCCCCCTGCCTGCAAGCGTTGTTTGCCTGCAAGCAAACGATCGATGCCTTTATCTGCATCAACGATTTTCACGCCTTTGCGCTGTTTACTGCACTGAACGAGATCGAACCCGATTGGCAAAAAAAGATAGCCGTCCTATCCTTTGCCGACACCGTACTGTCCGGACTCTGCTCCCCCTCCCTTTCCTCGATCTCCTTCAATTATATCGACGGCGGCAAGGAGGTGCTGACCATCCATAACGCTCTCTGCAAAAACCCGCGCATGGCGCACATGCACATCCTGATGCGAAGCCGTCTTGCCATCCGTGAAACTACTGCCGTACAAAATCCGGAGGGAATCTGCTTTTTCACGGAACACCCCTACACAGAGGAAGAGCTGCACACCTTGCTCCGTCCCTCCGCGCCCTGTATGGCGCTGGAAAAGCTTTTGCAGAGTTCTGACGAGACCGACCTTGCCATTATGCACGGGCTGATCGAAGGCGCTACCCTCACCGAGATCGCCAGCCGCCTGTACCTGACGCGGGATACCATCAAATACCGCGTGCGCAAATTCAAGGAAAAGGTAAAATGCGAGAATACTTCCCTCCTCGCCGCTCTCCTCACCCGCTGGATCGATCCCGCAAAACTGGAGGAAATGATCATCAATTGGAAGAAAAGCTGATGCTTTCGCTGTAGGGATAAACAAAGGCCCGTCCCTCCGAGGAGAGACGGTCCTTTGTTTTATGGAATGCAAACGATCACACGCTTGCTTTCATCAATTTGATAACGTCCAGAAGCGTAAGTTCGCCGTCACCGTTCATATCCGCATTTGCAAGAGCCGTATCGTCCAGAACAGCCTTGACCAGCAACAGAACGTCTGCCACAGTGATCTCGGTATCGCCGTTGACGTCGCCGGGGACGTTGACGGGAGCAAGCTCGATGCCCCATACACCGTCCTTTGCAACTGCCTGATAGCCTTCTGCAAGATAGTCGGTGGGATCGGTCGAGAAGATACCGCCGCTGACGGAAGCAACGCCGCCATCCTCTGCAAATACGTCGGAGGAAGGATACTCTTCATCCGTGCCGGTAACGGTAAAGTTACCGCCCGTGATCGCGAGCGTGCCTGCAAAGCAGTTTACGTTATTGTATACTGCCGTGAACGTACCGCCGTTGATGGTAGTCTTGCCCCAGGTGCCGATGAGGTAATAATCCTTATCGGTGGAGAACTCGCCGCCATTAACGGTCAGCGTGCCGTTCGCCTGTACACCGATGCCGTAAAGGGTATTTGCGACAAAGGCACCGCCGTTGATGGTCAGGTTGCCCTTGACCACTACGGAGTAGTTGTCTGCGATCTCTGCAAGCACAAGCGTCTTGCCCGTGAGATCCCAGGTGGTATCGCCCTCAATGGTGATCTTGGTCAGCGCGACGATGGTGTCGCCCTCCTCAGCTGCTGCAAAAGCATCTGTAAGGGTCTCGTACTTCACGTCGCCGATCTGTGCCGCTACGCCAAGCGCGGGAACTTCCTCAGTGTAAGTGTGTCCGCAGACCGAGCATGTGTAGGTCTTAATGCCTGCCGCACCGGGCTTTGCGGGTGGATCGATCACGCCGTCGTCATAGCTATGGTTGCCGGTTGCGGGGATCTCCTCGGTGGAGATGACCTCGCCGCATGCGCAGGTTACAGTCTTGGAGCCTGCCGTGCTGCAGGTTGCATCCACTACGGTCTCGGTGGTGTTTACGTGTCCGGTTGCGGGAACTTCGTCCGCTACGTAGGTGTCACCGCATGCACAGGTATAGGTGGTATGGCCCTTTTCGGTACAGGTGGGCGCGGTGACCACTGCCTTGTGGTCATGCACGTGGATCACTTCCTGCTTGTAGGTGTTGCCGTCCAGTACAGCCTTATAGCCCTCATCCACGAGAATGGTGGTAGGCTCGGTCACGTACGTGCCTGCCGTAACGGTCTTGCCGCCCGTAAGGTCAAGAGTCATTGCGGAAGATCCGCTGAAGGTACCCGTGCGGCTCTCCGCGGAAAGCTTGCCGACAACGGTCGCATTCGAGATCTCCAGAGCGGAGTTGCCCGAGAAGGTGCCGCTGTAGCCGGCGGCATAGACATCCTGCCAGTTGCCTCCCTTGACGATCACGTGCGAATCGTAGCTGGTATTGGCATCCTGACCGCCGATAATGGAAGGCCAGATCGCTTTGCTCTCCTTGGTCATGACAACGCCCTCACCGACGGTGAATGTGTTGCCGCAACAAATGATGTTGTTGACCGCGATATTTCCCGCAGGAATGATCGAATGAATGTTCAGATCCTCAAAGGTGACGTCACAGTTGAGGCGGAAGGAACGCGCAAAGATCAGTTTTGCACCGTTCTCGCTGCGGAAGGTGATGCCGCCGGTGAAATCCTTGTAATCCGAAAGGACGACACCACCGCCGGAACCCGTGGTACCGAACTGCGTATCGCCCGAAACGACGATCGTTCCGCCCTCTTTGGCGAGCGCGATCAGTGCATACGTAAAGGAGGTATATGCACCCTCGGTCTTGCCCGAAGCATCTACGTATACGGTCGTGGGAGCGGGTCCTTCGTAAGCGGGGTACTGCATGTAGACGTCGCCGACCTTTGCCGCCGCCCAGCCCTCGTCCACGAGAATCTCGGTGGGCTCATGCTTATAGGTAGCCGCTTTGACGGTCTTGTTGTCCGTCAGGTCGAGGATGAGCTCGCGGGTACCACTGAAGGTGCCCGTATAGTTCTCCGCCGAGAGCGTACCTGTAGAAACCGCGTTGGAGATCTCGACAACAGAATGACCTGTAAAGGTCTTGGAATAGTTTGCACCGTAGATCGCACGGAAGGTACCCGCGCGAACGGTAAGATGCGTATCGTAGGAGGCATCCACATCCGCGCCGCCGACCAGCGCAAGATACATACCCTTATTTGCAACGGTTGTGGTTACATCCGAAGCGATCGTCAGATGGTGACCGCGACAGATCAGGTTTCCGCTTGCCGTAGCGGTCGATTGGATCTCGATATCGGTAAATTCCAGATCGCAATTCAACGTCAGAGAACGTGCAAAGATAAACTTCGCATCGTTTTCACTCGTAACGGTGACCTTGCCGCTCTTGGTGGGAAGCGTTACGCCGGCGGTCGCAGTACCAACCTGCGTGTCCGCCGTAAAGGTAACGGTGCCGCCCGCATCGGGGAGCGCGGTAACCGCCGCCTTGAAATCGGTGAATGCGCCGGGCGTTGCACCCGTGCCGTCCACGTATACGAACGGAACGGTGTACTTGGTGCCCTCGTGGAGAACGGTATAGCCCTCCGCCGTTTTGGTGGTGACCGTAACACCCTCGCTCTCGGTGCCGACGGTAACTGCACCGCCAAGGGTGAGGTCTACGGTGGCATCAAAGCCGAGCGTGGTAACCGTACCGCCCGTAAGGGTGATCGACTTCGTACCGGTATGTCCGACACCTGCCACAAAGGAGGGAACCGTGCCGCCCGCAACGGTTACGTATACGTCTGCGGTGGACGTGCCCTTATTCAGATTGCCGAAAAAGATAGAATTGGTGAGTGTACCGCCGTACATCTCGATGTAGACCGTACCGCTCATCGTGGGGCTGTAACCGCCGCCGTAGATGGAGCGCCACGTACCGCTCTTCACGATGACGTGACCGCCCGTGCATGTGTCCGTAGTGGGACCCGCAAGCAGGATGAGGTAGCGGTTGCTCGCGCTCTTGACCGTGGAGACTCCTTCGCCGACGGTGAGCGTATGGCCGGCGGAGTAGATATAGTCTACGCCTGTCGCCGCAGCATTGACGATGGTGAGATTCTCAAAGGTGGTATCACCGCCGAGGATCATTGCACGCGAAAGCGTAAGCTTTTTGTTACCCTCGGACGTGATGGTGACCGTTTTGTTTGCCGTCAGCGTCAATGCCGCTGAGGAAGGTGTGGTATAGTCTGCGGTCAGAATGACCGTACCGCCCTCGTCTACGGCATCCGTTGCCGCTTTCAGCGTTGCATAGCAGTTTTCCGCCGTGCCGACACCGTCCACATACACGGTATCCGCCGCAAATGCACAGACCATAAGCAACGCGCACAACATTGCAAATGCCATGGCTTGAAATACTCTTCTTTTCATATGTACCTCCGAAATATAAAATATTTCCACGGATACAGTATAATGCACAAAAAACAAATTTGCAAGGGCTTTTTTTTATAAAACATGCACATTTTCGCGATTGTGTATTTTTGTGCATCGAAAATATTAAATATAATCAAAAAGCGCAAGAAAAGGCACCGCGGTGCTACGGTGCGGTGCCTTTCGGTGGTGTTTTTATTTCTGTTTTGCGGTGACCATGGAGATCTCGGAAAGTGCGGCATAGGTCTTACCCTCGCCGAGATGCACGGTGACCTTGACCGTCTCGACCGCCGTACCCTCGGGAAGCTCCGAAAGCACAACGACGAGCGGATTGTCGGGGCGGCCCGTAAAGGTCAGTTCCTTGTACAGATACTGTCCGTTGACGAGCACGTCCACGGAGCCGGGCTTGTAATCCTCCAGCGTGGAGGGATGGATCCAGATCGCCGTGAGCGCGGTGGGCGCATCAAGCGTGATGTCCACGGTGCCGCCCTCGTCCATCGAGTAGATGCCCTCAAGGCCGCCCTTGGCAACGCCGTCAAAGATATTCTTGATGTTCGAAAGCGACGGAATCTCCGCCTTTTCGCCCGCACCCGTATAGGTGTAGTCCTTGACGTGGAAATAGCCGTTGATGCCCGAGGGGAGCAGACGGCGGGTCTCGCTCGGTCCGTCGATCTTGAGCGAGCCGTCCTCCATCACAACAATACGGTCAATGGCAAGGCTACGACCGTGGTCGGTGTTCGGAGGCACGGTGTGTACGTGGTACACGACGTACATCTCGGTACCGTCGGGCGAGCGCAGAATGTTGCAGTGACCGGGACCTGTAACGGTGGTGCCGTTGCCCGAAACCAGCTTTGCGTTGCTCGCCTTTTCAAACATTTTCAGCGGGCTGTCCGAATACGCATAGCCGATGGAATAATGCTCGGAAACGTAGTAGTTTGCGCTGTAGAGCAGATAGTAGGTGCCGTTCTGCTTAAAGACAACGGGGCCCTCGTTCCATACGACCGAGCCGCTCTTGAGCTCCCAGCCCTGCACAGGCGTAGAGATCAGCACGTGCTCGCCGATGGTACCCGAAAAGTCGGGCTTGACCTCAACGCCCCAGGTCTGGCTGGTGCGCTTGCCGTCGACGTAGTTCGTGGAATTATCTTTAGAATAATAGAGGTAGATGCGGCCGTCATCGTCAAAGAAAAGGCTGGCATCAATCACGCTGAAGTTCGGTCCGTAAAAGGGCTTTTCGCGGTTCAGCGGCTTAAAGGTGCCGTTCGGCGTGTCGCAAACGGCGATATCGACCGAGTGCAGGCCGTTATGTCCTTTTGCGGAGTAGACAAGATAGAACTTATCATTATACTTATACATTTCGGGCGCCCAGGACTTCTCCTTTGCCCACGTGGTAGACGAAAGACGGTAGATCGGCTCACTCTGCGACTGCCAGTACAGCAGATCCTTGGAGGTGCGGACAGAATAGCCCTTGCTACCCGTGCTGTAGAGGTAATAGGTGCCCTCGTGCTCCAGAATAAAGGGGTCGGCGGCGCTGTCGGTCAGCTTGTTCTGATAATAATAGCCGGGCAGATTGCGCCCGTTTTCCATTTCAGTCACAACGATCTCCTCCTTTTGCGGTTCTTTATCGCCACAAGCCGCAAAGCACATCGTACACAGTAGCAGTGCGGCAAAGATGCGTGTCAGTTTCATTGTTACCTCCTCGGTTATTTTTTCCTATTGTACCATATCCTACAGGAATTCGCAAGAGAAAAAAAGCCGCCTTTCGGCGGCTTTTTCTTACAAAGTTGCGTACATGACGGCTTTGATGGTATGCATGCGATTTTCAGCTTCATCGAAGACAATGGAAGCGTCACTCTCGAATACCTCATCGGTGACTTCCATGCACGCAAGCCCGAACTTATCGTAGATCTCCTTGCCCACGGTAGTCTTGACGTCGTGAAAAGCGGGGAGACAGTGCATAAAGCGGCACTGTGCGCCTGCGTTGTCCATCAGTTCCTTGGTTACGCGATAGGGGGAAAGCTCCTTGATGCGCTCCTCCCATACCTCGGCAGGCTCACCCATGGAAACCCAAACGTCGGTATAGATCACGTCCGCGCCCTTGGTCGCCTCCATCGGATCCTCGATAAATTCGAGTGTTGCGCCCGTTTCGGCGGCGATCGCCTCGCAAGCGGCAACAAGCTCGGGATTCGGGAAATACTTTTTCGGCGCGCAGGCAACAAAATGCATGCCCATCTTTGCACAGCCGATCATCAGCGAGTTGCCCATATTGTAACGCGCATCGCCACAGTAAACGAACTTGATGCCCTCCAGCTTGCCGAAATGCTCACGGATGGTGAGGAAATCAGCAAGGATCTGCGTGGGGTGATACTCGTTGGTAAGTCCGTTCCAGACCGGAACGCCCGCATACTTTGCAAGCTCCTCTACGATCTCCTGACCGAAGCCGCGGTACTCGATGCCGTCAAACATTCTGCCAAGTACGCGCGCGGTGTCGGCAATGCTCTCCTTTTTGCCGATCTGCGATCCTGCGGGATCGAGATAGACGGGGTGCATACCGAGGTCAGCCGCCGCAACCTCAAACGCGCAGCGCGTGCGTGTGCTGGTCTTTTCAAATACCAGCGCAATACTCTTCCCCTCGTGAATACGGTGGGAGACGCCTTTCTTCTTCTGCGCCTTGAGATCCGCCGCAAGGTCGATCAGCGCGCCGATCTCATTCGGCGTAAAGTCCAGCAGGGTGAGAAAACTCTTGCCTTTCAGAAACATAACTTATTCCTCGATAACTTTCTTGATAATTTGAACGGCGCGCTCCAGCACGTCCTTCGGAATGTTGAGCGCGGGCAGGAGGCGCACCTTGTTCTTTGCAGTAAGGCAAAGAACACCCTCCTCCATACAGCGTTTTACAACGTCGGCGGCGCTCTTTTCCTCGGGCAGAATGCCGATCATAAGGCCGAGACCGCTGACACTTTTCACGCCCTTGGCATTTGCAAGCGCTTTAAAAATATACTCGCTCTTTTCCCTGACCTCACAGAGTAGTTTTTCGTCGATGCGCTCGATGACCGAGACCGCACCCGCGCTTGCCACAGGGTTACCGCCGTAGGTCGAGCCGTGGTCGCCGAAGCCGAGCACGTTTTCCATCTTTTCGGAGAACAGGCAGGCACCGATCGGCAGACCGCCGCCAAGCCCCTTTGCCGTGGTGACAAGGTCGGGGGCAATGCCGTAATGCATATACGCATAGAGTTCACCCGTGCGGCCGTTGCCCGTCTGCACCTCGTCAATGATCAGCACGATGTCGCGCTGTTTTGCAAATGCCGCAACCGTCTGTAGATACGCATTGTCAACAGGCAGTACGCCGCCCTCGCCCTGCACGCATTCCACCATAATGGCGGCGATCTTCGTATGCGAAGCCAGTGCGTACAGCTCATAGAGATTGCCCGCATCGACGTGTGCAAAGCCGGGTGTCAGCGGTTGGAACAGCTCGTGATAATGATCCTGACCCGTTGCGGCAAGTGTGGTGAGGGTTCTGCCGTGGAAACTGTTTCGAAGTGTGACGACCGTATAGCAATCCGCACCGTGCTTTTCCGCCGCATACTTACGCGCCGCCTTGATAGCGCACTCGTTTGCTTCCGCACCCGAATTTGCAAAGAAGACCTTTTTCATGCCGGTCTTTTCACAAAGCAGCTTTGCAAGCTTGGCACAAGGCTCGGTATAGTAGAGATTGGAGGTATGCTGTACCTTGGAAAGTTGTGCAGTGACCGCCGTTACCCATTCGTCATCGGCATAGCCGAACGCGGTAACGCCGATACCCGTACCCATGTCGATATACTCCTTGCCGTTTACGTCTACGGCGACAGAGCCCTTGCCGCGCACGATCTCCACAGGAAAGCGTGCGTAGGTGTTCATAACGTATTGTTTATCGGTTGCTTGTATGCTCATTTTATTTACCCGTAACCATTGTGCCCGCACCCTCATCGGTGAGGAGCTCCATCAGGATCGAATGCGGCACTCTGCCGTCCATGATGATGACGTTTTTCACGCCCTCGTTGATCGCTTCAATGCAGCACTCCACCTTCGGGATCATGCCGCCCGAGATCACTCCTTCTGCACGGAGAGTGTTCGCCTCGGCGATCGTGACTTCGGGGATCAGCGTCGTCGGATCATCCTTATCCCGCAGAAGTCCCGCGATATCGGTCATCATAATGAGTCGCTCGGCACCGAGTGCTCCTGCGATATATGCCGCGGCTGTATCGCCGTTGATGTTGTAGGTATTGCCCTGCTTGTCACAGCCGACCGTAGAAATGACAGGGATATATCCCTTTTCGAGCAGGTCGGTAACCGGCTGGATATGGATCTTTTTGATCTCGCCGACGTAGCCGAGGCGCTCATCCTTCATAGACGCCTCGATCAGCATGCCGTCCATGCCGGAAATGCCCATCGCCTTTCCGCCCTTCATTTCGAGCAGATTAACAAGCGTCTTGTTGACCTTGCCCGCCAGCACCATCTGTACGATGTCCACTGTCTCCTTGTCGGTGACACGCAGACCGTTCACAAACTCTGCTTTTTTGCCGAGTCTCGTCATCAAGTCATTGATCTCGGGACCGCCGCCATGTACCAGTACGATCTTGACACCGATCAGCCAGAGAAGGACGATGTCCTCCATGACCTGCGTTTTGAGATTCTCGTCGATCATGGCGTTGCCGCCGTATTTGACGACAACGATCTTGTTATTATAGCGTTTGATGTACGGAAGCGCTTGGGTAAGTACCTCGGCGCGCTCTGCGTTGGAAAACATGGTATTCATTAGGTTCTGTAATCTCCGTTGATCTTTACGTAATCGTATGTCAGGTCGCAACCCCACGCGGTGGCACTCGCGTTACCGCTGTTCAGCGAAATGAGGATCTCGATCTCCTTTTCCAACAGGATCTCTTTCGCCTTTTCCTCGGAGAAGTCTACGCCGGCACCATCTTTGCAAACCGGGATCTCGCCCTTATCGCTTCTGAACGAAACGTCAACCTTGTTTACATCGACATTTGCGCCACTGTAACCGATGGCGCAAAGAACACGTCCCCAGTTGGCATCCGCGCCGAACATTGCCGCTTTCAGGAGGCTGGAGCAGATGACACTCTTCGCAACCGTCTTTGCCGTAGCGGTATCGACAGCACCGTCCACCTTACATTCGAGCAGTTTGGTCGCGCCCTCGCCGTCACCGGCAATGCATCTGCACAGATATACGGTAACGGTGTTGAGTGCCTGCATAAATGCAGAAAAGTCCTCGCCCTCGGCAGTAATCTCGTCATTGCCTGCCATGCCGTTTGCCAATACGGTGACCATATCGTTGGTGGACGTATCGCCGTCCACGCTGACCATGTTAAAGGTGTCGGCGACGTCGGTGGAAAGTGCCTTTTGCAACATTGCAGGAGAGATGCAAGCATCAGTCGTGATAAAGACAAGCATGGTCGCCATATTGGGGTGGATCATGCCGCTCCCCTTGGCAATGCCGCCGATACGGCAGGTCTTGCCTGCGACGGTGAACTCGACCGCGATCTCTTTTTTGACGGTATCCGTTGTCATAATGCCCTCAGCCGCCGCCTCGCTACCGTCCTTCGACAGCACCTCTGCGACAGCGGGGATGCCGCTCTCAAAAGGAACGATGGAAAGCGGCTGACCGATCACGCCGGTGGATGCTACAACGATATCCTTTGCGGAGATGTGAAGCGTATCCGCGGCGATGGCACACATTTTTTCGGCGATCTCAATGCCGTCTGCATTGCAGGTGTTTGCGTTGCCGCTGTTGCAGATGACCGCCTGCGCATAGCCGTCGGCAATGTTCGCCTTTGTGACGGTGAGCGGAGCTCCCTTGACAAGATTGGTGGTATATACGGCCGCCGCGCTCGCCTTGGTTTCACTGTAGATCATGGCGAGGTCCTTTTTGGTGCGGTTTTTGCGCACGCCGCAATGCACGCCGCCCGCGGTAAAGCCCTTTGCGGCGCAAACGCCGCCCGAGATAATTTGCATGATAGTTCCTTTCTATAGGAAACGCGGGAAAAACTTTTTATAAAAAGTCTTTCCCGCACCCTTTTCAAAAATTTTTGAAAAGTAAACTGCTGTAGCCATTTACTTTTTTCAAAAGTTTTACGGGGCGTGGGGCGGTTTTACAAAAACGCCCCACATATACTTTATTCTGTTACAAGACCTGTTGCCTCGTCTACGCCGAGAAGCAGGTTCATGTTCTGGATGGCGGCCCCCGACGCGCCTTTACCGAGGTTGTCGTAGCGTGCAACGAGCAGGATGCGCTCGGCGTTGCCACTGATGGTGATCTGCATATCGTCGCGTCCCGCAAGCGCGTTTGCGCTCACAAAGCCGCTTTCGTCTGCATTTTCCACAAAGCGGACGAGACCGTTTGCATAGCATTTACGGTACACTGCTTTGATCTCCTCCACATCTGCCGCCGTTTTTGCAAACAACGGAACGGTCACCTCCATGCCGCTGTAGAACGGAGCGACGATGGGGCAAAAGACGGGAGCGTTGTCCAGTCCGCAGATCTTCACCATCTCTTTGAGGTGCTTATGCTGCTGCGTAAGACCGTACATACGCGGTGCGTCCAGCAGTTTGTCTCTGTCTGCCGCCTCATACTCGGCGATCATCTTCTTGCCGCCGCCCGAGTAGCCGGTGAGCGAAAAGCAACTGAGTTGTGCATTCTTTTTCAGGAGGCCTGCACGCATCAGCGGCTCGACCAGCGCGATAAAGCCGCTGGCATGGCAACCGGGATTGCCGATTCGTTTCGACTCGGCGATTCTCTTCTTCCGTCCGTAAAGTTCCGGGAAGCCATATTCCCACCCTTCCAGCGTTCGGTGCGCTGTGGAGGTGTCAATGATGGCGATATCGGAATTTTCGGCGAGGGCGACTGCCTCGCGCGCCGCGTCATCGGGGAGACACAGAAACGCAATGTCGGCGGTATGGAGTGCTTCCTTACGCGCCGCTGTATCCTTGCGAAGTTCCTCCGAAAGGATCAGCAGTTCGATGTCGGAGCGGCTTGCAAGCCGCTCGTGAATACGCAGACCGGTCGTGCCGGCACTGCCGTCGATAAATACTTTTGTCATGGGTTACGCTTTCAGTTTTGCCTGTACGATGGCAATTTGTTTTTCAACCGAGGCGACCGAAGTGCCGCCCTCGGAAATACGCTTGGCAACGCAGGTTTCGAGACGGATCTCTTCGTAGACATCTTCTTCGAACAGTTCGCTTGCCGCTTTGTATTTTCCTATCGGATAGGTCTCGAGTACAAGGCCGTTCGCAATACAATCGGCAACGATCGCACCCGAGATCTTGTATGCACTGCGGAAGGGCATGCCCTTCTTGACAAGGTAGTCCGCAAGGTCGGTGGCGTTGATAAAGCCCTTTTGCGCCGCCGCCTTCATGTTATCGGCAAGCACGGTCATGGTGCTGATCATACCGGTAAAGATCGGCAGGCACATTTTCACAGTGTCGCATGCGTCAAACACGCCTTCCTTGTCCTCCTGCATATCCTTGTTGTAAGCAAGCGGAAGACCCTTCAGCGTGGTGAGCAGGGCAAGCAGGTCTCCGTAGACTCTGCCCGTCTTGCCGCGGACAAGTTCTGCCATGTCGGGATTCTTTTTCTGCGGCATGATCGAGGAGCCTGTCGTATACGCATTGGAAAGCTCGATAAATTTAAACTCCCAACTCGACCAAAGGATGATCTCCTCCGAGAAGCGGGAAAGATGCATCATAAGAATGGAAAATGCAGAAAGCAGTTCTGCAACAAAGTCGCGGTCGGAAACACCGTCGAGCGAATTCTCGCAGATGCCGTCGAAGCCGAGTTTCTCGGCTTCAAAGCGGCGGTCGGTGTCGTAGGTCGTACCCGCGAGCGCACAGCAACCAATGGGGGAAATGTTCATGCGCTTTCTGCAATCGGCAAGGCGTTCGAGGTCACGGAGCAGCATCATTGCATACGTCATCAGATGATGACCGAAGGTGATGGGCTGTGCTCTCTGCAAATGGGTATAGCCGGGCAGGATAGTCGCCTTATGCGCCTCCGCCTGCGAAACAATGGCATTGATGAGATCACGGATCTGCGCGGAGACCGCATCGATCTCGCCGCGCAGGTGCATACGGATGTCCAATGCGACCTGGTCGTTACGGCTACGCGCGGTATGCAGTTTTTTGCCCACGTCGCCGAGTCTTGCAGTCAGTTCCTGCTCAACGAACATATGGATGTCCTCGCAGGACATGTCGAAAGCGAGTTTGCCGCTTTCAAGGTCGGAAAGGATCGCCTCAAGACCGCCGATCAACGTGTCCGCCTCGGTATCGGCGATAATGCCTTTGCGCGCCAGCATGGCGGCATGCGCCATACTGCCCGTGATGTCCTCGCGGAACATACGGCTGTCAAAGTGTATCGAGGAATTGAAATCGTCTGCGAGTTTATCGGTGTTGCCGTCGGTGCGGCCTGCCCACATCTTTGCCATGTTAAAATCCTTGCTTATTTATTTTTGTTCTTGGAATCAACCATCGACTGCACCTTGATCGGCAGACCGTAGAGGTTGATGAAACCTGCGGAATCCTTCTGATCGTAGTCACTTTCGCCGAAGGTTGCGATCTCTTCGCTGTACAGCGAGTAATCGCTCCATACGCCGGCGTTGATCATGTTGCCCTTGTAGAGCTTCAGACGGACCTTACCGGTGACCTTTTCCTGCGTTTTGTCTACGAATGCGGCAAGCGCCTCACGCAGAGGCGTGAACCACTGACCGTTGTAAACGAGTTCTGCATAGGTGATCGCAAGCTTCTGCTTTTCGTGCAGGGTCATCTTATCAAGGCAGATGCTCTCCAGAACACTGTGCGCCTTGTAGAGAATGGTTCCGCCGGGAGTCTCGTATACGCCGCGGCACTTCATGCCGACCAGACGGTTTTCTACGATATCGAGCAGACCGATGCCGTTTGCACCGCCGAGCTCGTTCAGCTTGAGAATGATGTTCTTTGCACTCATCTTCTCGCCGTCAAGTGCTACGGGTACGCCCTGTACAAAGTCCAGTTCGATGTAGGTCGGCTTATCGGGTGCCTGAATCGGCGAAACGCCCATTTCGAGGAAGCCGGGCTTCTCATACTGCGGCTCGTTGCCGGTATCCTCAAGGTCGAGACCCTCGTGCGAGAGATGCCAGAGGTTCTTGTCCTTGGAGTAGTTGGTCTCACGGTTGATCTTCAGCGGAATGTTGTGCGCCTCCGCATAGTCGATCTCCTCTTCGCGGGACTTGATATCCCACTCACGCCAGGGAGCGATGATCGGCATGTTGGGCGCGAAGTGCTTGATGGTCAGCTCGAAACGCACCTGGTCGTTACCCTTTCCGGTGCAACCGTGGCAGATCGCGTCTGCGCCCTCTTTGAGTGCGATCTCAACAAGCCCCTTTGCGATGCAGGGACGTGCATGGCTGGTGCCGAGAAGATATTCCTCGTAAACCGCGCCTGCTTTCATGCAGGGGATAATATAATCATCAACGTATTCTTCGGTGAGGTCGAGGACGTACAGCTTGGACGCGCCGGTCTTGAGTGCCTTTTCTTCCAGACCTTCCAGCTCGTCTGCCTGACCGACGTTGCCCGAAACGGCGATAACCTCACAGTTGTTGTAATTCTCTTTCAACCACGGGATGATAATAGAGGTGTCAAGGCCTCCCGAATACGCCAGAACTACCTTTTTGATATTTTCCTTGTTCATGATGTGCCTCCTGAATAAATATACATCATTTTAGTACATCGCCGCAAAAAAGTCAAGGGGTTTCACAAAAAACATTATATATAATACAACTTCCGTCATTTCGCACGGTTTTGCCCAAAAATCTCCTGCAAAGTAGTGCATTTCGCCAACATAAATATTCGTAGTTTTATGAATATTCATTCATTTTTGCATGCAAAAAGAAAGGACTTGCGGAAACGGCAAAAAAATGCTATACTTGGAGGGACTTTGAAAGGAGTTTTTGCCTTGAAATATATCAAACAATTTGCCATCATCGCGTTTATATCGCTGATCGGCGAGGCGCTCCATCACCTCATCCCGTTGCCGATCCCCGCAAGCATTTACGGCGTGGTCATCCTGTTTCTGTGCCTGGAAACCAAGCTCATACCGCTCTCCGCAGTCAAAGAAACGGGGCTCTTCCTCGTCAGTCTGATGCAGATCATGTTCATCCCCGCAACGGTCGGTCTGATCGACACGTGGAGCGTATTCGCACCGAACTGGATCGCCTACACGGTCATCATTCTCGTCTCCACCTTTGCAGTCATGCTCATTTCCGGCAAAGTGACGCAGTGGGTGATTGCGGCATCCAAGCGAAAGGAGGCAAAGAAAAATGCATGAGTTTTTAGAAAACTCGGTATTCTTCGGCGTACTGCTGACACTCGTCGCCTTTCTCATTGGTCTGTTCATACAGAAAAAACTGAAGCATATGCTGTTCAATCCTCTGCTGATCGCAATCGTACTCGTAGTCATCGCCCTGCTGGCACTGGATATTGACTACGAAAAGTACAAGGCAAGTGCCGCGCCGATCAGTTTTCTCCTGACACCCGCAACCGTCTGCCTTGCGATTCCCCTGTATGAGCAGTTTGAACTGCTGAAAAAGAACTGGCGCGCGGTACTTGCGGGCATTGCAAGCGGTATTGCCACCTGCCTTGTGAGCGTATTTCTGCTTGCGCTTCTCTTCCGTTTGGATCACGTTACATACGTTACCCTCCTGCCAAAGTCGATCACTACGGCGATCGGCATGGGCGTTTCAGAGGAACTTGGGGGCTATGTTTCGATCACCATTGCCGCAATCATTTTAAGCGGCATCCTTGGCAATATCTTTGCACCATCCTTCTGCAAACTGTTTAAAATCACGGAGCCGATCGCCGTCGGTGTTGCCATCGGCACATCCTCCCATGCGATCGGCACGTCCAAAGCGCTGGAGATCGGGCAGATCGAAGGCGCAATGAGCAGTCTGTCGATCGTAGTTGCAGGACTGCTCACCGTAGTCGGAGCACCGATATTTGCAATGTTTCTTTAACGTGAGAGCCTTTTTTTAAAAAAAGCTTCCTGTGAAAGAACGCCTATGTAACGAAAAAAAGCGTCACGAAAGTGACGCTTTTTGTTTTACTTTGTGAGAATGTCCGCAATTCTCTTGCAGGCAAAACCGTCGCCGTAGGGGTTGGATGCCTTCGACATCTTGTCGTAGGCTTCCTGATCTACCAGCAAGGTCTTAAAGTTCTCGTAAATGGTTTCTTCATCGGTGCCGACGAGCTTCAGCGTACCTGCGGCAATGCCTTCGGGACGCTCAGTGGTATCACGCATGACAAGCACAGGCTTGCCGAGCGAGGGAGCTTCCTCCTGAATTCCGCCGCTGTCGGTGAGAATGAGGTACGAACGCGCAAGGAAGTTGTGGAAATCCAGCACGTCCAGCGGCTCAATGATGCGGATACGGTCGCAACCGCCAAGTTCCTCGTTTGCCGCCGCGCGGACGACGGGATTCATATGGATCGGATAGATCGCCTTAACGTCGGGATGCTCCTCGATGATGCGGCGGATGGCGCGGAACATCTGGTGCATCGGCTCGCCGAGGTTTTCGCGGCGGTGCGCCGTGATCATGATCAGACGGCTGTCCGATGCCCATTCGAGCTCGGGATGTGTATACTCGTCGCGCACAGTAGTCTTCAGCGCGTCGATCGCGGTATTGCCCGTTACGTATATGGATGCGGGATCCTTGCCCTCGCGGAGCAGGTTCTCCTTGGAAAGCTCGGTGGGAGAGAAATTATACTTTGCAAGGATGCCGACCGCCTGACGGTTGAACTCCTCCGGATACGGCGAATAGATATTGTAGGTACGCAGACCCGCCTCAACGTGGCCGACGGGGATCTGCAAATAGAAGCAGGCAAGCGCGGTGACAAAGGTGGTGGAGGTGTCCCCGTGTACCAGTACAACGTCGGGCTTTTCCGCCTCGAGTACCTCACGAATGCGCGAAAGGATATTCACCGTGATGTCAAACAAGGTCTGCTTATCCTTCATGATCGACAGATCATAGTCGGGTTTTACAGAAAAAGCGTCCAACACCGCGTCCAGCATCTGACGGTGCTGACCGGTCACACAAACGACCGTCTGCACTTCCCTGTGGCTTTTCAGTTCATTGACAAGCGGGCACATTTTGATCGCCTCGGGGCGCGTGCCGAACACCAGCATAATCTTCTTCATTCTATTTCTCCTAACCTTTTTTCAACCAAGCATTTTATCCACCGTTTTTTTCACAATTGCCGCGGCAGGACCGACCAGAAGCGCGCAAACCAGTGTGGTAATGCCAACAGCACTGCCAAGCAAAAAGCCGATCAAAACGGCGGTGGCATCCCACAGTACACGGACAATAACAAAGCGCACGCGAAGGCGTTCCGCAAGGATCACGGGGAGTGCATCATACGGTGCACTGCCAAGATCGGCGGCAAGGTAGACCGAGACCGCGAGAATGAACAAGAGCAGCATGCCAAACAGCGTAACGTAACGAAGCGCTCCGTCCGAAACGCCCGTAAAGCCGACTTGTGCCCAGATCCAGCGGAAGAGGTCGATGGTGTAGCCAAAACCAACCATATTAAAGAGCGTGCCAAGCCCAAGCCCCGAAATATCCGTAAAGATCACAAAGCCAAAAAGCAGAAGCGACACCAGCAGATTAACCGTGCCGATCGAAAGCTCCGTGACCATAGACAGTCCGTTGTTCATGCAAGTAAAGGGGTCGGTGCCAAAGCCGAGTTTTTCGATGACCGACATGCCGAATCCCATCATAAAGACGCCGAACGCAGATAAAAAGATGCGAACGGGTAATTTATTTTTCTTTGTGGTAGCGTGGATAAGCGCCGTAAATTTTTCTTTCATATTACACAAGCTCCGCCGCGACTTCCATCGCATATTTTTCGATCAACCTACGCTCGGAGAACGGGACCTTCGCCCCACGAACAAGCTGGTACTGTTCATGCCCTTTGCCTGCAAGCAGAACGACGTCACCCGCCTCGACGTGCTCCACGACGTAGCGGAGCGCCTCCGCACGGTCGGCAAAGCACTCGCAGGGGATCTCCCGTACAAAGGCGTTTCGGATATCCGCGCAGATGTCCAAAACAGGCTCATAGTCGGGGTTGTCTGCGGTGAGCACGGCGATATCACTCAGGCGGCTGACCGCCTCGCCGATCTCCTGACGGCGTCCCCTGGTGCGGCCGCCTACCGAGCCGGTTACGCACCAAAGTCTGTGCGGGTTATACGCACGCAAGGTCGAAAGTGCGCTGGTGAGACTGAGTCCATTATGCGCATAGTCGATGATAAACACGCAGGGCATCCGCGTACGCACGATCTCAAAGCGCCCGTACACGTAAGCGGTGGCAAGCGCGACTGCGCTGTCGGCAAGCCCCACACCGAGTCGGCGTGCAAGTGCCATGGCACACAGTGCGTTCTCCACACTGAAATTGCCGGGCATGGGTAACGTAACGGTATGCCGCTCTGCGGCAGTGTGCGCGACGAACTCGATGCCGAGCACGCCGTCTGCCATAAAGGGATGCAGATCGGTGGCGTACAGGTCGCCCTTGCCGAGCCCGAAGCTACCGATCAGTGCTCTGCAACCGTCCTGCATATAGGCAGATGCCTCGTCTGTGGCGGAAAAGATCGCATACTCCGCAGTATACGCAGTAAACAATGCTTTTTTGCAATCACGGTAATGCTCGAAGGTCGGATGCTCCGCGCCACCGATATGGTCCTCGGCAAGATTGGTAAATGCGGTCGCAAAAAACGGGATGCCGTACACACGGTCAAGATACAGTGCCTGCGAGGATACCTCGATCGCCACTGCTTCCACCCCAGCGCGCACCATCTTGTCCAACCAACAATGCAGATCCAGACTTTCGGGCGTTGTATTTTTCGTTTCATAGCGATTGCCTGCAAATTCAATGCCGTTGGAACCGATATAGCCTGCCGAAATGCCGTTTTGTGACAGGACGGAGGCAAGCATCAACGCCGTAGTCGTCTTGCCCTTTGTCCCCGTGATGCCGATGACCTTCAGCTTTTCTGCCGGAAAATCATAGAACGCGGCGCTGACCTTGGCAAGCGCACGGCGGGTATTCTCCGCGAAGATCACAATGGCATCGGAAGGCAGATCGACCGCACGCGCACAGAGAAAAACGCGACAGCCTGCCATATACGCCCGCTCCGCGAAATCGTGCCCGTCACTGGTAAAGCCCGAAATGCAGACAAAGAGCGCGTCCTTGTCCGCCGCACGCGAATCGCAAACGATGCGTGCGATCTCCGCGTCACGACCGCTGTATTCAATTCTTGCTTTTGCAAGCAACGCAGTCAAGCGCATACTCTACTCCTCATTACCCTTGATCGGGGCAATATGTTTTATACTTCTGATAAAATCTTCTGCCGTGCTCCAGAAGATACGCAATGCGGATGGGATTGCGGAGCACGTCGTATCCGTACCACATCGAAGATGCCGTCTTCTTTGCACGTACAAGTGCTTTGGCTTCTTTCACAGCCGCCTTGTTTGCATGGCGCCAGACGACGCCGCGCGGCACATAGTGCCAAAAGTGCGGCTCGCTTGCCTCGCAGAACGGAATATCCTTGCAGAGAACGTAGTCCTCTACGATATATTTTGCAATGTTGCAACCGCTGGAGGTGACGTAGTAATTACTGCGTCCCTGGCGGAGATTGATCTCAAATGCATTGAGACTTCCGTCTCGGTCGTCATATTTGATATCGAAGTTTGCAAAGCCGCGGTAACCGATATCCTCAAGCAAGGCGCGGAACTTTGCGGTAAGCTCGGGGTTGTACTCGGTGATGATCGCCGCATGGTTGCCGAGCCCCTTCGGGGTGTGCTCCTCGAGCAGTACGTGACCGAGGCACATCATCTTGACCTTGTGATCCTTGCCGACGTAAGCGGTCAGCACGCGCATATTGGCATCCGAGCCGAGGATGCGGTCCTGCAAGATGATACGCTTGGTGTAACCCGAGGCGTAGATGGTCTCTACGATCTTTGCGGTCTCCTCGGCGCTCTCCGCCGTGTAGACCTTCTTCATTTTATCAAAGGGATGGTGCCAGTAGTCGATGCTCGACGAGGGCTTGACGATGATCGGATACGCAAAGCCGAGCTTGTCCGCTGTCAGCTCTTCGGCAGGGGTGACTGCCGAAAGCACCTTGGTCTTCGGGTATTTTATGCCGTACTTATCGCACATCGCATAAAAATCCGCCTTATCGACCAGTTTGTCCATCAGCGGCTCGTCGATATACGGGATGATGTAGCGATCCTCCAGCTCGGCGCGGTGGCGGATCAACATCGCGGCGTACTCGTCGGTACAGCCAAGCGCGATCAACGTCGCGCCTGCATGCTGTTTTGCAAAGTCGTCCATCGCGAGCATAAAGGTATCGTCGGTGTTGAGATTCTCCACTGCATGGAACTTGATGATGCTCGTATGCTGGGTAATACCGATGGCATAGCGACCGATCGCGTGCGAAACGATGCCGTACTGCTCATGAAAAGCGCGTGCGACGTTATAGCAATTCTGATCCGCGCCGATCAGCACGGGAATAATGTTCAAATTCAGGTTTTCCATTGTGACCTCTTATCAATACACGGGAAGAATAAAATCGATAAAGAAACGCTTATACCAAACGAGGAAGGTATAGACCGTCCAGATCTTGCGCGCGTGGTTTGCTCTGCCCTCAAAATGGGCATCCAGCATAGAAACGAGCGCGTCGGTGTCAAAGAATTCGGCGGCGTACTCACTCTCGAACACGTGGCGCACCATCTGTGCGTACTTCTCCTCGCGCAGCCACAGACGGATCGGCACAGGGAAGCCTTTTTTCTCACGGTTTGCCCACTCGTCGGGCAGAGTGCGATTGGCGGCATGGCGCAGAACGTACTTGGTATTCTCGCGCGTGATCTTGTATTTCGAGGGAATATCCTCCGCCATCTTCATGACCTCTTTGTCGAGGAACGGCACGCGCAGTTCAAGCGAATGTGCCATGCTCATCTTGTCGGCCTTCAGCAGAATATCGCCGGGCAACCAGCACATGATATCGAGGTACTGCTTTTTGGTCAGCTCATCGCGATCCTTCACACGGTTATAAATGCGACCCGTGATGTCGCGTACGCGCTCGCCGTTCTTGTACTCCTCACGCAGGATGGATCTTGCCTCTTTTTCTTCAAAGATCTTCGCCTGCCCGATAAAATAGTCCTCGGGACGGCCACTGCACTTGATGATAAAATCGTGTCCTTTGAAGTACGGCAATGCCTTTGCCACCTTGGCGGCGGCAACGCGGACAAACTGCGGCAGTTTCTTATACTTGCGCATCATCGGCGTTTCGTCATACCACTCATAGCCGGCAAAGATCTCATCCGCGCCCTCTCCTGAAAGCACGACCGTAACGTCCTTTGCCGCAAGCTCGGCAAGGAAGTAGAGCGGCACGCTCGACGGGTTCGACTGCGGCTCATCCATATGATACTGGATGGTCGGGAATGCTTCAAAGCACTCGTCCGCGCTTAAGATCTTGCGGATATTCTGAATACCGAGGCGCTTTGAAAGCTCTGCCGCCTCGTTCGTTTCGTTGAATTTTTCATGCTCGCCGTCAAAGCCGACCGAAAAGGTCTTGTCGGGCATCAGACAAGCCGTGATGTAGCTGGAATCGACACCGCCCGAAAGGAAGGATCCGACGGGCACGTCGCTGATCTTATGCGCCGCGACCGACTCGTGCACGGTCTTGTCGAGTGCGTCCGAGAATTCTTCCAGCGTCCCCTCCTTGGCGTCAAAATTGACGTCCCAGTAACGCTCCACGGTCATTTCGCCGTTCTGCCAGGTAAAGCAATGTGCGGGCAACAACTTGTATACCCCCGCAAAGAAGGTCTCTTCGGTCGCACTGTACTGGAAAGTCAGGTATGGGAGCAACGCATTCTTGTTGACCGCACGGGTAAACTCGGGATGTGCCAGTATGCTCTTGATCTCGGAAGCAAAGATCAGCTCTCCGCTCTGCAACGTGCCATAGTAAAAGGGCTTGATGCCGAACATATCGCGCGCACCAAACAGCGTTTTGGTCTTGGTATCCCAGATCACAAACGCAAACATGCCGCGCAGTTTTTTGACCAATTCTTTTCCGTACTCCTCGTAGCCGTGGAGGAGCACCTCGCTGTCACAGCGGGTGAGGAATGTATGCCCTTTCTCGATCAGCTCCGCACGAAGCGATTCGAAGTTGTAGATCTCGCCATTGTACACCAGCACAAGACTCTTGTCCTCGTTGTACATCGGCTGGGAGCCGTCCGCAAGGTCAATGATCGACAAGCGGCGAAAACCGAGCGTCATATCGTCGTCGGTGTAAAAGCCGCCGCTGTTCGGGCCGCGGTGGATCATCAGATCCATCATATTATTTACGATCTGTTCTTTCTGTTTGTTCTGTCCGCCAAATCCGACAATTCCGCACATAGCAATCCCTCGCTTTGTTCATAGTCATACATAGATTATTATAACATAAAGAAATATATAAAAGCAATACACGAAAGCGATAAATTATAGGTTAACGCACTTGAAACCGAAACACCCCCTCTTGACTTTTTATACTATGCGTTGTATAGTATTATGTGAAAGGAGGTATCGGAATGGATATACAGATAAAACGCGGTCTCTTGGACGTATGCGTCCTTGCCGCCATCCAAAACGAAGATTCCTACGGCTACCGGATCATCAAGGACGTAAAGCCCTACGTGGAGATCTCCGAATCCACGCTATACCCCATCCTGCGCCGACTGGAGTCCGCAGAGCTTTTGACCGTGCGTGCGGTCGAACACAACGGCAGACTCCGAAAATACTATCACATCACCGAAGCGGGGCGCGCACGCATTGCCGCCTTTGCCGAAGAGTGGAAGGAGATCATGTCCATATATCGGTTCGTGGTCAGGGAGGAGCATACGCATGAATAAACATGAATTTTTGGCGGCGATCCGTGCGAAGATCGACTCCTTGCCCGAGCAGGATATCCGCCGTTCATTGGACTATTACGCCGAAATGATTGACGATCGCATGGAGGACGGACTTTCCGAAGCGGAGGCTGTTGCCGCCATGGGAAGTGCCGAGGAGATCGCGGCACAGATCCTCAGCGAGACTCCGCCCGCACCGCCCGCAACCGCAAAGCGAGCATGGCGCGCGTGGGAGATCACCCTGCTCGCGCTCGGATTTCCGCTCTGGTTTCCTTTGTTGCTTGCCGGCGCAAGCATTCTGCTGTCGCTGTACGCCGTCCTTTGGTCGGTCATCCTTGCGCTGTATGCCGCGGTCATCGGTCTTGCGGCAGGCGCACTCGTCGGCATCGTATACGCGCCCGTTCTGTTCTGCACAGGGCAAAGTGCCGCAGGCTTTCTGCTCCTCGGCGGTGCCTTTGTTTTGGCAGGACTCACCGTTTTGGGATTTATCGGTACCACCCTTGCGGCAAAGGGCGCGTGGTGGCTGA
This sequence comes from Eubacteriales bacterium, assembly GCA_045540755.1. Lineage (GTDB taxonomy): Bacteria > Bacillota > Clostridia > Oscillospirales > CAG-272 > UMGS902. The sequence goes on from JAZQHV010000061.1 coordinate 34,923, forward strand.
CCAAGCTTCCCTTCCCACGCAGAAAGGAGAACAAGCAATGAAAACAGCCGTGTATATTTCCCTCGTCTGCATTCTGCTCGGCGTCTGCCTCTTTACGGTCGGCATATCGCTCGTGGGCTTTGATCTGCGCAGTCTGCGCCCGATCTACACCGCCGAGACCGTATATATAGAGGAAGCATTCGATGCCGTTTCCGTCGATACGGTCGAACACGACGTCCGCTTTATACTGACCGAGGACGAGACCTGCAAGCTGATCTACACCAAAACGGATCGACTCTCCCTGCACGCCGCGGTCGAAAACGGCACCCTGTGCATCACACGCACAGACGGCCGCGCATGGTATGAAAGGATCGGCTTTTTCTACGGAAAATTTGAGTTAACCGTGTACCTGCCGCGTGCCGCGTATAAAACGCTTTTTGCCAAGAGCACAAGCGGTGACGTAGAGGTTCCGCTCGGCTTCCTTGCGGGCAAAGCCGAGCTTGCAAGCACGAGTGGCGACGTGCGTTTTTACGGCAATGCCGAAACGCTTGTTGTAAAAAGCACAAGCGGTGACGTTAAGATCTGCGGTGACGGGGTGCAAAAAAGCAGTAGCATCCACGCAAGCACGATCAGCGGCGATATTCTTTTCGATGCGATCCGCACGACCGTCTCGCTCTATGCCGAAAGCACCAGCGGCGACATCGTGTTTGCCCACGCCGTAGCAGTGGCAAACGCAGAGTGCAAGACCGTCAGCGGCGACGTCCGAGGCACACTTGCAGAGGCAATGCGTTTCACCGCCGAAACCGTCAGCGGTAGCATTCACCTGCCCGATTCCGACTCTGCGGGCGGTACGTTCCGCGCCAAGACCACAAGCGGCGACGTTTCCATCTCCCTTGCAGAATAAACGAAAGCGGCGCCAAGCGCCGCTTTACTTTTTCTCCTTTTTGTGATATACTACCCATATATTCTTTCGGAGGCGCCTATGAAACTGAACTACAAGCGCACAACGCTCATCGGACTTGCCTTTATGTCGATCCTCGCCTTTTGGCAATTCTACGATCAGGTCATTCCCTATCTGCTCGAAAACACGTTCGGCATGTCCACCTTTACGGCAAACGCCATCATGTCCGTGGACAATATTCTTGCCATCTTTATGCTCCCGCTGTTCGGCACGCTTTCCGACCGCACGCACACCCGCCTTGGCAAGCGCACGCCCTACATTCTGTTCGGCACGCTCGCGGCGGTCGCTTTGCTCACGGCACTCGGCATTTTCAACGAGACCGAGAGCTTCGTCGGCTTCCTCATTACCCTGTTTGCCCTCCTCTTTACCATGGCGGTCTACCGCACCCCCGCGGTCGCCTATATGCCCGACGTCACGCCAAAGCCTCTGCGCAGTAAGGCAAACGCCATCATCAATCTGGTAGGCTACATCGGCGGCATCTTCGCCACCGTGGTGATGATGTTCATGCTCCGCAGTGACAAGAACGCAGACGGTGAATCGGTCTACGCGGCGGATCAGTCCTTCCTGCCCGTATTCCTCGTCATCGCCGCATTCATGCTCATTTCGGTACTTGTGATGGTACTCACCGTCAAGGAAAACAAACTGCCGCAGGTACAGGATACGGACGAGGAGGTCACCCCGAAAGGCGGCAAAATGCCCCGCCCCGTTTTCAAAAGTCTCGTACTGATCCTGCTTTCGGTCTTTCTCTGGTACATGGCGTACAACGCCGTTACCACCGCCTTTTCGCGCTACTGTGCCGCCGTGTGGCACACCGATCTCGGCACATCGTCGGGCTATCTGCTCGTCGCCACGGTCGCCGCGATCGCGGCGTTCGTGCCGCTCGGCTTTCTTTCGGGCAAGCTCGGCAGAAAGCGCACAGTGCTCCTCGGCGTTCTGCTGATGACCGTCTGCTATGCGATCGCCATTGCCATCCGCGAGCAGACCCCCGTGATGTATTTGATCTTCGGTCTTGTCGGCATCGGCTGGGCGGCGATCAACGTCAATTCCTTCCCCATGGTCGTGGAAATGAGTCGCGGCTCGGACGTGGGCAAGTACACGGGCTTCTACTACACCTTCTCCATGGCGGCGCAGATCACCACGCCTCTGCTTTCGGGACTGCTCATCGACAATCTCGGCCTCGGCTACAACGTGCTCTTCCCCTACGCGGTGTTCTTCTCCGCGCTGTCCTTTGTCACCATGCTGTTCGTCAAGCACGGCGACGGCGAGCAGGCAAAAGCGGAGGCGTAACATGGTTGTCCTGTACGTGCTCCTCGCTCTTGCACTGCTCCTGTTCTACTTGATCGCACCCACCTTTCGCCGCCACAAGGATCGCGCCCTGCTCACAGGCAGAATGATCGCGCACCGCGGTCTGCATGGCGGCAATATCCCCGAAAACTCCCTCGCCGCCTTCCGCGCGGCGATCGAACGCGGTTACGCCATCGAAAACGACATCCACCTCACCGCCGACGGCGAGCTTGTGGTCTTTCACGACGACACGCTCAAGCGCATGTACGGCGTGGATGCCAAGGTGGAAAGCATGACGCTTGCCGAGCTGAAGGCACTTCGCCTTGGCGATACGGAAGAGACCGTCCCCACGCTCCGCGAGTGCCTCGCGCTTGTAGACGGCAAGGTGCCGCTCCTCATTGAGTTCAAGGTCGTGGACGGCAATACCAAAGCGCTGTGCGAAGCGGCGGCAAAGCTCCTCTACCACTATGACGGCGCGTATTGCATCCAGTCCTTCTATCCGCAGGTGCTCCTCTGGTATCGTAGACACAGAAAATGCGTTTGCCGCGGTCAGCTTGCCGAGCCGTTTCGCGGCGAGGCGATCCACCGCCGCATGCTCGGCATGATGCTCTTTAATTTTCTGTCGCGCCCCGATTTCGTTTCCTACGAGCACACGGCGGCGCGCCACCCGATGCGCCGCATCGTCACAGTTTTCGGTGCCCTTCCCGTTGCATGGACGATCCGCTCAAAAGAGGATCTCGAAAAAGCAAAAAAGGACTTCGACGGGTATATATTTGAGGGGTTTGAACCGTAACACAAAAAGCAGATGCGTTTTACGCATCTGCTTTTTTATTATTCGCCCGACGGAGGGATCAAAAACGTTCCCGGTGCCGCAGGAATACCCAAAACGGGATTGCCCGCCGCATCAAAGGTCATCTTCTTGACGCAAAGTTTGCGCCCGTCCGACTGAAAATGGTATGCAACCCAGTATTCCGTGCCATCCGGAGACATAAATACCGAGCAATGACCGGGAGAATCAACATCCTCGGTGCCGGCAAGCAACGGCACTTTGGACTTTGTCCAGCTCTCCTTCGAAAGGATATCGTCTCCGGTGAATTCCAGCAGTCCCAGACAGTATTCGTGCATGGAATCGTTGCCGCTGTACAGCATAAAGAATCTGCCGTCCGGCGACGTAAAGGTAAACGGTCCTTCGTTTACGTAGCTTGCCCGCAATTCAAAATCATACGTGGGAATGGAGATGACTGCCATCGTGGACGGGTCGATCGTCCAAGGATTTGTCAGCCTTGCAACCGCAATCAGGTTGCCCTTATTCTTAAACGCAAAAGCAACGTAATTTACGTCCTTGTAGGTAAAGGGATGTATGTCGATCGCCCAGATATTCGGATCCAGATATGCCTTGAAAGCATAGTCGCCATACGGGTCGTCACTTGTTGCCTCCAAGCAGAACAGACGGATCGATTTGGATGCGCCGCCTTCGGGATTTGCGGGACCTCCTTTTCTATCGTCCCAGGAGGTGGCGCCGCTGGCATAAATATACCATTTGCCGTCCATCTTTTTAAGCTCGGGCGCATAGAGTCTGTGCTTGACCGCCTCGTGCTCCCCTGCCACGTAGATCTCCTTGCCGTCGGCAGTATCCAGCGAGCCGAGCTCGGCGATCGTCTTTGCACGGTATAGGATCACGCGGTCGTTCTTGGGCGCGGAATAAATGGCATAATAGTACTCGGTCTCGTCATCGTATACGATACAGGGGTCTCCCGACTGACCGAGGCTGCGCGTGGGGGTGGGCAGCATCGAGCCGATGAACGTATCGCTGTCGGTAAGGCTTGCAGTACGGTCGTCCTCAATATATGCATACGTAAAAGCACTGGCGGCACGGCGCAAAGCCGTGCTATCCTGTGCAAGCAAAGCGAGTGAAGTGCCACTGATGATGATGCCGCTTTCCCCCGCTCCCACCTCCGAAACCCGTTCGGAGATCGGACGTGTTGTTTTGCCAATGACGATCTCCGCCGAGGTCGGCGCGGTACTGTCGGTAACGATGGGAAGCGTAACACCGTATTTTTCGGCAACGGCATCCACAATCGCATTTGCCAGAATGGATTGTGTTGCACTTGTGTTCTCCGCGAGCACGATCGTATAGCTTGTGATCGGCGTACCGCCAATCGTAAGAACGCCCCGCGCTCCCAAAGCATTTGCCATGCACTCTGCAGTGACAACGCCGCTTTTGACCAGCCTGTCGCAAAGTTTGTCGCCATCTTTCACCTTGGCGGTCAGCGCGTGCAGGCAGATCAAAAACGCATCGCCTCTTCTGAAATCTGCGTTCGGGCTGTCCGTTTGGATGAGACCGACCTGCTTGGCAAGCGCATACGGATCGCTCCACACAAAGTCGCCGCTTCCGTCGTTTTTGTCCGTGTATCCGAGCACACGGAGCATCGCCGTGAGGAAGGCCGCTTCGCTCATCGCGGTATCCGAGCCGAATCTTGCGGCGCTTACACCTTGCGTGATACCGTTTGCATAAGCGTAACTGATATACGGAACCGCCCATGCGGCAAGGTCAGTAAACGGGTGTGCATTCGTCATTTCGGTGGCAGTTTTTTCAGCGCCGAGGAAACGCACGACCTGCGTAATGGATTCTGCGCGTGTCAGGCTGCCTTCAAGATCAAAGCGCACGCTGCCGTCCGCATTGTTTCCTTTTCCCGCAAGCAAACCGAGTGCGTACAGACTCTCGGCGGCATCCGATCGGGTATCGGAGGTTGCCGCAGGCGTTACGGGGGCTTGCACCTCGGCAGGAATCGTTGCCTCTTTGGCAGTAGTGACTTTCAGGTTATCGAAATACGCATTATCGGCAGAAACCGCAAGGTTTTCCCGAAATCTTGTCCGCATGCGGAGGCCGAACGTGCCTTCGCTTCTTGGGTGATCCGATGCGCTTGTGCCGATCGTGTACGTATACGCATAAATGGGCTTTCCGTTGTCTATGTTCGTCATCAGGACGTCGATCTTGTCGCCCTTGACCGTGACTTTAATATGCACGTTTGCGGTGATGTTGCTGTTTCTGGTCGTACCGATATTGATATTGCCGTACGCATTTCCGTCCGTTGCGGAGCCGAGCGCGCCGACGTTCACCTCGTTGGAAATGAACGCAAGGTAGCCGCAGAAGCCGTTCGCGCGGTGGGTGACCGCATCCGCGTTTGCACGGAACACGATGCCACCCGCGGTACGGATGTTCCTATAGTCCACCTCGATGACGTAGTCCGTGAGTGTCTCTTCGGTCTGATAGATCAAATGCGAAAAGGAGGTGTTAACATCGGTGTTCTGCGCCTCGGGCAGAAAGGTTTCGGTCAGATAAAGACCGCCGTTCTTAATCTCCCATTGCTGACCGTAGCAAACAAAGTCGCCAAGCGTCGTCGGGTCGGAAAAGTCGTTTTCGTAAATGACCGTTTCTGCCGCAAAGGCGCGCATAGAAAAGAAAACAGCCACAAGCGAAAGGCAAAGTAAAAGTTTTCTCATGTGTTCTCCTTGTTTTAAAAGGGTTTGGTGTTTTGATTATACCAGATTGAGGAAGAAATGTAAATATCCGCGGTGGGGCAGAGGCTTTGCAAAGCACAAAAAAGCATCCCAATGGGATGCGCCGCAGTGTGAAATCCGCCTATAGTGAATGAAATCCTTGCTTCGCAAACAAAGGGACGCTCTGCGCAATAAGCGCAAGGCAAGATCATCGAGGTCTTGTCTTGCGGAGGAGCTTGCCAAGGAACCTGCGGTTCCTACACTGCGGGCGGAGCGGTGCATTTGCGGTAAGAGGACTTGAGGCTCCCGTTGGTCGCCACCTCCAAGGTCTTGCTTACGCAAGCCCTGTTTTGTTTGCTTCGCAAACAAAGGGACGCTCTGCGCAATAAGCGCAAGACAAGACCATCGAGGTCTTGTCTTGCGGAGGAGCTTGCCAAGGAACCTACGGTTCCTACGCTGCGGGCGGAGCGGTGGCGCGGGAAAACCTGCCACTGGCAGGTTTTCTGACACGCGCCCTTCAAGTCCTCCCCCAAAGCACAAAAAAGGCATCCCAAATGGGATGCC
>JAZQHV010000062.1:0-45501 GCA_045540755.1 Eubacteriales bacterium
CGGTACGAGCGAGACGACCTATGTTGGCGACGTTCTCGGAGACGTGAACGGCGACCGCACCGTAGATATCCGTGACGTACTGCTTGCGCTTCGCGCATTGTTGAATAATGAGGCGATCGCCGATCTCAACGGCGACGGCAAGACCAATTTTGCAGACGTTATCCGTCTGCTTAAAATGGCGGCAGAATAAGGAGAAAACCATGAAAATTCTATTGATTGGCGGCAGTGGCATTATCAGCACCTGCATTACGGAACTGGCAATCAAACGCGGTGAGGACATAACCGTCCTCAACCGCGGTCATCACGCGGCGTTTCTACCCGCGGGTGCCAAGGTCATCACGGGCGACGCAAACGATCCCGAAATCGGAGAAAAACTTGCGGGGATGCACTTTGACGTGATCGCAGACTTTGTCGCGTTTTCCACGGCACAGCTTGCGGCGCATATCCGCGCGTTTTACCCGCATTGTGACCAGTTCATCTTTATCTCGTCTGCAACCGTGTACTCGCGCGCCGATCAGGTAACGCCTATTCGCGAGGACGTTACTCCCGTAAACAACGTGGACTGGGACTATTGCCGCGGCAAGATCGGATGCGAAAAGTATCTGGAGATGCGCCGTGCGCTTGATCCGAGCTTTTGCTACACCATCGTGCGCCCGTACGTCACCTACGGCGGCACGCGCATCCCGTTCCCGCTCATACCGTCTAAACATTGGACGCTTGTGGACAGAGTCAAGAGCGGAAAGCCGCTTCTGCTCCCCGATACGCACAATATTTGCACGCTGACGCACTCTGCGGATTTTGCCAAGGCGTTCCTCGGACTTTGCGGCAACGAAAAGGCATACGGCGAGGCGTTTCATATCACCTCGGGCAAGACCTATCCGTGGGCGCGCGTGGGCGAGATCATCGGCGACTACGTGGGCAAAAAGGCAGAGTTTGCCTACCGTCCCATTGCGGATATTGCGCGTGAAATGTACCCCACCTACGGTGACGTGTACAGCATGCTGAAGGCGGACAAGGCGACATCCTGGGTGTTTGACAACTCGAAACTGCTTTCCGCAGTGCCCGATTTCACCTGTGACTATTCGCTGGAGGACGGCGTGCGCTCTACGCTGGAAGCGTTTGAAAAACGCGGCGCGTATGACGTGGATACCGAGTGGAGTGCGGCGTGCGACCGCATCCTTGCAAAATAAAGGAGCAAATCATGAAAGTGCTTACCCCAAAGGAATTTTTCGGTTTTACACCGGGCGATGACTACGAGCTTGCTCATTGGACAAAGATCGTAGAGTATTTCGATCATTTGCAGGCGGCATCCGACCGCGTGTTGGTCGAAAACATGGGTCCCACCACCGATGGACACCCCTTCCTCAAAGCGACCTTCTCTTCGCCGAAGAACCTTGCAAATCTTGACGAGCTGCGCCGCATCAGCATGACGCTTGCCGATCCGCGCGGACTTTCCGACAGCGAGATCGAGACGCTTACCGAAAACGGCAAGGCGGTCTGTGTGCAAAGCATGTCCATGCACGGCAACGAGGTTGCCGGCACGCAGATGGCGATCAACCTTGCTTACGACCTTGCAACAAAGACCGACGAGGATACGCTCCGCATCCTGAACGAAGTCGTGTTTGTGATGGTGCCTTGCCTCAACCCTGACGGCGAGGTGCAGGCGACCGAGTGGTACTATTCGCAAAAGGGCACGCCTTATGAGGGCAGTGACGCGCCCGAGATCTTCCATAGATACGCAGGGCACGACAACAACCGCGACGCGGTCTACCAGAACATTCCCGAATCTCGCTACATGGCGGACATCCTGTTCCATGAGTGGATGCCGCAGACCTTCCAGGACCACCATCATACGGGCAGCTACGGCGCGCGTATCGAACTGGTTCCGTACAAGAACCCCATTCGTCAGGACACCGCGCCGCACATCTGGCGCGAGCTTGCCTGGTACGGCGCTTCCATGGCACGCGCCATGGAATCCAAGGGGCTTTCGGGTGTTTCCAGCGGCTCGGCGTACCCTGGCTGGCAACACTTCGGCTTTTCCAATATCGTCAATCAGCACAATATCGCGGGTATGCTGACCGAGTCGGCAACCGCCAAGATGGCGACGCCGAAATATATTGATCCCACACAGCTTAAGAGCAACGGCGTTTCTAAGGAGCCGCATTCGCAGTACCCAAATCCTTGGCAGGGCGGCTGGTGGCACCTGCACGACATCACCGACCGCCAGTATGTGGCGGCATACGAACTTTTGAATACCATGGCGCGTAACCGCAAAACGGTGCTCGCGGATATGGCGGTCAAGGCAAAGTATCAGACCGAGTGCGGCAGAGCACGCCCCGAGGTCGCCTATATCATCCCCGAGGAGCAGCATGACAAGGGCGAGGTCAAGCACCTCATCCGTCTTTTGCTCCGCCAGAATATCGAGGTGCACCGCGCTGCGGCGGCGTTCACCGTCGGTGACACCGTGTATCCCGCGGGTACCTACGTCGTTTACCTTGCACAGCCGAAGTTCGGCGTGGTGAAAAATCTGCTCGGCGTGACGCGTTACCCCGTCAACCAATGGACGAAAAACGCATCAGGTGTCGTCGGCGGCTACGACTCCTTTACCGACACCGTCAACGACTTTCTCGGCGTGGACGTTGTTCCCGCAAACGCCGCATTTGATGGCGAGTTCGTCATCGTACACGAGGCGGAAATGCACGTCCCCGTAGAAAAGGGCGGCAAATTCCTCCTCGATGCAAGAGAAAACTCCGCGTACAAGACCGTCAACCGCCTGCTGAAAGCTGGTGTCAAGGTCTGGCGCACGGATAATGAAAATCACGATTTCTACGTGGAGGGTGACGCCGCAGAGCGCATCCTCGACGAGGTGCCCACGCCGCACACCGCGGTTGCAGAGGCGCCCGCGTTGCTGAACGAAGTGGAAGCACTCCGTGTCGGCGTGTTCCACCGCTATTATTTCGGCAACGACCACGAAAGCTGGATCCGCCTCGAGCTGGAACGCTACGGCTTTGATTACAAGTCCGCGTATGACGTGGATATTCGCGGCGGTCTTAAGGATCTCGACGTGCTGGTCATCCCGCACGAGTCGCTTGCCTTTATTCTCGGTCTTGAGGAGGCACCCGCCAGTGCCATCAACGGCTGGGTACGCTGGATCACCGAGTTTGGCGGCCCCCAGCCGCCCGAATACCGCAGCGGTATCGGCATGGCAGGCGTTGCCGAGATCAAAAAGTTCGTCGAGCGCGGCGGCAGATTGCTTGCGTTCAACCAGAGCGCGAATTTTGCGATTGACTACGTCGGCGTCAAGGTGCGTGACGTTGTCAAGGGCGTCAGCCCCGCGCTGCACAACGCGCACGGCTCCACGCTGCGCGTGACCGTGGACACAAATGATCCCGCTTGCTACGGTATGCCGCGTGAAACGCTGGTGCTGAACTATAATTCGCCGTCCTTTGCAGTTACGGACACCTTTGATGCGGAGAAGTATAGCGTTTCCATCCGCTATAAGGATCGCGATCTGCTAAAGAGCGGATTCCTTGCGGGCGAGGAGTACATCGTGGGCAAGGGCGCACTCGTCACCTGTAAAAAGGGGGAGGGCGAGGTCGTGCTGTACGGCTACGAGCCCGTCTGGCGTGCACAGACTGCGGGTATGTACAAGACTTTCTTCAATAAACTGTATAAGTAAAAAGCAACACAGGGGACGGTTTTGCGTGTCGTATGACACACAGAACCGTCCCCTGTGTTTTGTTCATGCTTTATTTTTAAGTCTTCTATATGCGCCGGGGGTTATTCCGTATATGCGTTTGAAGGCTCTTACAAAGCTGCTCGTATTACTGTATTCGAGTCGCTCAGCTATTTGCACAAGAGGAATGTCATCGTCATCTAATGCTTTCAGAATTTGTTGTATTTTTATTCTTTCACAATAATGCTTATATGAAATACCTGATTCGGCGTGAAATTTTCTGCTGAAATGTTCGGGAGAATACCCGAAATAACGTGAAACGGATTCAAGCTTAGTATCGTTAAGATTACGCAGATACTGATAAACGTTGCGTGTAAATCTCGTTGTTTTTACAACCGGGGTTGAATTGCGGCAACGTTGCAGCAGTATTCCGCACAACATAGACATTGCACCCGTCAAGATAAGTTCATCATCGGCTCTTTCGCTGCCGAAATGTTTTTTTATGATATCAAGCAAATTGTAGATTTCTTGGATGTCAGTCTCGGTTACTGATGATATAAGTCCGGTAAGGAGATCTTCTCTTTCGCCGAAGTATTCCGGAACAAATTGCAACACGTCGATATCGCATCCGCTTGGGGAAGAGGCCACGGTAGCGTGAATATCTCCCGGGTGGATCACAATGACAGTATTTTTGGAAAAACTGAATTTTTGTGCATTGATCTGCTGCTCACCAAAGCCTTCGCGAACAAATAATATCTCATACGAAGCATGCCAATGGTTTTTTACCATAAATCCGGGCTCTTTTACAGTGTTTTTAAATAGCCGTATTTTGTTTTTGGAGAGTATGTCGGATCTTTCTTCGTGATATGCTTGCATTTGTATTCCCCGATATCAATTTTTGTATATATTGTATCATGCTATGCTATTGAAAGTCAACGATTGGAACACTATAATAAATAAAAAACAGTTTTTTGGAGGAGCGATATGCGGGAAATGAAAGCATTTCAAAGGCATCCGGATTTCGAAAACAATCTTCTCAAGGTTTTAAAAGGTGAAAGACCTGCGCGCGCAACGCTTTGGGAGCTGTTAATTTCAGGACAAAAGATCGACCGGTTTTCACAGATAGCCTGCCCCGGTGATACACCCACGGATAGGTTGCGTATGGTGGTCAGTGCAATGTCTTATTTAGGATACGATTATGCCTTTTGCCATGCATCTTCGTTGAGTTTTTCTCATATTTTCGCTGAAAGAAAGCATACGAAGTCGCTGAACAGCGGTTCCGCTATAACAGACTGGGAAAGCTTTGAAAAGTATGAGTGGCCTGATATGAAATCTCAGGATTATTCTCGACTTGAGAAAATAGCGCCGTATCTTCCCGAGGGAATGAAAATTATGGTTTTGGGCCCCGACGGCGTGCTTGAAAACGTAATAAAACTCATCGGATATGACAATCTTTGCTTTATGCTTTATGATGAGCCTGAGCTCGTAAAGGCGGTTTTTGATAACGTTGGCTCGCGTCTCGTTGCGTATTACGACAATGCGGCAAGTGCCGATACGGTTGGAGCACTTGTTTCCAATGATGACTGGGGATTTAACACGCAACCCTTTTTGAGCCCCGATATGATGAGGGAGTATGTTTTTCCATGGCACAAGAAGATCGTTGAAACAATACACAGCCACGGAAAGCCCGTCGTTCTTCATTCGTGCGGAAATTATTCGAGAATCATTGATGATGTAATTGAAGATTTGAAATATGATGCTCGCCATTCTTACGAGGACAATATCGTTCCCGTAGAGGATGCATATGAGAGTTTAAATGGACGAATCGCGGTTATCGGCGGAATTGACGTTGATTATCTTGCCAGAAGAACTCCCGAAGAGATAGAACGGCGGTGCCGTCTTATGCTGGAGCGAACCTGGGAGCGCGGCGGTTACGCATTGGGAAGCGGCAACAGCATTGCGAGTTATATTCCCGATGAAAACTACCTTGCTATGCTCCGCGTTGCCCATGAGTTTAAGGGATAATGAGCCGAAAATGAGCACAGGGGACGGTTTTGCGTGTCGTATGACACACAGAACCGTCCCCTGTGTTTTGTTAGTGTTTTTGTTGCTTCATCCAGATCTTCATGACAAGCTTGTGCGGCAGAAGCTTGACGCCGAGCACCTGCAACTTGATGGGCAGACCGTGAATGGACACATCCTTGTTCTTCTTGTACATGTCCTTCATCGCGGTGGCAACGACGTCCTTTGCTTCGTACAGTACGTTGTAGTAGGTAACGGCATCGGTGCAATCGGTCTTGGATCGCTCGAAAAACTCGGTCTTGACCCAGCCGGGGCAGATCGCCATGACCTTGATCTTCCTCGGCTTCAGCTCTATGTTCAGCGCGCGGCTGTAGCTGAGTACAAACGCTTTGGTTGCGCCGTAGGTGCCGATATAGGGCACGGGCTGAAAGGAGGAAAGCGAGTCGAGTTGGAGAATGTGCGCGCCCTCGTGCATGTAGGGCAGGGTATATTCGGTCATGCGGACGAGCGCCTTGCAGTTGAGGTCGATCATCTCGCAGGACACCTCGGTGTCAATGTCCTTGTAGGTGCCGAATTTGCCAAAGCCCGAGCAGTTGACAAGCACCTTAACGTCGGGCATGCGCGAGGCGAGCATGGCGCGGTAGACGTTGAAGGATTCCTCTTTCGTGAGGTCAAGTGCGATCGGAACGATCTTGGTTTCTACCTCTTTGGAGAGTTCCTCCAGCCTGCCGCCGCGGCGGGCGATGACCCAGATCTCGTCGTATTTCTTTTCGCGGTCGAGCGCATAGACAAACTCTCTGCCCATGCCGCTGGATGCACCGGTAACGATTGCAATAGACATAATAGCTCCTTATACGAAAGTGTCCTTTCTTAAAAAGAAAGGACCAAAGAAAAACTGTGGGATGTTTTATGTGTAGCCGTGGCTGCACATATACATTTTTATAAAAAGGTTTGGAGGTAAAAAAGCCGTACCGTGTTACAGCGACCTGCCGCAAGGCACGGTCGGAAGGCGCGGGAACCGTAAGCGCATATACGCAGGCAGACAGACGCGCCTTAGAACCCTTCCCTTAAAAGGTTCTCGCATCCTCTTTCTTTACAAACTCGAGCCCGTAGCGGGGATCTTGATCTTGCGGTAATTCTGCGGCTCGGGGTACGTGGATTTTTCGGTCTCATCCGCGTATATGACTTTTGCCTTGCCTTTGAGCGTAAACAGCGTTACGCCGCCTGCGCCTCTGGTCGCCTTTTCGGGGATGAGTGCGCTCTTGATGGTAATCGCCTTGTTCTGATCGGATACGATGATGATATCCTTCGGTTTATCCTCGAGGATCGCGGCAACGATGGGGGAAGCGCCCGAATATGCGCCCGACAGCTTTTTGCGGCTGGAGCGGAATTGGTAGTTTGCAAGGCTCACGCGCACGCCCTTGCCGTTTTCGAAGATATAGATCATGTTGTACTTTTCAAGGTCGGGGGTGATGACCTTCATAAAAATGGGACGCTCACCCTCTGCCATGCCGAGCTTGGCAGGGAGGAAGTCGCCGAGTGCCGATGCCTTTACGGGGTCAAAATCGCGCACGCGGGTATGGTACATCTGCCGCTGATCGGTGATAAAGATAAGCTCTGCCGCATTGTCGCAATCCTCCGTATGCGTGATGCAGTCGCCCTCCTTGAGCTTCTGCTCATCCGCACCGCGTAAGGAAACAAGCGTGATCTTTTTGAAGTAGCCCTCCTTGGTGAGCACGACCTTGACGTTGTAGTTCTCGAAGAAGTCTGCTTCCGTTGCCACCTCGATTTCGCTTTCGTCCATCAGCTGCGTTTTGCGCGGCTTGCCGTACTTCTTTTTGATCTCGGCAAGCTGCTTTGCGATCTCTGCTTTGATCTTGAGATCGTCTTCGATGATGGCGCGCAGATTTGCGATCTCTTCTTTCAGTTCGTTGCGCTCGTCAATACGCGCAATAATGTATTCGCGGTTGAGGTGTCGCAGTTTGATATCGGCTACGTACTCCGCTTGTATTTCGTCAATAGAGAAGGCTTCCATCAAATTGGCAACGACTTCGCTTTCCTTGGCGGTGCTGCGTATGATGGCGATGGCCTTGTCAATATCCAGCAGGATCTTGGAAAGACCGTCAAGCAGATGGAGTTTATCCTCTTTTTTTCTGAGGGTAAAGGTGAATTCGCGGCGGACGCAATCCATGCGGAAGCGGATCCACTCTTCCAGGATCGCTTTCACACCAAGCTGGCGGGGAGCTCCGTTGATAATGACGTTGAAATTGCAGTCAAAGGAATCCTCAAGCGGTGTGAGCTTGTAGAGCTTGGTCATCAGCTTGTCGGGATCGGTACCGCGTCGCAGGTCGATGGTGAGCTTAAAGCCCGAAAGGTCGATCTCGTCGCGCACGTCGGTCACGTCCTTGATCTTGCCGCTTTTGACACAATCGCTGATCTTATCCATGATCGCCTCGATCGAGGTGGAGTAGGGGATCTGCGTAACGTCGATGCAGTTTTGATCCTTGTCGTAGGTGTAGCGCGCACGAAGCTTGACGGGGCCACGGCCTGTCTCGTAGATCTGGCGCATGTTTTCGCGGTTATAGATGATATATGCGCCGCCGGGGAAGTCGGGGCCCTTGACGATATCCAGCAGAGTGTCGGTCGTTGTCTTGCTTGGATGACGGAGAAGCTGGATGGTGGCATCGCAGATCTCGCCGAGGTTAAAGGAGCAGATGTTGGACGCCATGCCGACGGCGATACCCATGTTGGGAGAGACCAGAATGTTCGGGAAGGAGGTCGGGAGCAGGAGCGGCTCGGTAGTGGTGCTGTCGTAGTTCGGCACCATATCGACCGCATCCTTGTCTACGCCGCCGAAGATCTCCGCGCAGAAGGGCTCGAGCTTTGCCTCGGTATAACGTGAGGCGGCGGGAGCCATACTGCGGCTGTACTGCTTGCCAAAGCTTCCCTTGGAGTCGACAAAGGGATGGAGCAACGCCTCGTTGGCACGGGTGAGACGCACCATCGTTTCATAGATGGCGGCATCGCCGTGAGGGTGTAGCTTCATCGTAGCACCTGCGATGGTGTTGCTCTTGATACGCTGACCGTTCATCAGACCCATGGTGTACATGGTGTACAGCAGTTTGCGGTGTACAGGCTTAAAGCCGTCGATCTCGGGGATCGCACGCGAGATGATAACGCTCATTGCGTAGGGCATGTAGTTGGTTTCGATGACATCGGTGATCAGTTGGTTCCGCGCCTCTGCCTCGGGGAGGATAGGTGCGGGTGCTTGCTTTTTCGCTCTTGCCATTCTTTTTAGTCCTTATCTGTAATTTTGTAAAGATATGCGTTTTTGTCTTTGCCGATGCGTTCGACCGCACCGACGGCACTTAGTACGTTGAGTGCCGTTTGCGCGTGTGCGCGCGTGCGTTTGATCGCTTTTGCAAAATCCTTGCTGGTGAAGGGGGAGGGGAGTCCTGCGGGGATCAGCTTTTTGAAATCTGCTTTTCCGTCGATAAAGACCTCCTCCGCAACCGAAACGGGAATACGGTCTACCCGTGCGATGCCTTTGCGGTTGCGGCGGCTCTTTGCTGCGGTACAGCGGTATTCGGTCACGTCCAGCAGGATGAAGTGAAAATAAAGATTGTCGCTATCGAGCAACATCTTGATTTTATAGAGTTCGGGAAAGGCATCGTAGACGTTGCCTTTCTTCGGACTTTTTTTCTTTTGGGAGATCTCGCCGCTTTTGCTGTCGATAACGTAGTATTCCCGCGTGGCGGCGATGGGATGCACCACGGTGACGGGGTGCTCACAGAGAAATGCGCGGAGCTTGCCGCGCAGGAGGTTAAAGCCGCGGGTCTGGATCTCGGTGATGCAACCGTCGCGCATGATGTCGGCAACGTATCTGCCAACGGCAACTTCATGGAAGTCGTCGCACGGTTCAAGATAGTATTTCAGCACCGAGTGCAGCGTTTTTTCGCCGAGCGTGCCGATGCTACCCTCAAAGGCGGCATTGGTCTTTGCCATGGCGAGTGCGTTTTCAAAGCGCGTCATAGCGAAAGGACGTTATGCGCGGCGGCGCGGATCATACGGTTGTATAAGGCGAGCCCCACGCCGCTTTTTTTCGGGAGCGGGGCGAGGATGCGCTTGCAATCGGTGTTGTCCGCTTCGCGCAGGGCGGCAAACAGACGCTTGGCCTGCGAGGCGGTGTCCGCTTTTTTGCCGATGCAGATGATCTTATGCGCGGGGAAGAGGTCTTTTTCCTCGTCAAACACCAAAAGTAGGGTCTCGCTGTCTGCCGCACGGCAGTAGGCAATGCGCTTTGCGTCGTCACCTTCGAGCAAAAACAGCGGTGCAGACGGCGCGTAATGTCGGTATTTCATACCGGGGGAAAGGGGGCGTGCGCCCTCGGCAAGTTGCTCGGTCACGGCTGCCGCGACCTCTACGTGTCCGAAAAGCACTTCGAGCATGTCGAGCGTAATGCCACCGGGGCGGAGCAGGGTGAGCGCGCCGTTTTCCACCTTGACGATCGTGGATTCCAGTCCGACGGTGCATTCGCCGCCGTCAAGGATCATGTCTACCTTGCCGTCAAGGTCGTAGCGCACGTGCTCAGCATTGGTTGGAGAGGGCTTGCCCGAAATGTTGGCGCTGGGTGCCGCAACGGGTACGCCTGCCGCGGCGATCATTTTGCGTGCGATCTCGTTTTCGGGGCAACGGATGCCCACGCTGTCAAGACCGCCTGTGACCGTACTTGGGATGCAATCGCGCTTGGGCAGGATGACGGTGAGGGGACCAGGCATAAACGCCTTTGCCAGGCGACGGTAAACGTCGCAGGTCACGGCGTATCTGTCCGCCTCCTCGGGGGAGGCGATATGTACGATCAGCGGATTATCGCTCGGACGTCCTTTTGCCGCATAGATCTTTTTTGCGGCGTCCGCGTCCATCGCGTTTGCACCGAGACCGTACACCGTTTCGGTCGGAAACACGACAAGCCCGCCACAGCGCAGGATCTCTCCTGCGCGGGCGAGCGATTCGTCGTTTATTTCGTTTTGACCGATAAATATGGTTTGCATTATTCTTCCGTACCTTTGAGTTTTTCGGCGGTGTCGGCGGTGATGAGCGCGTCGATCATTTCGCCGATATTGCCGTTTAAGAAGTTTTCGAGGGAATAGAGCGTCAGACCGATGCGGTGATCGGTGATACGTCCTTGCGGATAGTTGTAGGTGCGGATGCGCTCGGAGCGGTCACCCGTACCGACCTGACTCTTGCGTGCCGAGGCGATCGCCTCGGTCTGCTTGGTCATTTCGATGTCGTAGAGCTTGGTGCGCAGCATCTTCATCGCTTTGTCGCGGTTTTTGAACTGGCTGCGCTCCTCCTGACATTCGACTACGATGCCCGTGGGCAGGTGGATAATGCGGATGGCAGACTCGGTCTTGTTGACGTGCTGACCGCCCGCACCGCTCGATTTGCAGGTCTCAATCTTGAGGTCGGCGGGATTGATGTCGATCTCCACGTCCTCTGCTTCGGGAAGCACGGCAACCGTTGCCGTGGAGGTCTGGATGCGTCCCTGTGCTTCGGTCTCGGGCACGCGCTGTACGCGGTGTACACCGCTCTCGAATTTCAGTCGGGAATATGCCCCCTCGCCGATGACCATAAAGCTGACTTCCTTGTAGCCGCCAAGCTCGGTCTCGTTTGCGTTCATCAACTCGGTCTTAAAGCCCGCCGCAGTCGCATACATGGTGTACATGCGGTAGAGCACGGCGGCAAACAGTGCCGCCTCCTCGCCGCCCGCACCCTGACGAATCTCTACGATGACGTTTTTGTCATCGTTGGGGTCGCGGGGAAGAAGCAGGATCTTCAGTTCCTCCAGCAGACGCTCACAGCTTTCGGACGCTTCGGTGAATTCCTCTGCCGCCATTTCGCGCAGTTCACTTTCAAGCGACGAGTCCTCGCGCATCTCGCGTGCGTCCTCGCGCGTCTGCTCTGCGCTTTTGTACTCGCGGAATTTTTCGATGATGGGTAGCAGATTCTTGCGCTCCTTCATCAGCGTGGTATATTCGTCCTGCTTGGTAAAGATCGCGGGGTCGGCGAGTGCTTCTTCAATCTTTTCGAAGCGCTCTTCCGCTTTTTTAAGTTTATCTATCATAGGTTGTCCTTATTTGCAGAAAGCGAGGAATGCTTCGTATGCGGCGTATACGTCGACCTTCGATACGACCTCATACGGTGCATGCATCGAAATGACCGGTACACCGATGTCGAGCGTGTCGATGTTGCGGTTGGCAATGTAGGCGGCAACCGTTCCTCCGCCGCCCTCGTCTACCTTGCCGAGCTCTGCGGACTGCCATACAACGCCGTTCGCGTCGAGCATGTTGCGGATCTTGCCGACAAACTCAGCCGACGCATCAGACGTGCCGCTCTTGCCGCGTGCGCCCGTGTACTTGGACATGGAAACGCCCGCACCGAGGATGGCACTGTTGCGCTTTTCGTATACCTCTGCAAAGTTCGGGTCGTATGCCGCGGTAACGTCTGCCGAAAGACAGGTGGAATTTGCGCGGACGACGCGCGGATTTGCGCCGAGTTCGAGCGCGATCTCGTCCATGAGGTCGGTGAAGATCTGGCACTGCATACCGCTGACGCCGATGGAGCCGATCTCCTCCTTGTCTGCGAGCACGACCATCACGGTGTGGGTGGTATCCTCACAGTCGAGCAGGGCACGGAGCGCGGGGTAGGAGCAAACGCGGTCGTCATGACCGTATGCACCGATGAGCGCGCGGTCAAAGCCGATGTCGCGTGCCTTTGCCGCGGGAACGAGCGAAAGCTCGGCACTGATGAAGTCGCTTTCGGTGATGCCGTATTTCTCGTTCAGAAGCTTCAATACGTTCTTCTTGATGCCGTCGCTTTCCTCACCTGCAAGAGGCGCGGAGCCACAGAGGATATTGAGCGTCTCGCCCTTGATCGCGGTGGCAAGGGGCTCCTTGGACTGGTTTTGTGCCAGATGCGGGAGCAGATCGTTGATATAGAGAATAGGATCGCTGTCATCCTCGCCGACGGTAACGTCTACCACACTGCCGTCCGCCTTGACGACGACGCCGTGCAGGGCAAGGGGCGTTGCCACCCACTGGTACTTGCGGATGCCGCCGTAGTAGTGGGTCTTGAAAAATGCCATGCCGTCCGCTTCATAGAGGGGAACCTGCTTGAGATCGATGCGGGGGGAGTCGATGTGTGCGGCATTGATGCGGATACCGTTTGCGATGTCCTCGGTGCCTACGCGAACAAGATAGAGGCTCTTACCGCGGTTGTTGAGATAGAATTTGTCGCCGACGGCGATTTTTTCGCCGAGGGTGTAGGGCTTGTAGCCGCATGCCTCTGCCGCGCGGATCGCCTCGGTCACTGCCTCGCGCTCGGTCTTTGCCGCGTCGAGGAATGCCATGTAGCCTTTTGCAAAATCAAATGCCTTTTCGGTCTTTTCGGGAGCCTTTTCGTAAGAACTCTGTTTTTTGTACATGATTTCTTCCATTTTAGTTTTCTCCATAATATAATTTTTCATAATTTTCAATCGCTTTGGTGACACGCTCTACGTAGGTCGCGGTTTCGGAGAGCGGAATCTCGGTGAGATGTCCGCTTTCGTCCGCCTTGCCTTCGTCGATCCATCCCTGTACGCGGGAGGGACCTGCATTGTAGGCGGCAAACACGGTCTCCCACACGCCGAAGCGGTCGTAGAGCATGGAGAGATAGTAGATGCCGTAGCGGATGTTGGTCTCGGGGTCGTACAGCATGCCTTTTTCGTAGTTGTCGCCCGTGCGGGAGCAAAGATAGGTAAAGGTGTCGGGCATGATCTGCATGAGACCGATCGCGCCTGCGTGCGATCTCGCTGTAGAGTCAAAGCTGCTTTCGCATTTGATGACGGCGTAGCAGATCGTTTCGGGGATCTTGTATTCCTCGGCGTATTTTTCCACAAATTCGGAAAAAAGACGCGGATGCGCTTTCGCATCGAGCGCGCTTTTGATATGCTGGGCAAAGAGCCCGAGGCAGACCGATAGGATCAGGATACCGATCAGCACTGCTGTATGACGGACTGTTTTTTTCAAGGTCGGTTCTCCTTTGTCAAAAGTGCTTGGATCTCTGCCGCGGCGGCATCCGCGTCGGAGCCGTCGTTGTTGACAAACAGATAGTCGCACCGCTCGGCGTAAAAGGAAAGCGGCTTTTGTGAGCGGATGCGGAGCCATGCGGCGTCACGGTCGATCCCATCGCGTCGCATGATACGGTCGATGCGCGTTTCTTCGCTTGCAAGTACACAGACCGTGAGGTCGCAGAGCTTATCAAGCCGCGCCTCGATGAGTAGGGGAGCGTCGATGAGGATGCCTTTTTTGCCTTCTGCCTTGCAGGCGAGGATCTGCCGTACGTATTCGCGGCAGACGTATTTGTGCGTGATGGTATTCAGCTTCGCCAGTCGGCGCCGGTTTTTTGCGCCGAACACCTTTTTACCGAGCACCTTGCGGTCGATCACGCCGTCCCGCTCGATCTCCTTGCCAAAGGTGCGGACGAGCTCCGCGCGCAAAGGCGCGCTTTCCGAAAGGAGTGCGTGATAGATGGCATCTGCATCCGCGTGGACGTAGCCGTACTTTGCAAGTGCCGCCGAGAGATATCCCTTGCCACAGCCGCTCGGCCC
Source organism: Eubacteriales bacterium (assembly GCA_045540755.1). Taxonomy (GTDB): domain Bacteria; phylum Bacillota; class Clostridia; order Oscillospirales; family CAG-272; genus UMGS902. The sequence goes on from JAZQHV010000062.1 coordinate 14,346, forward strand.
CGTGATACCGATGATGTGCATACGCTTCCTCCTTTGACGAAAATTCTTCTAACAATATATTATACTATATCTTTGCGGATTTTGCAAGCAAAAAGAAAATCTCCCGATTCGGGGAAAAAATTGTATCGTTCCGTGCAAAAAGTATCGCGCCTTACATTGATTTGTTCGCGCGTAGTGGTATACAATGTGAACAACGGTTGTTTTTGACAAAACATAAAAAATGTATACAAAGATGTATCGTTTTTTGTATTGCGCTTTGTGAAATGTTCATGTAAAATAGTAATTGTAGTATTATCGCATTTTGCGAGAAAGGTCGTGTATTATGAAAAAACTTCTGACTTTGCTTCTGCTTGCGGCAGTCCTTGTGCTCGGCGTTTTTGCCGCCGAGGGCAAGACGGTTTACGTTTCGCATACGGCAGCGGCGGGCGGCGACGGCTCTGCAGCTGCGCCGTATAACAATTTGCTGGTTTCGCTGACAGCCCTTGACGGCGAGGGCGGTACGGTTGTGCTGGTCGGCGACGTGACCGTCAGTGCAACCTTTACCGTGCCTGAGCAGACGGGCGATCTGACGTTTACGTCGGAGAACGGTGCAAAGCTGGTGATCAATTCCACGTTTGAGCTTGCAAAGAATACCAATGACAATACCGTCATCTTTGACCTGCCCTATACCGTGGGCACAAAAGGCGTTATATTCGGCGGCTTCAACTCGGTGCATTTTACCGAGAACTTCACGAGTGAGGATGCGCTGAATTTCTACGGCGGTATCGAAACCATCCAGTCCCAATCGGGAACGACCACGGATATTGCCACCTTCCGTGTGGACAATGCAAAGCAGGTCACCGACCTTGCGTATGCCATTACGGTGGACGGCGGCAACTTCGGCATCTTCATGGGTGGCAACCGCCGTCTCGACTCTTCGGATTACAACCGATACCTCGGCGCGATCGCGGCGCCTTTGACTGTCACCATCAACGGCGGTACCTTTACAAGCCCCGTGACCTATACGCCCGATGCGGCACTCAAACTGGAGCCCGCATTCTGCCTGTCGGGTATGTCCCTCCTTTCGAGTGACGCGACCCTCACGGTCAACGGCGGTATCTTCAACACGCCCATCTACGTGTACGGCTACGTTGGTCAGACCTCCACGCGCACCAGCGCAGGTTCTGCCATCGTAAACTCGGATCCTAAGTACTATGCGGCTGACGGTGACGTGACCGTTACGCTGAACGGCGGTACCTTCAACGGCTGTGAGATCGCGGTTGCACAGACTGCGGCTTCCTACAACCGTTTGCATCGCGGCGACTTCACGCTGACCATTGCCGATGCGGCTGTGCTTGCCGACGGTATGGTTGTGGATGCAACGCAGGTCAAGGCATACGCGGGTGAGACCGCAACGGCGACTCTGACCACGGACAAGGACGTTACCGTCAAGCGCTTTGACGTTGTCAACGGCGAGTCTAAGACCTACGAGGAGCCTATCCGTATCGCCTGCATCGGCGACTCCATCACACAGGGTACGGGCGCAGGTGTCTTTGAGACCAAGGCATATCCTGCACAGCTCTACACACAGGCGATTGCCGCAGGTAAGGACGTTATCGTTTCCAACTACGGCTGTGGTGCGACCAAGGTTATGAATTACAGCGGTCTTTGGTACAACGACGGCCTTGCGTATACGCTCTCCATGGAGGAGACGGATGCCGACTACATCGTGATCGGTCTCGGTACCAATGATGCGGGCTCTGTTCGCACTTCGCAGGGACAGATGGATCAGTTCTACGAAATGTACACCGATTTTGTACTCGGCTACGAGGCTCTGCCGAGCACCAAGACGGTATTCGGCACCTCTGCGATCTTCCGCAACGGCACAGACCTCGGTGCCATGGTCATCCGTGACCTGCAGGCAAAGGTTCTGACTGAGCAGAAGGCAAAGGGCGAGAACGTGCAGTACGTTGACCTGTATGCACTTACGCTCGACAAGGCACTGACGGGTACCGACAAAAATGACAACCAGTTGCTTGCCAGTGACCTTCTGCATCCGCACGCTTCGGGCTATACGCACTATGCAGACAAGATCTACGGCGCGATCTTCAACGGTGTATACGCAGTAGAGAACTTCGAGATGACCGAGCTCTACGTGGATGCCACCGCAGACAAGAACAACCCCGGCACCAAGGATGCCCCCACCAGCAACATTGCCGTTGCACTTTCCAAGGCGGCAGAGAATGCGACCGTCTATATCATCGGCATCTATGAGTATACCAAACTTTCGGACTGGGTCGCATTTGACACGCCTGTGCATACCAAGCACCTCACCATCAAGGGTGTGGGCAATGATGCCGTGCTCAGCATGAACTCCAAGATGCTCAACATCAACAGCGACCTTACCTTTGACAACATCACGGTACGCTATTCGGGTAGCACCGCGCTGTACATCACCGCGAATTACAACAATGTTACCTTCACCGAGACGGCAAAGACGCTCGGCACCTCCAAAGCCATCTTCTCGGCAGGCTACTGGTCGTTCAAGGACGATCCCGTGGCAAGCTCTACGCTCTACACCTCGCCCGAATCGATCAGCTCTGACAAGGATTGCACGATCACGCTGGACGGCGGCTCCTTCCTGTACTTCATCGGCGGAAACCTGCATTGGGGCGGCAACAAGGGCTCGGTCTACGGTACCTACAGCGGAGACATGACGATCAATATCGGCGAGAACGTCGTTATCACCGACTACGTACTCAACGGTATCAACGGCATGAACTATCTCACGGGCACCATCACCGCAAACATCAATTCCTGGCCCGCAGGTGCGGTCATCCGCGACTATTCCAAGATCACCAACGACTCGTTGCTTGCAAAGACCTACAATGAGAGCCTGAACACGGGCACTATCACGGTCAACAAGGGCGAGGGTGTCACGAACGAAGTCATTCTGACCGGTGACTTTGACGGCGACAACGACATCGACCTTGCCGACACGCTGTACCTGCTCAAGCAGATGGTCGGCGGTATGTCGGACTTTGACACGATGCGTTTCTATGACAGAAACAAGATCGAGCTTGTTCACGTACTGCGCTCGCTGAAAAAGTGCGTAGAATGATTCGCTTCCAAAAGCTCCGCTTCGGCGGAGCTTTTTTGTGTAAAAAAATCGGGATTTCTGCAAAAAAATGCATTGCTTTTTGAGGTGAAAAGTTATAACATATATTTGTAGAATAATTTGCCTGCGGGCAGGAGGTATATTTTATGCAAAAGAAGATACTTTGTCTGGCTATGGCGCTTTTGGCGGCGGCTATGCTTGCACTTGGCGTTATGGCGGCAGAGGCGGTCGTGTACGTAGAAACCGGTTCTGCGGAGGCGGTCGGCTCGTTTGCCGATGCGGTCGCGGCACTTGACGGCAAGGGCGGCACGATCGTACTGCGCAATGCGGTCTTTGTAGACGCGGCTGTTACCGTGCCCGAGCAGATGGGTGATCTAACGGTCACTGCCGAGGACGGTGGCAAACTTGTGTTGCTTGCAGACCTCGTCTTTGCAAAAAACACCAATGATAACGTCATTACCCTGGATGTGCCCATCCGTGCGGGAAAAGCAGCCGAGATCTTCGGCGGCTTTAATTCGGTACACTTTACCAAAAACTTCTCGGTAGACGGCACTCTCGACTTTTTCGGCGGTGTGGACGTGGAGACCGCGCCCTCGGGCAATGCTAACAATCCGATCTCCAAAAAGAATCTGAATGCGCACGCGGTCACCGAGCTGCCGTATACCGTCACGGTGGACGGCGGTACCTTCCGCCACTTTGCGGGCGGCAACAAACGTGACGGAAACACGGATTTCATCGGTGCCATTGCCGCACCGATCACCGTGACCATCAACGGCGGTACCTTTGGAACGGGCGTTTCCTATGCGGCGGACAGCGCGCTCAAGAACGATCGCGCGTTCTCCATTTCGGGCAACTCCATCCTTGCGGACGATGCGACCCTCACGGTCAACGGCGGCGTGTTCAACGTGCCCGTGTACGCGCAAGGCTACATGGGCGAGTCCGGCTCGGTAGCCAGCGGCTCCTCGCAGCTTGTCAATTCGGATGCAAAATACTATGCCATCGACGGTGATATCGACATCACGCTGAATGGCGGCACTTTCAACGGCTGTGAGATCAATGCGTTCCAGAACAGCGCGGGTCTTACCCAGCTTGTGCGCGGTAACTATACGCTGAGCATTGCGGATGCAGTGACCCTTGCAGACGGAATCGTACTCGATGCAACGCAGGTCAAGGCATATGACGGCGTGACCGATAAAAAGGCAACGCTCAACTACAAGGGAGATGCAAAGGTCGTTCGTTTTGACGTTGTCAATGGTGTGCCCGTAACCTATGCCGAGCCTATCCGTATCGTCTGCATCGGAGACTCCATCACGCAGGGCGTGGGTTCTACGTCTACCAGCGTATATCCCGCAAGCTATCCGAAGTCGGTTGCACATCCTGCCGAGACACATTCGTATCCCGCACAGCTTCTGCAGAAGATCTATGCAGAGGGCAATACCGACGTGCTCCTCGGCAACTACGGACACAGCGCCTCCAAGGTTATGAATTACAGCGGTCTTGGCTATCACAATATGCTCTTCTACAAGCTCTCTCTGCACGAGACCGATGCCGATTATTATATCATCGGACTTGGCATCAACGATGCAAAGTCCACCTCCTATACCTACGGTATGTGCGAGCGCTTTGAGAGCGAGTACAGCGCGCTTCTTGCCGAGTACGCCGCACTCCCCGATACCGTGACTGTCTTCGGTACAACGGCGCTCTACGCACCGAACGCAGACGTCCCCGGTGTGTCTGTCCGCGCGATGCAGAAGCATGCGATGGAGGAACTTGCGGCAGACGGCGCCAAGGTCAAGGTGCTTGACCTGTACGCGCTCACACTGGAGGATGCGTTTGTCGGTAAGCTCCTTTCGGGCGATGCGCTGCATCCCAACTCCGATGGCTATACCACCTATGCAAACGCCATCTACAATGCGGTCTTTGGCGGCAAGACTGAGGTGGAGAACTTTGAAATGTCCGACATCTGGGTATCCGACAGCGGTACCGAGTCGGGTGCGGGCACCAAGGAGGATCCCCTCAGTATTATGGGTATTGCGTTTGCCAAGGCGGCACCCGGTGCGACCATTCACGTGGTCGGCACGTTCACCCGTGACAAGACCAACGATGCACGCTGGGGCTTCCAGACCCCGATGTATGCTGACGGCATCACCATCGTTGGTGAGGGCACGGATGCCACGCTGCTGCTCAAGACCAACCACATGCACATCAAGAGCGACATTACGTTTGACAATATCACCGTCAAGTGTGACGGCGATGAAACGGTATACTTTGCTTGCGGTTACAATAACGTGACCTTTACGGAGACCTTCAAGACCCCCAAGGGACGTTTCGTTGCGGGCATGGTCGCGCTTGGCGAGGATAAAGCAAACGTTTGGTACAACAGCCGCGAATCGATCAGCTCCGACAAGGACTGTGTGATCAATGTAAACGGCGGTACCTATCAGTATTTCCTCTGCGGCAACTACCTGTTCTCGGGCTACAAGCCCTCCATTTACGGTACCTACAGCGGCAATATGACCATCAACCTCGGCCCGAATGCCGTGCTGAACGGTACGGGCATCAAGGGCGCCGCAGGACAGAGCTATCTCACGGGCACCGTAACGCTCAACGCGGCAACCTGGGCAAACGGCTACATCATCCGTCCCTACGGTGATACGGGTAACGTCAACGAGAAGTACATCGTTTCAAACAACACGGGAACCGTTACCGTCAACACACTCGAGACCTGTCCTTCCGTGGCATACGAGATCGGTGACCTCAACGCCGATCACAGCGTGGACGTTGCCGACGTGCTGTTGATGTTGAACTACGTGCTGAACGGCGCACCGTCCGACGTCATTGCTTCCGATTCGCCTTATTATTATGGTATTACAGAGTTCTCTCTCCGCGACGTCATGCATATGCTTTATCTTGCAACACGATAATAAAAAGCGCCCGAAAGGGCGCTTTTTGTATGAAATTATATGTAAAAAGACGCAGCGCTTTTCGTGTTGAAAAGCGTTGCATTTTTATGTAAAATGGAGATGGAAACTGATAAGAAAGGGTATGAAACCATGAAAAAGGTTTTGATGGCGTTAGTCGGACTTGTGTTTGCGACAGTTCTCATTTGCAGTGTATCTGCGGCGACCGTATACGTACAGTCCGGCAGTAGCGGAACAGGTATGAGCGAAAGCACTCCCGTCGGCTCGCTTTCGGATGCGTTCGGCGTTCTTGACGGCAAGGGCGGCGAGATCGTACTTTTAAATACGGTGCAGGTGAGCGGCACACTGTACATCCCCGAGCAATCGGAGGATCTGACGATTACCGCGAAAGGGTCGGGTTCGCTCACGGTGACGGAAGGGATCACCCTTGCCAAGAATGAAAACGGCAACCGGTTTATCTTTGATATGCCTTTGACCGCGGGCACAAAGAATCTTCTGTTCTTCAGCGGCTTTAACTCTGTGTATTTTACCGAAAACTTTCAAGTGGACGGCACGGTCGATTTTTACGGCGGTGTGGATGCGGAAGATGGTCTTTCCAGCCTGACAACAAGTCAAGTGGAGGAAAACGCAGCGCTCAACCGCGCATGCATCACCGAACTGCCGTATTCGATTACGGTAGAAAACGGAAACTTTGGCGTATTTGCGGGCGGCAACCGCCGTTCTGCCGTCACGAGTCTGTTCGGCTCAATTGCGGCAAAGCTGGATGTGACTATTGCAGGCGGAACCTTTACGTATCAGGGAAGCCGCGATGCTTCCGACGCGCTGAAGATCGATCAGGCGTTCAGCCTTTCGGGGATGAGTATTCTCGCCGACGATGCTACGCTTACGATCACGGGCGGAACCTTTGATACGCCGATCTACGTGCTGGGCTATCTGTATCCCAATAAGACCGAGGCGAGCGCAAGTTCGCAGGTGACGAATTCCGATGCAAAATATTATGCGGCAGACGGAGACGTTACCGTCGATATTCGCGGCGGCAGTTTTACCGAAAACTGCTATGAGATCAGCGCCGCTCAGCAAGGCGCGGCATTCAATTTGTTGCTTCGCGGCAATTACGCCGTGCGCATCGGTGCGGATGCGGTTTTTGCGGGCGATACAATGCTGGATGCAACACAGGTCAAGGCATATGCGGGCAGTATCGCCGCGGCGACGCTTGTCACCGAGCAGACGGTTTCGTATCGGCGCTTTGACAGCGTCAACGGTGAGAGCAAGACGTATAATGAGCCGATCCGCATCGCCTGTGTCGGCGACTCTATCACGCAGGGAACAAATTCGGGTAACTTCAGCGTTTCTTCCTATCCTGCGAAGCTGTATACCAAGCTTCACGGCGAGGGAAGGGACGTCGTGGTCTCCAACTTCGGCTGTGGCGGTTGGACGGTAATGAACTATGACGGCAAGTATTACCGCGCGGGTCTTGCGTACACGCTGTCGGTACACGAGACCGATGCGGATATCGTGATCCTGGGGCTTGGTACAAACGACTCCCGCTTTTTCAATACGGTCGGTCAGCATGATCATTTCCGCGAGGAGTATAAGGATCTGCTCCTTTCTTATACAGAACTGGAGAGCACAAAATCCGTTTATGCTACGAGCGCGATCTACCGTTTTGACAAGCTGGCGATCGAGTCTTCGCAGATCGTGCGCCGCCATCAGGAGGAGGCCGTCCGCGCTCTTCGCGCGGCAGGCAATGAAAAGGCGGTGTACGTAGATCTGTACGAGCTTACGCTTGCAAAGGCGCACGCGGGCAAACTGCTTTCCGCAGACGATCTGCATCCGAATGCGGCGGGGTATACGGCCTATGCCGATGCTATTTATGACGTGCTCTATGGCAGTGGCGCGACAGAACAGCCGTTAGAAAAACGCACGGAGATCTATTTGGACGAAGCGAACGGAAGACAAGGCGGTGCAGGTACTGCGGAGGATCCCGTAAAGTATCTCGCGGATGCTCTGGAGCTGGCGGATCGAGATGCTGAGGAGGTTACGCTGTACATCGTCGGCACCTACAGCTTCGCTGACCGTGAGACGAGCACCGATACCACCAACACACCGTATGACCTGCAAAAACTGCGGATCGTCGGCGTGCCCGATGCAGATGGCAACAAGGCGGTATGGAGCCTTTCTACAAAGTATCTGTACTTCAACTGCGATACCGAGCTTGATAATATCATTCTGCGGTATCCCGATACTACAAGCTCTGCAATCTATATGTATTGTTGCTTTAACAACGTTACGTTCACCGAGACCTTCGAGACCGCGGCATACTGTTTCCTGTTTGCGGGGCACAATGTATATAATGAAGATCCTACGGCAAAGCGGTATACACCCGTGGAGTCGGTCAGCAGTGACAAGGATATTGCCATCACGGTGCTCGGTGGCAAGTTTTACTATTTCTACGGCGGCAATCGCCACTATCCCAGCGACAGTATTGCCGACAAGGCGCCCTACGGCACATACAGCGGCAATATGACGGTGACGATTGGAGAAAAGGTTGTATTTTCTTCAAGATATGCGAGTGCGCTTTCGGGAATGAATTATCTCACGGGCAGTATCACTGCCAATATCGCTTCTTGGAACGCAGGACAGCCGATCTTGGAGTATTCGCCCATTACCACGAATTCCAAACGTGCCCAAGAGTACAATGAGACGGGAAATACGGGTAGTGTTACGTTGCATACTTCGTTGGACAATAGGGTCATCCGCGCGGGCGATGTCAGCGAAGACGGCAGGGTGGATCTTGAGGACGCACTGCTTCTGTTACGGTATAAGCTGAATGGAGTCCCCGCAAACTTTGAGTCGCGTGCCTTTTATGACCGCACGGAGATCGAGCTTTTGCACGTGCTTCGCGCCTTGCGTATGCTTATAGAATAATCATAAAAGCGGTACAGAAATTTGTATTGTTTTTCAGAAATCCTGTACCGCTTTTATGATTGACAAAAAGGTCGTTTGGAGCGTATACTGAAAGCAAGAAAGAAATTTAAAAGGGATAGAAGTATGAAAAGATTCTTAGTAGTTCTTACTGTGCTGTTGCTTGCGGCGATGCTCGTTTGCGGCGTTTCTGCGGTGACCGTATACGTCAAGGACGGCGGTAGCGGAACAGGTATGAGCGAAAGCACTCCCGTCGGCACGCTTGCCGATGCCTTTACAGCACTTGACGGCAAAGGCGGTGAGATCGTCGTTCTCGGCAACGTCAGCGAGAGCGGGGAAGTGACCGTACCCGAGCAGTCGGGCGACCTTGTGATTAAAGCTGCACAGGGCGGAAGTCTCACCCTTACCGACAAGGTCACCTTTGCCAAGAATACGAATGATAACGTTTTCACCTTTGATCTGCCCGTCGTGACCGACAGCAACGGCTTTGCCATCTACGGCGGCTTTAACTCGGTGCATTTTGCCGAGAATTTCACGGTGGACGGCTACGTTGATTTTTACGGCGGTGTGTATGCAGTGCTCGGAAACTCTTCCAAAACGGATGAAGTTACCGAGGATGCAAATCTGGATGCCGTGACCGATCTTCCGTATTCCGTCACGGTAGACAACGGTACCTTCCGTATATTCCAAGGCGGCAACTATCGCTATACCACCTCCTGCGTCGTCGGCTCGGTTGCGGGCGATCTTATCGTGACGGTCAACGGCGGCACGTTCACCCGAAACGTTTCTTACACGGTGGATTCTGCGATCAAAAACGCATATACGTTCAGCCTTTCGGGCGGTAGCCTGCTTGCGGCGAACGCAACGCTTGTCATCAACGGCGGTACCTTTGATATGCCGCTTTACGTACACGGCTATCTCGGACAGACGGGTGCTACGGCGTGCACCGCTTCGGTCGTTACCTATTCGGATGCGAAGTATTACGCCGCAGACGGCGACGTAACGGTGGCGATCAACGGCGGCACCTTTACCGAAAACTGCATCGAGATCTCCGCAGAGCAGACGGCGGCAAGCTACAACCGCCTGCATCGCGGTAACTATCTTGTCACCGTCAGCGACAAGGCGGTTTTTGAGGGCGACACACTCTTCGATGCCACGCAGGTCAAGCCTTATGCGGGCAGTACCGCGTTGGCGACGCTTTCTACAGAACAGGAAGTGAGCTACAAGCGTTTTGACGTTGTCAACGGCGAAAGCAAGACCTATACCGAGCCGCTCCGCATTGCCTGCATCGGCGATTCCATTACCGAGGGTGTCGGTGCCTCCAATTATTCAAATAACTCTTATCCCGCAAGACTGCTTGTCAAGGCAGTGAAAGCGGGCAAGGACGTGGTCGTCTCCAACTATGGCAACTCGGGCTCCAAGACCATGGATTTTGAGGGGCGTCACTATAACAAGAGCCTTGCGTACATCCTTTCCATGTACGAGACCGACGCCGATTATATCCTCATCGGACTCGGCACCAACGATGCGCGCATGACCACCTATACTTACGGCTATGCCGACCGTTTCTACGACGATTATACTGCGCTCCTGCACGGATACGGCGAGCGTCCCTCGACCAAGGTGGTCTACAATACTTCGGCAATCTTTCGTAGGGACAAGCGTGATATCGCCACTGTTTCCAACATTCATCCCATGCAACGTGCCATCAGCGAAACGCTGAATGCCGAGGCGATCGCTTCCGGCAAGGACGAGCGCTATACCTTTGTTGATCTATATGCACTGACCCTGGAGGATTTTCTGACGGTGGATGCAGAGGGCACCTTTGTCAATTTGAACGACAGCGTGCATCCCAACAACGCAGGGTATATCGTGTATGCCGATGCGATCTATGATGCGCTCTTTAACGGTGTGACCGAGGTGGCGGGTTTCAAGACTTCGGGCGACCTCTTTGTCAGTGCAAACGGCACCAACACCACTGCTTGCACCAAGGAGGCTCCCACAAGCAACCTTTCCATCGCCTTTTCCCGTGCGGCAGACGGCGCGACCGTCCATATCGTCGGCGAATTTGCTTTCAATAATATGGAGCGCTACGATTGGGGCTTCTCCACACCGATGTATATTAAGAATTTCTCCATTGTCGGCGAGGGCGAAGGCGCAAAGCTTACCATCGACTCGGATATGTTCTTCGTCAAGGGCGACCTCTTTATGGACAACATCACCCTCGGCACGCACGAGCCGACAAGCAAGCATGCGCCCTTGCATATTTGCCTTGGCTACAACGACGTGACCTTCGGTGAAAACTTTAAAACGCTTGCTCCCGACGGCACACAGGGCGGCGCACTTCTGATCGCGGGCGTGGTCACGCTCCCCGACGATCCTGCTTCGGGCTGGTTCAACACACGCAAGTCGGTCTCCTTTGACCGTGACTGCACCGTTACCGTAAACGGCGGCGATTACGTCGGCTATATCGGCGGCAACGCGCTCTTTGCCAAGTATACGGCAAACGGCTTTACCTATCCCAAGGCTTCGCTTTACGGCACCTACAGCGGTGATATGACCGTCACGCTCGGCAGCGGCGTTACGATCGGCAACGATGCAAGAAACGGCGCAGTCGGACAGAATTATCTCACGGGGAGCGTCACTTTGAACGCAAATGCGTGGGCAGACGGTTCTATCTGTGAGTACGGTGCGATCGGCAACGTTGTCGAGACCGCTTCCTACGATGCTGAGAAGAACACGGGTACCGTAACCGTCAACAGTACCGCACCGGTCGTGCGCGCACGCGATATCAACGGCGACGGCAACGTCAACGTTGCGGATGTGATCGCCATGTTGCACGGTCTGCTCCGTACCATGCCTGCGGAATATCATGCGGCATCGTATTTCCACATAGAAAAGCTTACGCTTTTGCACGTGCTTGAACTTCTTCGCTACGTAACCAAATAACTTAAAAAAGCATCTGCATGCCGCAGATGCTTTTTTGTTCCGATTTCTACAAATGTTCCTATTTGTGCATTGAAAAGTACAAGTAAAAGCGATAAAATCAAATTGTATCTGTTTTTTAGGAGGATATACGATGAAAAATACGTTTTCCCTGTTTTTGGCGTGCATGCTTTGCGCATTGCTTTGTCTGGGCGCCTATGCGGCAGAGACCGTATACGTTACGGCGGGCGGTAGCGGCGAGAATGTGTATACCACACTTACCGATGCAGTTGACGCGCTGGACGGCAACGGCGGCACCGTGGTGCTGACCAATGTCATTCTTGTTGACACGGTGGAGATCCCCGAGCAGTCGGGCGACCTTACCTTGACGGCAACAGGCAATGGCAGATTGTTCCTCCGCGAGAGTCTGACTCTTGCGAAAAATGAAAATGACAATACCGTTACCGTTACCTTTGACCTGCCCGTTACGGCTTCTGAGGATGCCGTGATCTTTGGCGGCTTCAACTCGGTACACTTTACCGAGAATTTTGCGGTTACGGGTACCGTAGACTTTTACGGCGGCGTGGAAACGCTTGCAGGCTCGGGCATCGACACCCGCAAAGCCGCATACGATACGCCCCGCAATGCGCTCTGCATCACCGAACTTCCGTATTCCATCACGGTTGACGGCGGCAATTTCGGTATTTTTGCAGGTGGCAACCGTCGCCCGATGCCTGCAGATTATAACTGCTATGTTGGTGCGATCACCGCACCGCTCACCGTGACGATCAACGGCGGCAGCTTCGGCGCCCCCGTTCCCTACGATGTAAATGATGCGATTAAGGGAGACGAGGCGTTCAGCCTTTCGGGACAGTCCTTCCTCTCCGATGATGCAACGCTCGTCATCAACGGCGGTACGTTCCATACACCGATCTACGTGCACGGTTACATCGGACAGACCTCCACCACTTCTTCCGCCGCATCGGCGCTGACCCGCTCGGATGTTCAGTATTACGCGGCAGACGGCGACGTTACAGTGACCGTAAACGGCGGCACCTTTACCAAGGACTGCTTCGAGATCAATATTGCGCAGACGGCGTCGACCTACAACCGTCTCCACCGCGGCAATTACAGCGTGAGCATCGCGGATGCGGCGGACCTTGCAGACGGCATCGTGCTTGATGCAACACAGGTCAAGGCGTATGCAAACGGCGATGCCAAGGCAACGCTCACCACAAATAAGACGGTAGACGTAAAGCGCTTCGACGTGGTGAACGGCGAGACCGCGACCTACGCCGAGCCGATCCGCATCGCCTGCGTCGGCGACTCCATCACGCAGGGCTCCTGTGCGTATGATGAAAGCGGCGTGATCGATTTTGAAAACCTTTCCTACCCCGCACAGATGTATGCAAAAGCGGTTGATGCGGGCGACGACATCATCGTTTCCAACTACGGCTGCGGCGCGACCAGGGTGCTTCCGTACGGCGGTCTCTACTACAGAGACGGTCTTGCGTATATCCTTTCGGTTGAAGAGACCGATGCCGACTACATCGTGATCGGACTCGGCACCAACGACTCGCTGTCCGTTGCTACAACGGTCGGTCAGCACAAGCATTTTTATGAGCAGTATACCGATCTTGCACTTTCTTACGAGTGCCTGCCGGATACCAAGACCGTATTTGGCACTTCTGCGATCTACCGCTACGGCTCGGACGTTGCGGCGGCGGGTGTGATCCGTGCGTTGCAGGAGCAGGTTCTTACCGAGCAGAAAGCGGCGGGCAAGAACGTGCAGTATATTGACCTCTATGCGCTCACGCTGGAAGATGCGCTGGCAGACAGACTCCTGCACACCGATCTTCTGCATCCTAATGCGGCGGGCTATACGATCTACGCCGACGCGATCTACAACGCGGTGTTTAATGGTGTGACCGAGGTCGAAAACTTTGAACTGACTGATCTTTGGGTATCTGCAAGCGGTACTAACAATGCCGAGTGCACCAAGGAGAATCCCACAAACAACATTGCGGTTGCTTTTGCTAAGGCGGCACCTACTGCGACGATCCATATCGTCGGCGAATATGCATACAATAAGCTGGCAACGGTGATCGACAACGGGGAATCGTATGCGTTCAACACGCCGTACAGTGTGAAAGATCTCACTATTGTCGGTGAGGGCGAGGGTGCGGTGCTCAGCGTAGACACCAAGCACTTCTTTGTAAACGGCAACCTGACGCTTGACAACATCCGTCTGCAGAACGCGGCAAACGTTTCGGGCGCACTCTACATTGCGGCGAACTATAACGACATCACGCTGACCGATACGTTCTCGACTACGGGCACCACAGGTGCATTGCTGATCGCAGGACATACCGTATATAACGACAACGGCTCCTGGTATACGACCGCCGAGCACGTAAGTTCGGACCGTGATTGCACGATCACCGTAAACGGCGGTGCATTCGTCTTTATTCTCGGCGGCAACTATCACATGCCTGCTTTTAGAACGGCGCCTTACGGTACCTATAGCGGTGATATGACCCTGAATATCGGCGAAAACGTCGTGCTGGGTACGCATACCTGCGAAGGTATCGTCGGCATGAATTATCTCAGCGGCAGCGTGACCGCAAATCTCGGTGCATGGAACGGAAACGCCATCCGTGAGTTTGCGCTCGTTACCAACCACAGCAATTATGCCGACAGTTATGACGTCCGTAAGAACACGGGCACCGTTACGGTCAACACTTTGCTTGACAACGAGATCGTCCGTGCCGGCGACATCAACAAGGACGGTACTGTTGACCTTGCCGATGCGCTCTGTCTGCTTCGCTATATGCTCAACGGTACGGATGCTTCTTACAACAAAGCGACCTATTATGACAGAACCGAGATCACACTTGTCGAGGTTATAAACGCGCTGAAGCGCCTTGCAAAATAAAAAGAAAAAACGCCGAAAAGCGTTTTTTCTTTTATTTATTTTCCATGGTGTGCAGGTCACTGCGTAAGAACTTGATCGCGCGCTCCACGGCGTCCTTGGAGTTTTTCCACGGCTCGTTTTCGTAGCGGTAGTCAAACTTTTTGCAGAACCACGAGATGTCCTCGTTCAACTCTGCGTAATAGCTTTCCTCCAGCGCCTTGGCGGTCTTTTCAAATTCGGCGTATACCTTTTTTGGCAGCTTGACCTTGGCGTATTCCATCATGCGTGCGTAGTGCGGTAGGCAGAAGTACGGTTGCGCGGCAAACTTTTTGCGGAACGCACCGTCCTCGTTGTAAAGCAGGATGGCGGTGTCCAGCATGCGCGAAAAATGGTATTCGATCTTGTCGCAGACGTAGCAGGAGGAGGACATTTCGGATAGCTTTTTGGTGCTCGTTCCTACAAGTCCCGCAAGTCCGTGCGGGAATGCCGCCGCGCGGTTTTCGCCAAGGTGACTCTCCAGGATCAGCGCAAGACCGAGGCGGTTCTTGTAGCCGAACATAATGTCAAAATGCTCCTTGCAAAAGCCTTTTTTATTGGTTTCGATGCGAATGTCAGGCTCCATCATGGCGGCGCCGAGTACGGCATCGATCTCGTTGAATTCGAGGTGGTTGTACAGGCGGCAGAAGGGGCAGCCGCACGCTTTGTCTGCGGCAGACGCCTCAAATGCCTCGTTTACGGGTATGGTATATATCTTTTCCATGGTCGATCCTTCCGAGTTTTGATATTGCTATTATACTATAAAAATTTGCACAATGCAATCCAAATGCAAAAAGCGTTTTTACGGCAGTCTTTTTTCTCCGTTTGTCGCAGAGGGTGGCAAGCCAAACATCTTTTTATACATTTTATAAAAGCCCGAGTAGTTGCCGAAGCCGCATTCTTCGGCGGCCTGCATGGCACTGCAACCACCGAGGATCCGTCTGTGCGCCTGCACCAGCCGTTGCTCCAGCAGATAGCGGTGCGGGGAAATGTGTAGCTCACGGCTGAAGAGGTGGGATAAATAAGAGGCAGAAACGTAGACTGCGTGTGCAATCTCTTCCACGGAGTCGATTGTTGCGGTGTGTTCGGAGATATAGCGGACCGCGGCGGCGAGCACGGGGTGCAGTCTTTTGACGGAGGCAGTCTCTGCCACCTGCACCTCGATTTCCAGCAAAAGATCGGTGAATAGGGCGCGCACACGCAGATTGCGTTTGTACTCCGGTTCGTTTATGCAGTCTCCCACTTGCTTAAACCGTTCTTGCAGCGCCTTTGACGGTGAGAATAGCGCGGGCTTTGTCATTTTTTCGGCAATCAGCGGTGTAAACGGTTCAAAATCATCAAAATTAAAAACGTAGCGGTGGTAGTCGGCTTCCTCCCCGTGCACGACAAAGGTGTGAAAGCTTTCCTTGGGGATAATGACAAGCGTGCCGGGAGTGAGTGGTGCGCGAAAGCTGTCCGAGATAAACTCGGCATCGCCATCCACAAACAGGAATAACTCGTGAAAGGGGTGAAATTCCAGTCCCACAATATCGCGCATCCCCTTTGCGTGCTTGAATAAAAGTTCGTTTGTTCGGATATATTCCGCAAATACATTTCTGTTTTCCATGCTGTCACCTCTTTTTTATTATAGTAAAAAAGAGCAGGAAAATCAACATAAAATGCGAAAATGGAAATGTACATTTATATTTTTGCCATATATAATAGGCGTATAAGATGAACTGTAAAGGAGTGATTCCATGAAAAGCCTGTTTGCGGATATTGGAAGCACCTTTGTAAAATACGCCATTTATGACGGCGAATGCGTCTTGCGGGACAAGATTCCTTTCCCGAAGCCTATGGAAGAAGCGGTTTTTACCGTAGCGCGCAAAGAGATCGAAGACGTACTCTTAGCAGTCATGGCAGTCGCCGAGGAGCATGGCTGTACAAGAAGCTTTTTCAGCGTGCAGATGCACGGCTACCTTTTGCGGTATCCAACGGGCGTATTCAGCGACTATTTTTCCTGGCGAAGCGGCGGCGGTGACAACGAAAGCGAGGCGTTGCTTTCCATTGATTTTGCAAAACGCGGCACAAGTCTGAAGCCCAATCTGCCGCTTGCCAAGCTATACTCCAAACGCGAGACGCTACAGGGTGCAGAGTTTTTCACACTCGGCTCGTATATTGCGTATTTGCTGACGGGGACAAATGCTACGCACAAGACCGATGCCTGCGCCAGCGGCTTTTTCGGTGCAGACGATCTTACGCCCGATACGGAGACGGTTCGCGGGCTCCGGTTGCCGCGCGTGTATGCTGAGATGGAGCCTTGCGGTGTTTATCATGGCATACAGATCTTTACGCCGGTTGGCGACCATGCGGCAAGCGTATACGGTTGTGAGCCTGACGGGGATGCCTATCTGCTCAACATCGGTACGACCTCACAGATCGCTTTTGTCAGAGAGGGATCGGCTCCTGCGGGGGCATGGGAGTGCCGACCGTACTTTGAAAAAGGAAAGCGGCTGTTCACGCTCGGCAATCTGTTTTACGGCTTGTACGGCGATCCGGAGCGCTACTGTGCGGAGGCGATCCGCATCATCGAATCGCTACCGCGCCGTTCGCGCATCCTGCTTGGGGGCGGCGGTGCGTCGGGAATTGCAGAACGGCTCTCTGCCATGCTTTCGGAGCGCGGCATTACGTGTACCTGTATCGGCTGCGACATTGGTGTGGCGGGGCTCGCGCGCCTCGCAGACCGTGTGAAACCGCGCCTTGGTAGCATGCTCTCGGAGATCCCGTTTACCAATATGCCGCTGTTGATGAAAAACGCGGGTTTGGATTTCTTGCTTGTGGACAACGAGCACGGTGCTTTTGATTATGCAACGCTTGCCAAACTGTTTACCGTAGCGCGTCTTGCGGAAATGCAGACGATCGTTCGCTTGCCTGACAATACCCGTGCGTGGATCACCAAGTGTGTGGATGCGGGGGCTGACGGCTTCCTCTTGCCGATGACCGACACGGCAGAGGATATCGCAAAAGTCGTGGAATACGCAAAGTATGCACCCGTCGGCAAACGTGGGATCTCCACCATGCGCGCACATACGCTTTACGATCCGCCGTCGCTTGATGCATATATGCCTGCGGCAAATGAACGCATCAAGGTGTATGCACAGATCGAAACGGCAAAGGGCGTTGCAAATATCGAAGCGATTCTTGCAACGGAAGGTTTGGACGGCGTGTTTGTCGGTCCCAACGACCTTTCTTGCGATCTTGGTTGCATCGGCGAAACGGCACCGATCCTTGCGGCTATGGAAAAAGTCGCTAACGCGGCAAAATGCGCCGGCAAGCCGTGGGGCATCATCACAACGACGGGTGTATTGCTGGAAAAGGCGCAGGCGCTCGGCGTAAGGATGATCAGCTACGGCAGTGAGTTGAACATGCTTGCCAATGCTTGCAAAGAGATCAAATCCAGATTTATATAAGGGGAAAACTATGAAAAAGCTTCTGACTCTTTTGTTTACGGTACTGCTCTGTATCGGTATTACTGCGGTGACACCCGCCGAGGACGGCTACGTGTACGTCTACTGCGGTGATATGAACGGAGACGGTGACATCGCTGTGGATGATGCTTTGCACATCCTGCATGTCTTGCTCAATGGCAAAAATCTCGGCGCGGCAGATACAAATCAGGATGGAAAGGTAACACTTATGGATGTACTCAATACTTTGAAGACTGTCGTCGGACAGACGGAGCCTACAAAAACGCCAAACCCGATATACTATCCCGAATCGCATCTTAGAAACTTTAAGGAAAGTGCGGTTTCTCTTACTGCGGGCAGTGCCACAGCAACGTATTTTGCAGAATATACTGACGGCGGCGTTACCGTTACCGTTGATGTGAAGACAAATTCTCTATCCAAGGAAGAGTATATAGGTATCAATTTGCAAAGCGTCAACAGTATCATGGAAGCGGACAGACGTCTTATCCGTTTTATTTGTTACGGTGACGGCAGTTATGCATTAAAACGCCATCTTTACAGCGAGGGTGCATTAACCGCAGAAACGGCGGAAAACGCAACCACTGTAAATGATAATTTCTATTATACCTTTGCAAAGACCGATGACGGTTATGCAGTAACTGTTTTTGCAAGCTATGCGTTTTTGCATGCAACCGAGGAGCGCTCCTATGGTGAGATGCGGTTTTTACCTATGATGAAAAAAGACGGTGTTGCAGTAACTTACAACGAGCTTGCGGCGTATTACGCAAATCCGGAAACGTGGCTTGTATTGAATCATGAGAATCAATTTGTGCGCGACGATTTCAGCAAGACAAGCTTTGCCGACGGAATTTTGGCGGACAGTGAATACAAGAACCTTGCCTTCCTGGATAACCTTGCAACGATCGTACCCACAACGCACACGTTAAAGACCGCCGCGGTCGGAGTACCGCTTTTTACCGACCGTTCCTATTCGCTTGAAGAACATTTCTTTCCTACAGAGCTTGTCGGAACCGCTTATTTATATGCTCCGATAACGGGCAGTGCTGTTGAGGTTGCAGAGGCGGGCTACGTTGTAGTTGCCGTAGCGGAAAACTCTATCTACGATGCCCGTAACAAAAAGGTCGCGGACGCCGGCTTTGAACCGCTTATGATGGCGGCAGGCACGCTGATGAACAATGGATCATCCCGAAATAATGCGGATCTTGTGAACTGGTATGTCAAATATTGCGAAGCGGGAGAGACCGTAAACCTTGGCAAGTGGACGGTTCCCTTTGCAAAGGGGGAGACCGGCACTTTCCCGTGGGAGACAACCGCCGCAAGGCTGATATTCTCTCCGAGCGACGAATACTATTCGCTTTCCGAGCGTAACTGGCAGGGCTGTCCCACCGTTGCCGTTACCAACGGCGGCAGACTGTTTGCAAGCTGGGTGACCGGCGGCAACGGAGAACCGCGCATCGAAAACTACGATGTTCTAACCTACAGCGACGACGGTGGCAGAACGTGGAACGAGATCGGTGTGATCGATACTGCAAAGAGCACCGATCCGGACAAGGTTGTCAAGGTCAACGACTCGCAGATGTGGTTGGACGCAGAGACGAATACCCTCTATGTGTTCTATGAGCAGAGCGGTATGCAAAGCAACTTTGAAAAAAATGCCGCGGTGTGGGTGTTTACCGTCGATAATCCCGATGCCCCCATGGCAGAGTGGAACGTTTCTGCGCATTGGTATTGCTTCCCCGGACTGCTCCGCAATAATATCACCGTGCTGTCGGACGGCACGTGGCTTGCAGCGCCGAACTACTACATGGACGGCAGATTTACCACTGTTTATGCATCGACCGACAAGGGTGCAACTTGGGCACTTCGTGGCAAGGCATACATTCCGCAGGCGCTCAACTTTGATGAAACGGTGCTGACCGAACTGTCGGACGGTAGGCTCTGGATGACCGTGCGTACGGCGCGCGGCGCGATCTACCAATCCTTCTCCTTTGACAAGGGCGCAAGCTGGACGCTCGGTGTGGCAAGCGAGCATATCGCTCCGTCCTCCCGTTCCCAGATCTTCCGCACAGCAAACGGCGCGCTTTGTATGTTGCGCAACGATCATGCTTCGGACCGTATCAATCTTGTGGCGGCGCTTTCCTATGACGATGGAAAGACCTGGACCGAACCGCTCATGATCTACGCACCGAAGAATTCCTACCCCGATTTCAGCATTGCAAAGGACGGTACCATTCATATTGTGCTGGATTCGGGACGCTACAAGGGTACAAATTCCTGGGTAGATAGAGGCGGTACCACCTATTGGGGTGCGATCTTCCATGCCGCGCTCACCGAGCAGCGCATTGCCGCAGGCGGCTATCTCGATGTTGACGATTTGAACACCGTTTCGGTCTGCTCCGAGACACCCGCGATCGAGAATCGCAATCTCCTGCCGCTTTCTTACCTGACCGATTTCTCCGCAAAGGAGATCTCTATTTCACAGACAGCAGAGAAGAAAGCTACTGTTACCTATAAGGCGTCTTACAGTGACAGAGGCGTTACAGTTACTGCAACCGTGGTCGATCCTAAGCTCTACACCATTGCGGATGATATCGGCAACGGCGATAATATCTCCATCCATCTGCAGGGCGTAAACTCGGTCATGCGCGGCGACCGCTTTGCTATCAACTTCCTCTGTGACGGAAACGGAAACTATCTGCTTCGTCGCTACGACAATTCGGGCGGATACAAGACCGTCACCGAGGTGGATCCCACCAAGGAAAACGATAGCAGTTACTTTACCTATGCAAAGACGAAAGAGGGCTACATCGTTACGTATTTTGCAAGCTATGATTTCCTGCGTGTCACCAAAGAGCAGGTGTTTGGTAAAGTGCGTATGATTCTGTCCCTGCGCAACACCGACGATGCCGAAAGCACCTCGTATTACGTCTACGGCTCCGAGGAGGGCATAAACTACGACCTGCCGAACACCTGGCTTGTTCTGGATGCGGAAAACAACTTCATCCGCGACGATTTTGATACCGTTTCCTTTGCCGAGGACATTCTGCCTTCAAATGCGTTTGCAGACCTGAAGTTCATGGAGAACCTTGCAACCATCTCCGTGGGTACAAAGAGCATTCTGCGTGAGGCAAAGGCGGGCGCACAGGCGTTCAGCGACCGCACCTACTCCTTTGAGGAAAGCTATCTCCCCGCAGAGCTTGTCGGCAAGGCGTTTGTCGGCGGACCGATCAATGGCGATACCACTACGGTTACCAAGGCCGGCTACGTGGTGCTTGCGGTCGGCGAAATCTCCTCGTATGACAGCGTGAATGCCAACGTCAAAAACGCAGGCTGGACGCAGATCCTCTACGCGGCGGGCACGCCTTACAACAGTGCCGTCCGCGTGAACATTCCCGATCTTTGCAACTGGTACGTCAAGTACTGTGAGGCCGGCGAGAAAATCGCGTTTGGCAAGTGGGCGATCCCGTTTGCAAGCGGTGAGACCACGCCGTTCGACTGGGATGCCAAGAGTGCAGATGTCATTATCGGCTCCACCGACCCGTACTATGGCATGAGCACGCGACTCTGGAACGGATGCCCCACTGTCGAAGTCACAAGCGGCGGCAGATTGATCGCCGCATGGACGACGGGCGGTACTAAAGAGGGAGAACCCGAAAACTACATCATATTTGCATACAGTGATGACGGCGGTGAGAGCTGGCAGGAATTTTGCGTGGTGAATACCGAAAAGGCGGATTCTCCAAGCAAGACCACTACGGTCTGTGATATTCAGATCTGGCTGGATAAAGAGACCAATACGCTCCATTGCTTCTATGTCAACACAAGCAAGAATCCTCCCTATGAAAAGGCAAGCGCGGTATGGACGTTTACCATGACCGATCTCGACGGTAAGATTTCGGACATCCAATATTCCGAGCATCGCTTCCTCTTCCCGGGACTGCTCCGCAACAACATCACCGTGCTTTCGGACGGCACTTGGATCGTCGCGCCGAACAACTTCCTCGACGAGCGTTTTTGCGTTGTCTACGCTTCCGTCGATAAGGGAGAAACATGGACGAAACGCGCAAAAATTTACGTTCCCGAGGCACTCAACTACGACGAGACCATGGTGACCGAGCTTTCGGACGGAACGCTTTGGTTGGGTGTTCGTGCAAATACAAGCAAGAATGTTATGTATCAGGCGTTCTCCTTTGACAAGGGGTATACCTGGACGATGTCTTCGCCCTCGAACATCTTTAACTGCAATACGCGATTCAACTTTACCCGTCTGGAAAGCGGCGCGCTCCTGATGGTATACGACGCGGCAAGCGGACGCAAGAAGATGACCGCGGCACTGTCCTACGATGACGGCTTGACCTGGCCGTACTCTGTAACGCTGTTTGAAGCAAATTCCACCTACCCCGATGTATCACTGTATACAGTGGACGGTGAAGAGCAGATCCATATCGTCTTTGACAGCGACCGTTATGTAACGGGCAGGATCTATCACCGCGTTCTCACCGAGGACTATATCCGTCAGAACAACGGAAAGGTGCTTGATCCCGACACGGACCTGAACCTGATCACCAAGATCAAGTAAAACGAAACCGCTTGGCTTTCGCCAAGCGGTTTTTATATTTTCGGATCTTCGGCATGGTGGATCCGATATTCGCTGGGGGAACAGCCTACTTCTTTTTTAAACAAGTGGCTGAGATAATAGAGGTCGGAAAAGCCGCATGCTTCTGCGATCTCCGAGATCGAAAAATCGGTGTACCGCAGTTTTTCCTTGGTCAGAGCGATACGCCGCATATTGATGTACTGCACCGGGGACATCCCGTTGGTTTCCTTAAACTGCCTGCGGAAATGCCCGTCACTCATCTGCACGCTTTGGGCGATCTGCGGGACGTTCAGCGTGGCATCCTGCAGATGGGCATGGATGTATTGGATCGCTTTGTCCATGCGCGTGTATTTGAGGGATGGCATATATCCCTTGGACGTCGCGTGCAGAAAATCGGCATAGATCGCATAGAGCACCGCGAGACATTCCGTATGCATGGTCGCGCTGCCGAGCTGCCAGAGGTTTAGTATTTTCCAAAAGAGATTCTCTGTGTTTTTTCTTCCCGTCGCGGGAAAGGCTTCTGCTCGCAGCGTAACGTCTTCGGGAAGTGTCATGTTGAAATTGGCAAAGATAACGCTGTAGCGTTCCGTTTCGATCTGCATACTGTAGTAGCTGCCCTTGGGAAGAAAGAGGAGGTCTCCTGCTTTTGCGTCGATGGTATATTCGCCGAAGTCATAGCGGGTCTTTCCCTCGAGGATATAGACGAATCCGTTGGACATGCGGCCGCCCAGTCGCGGCGTTGGTGGCAGAAAGCCTTTTTTGATGGTAAGATGGACGGCACGACGGAATTTTTGGATAGTCGGCTGCAGTGCATACATCGTTGTCAGCATCCTATTCACCTCCTATGCTTATTTAATCAAAAAAAACAAATAAATGCAATAGATAATCGAAAAAATAGTTGTTTTTGTTCGAAAAAAACAAATGTATTCGGAATATCTATTTACATCCAAGGGGATGTTCTGTATTCTAAAATCACTAAAGGCTATTTTGCCGAACAAACGGGAGAACACCATGACAAAAATCAGAGGTACATTGGCATTTTTGCTGCTTTTCGGTTTGCTTACGCTCTCCGTGCTTGCGGCAGATGTTGTTTATGTGGATCCGACCGGTGCAGACGGTGCGTATACGGATCTTGCGAGTGCCGCAACCGCTGTGGATGACGGCGGCACGATTGTGATTGTCGGCGATCTTGCAACACCCACAAATGCCGTATGGACGCTTCCTGCAAAGACGCTCACCATCACATCGGAAAACGGTGCCGTGCTTACCCTGGGACGCACGTTGCGCCTTGGCGGAGACCTTACGCTTAAAAATATCACCGTTGCAAACGGTGCTGCGGCAGGTCAGGATTTTATCTACTTGTGCGGACATACTCTCGTGGCTGAGTCGAGTGTTACCACCGTTGCAAATGCAAGTAATGGCCGCTATTTTATCGTATATACGGGTGACAGCGCGGCGGCGACCGCCGGCGGCAACGTCATTCTTCGCGGCGGCGCATGGCGGACTGTGTATGCAGGTACGTACCAGACTGCACAGACGGGCGACGTTTCTGTGGAGGTGGACGGTGCCACGATCACCAATTCACTTGTTGCCGGCAACTCCAATAAGGGAACTAATACTGCAAATGTAAGTATTACAATCAAGAGCGGCACGGTTGCCGATATCACCAAGAGTACGTATTATTCGGGTACTTATGCTGTTACGCTCAAGGGCGGCAGCATTGCGCAGCTTCGGCTGAATGCAACAGTCGATCTCGGTCTGACCGATCGCGTTACGATCGGTACCTATACGGGAACGATCAGCACAAAGGCACCCGACGGTTACGAGGTGCTTGTGGACGGAACAGAGTATTACGTCGGTGTAAAGCAGGAAGTGGATATGACACCGAAAACCGTTTATCTGGACGGCACCGGTAAGACCGAGGGCGCATATACCTCGCTTGCAGCGGCACTTTCGGATATGCCGGGCGGCGGCACGGTCATTCTTTCGGGCGATACCGAAATCAAAACGGCTGTTTCCTTGCCGAAGACAGAGGCGGTGGTGATCACCAGCGTCTATGGCGACGAGGATTACACCGAGACGGCGGCGCTGAAGTTCTATGCCAACCTGACGCTCGGTGGCGAGACGATCTTCCGCAACGTGGTGCTGGAGCGCGCCAAGACAACAAGCGGAAATATCTATATCGTGGCGGCGGGCAATCCGCTGACGATGGATACGGGTGTCATTTGCCTCAACTTTACGTCTCTGCAGTGGCTCACGATCGTGGGCGGTAATCTTGCCGCGGATTATACGGGCGATACTAACGTTACCGTAAAGAGCGGCTACTTCCGCAATATCATCGCGGGCAACTACAACGGCAGCTTCGTCGGAGATACGTATCTCACCGTAACGGGCGGCTTTTCCGACAATGCCGTGGTCGGAGGCAACTTCAACGGCAATTTTACGGGCGATACCCACGTTACCTTCGGCGGCACTGCGGCAATGGTCACGGGCAATACGATCCAGGGCCTCATTGGCGGTACGCTCGGTGTAAACGGCAGCACCGCCTATACGCACAAGGGTAATATCGAGCTTACGATGTGCGATGATGCCGCGGCGATCTACGTATACGGCGGTGCGCGCAATAACAACATCACAACCGTTGGCGATATCCGCCTGCACATTAAGGATAATGCATCGGTACACGCGGCGACATTCGGCGCGGGACGTACCTCACATACGAAAGGCAACGTACACTTTACGATCGACGGCGGCTTGTTCAAATCGAACGTGGTCGGCGGCGGCTATCAGGGCAACGTGGACGGAAATGTTACGCTGGAGATCAACGGCGGCAAACTTTGCTACTATAACATTACCGTGCATGCATCGGGCTCCTGGCCTGCGGGTACCACAAACGTGTATGCGGCTTGTCAGGAGGGAACTGTCAGCGGAGACGTTACGCTGCTGATGCGCGGCGGTTCCGTATACGGCGACGTGATCTGCGGCGGCAAAGAGGAGAGTGCAACGGTTGGCGGCAGCGCGGACGCTACTGTCAGCGGCGGCAGGATCTTTTGTAATCTGGAGACTGTCGGCACGGCCACCATCGATCTTTCGGGGGGAACCACGGTCGAGCTTGGCGCGGCATCTGCAGTGACAAAGCTTGTCGGCGGAGGCAACCTTATCCTTGCCGGTGCGGCTCCGCTTGCGGTGGATACGGTCAGCGGCACGGTTGCACTGTCGATCAACGGCACGCCTTTGCCGATGGATTATATTCTTGCAAAAACGGTAGAAGAAGGAGCCTCGGTCGTCTATGCGGCACAGGGCTACGAAGCACTGGTAAACAACGGCGGTACGTACAGCATCGATTTTGAGGGCGCGTGCCGGACGGTTGCGGTTACCGTTAACTTTAACGAAGGCTGCTATGCAAAGCTTTACAAGGGCGGCAGCCACACGCCGCACAGTGAGATACCCGAATCGACCGAGGTGATTGAGCCGATCGCCACGGCCGATACGTCGGTGACCTATTCGCTTGCTCCCGGCTATTATACGGTCTGCGTAAGCTATACGGATGAGATCTCCTATGCGGCAGGCAACTATCGCTTCAGGGCGATCTACGTGTACGGCGATGCACCTACCGAAACGGTCACGGTGGATTTCCCGAAAGCGAAGAATGAGGGATTTGAGGTCCGTTACGGTGCCAACTACACCCCCGAGATCCTCTCGGCGCATTATGACACTGCAGACCTCGACGGATTCCATACGCTGGATACTCCTTATTTCAACGATCGCGAGGGCTCGCCGATCTATTCGACCAATGCAGAGCTCAAGGCGTTCGTTGCCGATAAGGATGCGGCGTGCGATTGGATGTATGCTTTTAACCACGTTACGACGACGAACGGCTATGACGTTCCTTGTGTGATCTTTACCATGGACGAGATCCCGAGCGGCGCTACGATCGAGGAGGTCGCCGAGATCGTTGGTAGCAAGGAGGGGCGCGAGATCCTGCTCTTCACGGGCGGTATTCACGGCACCGAGCCTTGCGGCACCGAGGGCGCACTTGCCTTTATTTCCGAAATGTGCGGCGCGTACGGTCCGAGCGTGCTGGAGAATACCAATATCGGTGCGGTGATCGTATTCCCGCGTGTCAATCCGGAGGGAGCATACCGTTTCTCCAGAGTGACGCAGTACAATCCCGTAAATCCCAACCTCAACCGTGACTATATGATGCTCGGCGGCGCGGAAACGGCAGAGGTCGTTCGCGTAGCACGTTTGTTTAATCCTACGATCTTTGTGGACCATCACGAGGCATATCAGAGTCCCGTTGTTTCGGACGGCGACGTGATGACCGACATTTATGATATCGGTCTGTCGTTCGGCACCTCGCTCACGGGCAATTTTGTGGACAGCAAATCGGTGCTGTACGGAAACCCCCGGATGTCGGTAACATACGGCGATACGCTCAATGCATCGATCATGGATGCTCTTTACGACATCGGTATCCGCGCGCATTACTATGAAAAACGCACAATGACCGCTTGCGGACAGAACTACTTCTCCAATCTCGGCACTTACGGATTCTTTGCCGAGGTTCCCGGTATTCTCGGCGGCCCCGAGAATATTGCGCGCCGTTCCTTTGTCCAGATGTCTACGATGAAGGCGTTTATCGAGCTTGCGATCGAGCAGGATGGCAAGATTGCACAGAGCGTTGCGGAAAGACGCAAAGAAATCGCAGAGAGCGCACAAGTCTACGATCCCCGCACGGTAGTGGATCTGCATTCTGAGCAGTCGCATCTCAGCTATACCGATCTCTATACGTGGAACGATATTCTCGTTGCGATGGATGCAACCGTTCGCGAGAGTGAAAACCCGATCAGCCAGTTCAACTATGACGTTATGCTGAAATACCGTTCCCGTCCGACGGCGTACGTATTCCCTGCAGACGTGAAAAAGCTGGATAAGGTTCTCGACGTATTGCACAAGCAGGGAATCTACTATGCATATCTCGAAGCAGGTACGGTCATGACACTGCAGCAGTACAGCGGAGACGAGACGTACGCATCTCTGTCGGAGGCGGCGGAGGTCATCTTTGCAAACGGAGCGTATATCGTCCCCGTAGACGGCTATCTTGCAAATATCATCGCCTTTCTGTTCGAGCCGGAAAACTTCAATGCCAATGAAGGCGCATCCACCTTTGTGATGGCGGGCTACCTTGCGGCAAGTGATATCTATCGCACGACCGAAAGCTTTGTTGCGGCAAAGATGGGTCTTGCGGGAACGTATCTTGCCGTTGTGATCCCCACGGGCAAGACGGTTGCCTCTGCGACTGTGGACGGCACCGTATACGATTCCGTGTACGCCGAGGGGAACAGCGCGTTTGTACCCGCCTCCGACAAGGAGAATTATGCGGTCAAGCTTACCTTTACGGACGGTACGGATGCGACGACCTATATAGGCACGGTTCACGGAGACGTAAACGGTGACCATACGGCGGACGTCCGCGACGTGCTTTGGGTCTTGCGCTGCGTTCTGAATGACACACCCGACCTTGCCGGCGATATGAACGGAGACGGTACACTTTCTCTGATTGACGTTATTATTCTGCTGAAACTCACTACAAAATAAGGAGAAATACAATGAAACAGATTTTCAGCCCCAAAGAATTTTTTGGATTTACACCCGGTGACGACTACGAACTTGCCCATTGGGATCGGATCGTAGAGTATTTTGAGCATCTGGATGCCGTTTCGGACCGCGTCCTCGTGGAAAACATGGGACCGTCTACAGAGGGGCGCCCCTTTCTCAAGGCAACTTTCTCCTCGCCTGCAAACCTTGCAAGGCTGGACGAACTGCGCCGGATCAGCATGACGCTTGCCGATCCGCGCGGACTTTCCGATGCGGAGATCGACAAGCTTGCAAGTGAGGGTAAGGCGGTTTGTGTGCAGACCATGTCGCTGCACGGTAATGAGATCGGTGGCACGCAGATGTCCGTTAATCTCGCTTATGATCTGGTAACGGAGACAGACGAGGATACGCTTCGCATTCTTGACGAGGTGGTATTCATTCTGGTTCCTTGCTTCAATCCGGACGGACAGGCGCAGATCGTGGAATGGTACTACGAGACCAAGGGAACCGAGTTTGAGGGAAGTGATTCTCCCGAGCTCTTCCATAAATATGCGGGACACGACAACAATCGCGATGCCGTATATCAGAACCTGATCGAATCCAAATACGTTGCGGATATTCTTTTCCACGAATGGATGCCGCAGTCCTATCAGGATCATCACCATATGGGCAGCTACGGCGCGCGCATGGAGATCGCGCCCTATAAGGATCCGATCCGTCAGTACACTGCGCCGCATATCTGGCGCGAGCTTACATGGTACGGAGCCTCGATCGGCCGCGCGATGGAGGAAAAGGGGCTTATCGGTGTTTCCAACGGATCGGTATATCCCGGTTGGCAGCATTTCGGCTTTTACTGCCTTGCAAATCAGCACAATATCACCGGTCTGCTGACGGAAACGGCAACGGCGAAGATGGCGACGCCTAAGTACGTCGATCCCACGCAGATCAAGGGAAACGGCTATGCCAAGGAGGCGCATACCAATTATCCC
This sequence comes from Eubacteriales bacterium, assembly GCA_045540755.1. Taxonomy (GTDB): domain Bacteria; phylum Bacillota; class Clostridia; order Oscillospirales; family CAG-272; genus UMGS902. The sequence continues at coordinate 43,818 of JAZQHV010000062.1, forward strand.
TCCCCCTGGAACGGAGGATGGTGGCATCTGCGCGACGTGACCGACCGTCAGTATACGGCGGCGTATTCGCTATTGGATACGATGGCGCGTAACCGCAAGACAGTCCTGCGCGACATGGCGATCAAGGCTTTGTATCAGACCGAATGCGGAGAAAAGCGTTCCGAGGTTGCTTATATTATCCCCGAAAATCAGCATGATACGGGTGAGGTCAAGCATCTCATTCGCGTGCTGCTTGGACAGAACATCGAAGTGCACCGCGCTGTTGCACCGTTTGCTGTAGGCAATACGGAATACCCTGCGGGCACCTACGTTGTATATCTCGCACAGCCAAAATACGGTGTTGTTGCCAATCTGCTCGGTCAGACCCGATTCCCCGTGAATCGCTGGACGAAAAATCCTACGACGGGTGCTGTGAACGGCTACGACACATTTACGGATACCGTAAATGAGTTTATGGGTGTAGAGGCGATCCCCGCAGGTATGCCCTTTACAGGAAACTTTGAAAAGATTTCCGCCGTGCAGGAGACCTATACTGTACAGAAGGGCGGCAAGGTCATTTTGAGCGCAAGCGAGAATTCGGCGTATAAGCCGGTCAACCTTATGCTGAAGGCGGGTGTCTCCGTATACCGTGTCGACAATGAGAATCACGATTTCTATGCGGAGGGAGACGCGGAAACGATCGCAGGTATCCTGCAGGAGGCTCCTACGCCACACGTTGCGGTAGAGGAGGCCCCGGAGAAGCTTCTCTCGCGGGTCGAAAAGCTCAAGGTGGGCGTTTTCCACCGTTACTATTACGGAAATACCACCGAAGGATGGACGCGCTTTGTTCTGGAAGAATGCGGCTTTGATTACGATTCGGTCTATGCCGCAGACGTATGTGCGGGGCTGGAGGGCTACGACGTGCTGATCATGTCGCACGATACGCTTGCCTTTATCCTCGGTCTCGCCGATTCGCCCGCTTCGGCGATCAACGGCTGGGTACAGTGGCTCACCGAGTTTGGCGGACCGCATCCCGAAAAGTACCGCAAGGGCATTGGCAAGAACGGCTTTGCGGAGATCAAAAAGTTCGTTGAGCGCGGCGGCAGACTGCTGGCGTTCAATCGCACGGCGACCTACGTGATCGACTATCTCGGCATCAACGTCAGAAACGTTGTAAAGGGCTTGCCCGCAAATGCGTATAACGCACACGGCTCCACGCTGCACGTTGAAGTGGACACAAAGGATCCTGCATGCTACGGTATGCCGAAGAAGGCGTATATCCTGAACTACAGTTCACCTACCTTTGCGGTTACGGATACCTTTGATGCGGATCGGTACAGCGTGTCCATGCGGTATCCCGAAAAGGACCTGCTCCGCAGTGGTTATCTTGTGGGAGAGGACGTTATGCGCTCCAAAGGCGCACTTGTCACCTGCAGAATGGGCAAGGGCGAGGTCGTGCTTTACGGCTATGAGCCGCAATGGCGCGGACAGATCACCGGTGTGTTCAAGACCTTCCTTAACAAGCTGTATAAATAAACAGAGAAACCGCTTGGCGAAAGCCAAGCGGTTTTGATATTATTCTGCGGTACAAAGCATGGCAATCCAGCGAATGTCCGCTTCTGTAAAGATGCTGTCTCCGTCGATGTCCTCGCCGTCTGTCGCGCTGGCGGCGCGGAGCACATCCTTGACACGCACGATGCCGTCT
>JAZQHV010000063.1:0-18247 GCA_045540755.1 Eubacteriales bacterium
CTTTTTGAGCTGGTTGATGATGCGACTGCCGTACTGGTTTTTCCAGTCCCACACGCGCTCAAGGAACTTTTCTCTGCCGAGATCGTAGCGGGTGAGGCCCTCTTCCTTGCGGAGGTTTTCCTCAACCTTGATCTGGGTTGCGATACCCGCGTGGTCGGTGCCGGGCACCCACAGCGTGCTGTAACCCTGCATTCTCTTGTAGCGAACGAGGATGTCCTGCAAGGTCTCGTCCAGCGCGTGACCCATGTGGAGCTGACCCGTTACGTTCGGAGGGGGAATTACGACCGAGAAAGCGGGCTTTCCGTCGTTGACGTCGGGCGTAAAATAGCCTTTTTCACACCAGTTCTGATAGATCCTGTCCTCGAATTCTTTCGGGGCGTAGGTCTTGGCAAGTTCTTTGTTCATGATTGGTTCTCCTATATATACTTTTATTCGTTCACGCAATAAGCATCCGATTACGGCGTTGCTCCGCAAAAGCGGCTTGACGATCGCTAAAGATCGCCTGCGCCTTGCTTTTTTACGGTGCGCCTTGTCCTCAGACACTTCTTGCGTGAACAAGGAGGCAGAGGTCGAAATAAAAAATGCGCCCTGATATTTGTCAGGGCGCATGTGTTGCGCGGTACCACCTGAGCGTTTTACTCATGTATCCGATAACGGGGAAATCCGATGGGCTCTACTTGCTTTCGCGTTCTTCCCATAGCTCACGGGCGACTTCATTCCTTCTGCATACGCGCCTCCCACCAAGCGGCGCGCTCTCTTGGATGCAGGGGAGGGAACTACTACTCCCGATCCTTGCTTTTATAAATGTAGCACATTTTTTTGAAAAAGTCAAGGCTTACTGCACACAAAGTCGGATCAGTTGGAGCACGTGCCGCAGCGTGACTTCGGTAACGCCGTAAAAATGCGTTGCGGCATTGCCTGTCTTGCCGTTGAGCATGCAGTGCAGTGCAGAAATGACGTCGGCAACGCTGAGTGCACCGTCGCCCGAGAAGTCACCCGTCACGCAGTGCTCGACGGTGACGCCCTCTGCCACGTTGACCGTGATCTTACCCGTGTTGGCCGAGGTGTCGTACTTATTGGTTGCCGTATAGTCCACGCTCACGTTGTCGCGGAGCGGAATGTTGCCCCAGTTATTGATCGTTGCGTTGACCGTACCTGTGAGGTAGTTCATGCCGATCAGACCGGAATAGTTTGCGTTGGACGCGGTGGCATTGCCGCCGACGGTAATCGTCATATTGCCGCTGTAGGTGCCGATCGGCGCCGTCTTGTCAAAGAGACGGTTGCCGCCAAGGAGCAGTGTGTAGGTGCCGCCGTTAATGGTAAAGTTGCAATCGTTGGATGCAGATGCTGTTTCCACGGTGTCAAAGTGGGTCGCCGTTTTCAGGTCTACCGCACTGCGGTCTCCCCAGACGACTTTGCCTCCGTAGAAGCGGAGCGTACCGACATTGGTGAAGGTCTCGGTGATCTCCACGTCGTGGAAGTTGCCGACGATGGTGAGGTCGCTGCTGTCCCCGCGCTCTGTCTGCGTCATGAAGAGATTATCAAGCTTGAGTTTGCTACCGGCAATCAGGAGCGTTCCGGCGGTCGTAAAGTCAAGCACGGCATCTTCGGTTTCACCTACGATGGTCAGGCTCTCTGCGCCGATAGGTGTGTGGATGCTGCCTGCAAAGGTAATCTTGTCCAAAATATGAATGGTTGCGTTGTCGGAGCATTTTGCAACGGCATACTCCAGATAGGAGAAGGGATCGTCTTTGGTACCCGTTGCCAGTCTTTTACCCGAGTTGGAAACGTAAACGTCGTCAAGGTAGAAGTTTTCCTTTTCGCAAATGCCGTTTGCCAGTGCATCGTAGATTACCTTGCCGTAGATACTGTAGCCGTAATCGTTGGGATGAATGCCGTCTTTGAGGAATGCAGTGGAATCTTCTGCGATGATATCATAGAGCAGAGAATACAGGTCGAGATAGGTAAATTTGCCTGCATCCTTTTCGTTCAGTTCTTCTACGATAAGTTTCTGTGCGCCGCGGGTCAGTGCGAATGCGCGCAGACGTTTTTCTGCAGTGGAAGAGGTGAAGGGAACAATGGAGCATACATAGACGTGATCGGTATCGGGTCTTGCGGCGTGCTCTTCGATAAGCGCTTTGTAACGGTTGTAGTATTCAGCAAAAGAGCCGTTGGACTTGCCGCAATAGTCTGCATCATTTACACCGAGTGCAAAGACGAAGATGTCGGCGTCACACTCGTACAGAGAAATGACGGTCGAAAGCATATCGGGAGTGTAATAGTTCTTGCCCGGCTGCATACCGGCAGAGGAAATGCCGAAGTTGCAAACGATCACGTCCTCGCCTGCTGCGAGTGCGTTTTCAAGGTAGCGTGCGGGGTAGGAGGTGAGCACGCGGTCGGATGCGGAATGTCCCTCGGTGATGGAGTCGCCGATAAAGGCAACGCGAAGCGGCTCGTCGTAGGTTTTCGCTTCGCCGTTGACAACGTCAAAACGCTGTGCGGTGACGTTCTCTACGGTGTCAGCGACGGTGATAGTCGCTTTCTTGTCCTCGCCGGCATACGGCTTGACCTGCGTTGCGTCAAACACGGTGCCTTCTGCAAAGGTACCGCCGGTGACGTTTACGGTGTAGTTGCCGCGGACAAGCTGGGTATAGCCTGCCTCTACGTAGGTTGCGGCAACGCCGCCGCCCAAGAAGGTACCGCCTGTGATGTTGACGGCGATATCGCCGTCAATGGCGTAATACTTTTTGTCGGACATCGTCAGCGTGGAATTCTTGGTTCCGCCCTGTCCGGTCTGGCCGAGATGGCCTGCAACGTAAACGGGAGCGTTGAACGTACCGCCATGGATGGTGAGGGTACCGCCGTCTGCGAGAATGTTCATGCCCGCGAAATTGAAGCCGTGGAAGGTCTTGTTGGGAGCGAGTGCATCGTATTCGCCCTCGGCACCGAAGGTACCGCCGTTGATCGTTACGGTCAGCGGAGCGGCGATCGAGCCGACGATCGAGCCGGAGGAGCGGATGTTGCCGCCCTCAAAACGGTGGAAGGTTCCCGCGTTTACCGTGATAGAGTAAGGAAGCTCGGTAATGGCATCCTCATTTGCCGCGGGATAGATCACGCCGCCGTAGTAGCTGAAGGAGGCGTTGGCGCCACCCGACGCTTCAGAGGAGAAGTTTTCGGTAAAGACAACGTTGTTGAAGCGACCCTCGAAGCTTGCGCCCGAGTTGACGATGACGTCCACGGGGAGGTCAAAGTAATAAACGTTGTCGTTCACGTTCTTTTCGATGGTGGTGCGTGCTCTGATGAGCATTTTTGCACCGTTTATCGAGGTGATGGTCATGTCGCCCGACTGATCGGGAATGGTGAGACCGCTATTTGTGGTATCGCCGACAAGCACGACTGTGCCGCCTTCGCCGTTCAGTGCATTGATCGCGCTTTGCAACTTGCCGAGCGGTGCGGCTTCGCTCGTGCCGTCACCTGTGCCGCCGTCACAAACGTAAACGGTCTTGTCTGCCGCAAAGCCCGAAATTACGAGCAGTGCTGCAAGCAGGCACAAAGTGAAAAGAGAAAGGATTTTTTTCATATATACCTCCTGAAAAAGAAATTTTTCATCAAATAATATTATATCATTTGTATATATTGTCCGTCAAGTGAAAAAATTGTACGAATATGTGTATAAAGTTTATACAAAAAGAGGCGGCAAAGCCGCCTCTTTTATGCTTGCAGAATGTGCTCCACCACCCAAAGCTGTTCCTTTATGCGGTCGTCGTTTGTGTAGTTGCAGTGCCCCATATCGGGGTAGTCCGCGCGGGTGACGTCGTGCCCTGCGGCAAGCATTTTCTCCAGCATGGGGAATGCGTGCTGTGCGGGGAAGAGAAGCTCGTCTTTGTGCCCGACGGCAAACCGATAGGGAATGCGCGGCAGGCTTTCTACCATATTCAGCGGCGAGTTTTCGCGCACGTAGGCGGCAAAATCGTCGGTGTCCTCCATTGCGGATTCGTAGTAGGTACGCAGGGTAAGTCCCGTGGTATAGCACTCGTACTCCATGTTGACGCAGGGGCAGTTTACGCAGGCCGCAACGATGCGGTGCTTGGATTTCTTTGCATAGTGAAAGGTGCTGTAGCCGCCCATACTGCCGCCGTAAATACCGACGGGAACGTCCCCGGAAAGTCCGTAAAGTTCAATGGCGGTGTCGATGATCGCGTCGACGTAGCGGACGGTTTTTTGGTTCATCCAGCACCACGGATTGTACTGCGGAAAGAGAAACAGAATGCCGTTTTCGGCACACATTGCATAGCTACAGGTGTCCATGGTGGGATTTGGTGTATAGCCGTGTCCGCGAAAGTAGAGCAGGATGCCGCGGATCTTGCCGCCAAGAAGGTGGCGGTTGTTATGCGCCAGTTTGTCAAAATGCTCGGCGAGGGCGCGTTTATCCATTTGCCGCCTCCAGCATCTTTTCGCAGAGCCATTTGTGCTCTGCAATGCGGTCAAGGTGCGGCAGATTGCAATGCGCGACTTCGGGGTAATCCATACGGCTGACATCGTGCCCTGCCGCCTGCATGCGTTCGATCATCAGATCGCTGTGCTGGGAAACGACGAGTGTCATGTCCTTGAGCCCCACTGCAAAGCGGTAAGGGATCTTCGGGAGCTTTTCTGCCATGTTGACGGGGGAATTTTCGCGCACGTAGGTCGCAAAATCGTCGGTATCCTCCATGACCGCCTCAAAATAAGAGCGGAACAGGTTGTTTTCATTACAGTAAAGCTCGTATTCCATATTACAGCAGGGGCAAAGCAGGTCTGCGGCAACGATCCTGTACTTGGACTTGATGGCATAATGGAAGATGTTGTAGCCGCCCATACTGCCGCCGTACAGACCGACAGGGACCGTGGGATCAATGCCGTACAGTTCGATAGCCGTGTCCAGAATGGTGTCGATATACTGCACGGTCTTGTTGTTCATCCAGCACCACGTGTTGTAGTAGGGCAGGATGTAGAGAATACCGTTTTCGGCGCAGATGGGTGCCGCCGCCATGTCGTTGCCGAGGTAGTGTTTATGGCCGAGCCCCGTGAAATAGAGTGCGATACCGCGGATCTCCCCGCGGACCAGCTCAATGTTGGTCGCACAAAGCTTGTGAAAATGCGTTTTTAAAAATTGCTTGTCCATGTTTGTCTCCTATAGTATGCTTTCGGCTGTTTTGGGGTGATAGCCGTTCTTTTTCAGCAATTCCGTTGCTTTTTGGCGTGCTTTTGTATCGGCAAATACGCCAAAGACGGTAGGACCTGAGCCGCTCATCATGGCGCCGATGGCGCCACCCTCCAAAAGCAACTCCTTGGCGCGCATTGCAAGCGGACGCTTTTGCAGAATGACCTCTTCGAAAACATTGTACATATTCTGCACAACGCCGTTGGTATCGCCTGCCGCCAGTGCCGCTTTCAGACGGTCGAGACGGGGCTGTCCCTGCTCGCGTCTTCCTGCAAAGTCACCGAACCGTGCATCGAGTTCGCCGTATGCCCACGGCGTGGACACGCTTTCGCCGGACGGTACGATCAGTAAAAGCAATTTCGCGTGATTTTCGATGGGGGTGAGCTTTTCGCCGCGTCCCTCGCAGAGTGCTGTTTTGCCAAGCAGGCAAAAGGGAACGTCACTGCCGAGTTTTGCCGCAAGAGCAAGCAGGCGCTCGTTGGTGAGCGGTGCGCCGAGCAGGCGATTGAGCGCGGAAAGAACGGCGGCGGCGTCGGTACTTCCGCCTGCCATGCCGCCCGCAACGGGAATACGCTTTTGCAGACGCAGAAAGACCTCAGCGGTGATCCCGCTTTCCGCAAGCAACATGGTCGCCGCCCGATGGGCAATATTGCGCTCGTCGCAAGGAACGTAGGGAAGGTCGCATTCGATCCGGATCGCGCTCATACTGCCGCGTGCGGCAGAAACGATCACGCGGTCACAAAGGCTGACGCTTTGCATCACGCTCGTGATCTCGTGGAAGCCGTCCTGCCCGTCGGTCAGAACGTCTAAATACAGATTGATCTTTCCGTTTGCCCGTGCTTCCATGCCGATCTGCTTTTTCACGTGCATCCCTCCCATCTACAAAGTATTATATACCGCCGAAACTTTTTTTGCAACTGTTTATCTAACTCTTGCCAAGGGGAAAAATATATTATATAATATTATAATAAACCTTTATCGGAAAGGGTGGCTTCATGTTTAAGATCGAATGGACAAAACAGCATACGCAGATCCTTGTGTATACCTGCGTAACGATCCTTGCCGCGATCCTGCTTGCGCTTGTGCTTCTGTTCCCGGGGACGGTGTTTGGACTTCTCGGCGGATTTTTGCGCGCGATCAGCCCCGTGCTGATCGGCTTTGCGATTGCCTATCTTCTGCACCCGATCTGCCGCTTTTTCGATAAAAAGGTGCTGAAGGGACTGCATAAAAAGAGGCCGCGTCCCTTTCTTTCCCGTTCGCTTGCGGTGCTTCTGACCTTTCTGTGTGTTGCCGCGGTCATCGCACTCTTTATCGGCATGGTCGTGCCGCAGATCAAGGCAAGCTATCTGGATCTGGAGCAGCGGTTGGACGGCTATCTGCAAAAGGTGACCTCCTTTACGGAAGGGCTGTTCAACGACCTTCTGGAAAGCGGCGGCTTTGCCGCACTGGAGGGGCTTGTGGACGTGGAGGCCGTGCTGGACTCCATCGAGGGCCTTGTGGGACGTTCGTTCGGCCTTGTAGGCTCGCTTGCAGGCACGATCGTAAACTATTCCTCCAAGATCGTAACGGTCATTGCGAATATCATCGTTTCGCTGATCTTTGCGGCGTATTTTCTCTTGCAAAAGGAAAAGATCCTCGGCGTGATCTCTTATCTCGCAGATCTGCTTTTGCCCGACAAGCTCGGCTTTGGTCTGCGCAAGTGGATCTCCTATACCGACAAGGCGTTTGGTAGCTTTATCGCGGGCAAGCTTCTCAATGCAACGCTGATCACCTTGCTTAATTTCGTGGTCTTCGGCTTGTTTGATATCCCGTACTATCCGCTGATCGCACTGATCACGGGTATTACCGATATGATCCCGTATTTCGGACCTTTCCTCGGCGCGATCCCCTCTGCCTTTATTATTCTGATCGCCGATCCGATCAAGGTTATCTGGTTTATCGTTCTGGTCCTGGTGATCCAACAGCTCGACGGCAACCTCATCGGACCGAAGATCCTCGGCGAAAAGGTGGGCGTGGACTCTCTCCTCATCATCGTGGCGATCACGGTGGGCGGCGGTCTGTTCGGCGTGGCGGGTATGTTCCTCGGTGTTCCGGTATTTACCGTACTGCAACAGGCAGTGCGCGAATTTGTCAATAGCCGTCTTGCGCGGAAGAAGCTTTCCACGAAGACGGAAGACTACGGTAAAAAGGAGGTGGCAAAGCAGTGAAATTCGAAAAGAATCCCAAGTATAATACGTACGCGCTCCTTGCGCTGATCGTGGTCGGCTTTGCCGCACTTCTCATCAGTATTTTTATGCATGCAGAGTCGCTTTGGGGCGCGATCGTGCGTATGAGCGCGGTCTTTTCTCCCATTTTTTATGCCTTTATTCTGATGCTGGTGCTGATGCCGATCATGGACTTTTTCGTTCGGCGGTACCGCAAGCTTCTTTGCAAAAAGAAAAAGCGTGAAAAGCTGGTTTCCACGCTGGCGCTGGTGACGAGCTATCTTGTGCTGCTTGCCGTGGTCGCGCTGGCGGTCGGCATCATCATTCCGCAGTTTAAAACGCTGTTTGACTTCTTGCGCTTGCAGGATTCTTCGGTCTTCCTGAATGCACTGGACACCGTGGCAAACGGTGCCGATGCAGAGGAGGGCCTTGGCGGCATTCTCGGCGACCTGCTCGCCTCGTTTGTCCGCGGCATGCGCGAAATGCTGACCGATGCGTTCAAGCAACTGCCTACGCTTGTAACCAAGATCGCCGATGCCTTTGGCAGTTTGATCTCACAGGTGTCGAACTGGGTGCTCGCGCTGATCATTTCGGTCTACGCCATGCTTCGCCGCGATTACCTCAGGGCGGTCGGGCGCAAGATCAATGCCGCTCTGTTCAAGCCCGCGACAGGGGAGCGTATCGCCACTGTCTGCCGCGAGCTGTATGCCAACACCGGTTATTTCTTTTCGGCACGCGCCTACAATTCGATCGCCGTTGCCGTCGTGTATTTCTTCGTTTTGTGGGCGATGGGGCTGAAGTTCCATTCGGTGCTTTGCCTGCTGGTGGCGATCTGTAGTCTCGTTCCCGTATTCGGCATGCTGATCGGCGGTGCGCTCGGCACCCTGATCGTGCTGATCACCGATACCCGTCTTGCAGGATGGTTCTTTCTCGTATTCCTCGTGCTCATGGTTCTCGATTACGTGCTCCTGCGCCCGCGCGTGACCAACAGAAAGGTACAGGTCTCGCTGGGTACAACAATGATCTGCGTGCTTGTCGGTTACTTCGTCTGGAATCTGCTCGGCGCACTGTTTGCTGTGCCGATCTACGTGACGCTCCGCGACCTGTTTATTGCCTGGAGCAAGAAAAAAGAATCGAAATAAAAGAAGCGCTTGGCTTTTCGCCAAGCGCTTTCGCTTATTTCGCATCCTTGTTGCCCATGGCGCGGGAAACACCGGTGACATATTCGCCCATGTGTGCGCTGTAGGGATCGGCGAGCAACGTCAGTTTACCGTCCTTATATTCCACGGTCATTACACTTGCGTTGTCTGCCCACATGACGTCCTGCAGTCGCTCGGTCGGCAGTCCGAGCAGGTGACAGTGCAGGCATTTGATGAGTGCGCCGTGCGTGACAATGCAGATGTCCTTGCCGCAAAATTCTTCTGCGGCATTTTGGAGTGCAGAGACCGCTCGGTCATAGCATTCCGCCGTGCTTTCGCCGCCGGGGCACACGGTCTTGTACATGGCGGTCTTCCACTCGGTGATCGCGCCGTTATATTGCTTCTCGACCGCATCAAGGGACATGCCCTCCCACTCGCCAAAGTTCATCTCCATGAATTCGGGGCGGGGCAGAACGGGGAGCCCGCGGTCGGATGCAATCGGTTCTGCGGTCTGCATAGCGCGGGAAAGGGTGCTGGACAACACCGCATCAATGCGCTTGTCGCGAAGATAGTCAGCGGTCATGCGTGCCTGCTTGTGTCCAAGCTCGGAGAGGGGATAGTCGGTGCGGCCCGCAAAGCCGCCCGCGAGGTTGCCAAGGCTTTGCCCGTGGCGAACGATGTATATATTAGACATGTTTTTGCTCCTTGTGAAAACTCTATAAGCATCATACCACATTCCGCGGTGAATTTCAATAAATAGAATAGAAAGTTTTTCTTGACAAACGTATTTTTATATGGTAAACTATCTATTCGGTACAGGTGGCCTTTGGCACACCCTACCCCCTTGCCATGACAAAGAGCATGGCCATAAGTCCATAAGGAGGTGTAATACAGATGGAAAAGGTAGTAAATTCTTACGAAACACTGTTTGTTGTCAATCCTACTCTGGCAGAGGATGACCTGAAGGCAACAGTGGACAAGTTCACTGCGCTGATCGCAGAGAACGGTACCGTCGGCGAGATCGACGAGTGGGGCAAGCGCCGTCTTGCATACCCGATCGACGATATCAACGAGGGTTACTACGTCCTCGTAAACTTTACGAGCGAGTCTTCTTTCCCGGCTGAGCTGGAGCGTCGCTACAACATTGATGAGAACATCATGCGCGGCATCGTTATCCGTCTCGAGTCCAAGAAGGCAAAGTCGTAATCAACGGAGGAACGTACAATGGCAAGTTTGAACAAAGTAATTCTGATCGGTAACCTCACTGCAGATCCCGAACTTAAGCAGACACCCTCCGGTATCTCGGTTGTCAGCTTCACGATTGCGATCAATCGCCGCTACCAGAGCAAGAATGCGACTGAGGGACAGCAGACGGCTGATTTTATCAGCATCGTTGCATGGAGACAGACCGCAGAGTTCGTTACCCGCTATTTCAGAAAGGGCAAGCCCATTCTGGTTTGCGGCGCTCTGCAGAGCAGAAGCTATACCGACAATCAGGGCAACAAGCGGTACGTAACCGAGGTTGTGGCTGATGAGGTCGGCTTTGTAGAAAACAAGTCCGATTCCGCTGCCGGCGGCGCATCGTACACGCCGGATGCCTATGCGGCACCGTCTTATTCCAACACGGATACCGCTGCCCCCAAGTTTGAGGCAGTTTCTGAGGAAGACGACCTGCCGTTCTAAGAATTTATAGAAAGGAAATCTGTTTTTAACAGTAGGGTTTTACAATGGATAACAAGACCGAAAACACCCAGCGTCCCTTCCGCCCTATGAAGAAGAGAAAGAAGGTTTGTCTCTTCTGCGCGGATAAGATCGATTACATCGATTACAAGGACACTGTAAGACTGAAGAAGCTCGTCAGCGAGCGCTCCAAGATCCTTCCCAGAAGAATCTCGGGCACCTGCGCTGTTCATCAGCGTCAGCTTACCGTTGCTGTCAAGAGAGCAAGACAGATGGCTCTCATTCCTTACGTCAGCGACTAATCGTAAGAATAAAACCACCGCTTTCGCGGTGGTTTTTTACTTTACAATTTTGTATATGTGCTCGATCGCCGCGCCGAAGGCTTTTTTGTCAAAGGCGTCGGCGATCTTTTCGCTTTCCTTGCCCGCTTCAGCAAGCTTTTGTGGGGAGGCGAGCAGGGTGGCGAGGTTTTGCAGGAATTCCGCCTCGTTTGTGTAGGTGTAGCCGTTTTTGCCCACGTGCAACACGTCGCGCAGGCAGGGATCCGCGCGGCAGAGCAGGGGAAGTCCGTTTGCCGCCGCCTCAATGTAGGTGAGTCCCTGCGTTTCACTGGTGGAGGCGCTGACGAAGATATCACCGAGCTGATAATAGTTCTGCACCTCGGAGGGCGGGACCATACCAGTAAAGATGACCTGACTTTTGACGCCAAGTTCTGTCGCAAGCGCTTCAAGGTCTGCCTTGGCGGGGCCGTCGCCTACGATGAGGAATACAAGCTCGGGATGCACGCGCAGCGCTTTTGCGAACAAGCGGACAAGCTCGGCGAGATTCTTTTCGGTGCCAAGTCTGCCGAGATTCAACAGTACGGTCTCCCCCGTGCGGATCCCGAGTGCTTGACGCATGGATTCCCGCTTTTCGGGGGCGAGACGCTTTTTGTGCTGTTCCAGCGAGATGCCGCTCGGTACAACGCGGATGGCGTTGCGCAGACCGTAGCCGCGCAGTGCGGCCTCTACCTTGGGCGTGGGGGCGATGACAGTGCTGGCGCGCTTCAAGCGTCTGCGCGAGACTGTGCGCACCACGCGGTTTCCGAGCCGCTTGCTCGGAAACAGGTAGGTGGCATACTGCTCGTAGAGTGTGTGGTAGGTGTGCACGATCGGTGCGCCCGTGTGCTTGGAGATGTAGAGCGCAAACTGGTAACTGAAGAACTCACACTGACTATGGATGACGTCGGGCTTCCATCGGATGAGCTCCTTGACAAAGCGGTGACGGTAGGCGAGGGGCATGCGCACGTCGGGGTAGATGAATCCGATCGGCATGGAGCGGATGTAGTATACTGTGCCATCCTTGTGGCTGTGTACCGAATCGGAGAAGGTGAGGATACGCACATCGTGCCCCTTGGCGGTCAGTTCTGCAACGAGATTCTTTACGGACGTTACAACGCCGTTGGTTTCAGTCGTGAACAGGTCGGTGGTGATCAGTATTTTCATAGTTGTATCAAAATCACTCTTATTCGAGTTCAAATGCGCCGGTGTAGAGCTGATAGTAGGTGCCCTTTTCGGCGATCAGCGAATCATGGCTGCCACGCTCGATGATCTCGCCGTGGTCAAGTACCATGATGACGTCCGAGTTTTTGACAGTGGAGAGACGGTGCGCGATCACGAACACGCTTCTGCCCTCCATAAGCTTATCCATACCGCGCTGTACGATCGCCTCGGTACGGGTGTCGATGGAGGAGGTCGCCTCGTCGAGGATCATCACGGGCGGGTCTGCAACGGCGGCACGCGCAATGGCAAGCAGCTGGCGCTGTCCCTGCGAGAGGTTGGCGCCGTTGTTGGCAAGCTCGGTGTCGTAACCCTTCGGCAGGCGGGTGATGAAATCGTCCGCGCCCGCAAGCTTTGCGGCGGCGATGCACTCCTCGTCGGTCGCATCGAGTCTGCCGTAGCGGATGTTATCCATGACCGTACCTGTAAAGAGGTTGGTCTCCTGCAAAACGATGCCGAGCGAACGGCGCAGGTCGGATTTTTTGATTTTGCTCACGTTGATACCGTCGTAGCGGATCTTGCCGTCGGCGATATCGTAGAAGCGGTTGATGAGGTTGGTGATAGTGGTCTTGCCCGCGCCCGTTGCGCCGACAAACGCCACCTTTTGACCGGGCTCGGCGTAGACCGAAACGTTGCGGAGGACGGGCTTGCCCTCCTCGTATTCAAAGTCTACCTCGGTGAGGCGCACGTCGCCTGCGAGAGGCGTGTACGTCAGCGTGCCGTCGCCGTGGGGATGCTTCCATGCCCACTTGCCCGTGCGCTCGGTGGTTTCGGTGATGTTGCCGTTTGCATCGATCTTAGCGTTGACCAGCGTAACGTAGCCGTCGTCGGTTTCGGGCTCGGTATCCATCAGCGCAAAGATGCGGCCGGCACCCGCCATTGCCATGACGATGGAGTTGATCTGCTGGGAGACCTGATTGACGTTGCCCGTAAACTGCTTGGTCATGTTGAGGAAGGGCACGATGATATCAATGGAGAAGGGGAGCCCCGAAATGGCAAGATTCGGCATGCCGCTGAGCAGGAAAAGACCGCCCACCGTGCCGCAGATGACGTAGAGGATGTTGCCGATGTTCTGGTTGATCGGGCCGAGGAGGTTGGCATACGCATGTGCGCGGCGGCTGTCCTCGTACAGCTCCTCGTTGATCTTTTCAAAGTCTTTCTTGACCGCGTCCTCGTGGCAGAAGACCTTGATGACCTTTTGTCCGTTCATCATCTCCTGCACGTAGCCCTCGGTCTTACCCATCGACTTTTGCTGACGGATAAAGTACTTTGCCGAGCCGCCGCCTGCTTTTTTGGCGACGATGGCCATGGCGATCACGCCGACCGTGATGAGCAGAGTCATCCACACGCTGTAGTAGAGCATGATGAAGAGCACGGTCAGGAGGATGGTGCCCGCCTGCAAAAGGCTCGGGAGCGACTGCGAAACGAGTTGACGCAAGGTGTCGATGTCGTTTGTGTAGTGGCTCATGATATCCCCGTGCTTGTGGGTATCGAAGTATTTGATGGGCAGATTTTGCATGCCGTCAAACATTTTGCAGCGCATCTTGGAGAGGAAGCCCTGCGTGATGTACGCCATCAGCTGTGTCTGCGTGGCGATCAGCGCAAGCGATACCAGATAGAGGCTTGCAAGGATGATAACGAGCGGGATGATCTCCGCTTTTGCCGCCGTATAATCGGCAGTTTCGATGTAGTCGGTGATCGCCTTGATGATCTTTTGCGTAAAGATGGCAGGGATCGCCGATACCAGCGAGGACAGGAGCATGCATACGCCCGTGACGGGGAGCAGAACGGGATAGCTTTGCCAAAGGAGCTTTACGACTCTGCCGAGCACGTGCATATTCGGCTTCGGTGCATTTTGCTTAGTCATTGTCTGCACCTCCTACCTGCTGTTCATAGATCTCGCGGTAGATCTCGCTGTCTTTCATCAATTCATCGTGCGTACCCTTTGCCGCAATACGGCCGTTGTCCATAATGAGGATCATGTCCGCATCCATGACCGAGGCAACGCGCTGTGCGATGATGATCTTGGTGGTTTCGGGAATGTAGGTCTTGAAGCCCTGACGGATGAGCGCGTCGGTCTTGGTATCGACTGCGCTTGTCGAGTCGTCGAGGATGAGGATCTTCGGCTTTTTGAGAAGGGCGCGTGCAATGCAAAGGCGCTGTTTTTGTCCGCCCGAAACGTTGGTGCCGCCCTGCTCGATGTAGGTGTCGTACCCGTCGGGGAAGGAGGCGACAAAGTCGTGCGCCTGCGCGAGCTTGCATGCCTCGATCAACTCCTCGTCGGTGGCATCGGGATTGCCCCAACGCAGGTTTTCCTTGATCGTGCCCGAGAAGAGCAGGTTCTTTTGCAGAACCATGGCGACCGCGCCGCGAAGTGTTTCGATGTCGTAGTCGCGCACGTCCTTGCCGCCGACCTTGACCGAGCCCTCGGTCGTGTCGTAGAGGCGCGGGATGAGCTGTACGAGTGTGGTCTTGGACGAGCCGGTGCCGCCGAGGATGCCGACGGTCATGCCGCTTTCTATGCGCAGGTCGATATCGGAGAGAGCGTATTTCTTTGCCTTGTCGGAGTACTTGAAGCTGACGTCGGCAAATTCGATCGAGCCGTCTGCGACGGCGGTTTCGGGCAATGCGGGATTTGCAAGCGAGGGCTGCTCCTCGAGCACCTCGATGATACGCTTCATCGATTCGCCCGACATGGTGATCATAACGTAGATCATTGAGAGCATCATGAGCTGCATGAGGATCTGGAAGCCGTAGGTCAGCATGGCGGAGATCTCGCCGACGGCGATCACGCTGCCGCCGCTTTCGATGGCGATCTTGGAGCCGACGAGCATGACGAACACCATGTTAAAGTATACGCAGAACTGCATCAGCGGCGAGTTCAGCGCGACGATGCGCTCGGCACGCGTAAAGTCACGGCAGATATCCTCTGCCGCCGCGCCGAACTTTTTCTTTTCGTATTCCTCACGCGAAAAGCCCTTGACAACGCGCATGGCACGCACGTTTTCCTCGATGGACTCGTTGAGTCGGTCGTATTTGCGGAACACACTGCGGAATGCGGGCATTGCTTTCCGGCTGACGAGGAACAGTCCGCCGCCGAGGATGGGGATCAGTACGACAAAGGAGGTCGCAAGCGCGCCGCCCATCACGTATGCCATGATGATGGAAAAGATCAGCATCAGGGGCGCGCGGATGGCGGTGCGGATGATCATCATATAGGACATCTGCACGTTTGCAACGTCTGTAGTCATACGTGTGACCAGAGACGAGGAGGAAAACTTGTCGATATTCTGGAACGCATAGGTCTGTACCTTTCCGAAAATATCGCTGCGCAGGTTTTTGGCAAAGCCTGCGGATGCCTTTGCACAGGTGACAGCCGCAATGCCGCCGCAGGAGAGGGACAAAAGCGCCATGACGACCAGCGTAATGCCAATCCTGTACACCTCGGACATCTCGGTGCCCGCCTGGATCTTGTTGACCATATCCGCGGTCAGAAACGGGATAAACGCCTCAATGACCGCTTCGCCCACGATAAAGATCAGCGTGAGCAATGTCGGCAGCTTGTATTCGCGCACACAAGCTGCAAACCGTTTGAACATGTATTTCACTTCTTTCTTTGAATTTCGCTAAAGAAAAGTATACAATAAATATAAATAAAATGCAAGCAGAGACACCTAAAAAACACAATAGAAAAAGGAGCGCAAACGCGCTCCTTTTTTGTGGATTATTTTATTTCTGCGGGGCAGTTTTTGTTTGCGCAGTGCCAAGCACCGCTTCCAAATGTTTCTCTGTCACAATCTTTGCAGTATTCTTGTACCTCGGCATACCAATCTGCATATGTTTTTTTGCCGGAGGTATCCAACATAACGATTTTCCATCCGCTTTCCGGCTGTTCGACCGGAAAATAGCGTGTACAGGCAGATTGCAAAAAGCGAGTCATCCATGTATAAAACTGTTCTTCTGTCAATGGTGCATTCGGATTGCAGAAAGAAACCTCTTGTTCCTTTACAAGACCGTATTTCACGCTGTCTTCCATTGTGTTTTCCCACGCTATGGTGGCGGGATCGTTTAAGCAACGTAGCATTGCGGCAAGTGTTTCCTGAACGGTTATATTTCTTTGCGGTGCGAAACTGCTGATACCGTCCGCTGCTATACCGATTCCAAAGGTTATACCTGCGATCTTGGCTTCGTATATATATCCGACTTCAAAGCCGTGAGTGCTGATGTCTACATCGTTGAAAGGGGAAACCATACGATCTGCGTTTGCAGAGCGGATCGCCGTGCACGGATCTACGCCAATGGCCTTCATGATGGCTGTGATACACTCGAATCTGGAAATGCCGTCTTCGAAAGCATAGGGAGCGATTTTTTGGAGGATCTCTTCGCATTGAATCGTTTTGTTGCCGTCTGCTGCTGCTATACTGCTATTTCCAAGCATGCATATAGCAAATGCAAGGAAAAGGGAAAGGATCTTTTTCACCGTGATTCTCCTCCGGAGCGTATTTTATGCTATTAGTATACCACGAATGCTTGTTGCCGTCAACGGCAAAGAAAAAGGAGCGCAAACGCGCTCCTTTTTTGTGGATTATTTTACAAGGTTTCTGCGGATCTTGCGGGTGGTGGTCTTTTCAAACTCGGTGTCGCGGATCTCGATCTGGCGGATCTGCTTGTAGCTGACGAGCTCCTTGTTGACCGCGTTGATCTTTGCCTTCAGCGCGTCGTGGATCTCCTCGTTGGTCGCGCCCTCGGGGAACTTGGTGCGGTCGGGATAGATCAGGGCAACCAGCGTGACAACGCCGGTATCCTCTGCCGTTCTGCCGACTACAACGCACTCTGCGATCTCCTCCATCGGCTCGAGGTGCTCCTCGATCTCCTCGGGGAAGACGTTCTTGCCGTTTTCCAGCACAATGACCGACTTCTGTCGGCCGGTGATGTAGAGATAGCCGTCCTCGTCGAGGTAGCCGATGTCGCCGGTGCGGAAGTAACCGTCCTCAGCGAAGACCTTGGCGGTCTCCTCCTCGTCGCCGTAATAGCCGAGCATGACGTTGTCGCCCTTGACGCAGATCTCGCCGACCTCGTAGCCTGCCTCGTTGGTCTCAAATGCATCGATACGAACGGTGCAGCAGGATACGGGAAGGCCGACCGAGCCGGGCTTGGGTGCATAGTAAACGTCTACGGCTACGAGAGGCGAGCACTCGGTGATGCCGTAGCCCTCCCATACCTCAATGCCGAGGCTGCGGAAGGTCTTGGCAACCTCCTGGTTGAGTGCGGCGCCGCCGCAGATGATCTTCTTGAGTCTGCCGCCGAAGGAGTTGATGACTGCGGCGAACAAGGTGCGGCGCATGTCGATACCGATCTTGCGCATGCCGTTGGATGCCGCCATCAGCTTGCGGATCACACCGTCCAGCTTCTTTTTGCGGAGCTCATCCCAGATCTTCTTCTCCATGGTGTTCATGAAGAGGGGAACGAGCACGAGTGCGGTGGGCTTGAAGCGGTTAATATTGCGGAGTACGTGGCGGAGCGAGTCGTTGATGGCAACGCGCATACCGTAGTTCATGCCCGAAAGGGTACAGCAAAGCTCGTAGGTGTGGTGCACGGGAAGCACCGAGAGCAGTACGTCGTCCGGGAAGAAGTATACGCTGCCGCAGGCGGCGTTGATGGCGGAGCAGAGGTTGTGCTGTGAGAGCATAACGCACTTGCTGGTGCCCGTGGTGCCCGAGGTGAAGAGCATGATGGACATCTTTTCAAGGTCCGGCTCCACAAAAGCGTCGGGATGCCCGTCACCGGCGGAGACGATCTCCTTCATCGAGAGGCCGTAGCCCTCGGTCTCGCAGGTGTCCATCGGGACGAATTCGATCTCGGGATGGCGCGCCGCCATCTCGGTGAACTTCTTTTCAAAGGAAAGCGAGAATACGATGACCTCTGCCTCACTGCGGACGAGGAAGTTCTCGATCTCGGCAAGGGCAAGCTCCTTGTCGAGCGGAATGGCTACGCCGCCCGTGCAGAGGGTTGCGAGATAGGCGATGTACCAATAGGGCGAGGTCTCGCCGATGATGGCGGTGCGCTTGCCTGCTTTGCCGACTGCGGCAAGACCTGCGGCAAAGGCGTGGATGCGGCGTGCAAACTCGCGGTAAGTCATGGTGTGCAGACTGCCCGAGCGGACAAAGTAGTCAAAAACGACCTTGTCGCCGTGTCCCTCGTAGTGGTCTACCAATTCATTGATGCTATGTACTTCGGTAAATAAAGGTAGCTTCTTCTTTTTCATAATGAAAGACCTTTCTTTCCTAAAAATTTCTAAATTACATTATACCACAAACATTGTTGACCTGTCAACAAAAAGCGAACGATAAATTGGGAATTTGAACGCAAGAGCGTCCTTTCTTAAGAAGAAAGGACCAAAGAAAAACTGTGGGATATTATATGTGTAGCCACGGCTTCACATATACAATTTTCTTGAAAAGGTTTGGAGGTGTCGGGACCTTTCCT
>JAZQHV010000064.1:0-13947 GCA_045540755.1 Eubacteriales bacterium
TTTCATAGATAAAATCCTCCGATTGTGTTTGTTTTGACTGGCAGGTCATTTACATCTTACCACAATCGGAGGATTTTCTGTTCATCGGCAAAGCCTCTTTTGAACCACGCGACTATCGCGTGGTTTTCGTTTTACAAAAAAAGACCGCCCGAAGGCGGTCTTTTTGCTAAGGTGATTTCTCTTTTTCTAAAAAGGATGTTTTCATTCCGTCTTTTGAAGAGCTTCCACAGATATATTAATATCCTGAATCCTATATCCTCTCGTCGAAGATCCATTCAGCGCACCCAATTCTGCATAGAAAGACCCATCATTATCTATTCCGGAATCCGTTTCAAACACGGCAGATAATACAACCGTCTTCGCTAAAACAAAAAATGCATCATTGCTTTCAACACGGGTTATCCGACCTCCTGCTGCTGAACGAAACTGCGCATAGGCACGGGAACCCGAAACGGCCATTCCAAAGACAATGCCCTTAATCTCAACAGTAACACGAATATGTGTGTATCCCTTTTCTAAAAGATCTGTTTTACTAAAGTCCGGGGAAATTTCATATTTAATCACTTCGTCAGCAACCACACGATTCACATCCGTTTGCGTCAAGGTGAAGTTCGTATTCAACGCCCAAATCGCATACAAAATAACAGTTTCTTTGTCTGTGGAAAGATTTGTCACTTCTTCTCTATCTTCGTATAAAGCGATGCTTGCTGCTTTGTCTGTATTCCATCCTACGAAGGTATATCCTGCACGGCGAAACTCATTAGCTGTCAGCGTCTTTGGTTCATCATATGTATGCTCCGAATCTGCAGTATATCCGCTATCCCCCCCATTTCCAACATACATAATGCTATATGTATTCGGTGTCCACTTTGCCGTGAACGTTACGGTCGCGCCATTAACAGAGTGCAAATTTTGAAAATGTGTATACATGATATTGGAAAGTTCGTCTATCGTTTGCTCTTCGCTTAGTTGATGTCCCTTATCATCCCACATAAGGTGCTTGTTCCGCAAATCCGTATCCATTCCCTTGATTGTCCAGCCGGCAAAGGTATAGCCGGTTTTCTTGGGCACAGTAACCAAAAAAGCATCATCGTACTTTGCACTTTCCGGATTTGCTTCTTGTGGAGCATTTTCAAAAGCGCCGCCATCCAAAGCATATTGGATATTATACTCAATTGGATGATTCCACTTGGCATACAGTGTATAGTTTTTTCCCATCGTATCCTTATTTGCATACACAGTAATGTCTTCCAGCCGATCGACCTCCTCCGTAGTATACTTATCGTAGCACCAAGTGATCTCCTCAATACTATCCATATAACCAAATCTTGTCAACGGTTCTCCCGTATACTCCAGCCTCCAATCATTATTCCATCTCGCCATGAGTTCAATCGAGCCGAATCCAACGATGCCAAGATCGAGCATATCTTCTGCACAATAGGACTGCTCTCCGCATGTCCACTCTGCAAAGCTCTGCGAAAGCGTTCCGTTTACGGATGCACCAGTGGCTTCATAAATAAATTTTATTCCATACGACTCGGACGGTTCGCGCAACGTAATCACGTTGTTTCCGCCCGGAGTATAGACTTGCGCTCCGATCTGACCGCTTGTGGCACCGTTCATGTTAAACGACACAGAGTTTTTCTCCCAGCGCGCATACAGCATTTGCTGTTTTTGATTCCGATTATATACAATACCCTCGGTCAAATCGACCGGAGTCGAAGAGTTTCCTTCCTTATCCGCAAGCGTATAATACCAGCCGAGGAACTTGTAGCCCTCGCGCTCCGGATTCTTTACACCGGCATCCGCATAGGTCATACCAAAGTTTCCTTTGTCATCGTAAAGTGCAACGTCTACAAATTCGGTATTACCGCCACCGTTGTAATTAAGCGCCAGCTTATACTTGTGGTACAGACGGGCAAGTCCGTCACCGCCATACAACGTGCGCAAAACGGCGAGCACGTCTGCAAGACCGATCTTTCCATCCAGATTCATATCGCCGTATTTGCACTGCAAGGCTGACGGTTTTTCTCTTTCTACCGCAAAGCTGCAAAGATACAACGCATCCAGCATATCTACGGTACCATCATTATTTACGTCGCCTGGAAGATGATCCACGATGTGCACGTAACCGTCCTTAGTCAAAAACTGCTGCATCTCTTCGGTGCTACTGATACCCAGGTTTCGCCAGCAGTCCGAGGACAGACCAAAGCCTCCCTCGCTTATTTTCTCAGAGCCGCCGTTATATACGACCGAGATGAGGAAGCTATCCTTCTCCGATTCCGCAGGCGTTTTGAATACGAGTTTTAGAAGGTTTCCATCCTCAGTCCGCTCGTTACTGTCGATATTTGCCCAAATGAAATTGTAACCGCAGCTTACCGAAGCCGAATCTTGCGCAAGACTGTGTTCAAAGACCGTTCCTTCTTCAGGCTCGCCGACAAGTTCCAGTTCCGGATCATATCGCACGCCGAACTGTGCGCCGATAACACCGGGATTGTTGACGAGCTGCACGTACACCGTTACGAGATCGCCGCCCTGCAAAGCAAAACCGTCGCTGACAACGACCTGTGCGACCCTTCCGCTCTCGTCCGTGATCACGTTGGTATCCATCTCGGTATCCACGTATTTGCAAACGTGACAGGTATACACGTACAGAACGCCGTTTTCACTCGCCTCCTCGGTGATCACATATTGATGTTCCTCCTTGTGTTCACCGTTCTCACAATAATGGTAATCCTCCCAATCGCTATAGCTCTTATTTATCTTATACACGTGCGGCTCTCTCGGAATCACGCCGCCCTCATAAAATACGTCGCCGCAGGACGAGCAATACACCTTGCCTAAAGTGCCTTCCTCCAGGCAGGTAGCGTCCCGCAAAGTTTCACGCACAACCGTATGCGTTGCCAAAGGCAGCTGATAGTTCGTTTTGATCTTTGCGTTGCATTTCTTGCAGGTATATTCAACGTAGCCGCTATTGTAGCAGGTCGGCTTTACCTCTTCGGAATTATACTTTTCTTCATTCGTATACTCGGGCTGCTCTGCCGCGCAGTTTTCGCAAACGACCTCGACCTCAACGAAAGCCGTAAAGCCTGCATAGTTCACTTCTATCGTTGCTTTGCCGAGCTCTTGCGTAACGGTATCTGCATTTTTGAGCATACCTATATCCGCAACTATAGACTTCGTATCTCCGCATGCATAATACAGCTCCAGCCACACGTCCTCTCCGCCTACCGTCTCGCCCTGTACGTAAACGGTCTGTATAGCCTTCGCCTCGATCCGCTCGACAAAATCGGGACCGACAGTGTATTCTACGGGAATCGCAAAATACTTGTAATCGCCGGCCAACTCGACCGCCGTAAGCGCAGTCATCTTTCTTGTAACGTCACTTCCCAAGTTCCCCGCATTGTCCGAATTAAAGCCATAGACCGCAAGGAGCGAGAAGGAGTCCTTGTCTACGGTTACGTTATTCACACACAGGAACATGTCCCCTTGCAAGAATCCTCCGCTTCCTGCAGTCTGCATGGGAACATCCTTTGCCTCGACCGTGTACTCCTTTGCTACAAGTGCCGATCGGATGCCATCTATGCTATCCTTGGAGACCTTTCCATCGTCCACGCCTGCGACGTAAGCGGAAGCGCACTGCACCCTATTGGCGTAGTGCTTCCCGTATCGGGACTCGTATACCTCCAATTCACCCTCGGCTTTACCCGTTACATCCGAATAGACGTGTACTATATTTTTCAACGCATCTTCACTGCCGAGTTTGCCGACGATACCGCCTGCGTATGCATCCACATAAGGCGCCACGCTATCCTCCGGGCTCAATTTCGACGTAACCTTTGCCTTTACGGTAGAATCTTCGTGTACGGCACAGTAACCAACGTATCCGATATTGTAACCGGCAATACCTCCCGCATAGCCGTGATGAAGGTTCTTATATGTTGGATCTCCCGCAAAATCATGTGTGGATTCCAACGAAACAGCAGTTTTCTCCAAAAAGCATCCTACGATCCTGCCGCTGTTATACCCGGAAAAGCCCCCGACGTATACGTTGACATTGCAACTATAGTGTGTATTCTCGGCATTAAGCGTTGCGGAGCTGTTTAAGATCGTGCAGTTTTGGATGCACCCCTCGTTCTGCGCGGCAAGCACACCTACGTAAAAGCTCTTGTTAGATTCGTTCTTTCCCGTCTTGAAGTCGGCTTTGACATGCACGTTCTGCAAGGTCAGGTCTTTGACCACGCCGCGCGCACCGATCTTTCCAAAAACGCCGGCAAACATAGCGTTTTCAACCGTCAGATTCTGCAACGCATATCCGTTGCCATCCAAAACGCCTGTAAAAGCGTCGCTTTTAACGGTTTCATTCGCTTCATAATAGCCGAACGGCTTAAGCGAATTCTCTTTGAAATCAATGTTCTGCACAAGGCGATAGTACTTGTCCAATCCGACTTTGATCTTTTCAAACTGATCGGCCGTTGCGATCAGATACGGGTCGGCAGCAGTACCGCTTCCGCCCGCAAAGTCCGTTTTTTCGCCATCCAAAAAGTGTAAGGTGGCAATGGTCTCGTACTTTGTGCTATCCCCGTCTTGATACTTATACTGCAACGTGATCACGGCATGTTTGCCGACCCTGTCGACGGAAATTACTCCGCTTTGATCACGCAATTCCCCCACAGAGTATACAAAGCCGTCTGCGCGCAAGTCAAACTCCTCGCATACGGATTGAGGCAGACGGTTAAGATAAACGGTCTGACCCGACAAAACCGGAAGATAGACTGTACCGCCCTGCTCCTGCACATGTGCCGTGTACATACGGGCGTCTTTTTGCATAACGACCGTTTTGTTGACCTGCAAAATGCTTGCAAGATCCTTGGCAAGCTGCAAACGGATCTCCTGTTCTCGAAGTTCGATGTTTCTTGCAACATCACCCGATTCGATGCTTGCCTTATTCACAAAGACGCCGTCGCCCTCGTAGCGGTCCTTGCCCTCCAAAAGCATACGGGTATATTGGTATTCATTGCAGACGAGTCGTATCTTATCTACCGTAAATTGTGTCTCGTACAGATCGTATGCAAAAGAGACCGCTGCCATCTCGGGAGACGTATCGCCCAAGAGATCAGGGCGCTTAGAAACAACGCTGTAATAGTTCTGTACGATAGATTTACTGCCGTCACTTCCTACAATGTAGTCCCTATATGCATCATATCCGTCAGTGAGTGAAGAATACAACGCATCGTAATAGTGGCGCACAACGTCCTCAGAGGCGTCCTCCTCAATTGCACGCATCAGTTGCGCATAATACGCGGTATCGGAGCTACTGTTTCCCTCGATGTCCCCGTAAATAATATTTCTATACTGATCGTAGCTAAAGTT
The DNA here is from genome assembly GCA_045540755.1 of Eubacteriales bacterium. GTDB lineage: Bacteria > Bacillota > Clostridia > Oscillospirales > CAG-272 > UMGS902. Next base: position 5,374 of record JAZQHV010000064.1, read on the forward strand.
TCCCTCGGTTCTAAGCAGGAATTTTTTCAGTTCCTCTCGTGCGCCGAAATCGTCCAAGGCATTTGGAAAAGACTTTATGATCGCATTTGTCGATTCGCTGATCTCGTCCGAAAGCGCGCCGAGGTTTCTGTTCACCTCAAATATCTCATCCGAAAGTTCGGAAAAGCCCTCCTGCATGCTATCCTGCAGAGTGGCAAGCTCGGATTTGGGCTCAGTTCCGCCCATAAATGCATTAAAAAGTTGCTGACGCAACTCAAAAGCTCCGCCGATCAAAGCACCGATCGGGCCGCAAGCCGCAGCAATGTCGCTTGCAAGATCATAGACCGTATTCACGGCGGTGGCAACACTGAATTCGCCCCCATCGACGATATCATTTACAACGCTTTGCACTTTAGCGTAATTGTGAATACCAACGTTAAAGGCTGCTGTAAAATCCTTCAATTCCTGCTTCGGCGTATAGCCCGCAGGCTTTCCTGCCTCCTGCCGCGTCTTTTGTCTCTCAAGCGCCCAACGGTTGATCTCATCTTCCGCAAGCATCTGCATCTTCAGATTCTGCATCTCCTGCTGTGATACCGGATCCTTTTCAAACTGTGCCGCCAGTTCCTCTGCAGTGATCGCCGTGGCAGGCACGGTCAGCAAAGCGGGCGCCAATAGCGAAAGAGCAACCGCAAGCGCTATTATCGAAAACACTCTAACTCTTTTCATTTCTTCCTCCGTTTATTTAATCACGGTCATCGGGCGGACCGATACGAGGTTTGTGGGGGAAAGATCCGCACCGCGTCCATAGATCAAATTGCAATTCTCGGTAAATACGACCTGTGCTTCTCCCATCTCGGTTCCGTCTGCCACTTGGAACTCGATGGAAGCTACAGAATAGAAGTTCTTCTGCGGAACTGCATGACCGCGAGGGCATGCCCACGCATATGTAAACGATTTCGCTATTTTATTGTATTCGACCTTCCAATTTCGATACGAGTTTCCGTCCGTATCATCGTTCCACGTAAAGCATTTATCGCAACCTGTGTACAAATTGCCCGCTGCTTCAAGAACTTCATACCCAATCACGCCAATTCCCGTTGTCTTTTCCCACGAAAGAGCCCAATTTATACCATAAAGGGCATAGCCGTCCGGCATATAGATATATACATCCACCTTGCAGTCAGCAACATTTCGCATTGCAGCAAGCACAGGCGCATCATAAAGTGTATTATATAGCGCTGTCACTTCCGTGTTCTCCGTGATCGGGTTGGTCACGCTCCAACCGGAGAAGCAACGCATGACCTTTTTCTCCCAATCGAAATACATTTCCGGGAAAGCATCCGAATGTGCGATCGGCGTGAAGCGAGATCCGTGCTGCACCTTTTGCGTGTCCAACGGTTTGCCGTCATGTGCCAGCAAGGTAACCTCATACTCATTGATCTCATACTGTGCCGTAACCGTAAGATCGCTTGTCACTTCTCCAAAAGATCTATCCCATCCGCTAAATTTATAGCCGACAAGACTGTTCGGCACCGTCGGCGCGGTAGCTGCAGCGCCTGCGTCCACGGTCTGCGTATACAACTCCGTTCCGTCATGATCCACAAAGGTGACCGTGTACTGACGAATATACTGTGCCGTGACCGTTACATCCTCGGTCGCAGTGATTACCGTCTTATCCCAGCCGGTAAATCTATGGTTCTCTCTGGTCGGATCGGTAGGATACTTGATTTTCTCTCCATCCTTCAGAAGTTGGAGTTCCAGCACGGTTCCGTCGTGGTCTACGAAAGTGACCGTATAAACGGTGTAGGTATCGACTGTCATCAGACGCATGGCGCGTATGACGTCAAAGAGTCCGACCTTGCCGTCTCCGTTCAAGTCTCCGCGCGGCAGTTCGTGTCCGTTCAAAACACTGCGCAGGATCGTAAGCGCATCCAGAATATTGCACGCGCCGTCTCCGTTGATATCTCCCGCTTGAACATCTTCTGCAGTGAATGCGGCAGCACCCATGACGAGCAGGATCGCCATAAGCACACCAACCACCAACAACGAAATTTTTTTCATACCCTTCTCCTTATATAATGCAGAATGTATAATTTTATATAATGCAGAATGTATAATTATCCATCATACCCATATTTTAGTACAAATGCTTACTAAAGTCAATAGCAAGCATTTGTACCGCTATACAATAGGTATACTTCTATACTGGAGGAGCTTATGTCTATTGTTGCCAAGCGTATCCGCGATCTTAGAGAGGATCATGACATGACACAGCAGATGGTTGCCGACTATCTCGGTACGTCGCAAACGATGTATGCACGCTATGAGCGCGAAGCCAATGAATTTCCTTTGCGACATCTGATCAAGATCTGCTAACTCTACAACGTCAGCGCAGACTATATTTTAGGAATCGAGCAAAAATAAAACCGCCTCAAGCTGTAGCTTGAAGCGGTTTTATGTTCTTAATCGAGTGCTTTGCGGTCCGCGTAGCCGTTGATGCGGGTGAGGCGGTCGAGGACCGTGAGACGAAACACGTTGACCCACGATACCAGCCAGTCGTTGAGGTGGCCACGCTCGTTGCAGTTCTTGCGGTGACCCCAGCGCGCCATGTAGAACGCCTCGTTCTGCGAGCCTACGGGACGCTCCATGCCGTGGAAGACGTTGTTCTTTTCATCGGCAATGCACTGCGTTGCATTGTACCACATCATGATCGCACGCTGTTTCCAGCGCTCGTCACCCGTGTAGTCGGCAAGGCGGAGCCACTCGCAACACATCAGCTCGCCCCACTGGTCGAGCGCGGGATGCTGTACCGAAACGTAGGTGGAGCCGGAGGTGTAATAGCCGTACTGCGTAAACTCTGCCTCAGGGCCATAGTGTACGTCGTAAACGTACATCCAGGAAGCGAAGTAATAGGATGCCTTGACGGCGTATTCGAGATACTTTTCTTCCTTGGTAAACTCATAGAGGTCGAGCGCCGCGATAATGATCGGGCCGGCGGTTTCCTTGTCTACACAAGTGCAGTCGATGGCGCCTGCGGTGCAGGTGAATTCGTCGAGGTCGCGGCGCATATAGAACTCGAGCGACTTTGCCGCATAGTCGAGGTAACGCTGCTCACCGAGGATGCGCCAGCCGTCGCAAAGCGCCATGGTGATGAACGCGCCGACGGTGCCCTTTTCCTCCTCGCATTCACCCGTGAAGTGCCATGCCTTACCGAAGGCATACTCCTCGCTGTAGTGATCACAGAAGAAGTCGAGGATCTTGGTGGCAAAGGTCTTGTACTCGGGCTTGTCGATGCCGTTTTCGCGGAGAAGATCCCACGTTTTCAGCATCTCGCATGCCGCCCAACCCGTGTTACAGGTCTCGGGCAACCAACCGTTCTTGTAATCCACGTGGCTTGCCCAGGACTTGGAGCGATCGCGCGGCTTGTAGTTCCAGTTCTGTCCCTCGGTGTACCACTCATAGTGTGCGAGAACCAGTCCCGACTCGGACTGCTTTTCCAGCCACGCATCACAAACGTCCAGCGTGTTCTGCAAAAGCTCCTTTTCGCCTGTGCGCAGGTACTCGATAAGGTGCATACGCGCATTCATGATGTTCTGTCCGCACCAGCCGATCTCAAAGTGGCCGGACTTGCGCACGTCGGCAAGTGTTCCCTTGGGATGCGAGCCGCTGGAGAACACCTTTTTGCCCTTGTGCTCACTCAAAAGGAAGCGGCTGTACGCCATACCGAGGCGCCATACCTCGTCGGTCGAGCGCGAGGGACCGTGTGTGAACGGGAAGAGGTCGAGCGCGGCATCGAGGGTATCGGCGGCGCCGTAATTCTCCCACTTCGGCGTAGCGCAAAGCAGATATACGGTCGCGGTAAAGCTCTCGCCCGCCGCAAGGGTGATATACGTATGCAGAGGCTCGCAATACCTGTCATTTTCGTAGTACGTAAACGGAGCCTCGGTCACAGGCCAGTAGATGCGCTGGGAGATCTGCGAAGCGCCTGCGGGGCGGAGCGAAACCGAGGAAACCATACTCTCGGTGGTCTCGCCCGAAGCAAACAGCGAAAGGCTCTCGGTCTTATTTTCGGTGATCGAGCAGGACGGAATGGGGGTGCGGTCATACGGATGGATCCAGGGCTCTCCCGTCTCCTCGCAAACCATGCCCTTAGGCTCCTTGCCCTCTCCCCAGTAATTGCCGTTGTAGCTGACGCAAGGAATGAGATAGCGCGTAGGCGTAAAGGCGGTGACCGCCTCGAAAATGACCTTGATCACGCGCGTGGTGAACGTTGTATTGGTAACGGTGCGCGTTACGCGGAACAGACCGTCCTTGACCGTCTCCACGGTTTCGCTGACGCCAAAGCCGTGTCCCTTATAGCCGCCGTCACAGGGGGCAAGTGTAAGCTCCTTGCCGTTTTCCTCGATGACCGGTGCGCTGACGATCGCCACCACGTTTTCCGCGGTGTTTCCGACCGTGTAGCCGTTGTCTTTTTTCAGAATATACATGCCGAATTCCTCCTCGGTGTTTTCTTATCTCCAGTTTAACAAGGTACGCCCCAAAATGCAAGCAGATTTCGGCTTTTGTGTAATAAATGCAACAAACAGGTGGATTTTTTAAACATCCACCCGTTCGTTGCAAAAGCGTAAAACTTATTAAATCCCGACGGCAGACCGCAAGATGCAAGCGTTCAACAAACTCGGAAAACGCGTCAAAGCAGTACTGCCAAGCCGTCTCGTATCCCGGATTCAAAAGCAGATCGGGATCCTTTTCATCGCTTGGAAGCATTAAGTATTCGGGAAGTTCAAAGGTGATCGGCGCAATTCTTCTCACGCGCTCCGACTCCACCTCTTTAATCATTTTTCCGTATATTATGTCGGTGTACAAAGCATAAACACGGCAACGATGCCGAGCAGGATGCCGATCCATTGCTTTTTCGTGAGGCGCTCTTTGAAAAAAACTACTGCGGCAAATGTGGAAAAAACCAGGCCGCCTCCGTTGACAACGGGAAAGAAAATGGCACTGTCCATCACACCCGAAAGATACAGATTGAACCGATTGTTCAGTGCCGCTCCGACGCCTGAGACAATCATGCAAAGGAGCAAAAGAGATACTGAACGCTTTTGTTGCTTTTCTCTCGCAGTGTGTTTGCCAAACAGTGCCGCAAGAATGCCTGAAAACAATCCTGCGACAACAAATGCAATCACTAAAAACGAGTTTAGCTCTGCACGGTATGTTGATGCCTGATGCACCTTTTGCATAATGCCTATACAACCAATGAAAAGGAAATTCACCGTGCAAAGCAGCAGCCAACGGAAGGAGGATTTCTTTTTGTCCTTGTCCTTCTCTGCGGCGAATACAAAGCTGCATAGCATAATTGCAATGCCTATCGCCTGTAAAACGGTAATGCTTTCATCAAAGAAAAGCGCTCCGGAAACCGCCGTAACCAAAGTTGAAAAGGAGCCGATGACAGAGGTATAGGACATCGGGCCAATTCTCAGCGCCCAAAGTAGCGCCAGAGCCTGCAAAGCCGTGACAATTCCGAACAAAATGCCAAGCCATAGTGTAAATGCCGACGGCATCGAAACGCCCCACAAAAGCAATACAATTGCTCCCACAAGGGAGGATATGGTGTTAAAGGCAAATATAGATGCCATATCCCCGCTTGTATGAAGCGTATATATTTTTCGGAACACACCGCCCGCAAGACAGGCGAGCATTGACACACAAAGTAAAATATAAAGGTTCATATTTGTTATTTGCCTATGATTTTACTCTGCTATCTGCTTGAACAATCTAAGTACGTCTGCAAGCCCTTGTTTTCCGTCAAAATTGATGTCTCCGCCGTAAACAGTTTTGTTGTTTACTATGTTTTTTAAGAGCAAAAGTGCATCCGCAAGCGTGGTTTCTCCGCTGCGGTCAAGGTCTGAAACCGCCGCTGTCCAAGCAGCTTTCTCAGCACTGTACGCATAAACGGTTTCGGCAACTGCCTTTCCGTTTCCGTCCGATACAGCGGAGCCGCTAAGCTTTACTGTATGGTTTGCATCCGCAGGCATGAGCTCTGCCTTGACGTAAACACGCAGTATGCAATTTACAAGGTCATAATCCATCTTTACAGCAGTAGAATCAGCCGCAAGCAGTTCAGCAACCGTTGCACCGTCAATAGTGATCACGTCACCGTAGTCTGCGGCAACGTCACTTTCTACCTTGCCTGCACCCACCGCAAGAGCGGTGTCGCGCAAGGACATATTAAAGTGGATGTCAAAACGGTTGTAATCGCCGTCTGCATAAACAGCACCCGCATAATAGTTATCCTTATTTACCTCGGTGATCTTTCCTATCAGATTGCGGTCCTGCGGTGCCTTGTCTGCCTTTACGATTCGGAGGATATCCGAGGATTCGCCGCACGGGCAGGTGAAGGTCACGCCGTCACGCATAAGCGTTTCACCCGAAACGGTCTTGGGAGCATTTGCGTCGATAAACCAAACACGGTACTGTGCATCCTTTTCAAGCCCCTTGGGATAAACAGTCACGCTTTCGGGCGCACCCGGGCGACGGAATGCCGCAATATAACCCTCGCCGAGATTTACGTCATAGTTCTCCCATGCCGCCCATTCATTTTCGTTACGGTTCCAATCGATCAGCGCATAATAGTCGCCGTAGTTGCAACGTGTAAGCTCGGTATGCTCGTCTATACGGTCGCGAAGGATCAACCAATCCTGATCGTCACGGTTACTAAATTCAAAACAAACCGCACTGCTCACAACTTGTCGGCGTTGAGCATATTTATTAGCATAGGTCCACGATCCGCCGTTGTCTCCGAAATATGGGATCCATCGTGACATCTCGGTGGTGATCGCATGGTGTCCCGTTTGATTCGGATAGTCCCAGTCGGTTCTGTGGAAAGGAACTGCGCGACGCATGCTCTCAAGGTCATTACGTCTGCCGCCGCTCGCACAGGAGTCGACCGGCACGTCGGGATATCTTTCGCGAATCGCATCCCAAAGTTTCAGATGTCCCTGAATATACAGATTCTCTGTAATACCGGCACGGTTACCGTTTGCATCTTTTCCTTGATCTGCATAGCGCCAGAACGAAAGGGGTCCTATATTGAAGTCCTCACGATAAAGCGATATTCCGCCTTCTTCCATCACGGCAAAAATGCGGTCCCTGACCCATTCATATGCTGCCGGATTTCCAAGATCGGTAAGTCCTGCCATATTGCTCTCTCCGGGGAGGCGTAAAACCATGTCAGGATGAACGGTAGAATAATCGGTTGCAAGTTCTGTTCTGTTGCCTATGCGCTCCGTTTCAAACCAAAGCAGTGTCTTGATGCCGTTTTGGTTGGCATAATCGGAAATCGCCTTTAGTTTTGTAGGGAAACGGTCTTCATCAACCAGCCAAACACCGGTTCTCTTCCAGTCATCCTTTACGGTAAGGCTAACAATTTCCGTACCGTTGTGCGCATAATACCAGCCTGCATCCATCCACCAAAAGTCTATCGGTATATCATGTTCTACATATCGCCGAATAGCATCAAGGTGCATTTCCTCGTTTGAAAAAATCATTTCTATAAATTGACGTGAGGTATTACCAATAACTACAGGTTCAAACAGTGTTTTTTCACCTTCTCCGCTCTTGTCTGCCGTAACAAGCGGTGCATTGCAATCGATCAGCCAGCGTCTCCAGCGGTTGGTAGCTCTGTCTTTGTTTCTGCCGTCATAGTGAACAAACGCCGCAAGCGGTGTACGGATCTTCTCGCCGGGCGCAAGATACGTGTTGCAATCCTGCTGTCCCATTGTCATGCGTGTCACGCTTGCATCCTCGGAATTGTCGAGAGTCATCTCCCACTGTCCGGGCCAGCCTACTGCATAAAGCACGCCGTGATTGCCGTACAAAAAGTCAAAATACGAGGAGTCACCGTTTGTGCCTCTTCCTCCGGCAGGTGTTACGGTATGACTGCCCGAAAGCATAACGGTATACGGTTCATATCTGGACGTATCGCCTCCGTTACCGAGCAAAATCGGATTTTCGCCGGCAAACGTAAGATCCGCACCTTTCCACTCGCTGATTACGGGCGAATTTGTGTTCGTAGGATTTTCTGCATAGATCGTCCAATCATACGCCGCATATTCCTCATAAAGCACAGACTCGACCGTAAATACGAGTCCCGAGGTATGCGTAAGCACCGAAACGGTCTTTACACCGCCTCGAACGTCCTCTGTTTTCTGTTCCTTTAAGGTGAAATCTTCGCCAAAGCCGTTATAGGTCTTGCCGCCGATGGTAACGCTTGTGGGGAACTCTGCAAGAGCGTTTGCGAGAAATCTCATATATTGCGTTTTTACACGCATTTTCTCTGCAGATGTCAATTCAATATCCGCAGCAGTTAAAATTGTGTTTGTTTCCATATTTCCCTCTGTAAAAATATTGTCTGCCGGGAAGCGGTCTTCATATGCACGAAGCGTGACTTCATCAAAATATACGGTACCCGTTCCCTCCGTCATTGCAGTGAGATAGACCTCGGTATTCTCTCCGCTGTACCATCTGCCTGCGATCCGTTCCCAGTCACCGAACTTTTTGGTATGGTTATTGGTTCCGAGTGCCGGGTTCCACAGG
>JAZQHV010000065.1:0-4932 GCA_045540755.1 Eubacteriales bacterium
ATCCCCTCATCCGACGGCTTCGCCGCCACCTTCCCCCGAGGGGGAAGGTAATACAGCGCACCAACAGCTTCCCCCTGGGGGGAAGCTCCCGCGAAGCGGGTGATGAGGGGTTTTTCGCAAACAACTTCAAACTATAATTTAGCGCTTCGTTTACGGCGGGAGCAAGCCCCCGCCCTACGGTTTACCTATATCTCTTACGAAAAAAGTCGTCCTTTCGGACGACTTTTTTATTCGCTTAAATGTTTTTCGATGCGGTCGATGAGCATTTCGAGGGCAACGGTGTTCTGCCCGCCCTCGGGGACAATGATGTCGGCACGGCGTTTCGATGGCTCGACGTACTTTTCGTGCATCGGCTTTACCGTGTTGAGGTACTGCCAGACCACGTTGTCCAGACTGCGCTTGCGCTCGACGACGTCGCGCAGGATGCGGCGCACGATGCGCACGTCCGCGTCGGTGTCGACGAACACCTTGATGTCCAACAGGTCGCAGAGCGCGGGATTTTCAAAAATGAGGATGCCCTCGACAAGCATCACGCGCCGCGGCTCTACAATTTCGGTGCGGTCGGAACGGTTGTGGATGGTGTAGTCGTACACGGGGCACTCAATGGCGTGCCCGTCTCGCAGTTGCAGAAGATGACTGCACATCAGCGTGTTGTCAAACGCCGCAGGCTCGTCGTAGTTGAGCGCGGCGCGCTCCTCGTACGTCATGCCGTCATGCCGCTTGTAATAGTTGTCGTGCCGCAGGATGCCGACCGCATCGCCGAAGCGCGCGAGCAGATTCTCCACAAGCGTGGTCTTGCCACTGCCACTGCCTCCCGCAACACCGATGATCAGAATTTCAGACATTGTAACGTCCTTTCTATTCGTAAAAAGGGCGGACATGCGCCGACCTTTTTACTCCTTAAAGGGGCGGCGGCGGTGAGCCGCACGCGAGTGAACGCCCCTCTCCACTTGAAAATGCAAGCATTTTCAAGTGATATCATCTTGCGCCCTTATCGTACGGGATGCCCTCGGCTTTCGGTGCGCGCGACTTCTTTGACGTGAAGGCAAGCACGATCAGCGTGATGATATACGGCAACATGCGGTAGAGATTCTGGTTGATGCCCAGCTCTTTCAGCAGAAAGACGCCGTCGCCGTTGATATCAATGTTCGAGTAGCCTGCGGCAATGCACTTGCACAAGCCGAACAGGAACGCCGCGCCGGCGGTGCTTGCGGGATTCCAGTTGCCGAAGATCATAACGGCGAGCGCAAGGAAGCCGAAGCCCGCGACCTCGCCCGTGGAGGAGCAATTCGCCGTGGTGAGCGCAAAGGTAAAGCCGCCGATGCCTGCAAGTGCGCCCGAGATGGTCACGCCCGCATAGCGCATCTTGGCTACGTTGATACCCAGCGAGTCTGCCGCCTGCGGATTTTCGCCGCACGCGCGCAGACGCAGACCGAAGCGCGTTTTATAGAGCACGATCGAGAGCACCACGTAGAGCAGGATGCAGATATAGGTGGTCAGGTAGAACTTGTTTAAGAAGGTGTTTACGAAGAAGCCGCCCTCGTCCTTGGCAAAGCCGAGGTCGGTCTTGAAGATCATAAACCAGCCTGCCGCGTCTCCCTTACGCATGCCCATGACGTTCTGGCGGGTGATCATATTCACAAGGAAGAGCACGAGCGCGGGTGCGAGAAGGTTGAGCGCGGTACCGCCGATGGTCTGGTCAGCACGCAGGTTGATCGAGGCAAACGAGAGCAACAGCGAGAACACGCCGCCCATGACGGCACTGGCGAGAAAGGCGATCAGCATGACGATCTGGCCGCTTGCCGAGGTGAATACACCCGTCATCTGCAACACGTAGACCGTCAGCACGCCGACAAACGCGCCGAAGATCATGATGCCCTCGAGCGCAAGGTTGATGATACCGCTACGCTCGGCAAAGATGCCCGCGAGTGCCACGATGAGCAGGGGGACGGTATAAACGAGGGTGTCTTGAATGAGAAGTGTCATTTATTTGTCCTCCTTTCCGCTCTTTTTCTTTTTGGAGAGCCACATCCGGATCACCAGCGAGAAGGCGCTGAGGTACACGATGGTGGCAATGATGATATCGGTGATATATTCGTTATAGGGCGTGAGATACTTCAGCGCCGTACCCGCGATGTTCAGCATGGACATGAATAGTCCCGCGAAGATCACGCCGATGGGGTGATTGACTGCGAGCAGTGCCACGGGGATGCCGTTGAAGCCGACTGCGGGGAGCGACTGGTAGGTGGACCAGAACAGCTCGGTGTTGCCCGAGAGGTAATAGAGCGCCGCGCCTGCACCCGAAAGTGCGCCCGCGATCGCCATGGAAAATACGATGTTGCGCTTATCCGCAATGCCCGCATACTTTGCGGCAAAGCGGTTGGAGCCGCAGGCTTTCAGCTGATAGCCGAAGGTGGTCTTGGTCATGAGGATATAGACCGCGATCGCCAGCAGTATGGCAACGAAGATGCCCGCATTTGCCTGCGAGCCGGGGAAGAGCTTGTCCAAACCCAACTTCGGGGTGGCAACGCCGTTTTCCACCGTCTTTCGGATATAGCCGATCTTGCCGCCTGCACTCTCGTCACTGTTGCGCAGGGGGCTGTTTTCAAAGAACCACGTCACAAGGTTTGCCGCGATCCAGTTGGTCATGATGCAGGCAAGCACCTCGTTGATGTTGAGCGTTGCCTTGAGGAGACCGGGGATCGCACCCCAGAGTGCGCCCGCAAGCATACCGCCAAGAAAGGCGATCACCCAGACCAGCCAAGCGGGAACGACCGACGTGGGGATGGAGAGTGCAAGGTAGAGGGTTGCGGCGGTGCCCATGAGGTACTGACCGGGTGCGCCGATGTTGAAAAGTCCCGTTTTAAACGCGACGGCTACCGAAAGTCCCGTCAGGATAAGGGGCGTTGCGCGGAAGAGCAGGTCGCCCATGTACTGCGGGTTGAAGCCAAAGACGAGTTCGCCCGCCTCGCGTCCCTTGGCGAACACGCCGAAGAACACGAGCTGTATGCCCTCGAGGCCGCCCTTTATCGTGATGGCGCCGCTGCAAAGCGCAACGATGAGCACGATGATACTGCCGAATACAAGGCCGATCAGCATGGAGATCAGCGAAGACAGCATGCTTTTTACCGCAGGCTTGTCATAGAATGCACGAAGCTTGTTCACTTTGCCGCCTCCTCTCTCTTGGCGCCCGACATGTAAAGTCCGAGCTCCTGTACGGTAGTTGTTTTCGGGTCGAGCTCGCCGACGATCTCGCCCTCGTACATCACGAGGATGCGGTCGGACAGGCTCATGACCTCGTCAAGCTCGAGCGAAACGAGCAGGACAGCCTTGCCTGCGTCGCGCTCCTTAACGATCTGCGCGTGGATGAATTCGATCGCGCCGACGTCGAGTCCGCGCGTGGGCTGTACGGCAATGAGCAGAGGCTTGTCGCGGTCGATCTCTCGCGCGATGATGGCTTTTTGCTGGTTGCCGCCCGACATCGAGCGCGACACGGTGACGGCTCCCTGTCCCGAACGGACGTCATACTGTTCGATGAGGTCCTCGGCATAGGTACGCACCGCCGCACTCTTGATAAAGCCCATCGACTGGAAGCGGCTCTCGCGGAATTTTTGCAGTACCATATTGTTTTCCAGGGTGAAATCGAGGACGAGACCGTGTTTGTGCCGATCCTCGGGAATGTGGCTGAGCCCCGCGTCCGCACGGCTCTTGATACTTGCTTTGGTAATGTCCTTGCCGCAAAGCGTGACGCGGCCGCCGTTTGGCTTTTCGAGTCCCGTGATACCGTAGACCAGCTCACTCTGTCCGTTACCGTCGATGCCTGCGATGCAGACGATCTCGCCTGCGCGCACGGTAAAGGAAACGCCCTTGACGGCGTTCGCCTTATGCGACTTGGACGGAACGGTCAGCCCCTCGACTGTGAGGACGGCGTCCGTAGGCTTTGCGGGGGTCTTGTCTACCTCCAACTGTACGGGGCGGCCGACCATCATGGTCGAAAGCTCCTGCTTTGTCACGTCGGCAACGTTGACCGTGCCGATATATTTGCCCTTGCGGAGCACCGACACGCGGTCGGCGACTGCCATGATCTCGTTGAGCTTGTGTGTGATAAAGAGGATGGATTTGCCCTCCGCGGCAAAGTGCTTCATCGTCTCCATCAGCTCGGTGATCTCCTGCGGCGTGAGCACTGCGGTCGGCTCGTCGAAAATGAGGATCTCGTTGTCGCGATAGAGCATTTTGAGGATCTCGGTGCGCTGTTGCATGCCGACCGTGATGTCCTCGACCTTGGCGTCAAGGTCTACGTGGAGCTTGTACTTTTCCGAAAGCTCGTGCACACGGCGGCGCGCCTCCTGCTTTTGGAGAAAGCCCATTTTGGTAGTCTCCGCGCCGAGAATGATGTTGTCGAGTACCGTGAACACGTCCACCAGCTTGAAGTGCTGATGCACCATGCCGATACCGAGCGCGGTCGCATCGTTGGGGTTCTCGATCCTTACCGTTTCGCCGTTTTTACGGATCTCGCCCGCCTCCGGCTGATACAGTCCGAAAAGGACGGACATCAGCGTGGATTTTCCTGCGCCGTTTTCGCCGAGAAGTGCGTGGATCTCGCCGCGGCGCAACTGCAGGGTAATGTTGTCGTTTGCGATGATACCGGGGAATTCCTTGGTGATCCCCAGCATTTCGATAATGTAGTCCGACTGCATATCCTTTTGCTCCTTGTGCATTTTTTTGTTCCTTTGGATTTATTATACAATATGAAAGAAATAACTGCAAGAGATATTTTTCAGCTTGAACGACAAATTGGAATTTAACGGTGAGTAAACTGGAGCTTTTTCTTCGCCTCCCTCAGACGAGGGAGGTGGCGCGCGTAGCGTGTCGGAGGGAGAGATCCATGGAATTTCTTACTTTTTCCCTCCCTCAGTCAGCTGACGCTGACAG
>JAZQHV010000066.1:0-24453 GCA_045540755.1 Eubacteriales bacterium
AGAGGTAAAGGGTGCCCGCGGTCTCGTTACCGCTTGCGTATACCCTGTAAACGAGGGTATGGAGATCACCACCAACTCTCCGAAGATCCGCGCATCCAGAAAGATGAACCTCGAGCTTCTTCTTTCCAACCATAAGAAGGACTGCCTCTCCTGCGTACGCAGCACCACTTGTGAGCTCCAGAAGCTCTGCAACGAGTACGGTGTAGATGAGCATCACTTCGGCGGCGAGAGAACCGAGTATCCGATCGACGATTCCTCGGTTTCGATCATCCGTGACAACAATAAGTGTATCCTTTGCCGTCGTTGCGTTGCTGCATGTAAGACCATGCAGGGCATCGGCGTAATCGGCGCAAATGACCGTGGTTTCGATACCTCTATCGGCTCCGCATTTGGTCTGAACCTTGCTGACACTGCCTGCATCAACTGCGGCCAGTGCGTAGTAGCATGCCCCACCGGCGCTCTGTACGAGAAGGACGATACCGCAAAGGTATTCGAGGCTCTTGCAGATCCGGAAATGCACGTTGCGATCTGCGCAGCACCCTCTGTTCGCGCACAGATCGGCGAGTGCTTCGGCTATGAGCCCGGCACCGACACCGAGGGCAAGATGGTTGCTTCGATGAAGCGCCTTGGCTTCGACGGTGTATATGACATGAATCTCACCGCTGACCTCACCATTATGGAAGAGGCTACCGAGTTCCTCGGCAGAGTTAAGAACGGTGGCGTTCTCCCCATGATCACCTCCTGCTCGCCCGGATGGATCAAGTACTGCGAGCACTACTTCCCGGAGATGACCGAGAACCTCTCCACCTGTAAGTCTCCTCAGCAGATGTTCGGCGCAACCTACAAGACCTACTATGCACAGAAGATGGGTCTTGATCCTGCAAAGATCTGCTTTGTATCGGTCATTCCTTGTACCGCTAAGAAGTTTGAGGTAGGCCGTGCAGATCAGTCTGCGGCAGGCGTTCCGGACGTTGACGTAGCAATCACCACCCGCGAGCTCGCCAAGATGATCGAGGTTGCAGGTATCGACTTCCGCGCAATGGCAGACGAGAAGTTTGACGATCCGTTCGACATCGGTTCGGGCGCAGGCGTTATCTTCGGCGCAACCGGCGGCGTTATGGAGGCTGCTCTCCGTACCGCAGCTGAGGTTATCGAGGGCAAGAAGCTGGAGTCTGTTGACTTCACCGACGTCCGCGGTACCGAGGGTATCAAGCGCGCTACCTACAAGCTCGGCGACATCGAGCTCAAGGTTGCTGTTGCAAGCGGCACTGCAAACGCAAAGAAGTTTCTCACCGCTGTTCAAAACGGCGAGGAGAAGGTTGACTTCATCGAGATCATGGCTTGTCCCGGCGGCTGTGTAAACGGCGGCGGTCAGCCTTATCAGCCCGCAAAGGTTCGTAACTCTGTTGATCTCCGTGCAAAGAGAGCATCCGTTCTCTACACGGCAGACAAGAACATGGACCTCCGCAAGTCTCATGAGAACAGCGCTGTTAAGAAGCTTTACGAGGAGTTCTTCGGCGAGCCCAACAGCCATAAGGCGCATGAGATCCTGCATACGTCTTACGTAAAGCGCGGTCTGTAAGAAACAGTTAAAAGGCACGGCGAAAGCCGTGCCTTTTTGTTGACATGAGCGACAAATTATAGGTTATCTCACTTGAAAATCCAAGGATTTTCAAGTGGTTGCAAAACCGTTCACTCGCGTCGCCCTCACCGGGCGCGGTTTTTAAGGAGTTTTCGGGTCGGCGCATGTCCGCCCCGAAAACGGATTTGAATCTTTCAAATTCCAATTTGTAAAAAAGCCGGCACGTGTCCGTCTTTCAAACGAAATTGCATACAAAAAAGGCACTGCTTCGGCAGTGCCTTTTTGTGTGTATATAAAAAGGTTTGGAGAGTGTGAGAACCTTTCCTTAAAAGGTTCTCACGTTCTTTCGTATTCTTTAGTTTGCGAGGATCTGCACGAGACGCTTTGCGTTTTCCTCGGTGACTTTTGCCTGATAGAAGTAGGTCTTCGTATCAAATCCGTTCGGGAGACCGTCTTTTGCATAGCGGGCAAGCAGGAGCACGTCTGCGAGGGCAACTCTGCCGTCGGCGTTCAGGTCGCCGCTGCGGATGACTTTGTTTGCAAGCGGTGTGCGCACTGCGATTGCATCGGCGCCTGTATTGTTCGACTCGTCGTACGTTCTCGCACAGACGGACTGGTTGGTCAGCTTGGAGAACGAATAGATCGGCATGTTTTTATTCCAGGATTGAATGTTTGCGGTCACGGTGCCGGTCAGGTGGTTCATGCCCACAAGCGCACCGCCTGCGTAATTGTCCTTGAAGGTCGCGCCGCTACCGATGTTGATGGTCATGTTGCCGCTGTAGGTGCCGTAGGGCGCTTGATCGGCGTTGGCATTGTTGAAGTGGAGATTGCCGCCCACAAAGTAGAGAAACTTACCGCCGTTTATCGTGATGGTGCAATCCTTGTCGCTCGAAACCGACTCGGCAGGGGTGTACCGTCCTTGTGTGATGAGATCGTCGTGCACATCGAAGCCGGCAAACAGGATGCCGTATTCGGGGGCGGGGGTGGAGAACGTCTCGGTAAAGGTGACGTTGTTGAAGCCGCAGAAGATATAGAGCGCGTTGCCGCCCGTGCCGAGACTGTAATACATCTTGACGTTGTCGAAGGTGACGTCGCCGAAGACAAAGAGCATCTTAGAGGACAGGCGCCATTCCGCACCTTCGCCCTCGCCAACGATCGTCAGCTTGTCTACGTTCATCGGAGTGATGGTGGTGTTCCATTGCTGGTCTGCCTTGTAGTTTGTGTCGGTATAGACACCAACGATATGGATGGTTGCTTCCTTGTCTGCCATGGCAAAGGCAACCGACATGTGCTTCACTGGATGCTCTTTCGAGCCGTCGCCGTCCACGGTGCCTTTTATCTGGTCAACCCAGATATCACTGCGGGGCTTGAAATCTTCATTGTAATATACGCCGTTAAAGACCGCATCGTAGATCGCATCGGCATACAGCGTATATCCCTTTGCATTCGGATGCAAAAGGTCGGTATGCAGCAGACTGCCGTCCAGCGCGGGTGCAAGCAGGAGCGCGTACAGGTCGATGTACCGGCACTTTTTGCCCTCGGCTTTGAGGCTTGTCAGCACCTCGTCCTGCAAAACGCGGATACAACTTGCCGCATTGTATGCATAGCGGTAGCGGTAGATCGCAGAGGTGCCGAATACGGTCTTGGTATCGGGATTTTTCTCGTAGGAGAGGACGAGATCGGCGTATTCTTTTTTGAAGTGGTCGATCTGACCGACGGTGTTCGCGACCGTGCCGGAATCATTCGTGCCGAGACCGATGACAACGTAGGTCGCGTCGGTCTCGTCTACGGAAAGGGTGTATGCAAGGCCTGCTCTGTAGTACAGACCGCTGTAATTCAGCACTTTCGTTGCGCCGCAACCGTAGTTGGAGATGATGACGTCGTCACCGTTTTCGATCGCCTTTTTGTAGAACTGTGCGGGGTACGCCCAGTTTTCGTAGTCGGTCTTGCCGCCGACGATCGCGCTTGTACCCTGTGTGATACTGTCGCCCACGCAAGCGATACGGATGGGCTCTTCGTAAGTCTGGCTCTTTCCGTTGACCGTATCAAAACGCTTGACCGAGAGCGATGCGGAGGTGGGGTAGTTTAGCGTTGCTTTTTGCGTCTTGCCTGCGTATGCCTTGACCTGCGTAGCATCGAATACCGTGTTCACAAAGGACGCGTCCTTTTCTACGGTGACTTTGAAATTACCGCGGTGCAGACGGTTATAGCTTGCCGCAGTCTGTTCTGCGGAGATCTCTACACAGCCTTCTGCAAAGGTACCGCCCTTGATGACAACGGTCACGTCGCCGTCGGCGGCGTAGTATTTTGCGTCCGAGTTTGTGATCATGGATGCCGCACTTGCGGAGGTGGTCGTCTCGCCGAGATAGCCGTGGACGTAGATCGGCGTGTTGAAGGTGCCGCCTGTGACCGTCAGCTTTGCATCATCGCAAAGCAGATCCATTCCCGAAAGGCTGAATGCGCGACCGCTTTTGATCGCTTCGTCTGCTTTGAAGGTGCGCGTGCCGTTAAAAGTACCGCCGCTGATATTGACGGTCAGCGGTGCTGTGATCGATCCGATCACGTCCGCGGAGTTGTCGCGGTAACTGCCGCCGGAGAAACTGCCGAAAATGCCGTTTTCAACGGTAATGGTGTAGGGGAGCTCGGTGATACACGCTTGGTTCATGCGTTTTTTCTCCTCTACTTCGCCGGTCGTGGTGTTGGATGGTGCTTTTTCAACGTTCACACCGCCGAAAAAGTGGATACTGCCGTCCACGGTGCAGTTTTCGGTAAAATGCACCGAGTTAAAGCCTGCAAAGAGCATCAGCCCTGACGGTAGCGTCTTGACGGGTGCGTCCAGCACAAAGGTGTTGTCGTTGGTATTCTTGGCAAGGGTAAGGCTTCCGATCTGTACGTAGAGCGAGCCGCCGTCCTTTGCCGTAATGGTAAGATCGCCCGACTGCTCGGGGATCACAGTGTTGTTTTTGCGGACGTATACCTCCTCGCAAAGCACGAGTGTGCCGCCCTTGCCGCTAAGCTGTGTCAGCGCCGCATCAAACGTAGTCGCGTTGTCGGCGTTTTTGCCGCTACCGTCGCCTGCGGCGGCACTTTTTACGTACAGCGTGTCTGCGGCGGAAGCACAGAGTACAAGACAAGCGATCAACAGGACCGCCGACAGAAATCCCGATAGTTTTTTCATATTGCACAACCTTTCCATAGACGGGTATTCTACCCATAATCATACCAAAATCCAAACAAAAAAGCAAGGCGTAAAGCCTTGCTTTTTTACATCTGATCAGTGCGGCCGACGAGATAGTCAATGGAAACGTTGTAAAAATCCGCGATGCGAACAAGAATTTCAAGTTTGGGTTCTCGTGCCATCAATTCATAGTTTTGATATGCTTTTTCTGTAATATCGCAATAGATTGCAACTTGATTCTGCGTCAATTTTTTTGCTTTTCTGCACGCCTTCAGGCGTGCTGCCAAAATCTCTTTTGCATACATGTTACTCTACTACAGGGGTGATGCCGAGGGCGACGGCAACGATGAACACCGCGACAACGACCAGCGTGTAGATCACCATCGGGATGAAGTTGATCTTGATCAGCTTGCCCTCCTTGCCGGAGATACCAAGCGTAGCGGAAGCCGCAACGGCGTTGTTGATACAGGTGATGTTACCGATCGCACCGCCGATGGTCTGCATGGCAACGGCAAATACACCGGGGAGGCTGAGCGCCAACGCGGTATCATACTGCAGATTGGTAAACAGCGTGTTGGAGACAGTGTTGGAGCCCGAAACAAACGAGCCGAGAACGCCGATGAACGGAGAGATCACGATAAAGGGCCATTTACCGACTTTGGCGAGTGCGTTTGCCATTGTGGTCATCATGCTGAGCTTTTCGCCCGCGCCGTCGGGGTCAAAGCTCATGATCTGTACCAATGCAAGTCCAAAGATCACGGCAATGGCGGCACCCGAAACCTGACCAAAGGTTTCTTTCCAAGCGGTTTTGATCTGCGTTGCCCTCATTTTGTGAAGTAAGCAGGTGAGCAGGGCAACCAGGATAAAGAAGGTACCGGGGAGATATGCCCACTTGAGTGTGTAGTTCAGGTCGTAGCCGAGGATACCGCTGATGGTGGGGGCGAGAGCCGTGGGAGGATTGTCGTTAAGGATACCTTTAATGCCGAGTTGCGGAATGCGTGTCAGTACCAGCGCAACGGCAATCAGCAAATAGGGAGTCCATGCTTTCAGCAGAGACATGTTCGACTCCTTGGGTGCGGAGACCTTGGCGGTCGCCAACCAGTCGGGGTTCCATTCCTCCTTGTCGCCGAAATTCCAAACTTTTTTGGGGCAGAGGAAGCCGGTCTTTGCCGCAATTACAGTTGCACAGATGCAGAACAGTGCCGCCAGCAGGGAAGCGAAATCATGGCCGAGCGTCATAGCGATAACGAGCATCGGCACAGAGAAGGAAGCACCTGCAAAGAGTGCAAACGGAGCAGCTGCGAGTGCAGGCTTGAAAGAACGCTCGGGACCGAAGAACTTGGTGGTGATCATCAGCACACCAAGGGGAAGGAAGAGACCGACGATCGCGTGGGGAAGCGCCGTCCAGAACGCGAACTCCTCGGTAAACGCTTCTGTAGCGATTTTCTCCCCCAGCAGGCTGACCGACATGTTGACAGGGGTGCCTACCGCGCCAAAGGAAACGGCTACGCTGTCACAGATCAACGCGATCACGGCTGCCGCCATAGGGGGAAAGCCGAGGCTGACCATCAGAGGACCTGCTAACGCTGCCGGCGTGCCGAAGCCGGCTGCCGATTCGATAAACGAACAGAATGCAAAGCCGATGATACATGCCTGCACACGTTTGTCGGGGTTGATATTTTTAAAACCGCGATTGATTGCCGAGGTTGCACCCGATGCCTTCAGCGTATTCATAACGAGCACGGCACCGAATACGATGATAAGAACGTCCAGCGACTTCAGCACACCGTAGAGTGAGGTGGCGGCAAGCGCCTTGAAATTGATGTCCCAGAAGAAGAAGGCGAGCGCGCCTGCCATCAGCCAGGAAACGATCAGGCTGTTTTTTGCCGACCAGTTGAATGCAGTCATCAGCACGAGTGTTGCTAAGATCGGAAGAAATGCTACGATTGCTAACATGATTCATACTCCTTGTCTTTTTTTTAACACTATGTATTATAATTATTAGGTAAAGATTCGTCAATTCAAATTTTTTGCGGGAAAGTTTTGTATTTTTAGATGTTTTTGCCACATTGCCTGTTTTTTGTCAAAGCTTGGGGATCGTTTTGTAGGAAAAGACAAAAGAAAAAAGCCGCAAAAGCGGCTTTTGCTAAAATTATTTTTCTTTGTGCGGTAGTTCGCTGAGGAGAGCGGCACCGAGGACAAGCACGGCACCGATCCAACCCGCGGCGGTGAGCACCGAACCCGGGAGCAACCATACGGCAAGGATGACCGAGGCGACCGGGTCAACGTAACTGAGCAGAGCGACCGTTTGCGCGGGGAGCTGTTTCATAGAGCCGAAATAAAGGGTGTAGGCGATACCTGTATGTACAATGCCCATCACGAGCATCAGGGCAATGCCCGCGCCCGTCCATTCCACACTGCCGAGATCCTCGCAGAGGAAGGTGTAGGGAATACAGACAAGACCTGCGGTAAAGAGTTGCACGAAGGTACGTTCCTCTGCGGTCACACCCTCCACGACCTTGTTGATGAGGATGTCGCCACCGTAGAGTGCCGCCGCACCGAGTCCGCACAGAATGCCGATGAGGTGATTTTTGCCGTCACTTGCACCGTCATCGCTGCCGAATACCACAAGAATGATGCCGACAAGGGCAATGCCTGTGCAAAGAAGGCGCGTACCTGTCAGACTTTCCTTTAAAACAAGCGGAGAGGCGAGGATGACGAATACTGGCGCCATGTAATAGCAAAGCGTTGCGATCGGCACGGTGGTGTAGTTATATGCCTCAAAGAGCAATATCCAGTTGGCGCCGATCATCGCGCCCGACAGGATGAGCAGGGGCAGACTTTTTCGAATAGCGGAAAAGGAAATGTGTTTGCCCGTCAGCAGCATAACGGCATAGAGAAAGGCGGCGCCGATGAGACCGCGCGTCATCGAAAGCAGACCGCTTGGCAGTCCGCTCCACGTGCGGAACAGCCCGATCGTGCCGAACAGAAGTACAGCGGAGGTCAGCCGAATGAGGGCAGAGGTGTTTTTCGTTTGGGTCATGGTCGTTCTCCTTTGCAAAATACAAAGGATAGTATAGCAAAAAAGCAGGGCGGTGTCAACCGCATGCAAAAAAAGCAGAAAGGAGGACGATAAATCTTTGGACACCTGTTGACTTTGTTATATGGATGTGCTAAAATGTGTTAGAACAAATTTTTGGAGGTTACTTACTATGGAACATATCAAGACCATTGAGACTCGTAATCTGTGCGACAGCGCAAAGAATGGCGGTTGCGGCGAATGCCAGACTTCCTGCCAGTCTGCTTGCAAGACCAGCTGCGGTATCGCAAACCAGCAGTGCGAGAACGAGAGCAAGTAATTGCAATACTGAAATGCCGCCCTCATCGGCGGCATTTTTTCTGATACGGAGAAGAAACATGATCCATCAATATAAACTTGGCGGCTATAATATCGTGCTGGACGTTTGCTCCGGCTCGGTGCACGTTGTAGACGAGGTCGCCTACGATATTATCGGTATGTTTGAGGCGAATGGCCGCGACAAGATCCTTTCTGCTATGGAGGAAAAGTATCGCGACCGTGCAGACATCACCAAAGAAGACATTGCGGAGTGCTATGAACAGGTCGTTTCGCTGGTCGAGGCGGGCAAGCTCTTTGCCCCCGACACCTTTGCTCCCATTGCGGGTACGCTCAAGGAAAAGACCGCCGGTGTGGTCAAGGCACTTTGCTTGCACGTGGCACACACCTGTAACCTCAATTGCTCCTACTGCTTTGCAAGTCAAGGCAAGTACCACGGTGAACGCGGTGTCATGTCCTTTGAGGTAGGCAAGCAGGCACTTGATTTTTTGATTGCCAATTCGGGAAAGCGCCGTAATCTGGAGGTAGACTTTTTCGGCGGTGAGCCGTTGATGAACTTTGAAGTCGTCAAGCAACTCGTTGCTTACGCGCGCAGTGTAGAAAAGGAACACGGTAAAAACTTCCGCTTTACGCTGACGACCAACGGCGTTGCCGTGGATGATGACGTTATCGAGTTTGCCAACCGTGAGTGCAGTAACGTTGTGCTCAGTCTCGACGGACGCAAAGAGATCCACGACCGTTTCCGCGTGGACTATGCGGGTAACGGTAGCTGGGAGCGCATCGTACCGAAGTTCCAAAAGTTTGTGGAGGCACGCGGCGGCAAGAACTATTACATGCGCGGCACCTTTACGCATGCCAATCCCGACTTTCTCGCGGACATCCGCGAGATGCTCGATCTTGGCTTTACCGAGCTCAGTATGGAGCCCGTCGTTTGTGCCGCAGGCGACCCCTCGGAGCTGACCGAGGCGGATCTGCCCATTGTGCTTGACCAGTACGAAAAGCTCGCGGAGCTGATGCTGGAGCGCGACAAGGCGGGCAAGCCCTTTACATTCTACCATTACATGATCGATCTTACCGACGGCCCCTGCGTGTACAAGCGCATTTCGGGTTGCGGCAGTGGCACCGAGTATATGGCGGTCACTCCGTGGGGTGACCTGTATCCCTGCCACCAGTTTGTCGGCGAAGAAAAATTCAAGCTCGGTGACATCTGGCAGGGCGTGACCAACAAGGCGGTGCAGGATGAATTTGCCGCCTGCAACGTGTACGCGCATCCCGAATGTCGCGATTGCTGGGCACGGCTCTACTGCTCGGGCGGCTGTGCGGCGAATGCGTACCACTCTACCGGTTCGGTGACGGGTGTGTATGAATACGGCTGTAAGCTGTTCCGCAAGCGTATGGAATGCGCTATTATGGTCGCCGTACACAGAGCGCTTGGAGAATGATATGAAGACACCGATCTGTGATTTTGTGCGCCGCTATGCAAATAGCGGCGCTTTGCGCCTGCACATGCCGGGACATAAAGGGGCGCCGCTTCTTGGCTTTGAGCAATTGGATATCACCGAGATTGGTGGCGCGGACAGCCTGTATGAGGCGGCGGGGATCATCCGCGAGAGCGAGGAAAACGCAAGTACGCTCTTCGGCGCACCGACCTTTTACTCGACCGAGGGCTCCTCGCAGTGCATCCGTGCAATGCTCTTTCTTGCCATGCAACACGCAAAGCAGGCGGGGAAGCCGCCGCGTATTGCGGCGGCACGCAACGTACATAAGGCGTTTCTCAGCGCGATCGCGTTGCTGGAGCTTCCCGTTACGTGGCTTTACGGTGTGCAAAGCAGTTATCTTGCCTGCCGGCTTACGGCCGCTGACGTAGAGGCGGCGTTCACTGCCGAAAGTGCACCGACGGCGGTTTATCTTACCAGCCCTGACTATCTCGGCAATATTGCGGAGATCGAGGCGATCGCGGCTGTGTGCCGTCGCCACGGAGCGCTTTTGTTGGTAGACAACGCGCACGGTGCGTATTTGAAATTTCTGCCGCAATCCGCACATCCGATCGACCTTGGTGCCGATCTTTGCTGTGACTCGGCGCACAAGACCCTGCCTGCGCTTACGGGCGCGGCATATCTGCACGTCACAGAGACGTTTGCCGCCGATGCCAAGCGCGCTTTGGCTTTGTTTGGTTCGACCAGCCCGTCTTATCTGATCTTGCAGTCGCTGGATGCCGTGAATGCTTACCTCGCGAACGACTACAGCGAACGTTTGCTTGCCTTTGCCGCAGAGGTGCATCGCCTTTCCAAGGCTTTGCGTGCACACGGATACGTGCTGCTCGGTGACGAGCCGCTGAAGCTGACGATCCTTGCAAAGCCGTATGGCTACAGCGGTGCACAGCTTGCCGCGTGTTTAGAAGAACGTGGGATCGTGGCTGAATTTGCCGATCCCGATCTTGCGGTGCTGATGCTGACACCTGAAATCGGCACGGGGGGACTCGCGCATTTGGAGGAAGCACTGCTTTCCATTCCGCCGCGCTCACCGATCGTGGCTCCTCCTCCGTTGCCGCGGCCGCATACTGCGGTCATGACCGTGCGTGAGGCTATGCTTGCGCCCGCTGAGACGGTTTCTGTGCAGGAAAGCATCGGCAGGGTACTGGCATCACCATCGGTCGGCTGTCCGCCTGCGGTACCGATCCTGATTTCGGGCGAGCGCATTGATTCGACCGCCGCAGAGCACTTCGCCTATTACGGCATCAACACCGTTTCTGTTGTAAAGGAGTAAAAAGATGTCCTTTGAATTTGTAAAGAAAAATTTCGGCTTTGGCTGTATGCGCTTTCCTACGGTAGACGGTAAAGCAGACCGTGCGGAGATCTGCCGCATGTTTGATGCCTTTCTCGACGCGGGGTTCAATTATTTTGATACCGCGCACGGGTATATGAAGGGGGATAGTGAATCCATCGTCCGCGAGTGCCTCACTGAGCGGTATCCGCGAGAGCGTTTTGTGCTGACCGACAAACTTTCCTCCCAACACTTTACCAAAAACGAGGAGATACGACCGCTGTTTGCAAAGCAGCTTGCCGCCTGCGGCGTGGACTATTTTGACTTTTACCTGATGCATGCGCAGGATCGCAACAATTTCGCAAAATATAAGGCGTGCCGCGCCTACGAGACGGCGTTTGAGCTGAAAGCGGAGGGGAAGATCCGCCATCTTGGCATTTCGTTTCACGACAAGGCGGAGGTGCTTTCGCAGATCCTCACCGAGTATCCGCAGATCGAGGTGGTGCAGATCCAGCTCAACTATCTGGACTATGAGGATGCAACGGTTGAATCGCGCAAGTGTCTGGAGGTCTGTCAAAGACACGGAAAGCCCGTCATCGTGATGGAGCCTGTCAAGGGCGGCGCACTTGTAAAGCTTCCCGATGCGGCACAGGCGATCTTTGACGCGCTTCACGGCGGCTCGAACGCAAGCTATGCCATTCGCTTTGCGGCGGGGCAGGAGGGCGTTTTCATGGTACTTTCGGGCATGAGCACCCTCGAGATGGTCGAGGAAAACGTTGGCTTTATGCGCAATTTCAAGCCGCTGACGGATGCCGAGCGCGCGGCAGTAGACAAGGTGAGTGCCATATTGCGCGGTGTGGACGTGATCCCTTGTACCGAGTGCCGCTATTGCACCGAGGTCTGCCCCAAAGGGCTTGCGATCCCGGATCTGTTTTCCTGCCACAATTCCTATAAGGTTCTGCAAAACTGGAATGCGGAGTATTATTACAACGACGTGCTTACGCTATACGGCGGCAAGGCGAGCGAATGTGTCGGCTGCGGCGCGTGCGAGGGCATCTGTCCCCAGCATCTTCCCATCCGAAAGTTGCTCCGCGAAACGGCGGCGCTCTTTGAAAAAGAATAAAAAGAAGGGTTCCTGTTCGGAACCCTTCTTTTTATTCTGCTTCCAATTCCCGGATCTTGGCGATCACGTCGCCGAAAATATCCTTCAGCCCTGCCTGATTCAGGTGTGTCCAGGTGTCCCAGCCGGTCGGATACTTTTCGGCATAGGCAAGCACCTTTGCATACCAGTCTATAAACTCGCAGTTTTCACTCTTTGCACAGAATTCCGCCATTTGGCGGTTGACGCGCTCGATCATCTTGCGGTACTCGGTTCTGCCCGGCAGGGGATTGCCCGCCGCGATGAGGAGGACGCTGTCGGGCAGGTATTCGCGCACCATTTCGTAGAGCGTCTGCATGTTGGCAATGATCTGCTTTTCGCTCATGTTGTAGTACGCCATATCGTTGGTGGTGACGTTGGTGACGATATACTTCGGTCTGTAGGTCAGGATGCAAGCCTTAAAATATTCAATCATTTCATGGCTGGTACTGCCCGCGATCGAGTTGTTGTAGGCGGGGATGCCTGCGGCGGCAAAGTCGGTCTCCAGTGCATGGTACAGTGACATATTGCTGTTGCCGTACACGATGGTCTTGCCCTCTTCCCAATGATATGCGCCGCCGTTTGCGGCGATCACGCTTGCCGCACCGATGTACTTGTCTGCATAGGTCGCGATCAGGTAACGCGCGTAGTAGGTCGCGTCGCTTTCTGCCACCGTGCCGACGGGATCCTTCGGGGTAATGCCCGCCTCGTCACTCGTCCAGCAGTTAAACTGGTGGACAAAGCGGTCGGTGTAGGTCATTTTCACGGGAACATCTTCCTCGGTGATCACGGTGCCTTTGCGGAATTTCACCTTGACCTCGCCGCCTGCCTCTCCGTAGGCAAAGGTCACAGTGACGAGGTCGTCGTTCCCCGTAGGTGCATCCGTCACGGTTACGTCGGTCTCTACGCGGTCACACGCGGAGCAGAGACGGTAGGCGATGCCGTCGGTGTCCGTCTTGTATGCACCAAAGGTGTGTCCTGCGGCAGGGAGGATATCCTTGACGATGCGTTCGCCGCAAGTACAGTTGTATACCGTGTAGCCTTGTCCCAAACAGGTGGGGGGTACGGTAGCGCCTGTCGTAAATGCGTGCGTGTGCGCTGCGCCGATCGCGGAGAAGGTCAGGTCGTCCAACAGGATCTTTGTCTGACTTTCAAAGGGGTCTGCTACTGTGCAAAGAAAGCGGATGCGGGCGAGATATTTGTAGCCGTTTGCAACAAGATCGGAAAAACTTTTGGCGCCGTCCACGTATTTTCTGCCCGATTCCTTTGCATGGGTAAAGGAGGAGAGGGGCAGGGCGACATAGCCGCAGAAGTCGTCGCCGACGGGGAGCTTTTCGTCTGTGATCTTTTCCGATTTCCACTTGCCGTCCGCCGTGCGGAAGTAGCCGATCGCCCCCTCGGTGGGGTAGAGGGGCGTGAGCGTGGAGGTCGTGGATTGAGACGTCGTGCCGCTCTGCGACAGATAGAGATGGAAGCCGATAGAAAAATCGCTTGCATCCTTCAGATTTGTGGTGTCCACGTACAGGGTCACCCATACGGCACTCGAAAGATCGTTTTTGCTTGCGGCATAGGCATAGAGATTTGGGTGCTTGCCGCCGCCGCAGGTGAAATGTGCGTAACGGTCGTTTCCGCCCTCGTTTACAACACCGTAGCCGAGTGCCTGTGTGTCGGCGGAGTATTCGTTGTTGTAAATGCGGGGAAAGCCGTTTTCGGTGAAATCATAGGTGCTGAGCTTCTCTAAAAGCTGTCCTGTGGGCGCCGCACCAATGGCAACGTCGGTCTCCGGATCCTTCGAGAAGGAGGCGAGAGCGAGAATACAAAGCAGGGCGAGGAGGAGTGCAGTGATCTTATGTGTTATTCTCATATTTTCCACCTCACTTTATGTTTGTAACGACGGTGACGTCGTTCTTCGATCCAACGGTGGCGGAAGCGGAGGACACGCCTTCGCTTGCCTGTACTTTACCGTGATTGGTGCAATCGGTAATGTTGCCCGAGGTCGCCGAGCCGAGGATACCGCCGAGATGGGCGGCGCCGCTTGCGGCGGTTGCGGTAACGGTGCCATAGTTTTCGCAGTCGCGGATGTGGGAGCCCTTGGACATCTTGCCATGTCCTGCCACGCCGCCCACGCGCATGATAGCGGTGACGTCGCCGCGGTTTGCGCATGCCTCGATGACCGAGCCGCTGTGGAGTGAGCCGACGATGCCGCCCGTGCCTGCCGTATGCGTGCTGCCGCCGCCCGTGACGTCGCCCGTGTTCTCACAGCCGATGGCGCGGTTGGTCGAGCCAAGCATGCCGACGATACCACCAATGTGGTATGCGCTGTCGTCGGCAGTGGTCACGGCAACGGTGGCGAAGTTGTCACAATCGCTGACTGTAGCATTTGCCTGATTGTGATAGCCGACGATACCGCCGATCGCCTGGTGTCCCGTGATCTTTGCCGCTTTTTGATTGGTGCATGCCGTGATATCGGCGCGGGAGAAGCCTACAATGCCGCCGATGCGGTGGGTGTCTGCAGCCCCCGTGATCTCGCCGGTGTTTTCGCAATTTTCAATAGGGGAATAGCTGTAGCCTGCAATGCCGCCGCCTTCGGAGCCACTGATCGTGATCTTTGCGTTGTTTGTGCAGTAGATGATCTCGGTCTGCCCCTCGGTATAGGTGGCGGAGGTGCCGCAAATGCCTGCGATGCCGCCGACATACTGCCTGCCGCTGACGTCTCCGTTGTTGATGCAATTTTTGACGGGGAGCGAGGTTTGTGCCACGATACCGCCGATGCGACTGCCGCCGCTGACCTTGCCACGGTTTTCGCAGTTTTCCATCGTCAGCGCGGGGAGCTGTTCCTCGGTGGGGGAATGCCCTTTATAGGGGGTATAGCCGTAGCCTGCGATGCCGCCGACGTAAGAGGTCTTTTCGCCAACCACGTTGATATCACCGTAGTTTATGCAGCTTTTGACTGCACCGTAAGCTCTTCCCGTGATACCGCCGAAGTACATGGCGTCCTCGTTGATCGCCGAGCGGTCGTCTGCGTTCAGCGTTCCGTGGAAGCTACAGTTTTCGATGACGGAAAAAGCATCGGTGACGTAGTCGTCGGTGTAGAGGACCGCACCCACAACGCCGCCGACGTAGGAATCACCCTCCACGGTGACGTAACTCTCACAGTTGCGTACTGTCGCGCCGTTGTTCATGGCACCGACGATACCGCCCGCAAAGGAGTGGGAGTGCGTACCCGTGTAATGCACGGTGACCTCGCCGTAGACGGTGAGATTCTCCACCGTGCCCGTGATAAAGCCGAACATCCCTTGGAAGGATTCATCGGTCTCAATGTGCAAGCCCCGGATCTTATGCCCGCCGCCGTCGTAAATGCCCGCAAAGGGGATGCCGACCGTGCCGATCGGCACCCAATTCTTTGCTTCAAGTGTAATATCTTTGGTTTGTACAAAGTACAGTTCTGCGGTTTCCTCATAACGCAACACCTGTTCGCGTAGGAGAATAAGGTCGCTTTCGGAGTTGATCCGGTAGGGATCCTCCTCGGAACCGGTGCCGCCAAGCGAGGCGAACGCTTTGATCTCGGTTACGCACAGACGGAGGATGCATAAAATGTCGGCAAGCGAGCCACGCCCGTCTCCGCTCAGATCGGGGATCTTTACAAAGGCACCGTTTAAAAGTTCGTGCACGCAGAGCAAAGCGTCCGCGATCGTCACTCTGCCGTCACAGTTGACGTCTGCGGCATCTGCTGCACCCACTGTGCAGGAGAGGGTAAAAGCACAGAGCAGTAAAAGTACAAGTATACGTTTCATATAATCCTCCCGGTACTCCGAAACTACAGTAGTTTGTTCGCCTTGCGGAAAGCACTCGGCGTTTCGCCGATCTCTTTGTGAAAGACCTTGCTGAAATAGTAGACGTCGCCAAAGCCGCAAGTTTCTGCGATCTCGGTGATCGGTCGTTCGGAGGAGAGCAATAGACTTTTTGCGGTCTCTAACTGCATGCGGATGATGTATTCCTTTGGCGATACGCCGAAAAAGACCGAGAAAAGCTCGTTGAAATAGCGTGTGCTCACGCCCGAACGCTCGGCAAGCTCGGAAATGCGGATCTGTCCGCTCGCGTAATGCTTGTGGATATAGTCCACGGAGGCGGCGATCTTCTGGTACTTGATATCGGGAAAATAGGAGATCTGGTCTGCTACCTGTATCATGGAGACGAGCTTGTAGAGCAGGCTCATCAGCTCGCTCTCAAAGCCGTGCCGCTTCTGGCGGTAGAGAGAGAGCAGAGAGGTGAACATATCACGAAACTGTGCGGCATTCGGATAATTCTTGGAAAAAGGCACAAGATCTACGTCGTCACAGGTGAGAAAATCTACGTAGATACACTGTGTGGAGGCAAAGCGGTTGATGGTATATTGCTTGCCCTTGGGCAAAAAGAGAATCGTGCCCGGCTGTACGCTATAGCTTTTGTTTTCGTACACGTATTCTCCCCGCCCGTCGATAAAGTAGACGAGTGCATGTGCATGTCTTTCTGTGGCGAAAAGCCCTCGGATGGGCTCGGGATAGATCTTGGCGCAGTAAATGATCCGCTGGATCGGCGTGTTCTGCAAAAACATCGGAGGCACCTCCCTTTCTTTTTTCATTTTAATACACGTGCGAAAAAAATGCAAGAATTGTATGTGAAAAAATAGTTCCGAAAAACACAAAAATTCCGTATTTGCCATTTATATTTTCAGGAGAAAGGATTATAGTGGTATTAGAAAATGATTTTTTGTGAGGTGAATTGTTTTGTATACCGAGTTTTACAAAGACAGACCGTATATCGAAAATGAATATCAGGAAGCCGAGTGGAATGAGGAAAGCGGACTTTCTCCCGAGGAGATCGAAAAGCAGATCCGCGCCTTTGCCATTCAGAATCACGGCAAGATGCATCAGGCGCTGATCACGGCGCACGCGTACAAGATCATGCTGGAGAACGCGCAGCTCGGACTCAATCCGCATTCTATGTTCCCCGACAAGCTTCGCCACGGCGGCAAATATGAGCGCGATGCTTCGCCGAGCGTACTGGAGATGTACATGCGCGAACATTATGAGAACACGTTTTTGCGCAGATGTCCCGCGGCATGGGCACAGCGCCGTCTGCTTCTGTCCACGGGACTTGCCGTTCCGGAGACCGACGTGTGGCACGTCGTTTACGATTGGAACGACGTGATCAAGCTCGGTGCAAGGGGACTTCTGGATCGCATCAAGCGTGAAAAGGCGAAAAAGACGACTGCCTACAGACAGACCGAGCAGCAGACTGCGGAAGAGGAGACCATGCTCACCAAGGAGCAGGAGATCTTCTACGATGCGGAGATCATGGCGTTTGAGGCGCTGATCACCTATATGGAGCGTCTGCTTGCCGAGTCCGACCGCTTGGGACTTACCTACTATTCGGATGCACTGCGTGTACTGTTGCACGAGCCGCCGAAGACGCTCTATCAGGTGCTTTGTCTCTCGCACATCATGCTGAATGTGATCGAGATCGGACGTGAGCGTTGCCGTACCTACGGTCCCGTCGACGAGATGTATGCGCCGTTTTATGCAAATGACAAGGCAAACGGTCTTCTGACCAAGGAATCCGCCACCGAGATGTTCCGCTACTTCTGGCAGAAGGTCGCCGCGGAAAAGCGCTATGCAGATCAGCCGATCTGTATCGGTAAGGCGTGGAAGAGCGATGATTGTGAGGCGGCAGAACTGATCGAGGTCATGCTGGATGCGTACACCGAGCTGGAGATCCACAATCCGAAAATTCATGTCCGCTGTGCAAAGAACATGTCCGATAAGCTTCTGACACGTCTTTGCGAGATGATCCGCAAGGGGTCCTCCTCCATGGTATTGGTCAACGACGAGACGGTCTTTGCGGGCTATGAAAAGATCGGCATCCCGCGTGAGATCGCGGACGGCTACGTGCCGATCGGTTGCTATGAGTCCACGGTCATGGGTCTGGAGGATTCGCGCATCTGCGCTTCCTGGATCAACCTTGCCAAGGCTTGCGAGTACACCATCACAGGTGGTAAGGATCTCCTCGGCAAACTTTATATCGGTCAGCACACCGAGGAGCCGAAAACGTGGGAGGAGTTCCTTTCTACCTACTACAGCTACCTCAAGGAGCACATTGACACGGTCATCAACTGCGTGGACGTGCAGGCAGAGCATGCCTATGAGGCGAACCCCTCACCCTACTATTCGGGCAGTATCCGCTCCTGCGTCGAGCGCGGTAAGGACGTTTTCGACTGCGGCATGGTCTACCGCAACCAGTCGCTCAAGGCGTTTGCCATTGCAACGGCGGTTGACTCGCTGCTTGCGGTCAAGCACTTTGTTTATGAGCGCGGCGCGGTCACTCTGTCCGAGCTTCGCACCATTCTGGAAAATAACTGGCAGGGGGCTGAGTTGCTGCGCGCCGAGATCATGAAGGATCCCGTTAAGTACGGCAACAATATTGCCGAAGCAGACGACCTTGCACACGATATCTTCAAGTTCTGCGCCGAGAACATCATCGGCAGACCCACCTCCACGGGCGGCGTATACCGCCTTGGATGCGACTCGGTCAACATGGCGGAGGGTTATGGCAGTCGCACGGGTGCCAGCGCCGACGGCCGTCTTGCACGCGAGCCGCTCTCTAAGAATATGCGCCCCGTCAACGGCATGGAAAAGAACGGCGTGACCGCCTTCATCCAGTCGGTCTGCAAACTGGACAACACCGACTTTGTGGATGGCGCACCTCTGGACTTTGTGGTGCATCCCTCGGCGGTCGAGGGCGAAGAGGGCCTTGAGGCGATGAAGGCGCTTGTGCGCGTATTCTTCGCGGGCGGTGGCTTCGGCATTCAGGGTAACATCATCAATCTGGATACCCTTCTTGATGCCAAGGCACATCCCGAGAAGTACAAGACCCTGCAGGTACGCGTCTGCGGCTGGAACGAGTACTTTGTCAACATGCACGAGAAGGTACAGAACGACTTTATCAAGAGAACGATGGGAATCGAGCAATGAACGGAACGATCCTGAACACCAAGCGCTTTGAGATCCACGACGGCCCCGGCATGCGTACCACGCTGTTTGTCAAGGGCTGTCCGCTCCGCTGTAAATGGTGTCACAATCCCGAAAGCTA
Organism: Eubacteriales bacterium; assembly: GCA_045540755.1. Classification (GTDB taxonomy): domain Bacteria; phylum Bacillota; class Clostridia; order Oscillospirales; family CAG-272; genus UMGS902. The sequence goes on from JAZQHV010000066.1 coordinate 19,145, forward strand.
CAAAATGACGGCGGAGCTCGCCTACTACGCGCACAAGTGCATCGGTTGCGGGCTCTGTGCCGCCGCCTGTCCCACGGGCGCGCACGCGCTCGCGGACGGCGTACATACCTTTGAACGCGCGAAGTGCATCGCTTGCGGCAAGTGTGCGGAGGTCTGCCCTAAGGAGGCACTTTCGCTCTTTGGCAAGGAAGTCACTCCCGCCGAGATCCTGCCCGCACTGCTTGAGGACAAGGTCTTTTTCGACGCATCAAATGGCGGCGTCACGGTCAGCGGCGGTGAGCCGCTTCTGCAGGCGGACTTTGTTGCTGAGTTGTTTGCCCTGCTGAAAGCGGAGGGCGTGCATACCGCGCTTGATACCTGTTTGCATGCGCCGCGCGAGGCGCTCGATAAGGTGCTTCCGTACACCGATATGCTTCTCATCGACGTCAAGGCGATCGATCCCGCTGTGCACAAGGCTTGCACGGGCGTGGAGAATGCGCGCATTCTGGATAACCTCCGTTACATCGACAGTATCGGCAAACCCTACGAGATCCGCATCCCCTATGTACCCGGTGAAAACAGCGGCGAGATCGCGGCGATCGCAGACTTTATCTGCACGCTGAAGAATGCCGACCGCGTCAAGCTGCTTGCCTACCACGACCTTTCCCGTACCAAGTACGAGTCGCTGGATATGCCCTACACGATGGGCGACGTCAAGCCGCCGAGTGCGGAGGAATACGAGGCGGCGTTCAAACTGCTTTGTGACCGCGGCATTCACGCCATTCATAAATAACTTTACAATTCGGCGAAAATCTGTTATCCTATAAATAAGAAAACTTTTTACGAGGATTTAATGAAAAAAACGTATTTTTACAGAATTGCTACACTCTGCGCAGCCCTCTTGGTCTGCGCTTTGTTGTCGGTGACCGCTTTCGCAAACGAGGTGTTCCTCAGCGCAAGCGAGGGAAGTGACTTAAACGACGGAACCACTATGCGTGCACCGCTTGCCACGCTTTCGGCGGCAATCGAGGCGGTCAAGGACGGCGGCACGGTCATTGTGATGGACCGCTATCCCGTTACGGGTGCAGACCGCATGATCGACGGTAAAGTGCCCTCGTATGCCGAGCCTGCACACACTGGCAAGATCACCTTTACCTCGGCGTATATGCAGTACGATTTCCGCACCGACGGCGCGGGACTCTATTTTGCGGCCGATCAGGCATACGACGTTGCCGGCGATCTCCGCTTCGAGAACATCAACATCATCAGCGACGCAACGCCCGTGTATCTTGTCGGCAACTTCAACGCACTCGAATTCGGCGAGGGCTTTGACACCGTCAACACGCAGGGCACAGCGAAAAAACTTTACGTCATCGGCGGCTACATGGCGCCCGTCAGCACGGCGCTCCCCGCAGACAAGGATGTCAACATCACCATCGATTCGGGTAAGTTCCACCGCGTGATCTGCTTTGGCCATATCAAGGGCGCAGGCACTTACACCTTTACGGGTACTGCCAACGTTACGGTCAACAACGCGCGCATCGATCGTTTTTACGGCGGTGCGACTTTGAACCACTATAGCGGCAACCTCAACCTCACGGTCAACGGCGGCGCATTTTCGGACATCTATCTCGCAGGTGACGGTACCCGCCCGCTGAAGGGAAATGCCACTGTGCACCTGAACGCGGGTAACATTGTTTCTACTTTATATATCAACAACGTGCTCGGTCATACCGACATCACGCTGGATGCACTTACGCTGAAGGCGATGAAGGTCACCTACGGCAGTGACGCACTGAAGACACAAAGTTATGGAAAGCGTATCGCGCTCCGCTACAATTCTATCGTACATTCGGCAGAGTTTGTGGACGGCATTGAAGGGCTTACTTCTGCCGAGCGCTTCGGTATCGTGTACTACAAGGCAGGGGAGAATGGCGACGGACTTACGCCCGATACCCCCACGGGCGACATTTACGCGGCTGTCAACCTGCTTGCAAACGGCGGCGGTGACATCGTGATCGACGGAACGCTTTCGCCCGGCTTTTTCAAGGAGCCTGCTCACGCGGCGCCCATCACCTACAAGGGCGGCACAGTCTCGCTTGGTAGCGGCTTTGATCTTGGCGGGCCTGTGACTTTTGACGGCGTTACCGTGACCGGTGGCACTGTCAAAGGCACCGATGTTACGTTTACTGCCACTGCCAAGGCAAGCGGCGTCTCTGCAAATGCCGACCGCATCGATATCGCCGCAGGCGAGTTCTCTTCGGTCAGCGGCAAGGACGTGACACTCACGGGCGGCAAGGTCGCTACGACCATCCTTATGGGCGAGCGCCTGATCGTAGACGGCGCCGCAGTAGAGACTGTACAGCTTGCATCTCCCGCAGAGATCTCGATGCTTTCGGGTAGTATCGGCACGTTCCGTGCTACGGGAATCGACGGCATCACCCTCCGCTACAGCGGCGGCAGTATCGACAATTGCACGCTTTCGAGCTGCAAGAATACCGAGCTTGTCCCCGGTGCGGGAGCGGATGCCGCAACCCTCGAAAAACTGAAGCCGCAATTTGAAAAGACAGCGGCGGAAAACGTTGCCTTCGTCTGCGACGGCGGCACGGGCAACGGTTCCTCGCCCGACTATGCGGCAGGGAATATTGCCGATGCCTTTGCGGCGTTGCCGAACGGCGGCACGGTCGTTGTTATCGGTAAAACCACCGTTGCCAATACGCTGACGGCACGCTCGGATGCAGAGTACCGTCTGACCAGCGTATACGGCGGCGTGGACTACCGTGAGACAAACGGCGCGCAGATCTACTTTACGGCAAATCTGTTCCTCTTCTGTCCCACCGTGGTGGACGGTATTCACCTCGTTTCGGCAAAGAGCCCATGCTACCTTGTATTCAACGGCTATAAGAGCACGATCGGTAAGGACGTTGTCTGCACGACCGCGCCGAACATCTCTGCTAACGTCTGCATCGTAGCAGGCGCACGCCACAACACTTTTACCGTCGACAAGACCGATCTGACCATCAACGGCGGCACGTGGCACCACGTGTACGGCGCCTCCACCGCCGCCATGACCTATCCGAACCTCGACACCCGCCTCACCATCAACGGCGGCGAGTTTTACGGCGAGGTCTGCGCCATGGGCGCGGGCAACCAGTCGGGCAAGGGTCTGCTCACCATCAACGGCGGTACCTTCTACGGTGGTGTTTACGGCTTGCGTGCACTCGCGACCGAGACCTTTGAGGGCGCGATCGACATTGTTCTGAACGGCGGTACCTTCTACGGCAAGATGCGTGTCGCGCCCACTGCGACCACCGCAAAGGGCGAGTACACCGTCACGGTCAACGGCGGCGACTTCACGCACCTCACCGACATCGTTGGCGGCAAGGAGTATGAGGGATTGCACTCCACCGTCAAGGCGGGAAGCGGCTTCGATTTCGGTGCCATGCAAAAGGGCACCTTTACCTATCAGAATCCCATTCGCAAGGCGGCTGACCCGCGTATCGCGCTGGTAGACGGCATGTACTATTACATGTATACCTCCGCCTCTACGCTGGCGATGTACAAGGCAGCAAACGTTGCTGACCTTGCATATTCGAAGGGTGAACTGATCTTTGATGCGCGCGAGGCATCCGATGCGCTCGGCGGTCGCATTCATTGCATCTGGCCCTCCAAACTGGAGTATTTCCCCGCAGAGGCATTCGGCGCGGAGTATGAGGGCTGGTACCTCTTCTTCTCGACCTTTGGTCGTGAGCTGGACGGTCTCCCCTCCAGCGCTACTGATGGACAAAGCCGTCGCAGTTACGTACTGAAATGCACCACCAACGACCTGCAGGGCGACTGGGTCAACCCCGTAACGGGTGAGAAGGGCAAGCCTGAAAAGTTCGGCAGCGACACCGAGGACTGGGTCAACAACGTGGACTGGTGCGCGGGCGAGACCGCGCTTCGCTATAACGGCGAATACTACACGCTCTGGATCGAGCAACGCGACCGCAATACCGAAAACTTCCGTCAGGTCATGTATCTGTCCAAAATGAAGAATCCCTGGACGGTCACGGGCAAGGTGCTCGAGCTCGTCCGCTCGGAATACGATTGGGAAAAGGGCGGTTACGGCTACGCTGAGGCGGAAAAGAAGTGGTACCCCATGGTCATTGAGGGCATCACGCCCATCAACGGCGATAACGGTGAGTTGCACGTTCTCTATGCCGCAAGTGGCTACTGGACGACCGAGTACAAGCTTGGTCAGATGACCTACCGCGGCGGCGATCTGCTCGAGGCATCGAGCTGGAAGAAGTCGCCGACCCCTATCTTCTATAAGAACGACGAGGTCAACGGCGTCGGCGGTCCTTCAATCTGCACCACACCCGATGGCAAATCGCGTTACATGATGTACCACGGCTATCTCGGTAAGAATACGAGCAGTGGACGCTTCGCGTTCATGGAGCCGTATTCCGTAGATGCAAACGGTGTCACCATCGGCAAGGACAATCATCCCTCGCCGCTCGACACCACCTTTACCATGCCGCTCAATGCAATGCCCCTCGGCTTTAAGCTTGTGGATTTTGATAACATCGGCACCACGCGCGTGACGCTGACTATCGGCAAGAACGTCGGTCACGTCAACCACGCGGCAAGCCTGCTTGATGCATCTCCCGTCATCAAAAACAGCCGCACTATGCTTCCCGTGCGCTTCGTCGCAGAGGCGTTCGGCGCCAAGGTAGGCTGGGATGGCGCGACAAGCACCGTTACCCTTGCGGGGGCTGACGGTCGCAACGTCAGCATTAAGATCGGCGCATCTTCACTCACGCTGAACGGTGAGAGCGTTGCGCTGGACTCCCCTGCGTATATCGATCCCGCAAGCAACCGTACGTATCTGCCTGTCCGTGCAGTTGCCGAGGCACTCGGCGCAACTGTATTCTGGAACGGCGATCTCAGCATGGCAATGCTGACAAAGTAAAATGTAAAAACGGCATATTGATGGCAAAAAAGTATCTGCTGTCAATATGCCGTTTTATTTTGCGCTGTTTTTTGCTTTTAAAAAAACAAAAAATGCAAAAAAAGGCTTGACTTTTTAATTTGACAACAGTATAATAGTATGTGCTTGTATGCAGAAGTACTCAAGTGGTGAAGAGGCGCCCCTGCTAAGGGTGTAGGTCGGGTAACCGGCGCGAGAGTTCAAATCTCTCCTTCTGCGCCAAGTAAAAAACCATCCCATTCGGGATGGTTTTTTGCTTTGTGCGGAAGGACGGGCCAATGCAGAAGTCTCCTAGTTTGCGTAGCAAACTAATGAGGTCTAAGTCGGATCGTAGCCATGTCGTTCTGTGAGCCAAGGA
>JAZQHV010000067.1:0-40608 GCA_045540755.1 Eubacteriales bacterium
GCCGAGAGACACGGATCTTCGGAGGCTCGTTTGCGGATATTTCCGACGTTTTTTGCCAAGCATCATACCTCAGAGGCCAAAACGGACAGCCAAAGAGCACTTCAAATGCCGTGGTACAAGCTTATGTGCGGCAAAACGCCATCGTCAATTTGCACAAAAGAACTCCCCTCGCAAACAGCAAAACCGTTGTTTGGCGCATAGGTTTCCATACTGCAAGCGATTATAATGCAGTTTAGTATTTTACCACCCGTTTTGGCTCTTGTCAAGGGGATTTTTTGATTTTTTTCGAAAATTATTTCTTTTTTGCAAAAAACTTTCCCATTTAATGTGAATTTCCAGAATTTTTCGATAAAAAATAAAACAAGACTTGCTTTTTACAAAAAGGTGTGGTATCATACCTAAATGTAAATGAGTGACTTGGCTGTGTGCACCCTCTCAGGCACCGGCTGGTGTTCATATTTTCAATTTTTTTGAAGGAGGTGCACCTCATGCCGAACATTAAATCCGCTAAGAAGCGCGTTAAGGTCATCGAAGCAAAGACCCTGCAGAACCAGATCTTCAAGACCCAGCTCCGTACCATCGTAAAGAAGTACAATGCTGCTCTCGAGGCTGGCGATAAGGCGGCAGCTACCGAGGCTTACAAGGTTGCTGTTAAAAAGATCGACCAGGCCGCAGCTCGTGGCATCATCCACAAGAACGCTGCAGCACACAAGAAGAGCCAGTTTACCATTAAGCTGAACAACCTCGGCTAAGTTGCAAAAATAGAAAGCAGACCGATTAACCCACGGTCTGCTTTTTTCATTGTCAAAAGACAAAATATGTGCTATACTGTTTTCAAGTCTTGAAAGGAGCACTGTGATGAAAAAGTTTTACGTCATATTTACCGAAACACAGCAGGATGCAAACGCGCTTTGCGAACATATGGCAAAGAAAGCGCATGTCGCATTTCCCGGCTGTTGGAGAAGTGATCTTACATACGATACGCAAACGATTAAGGACTCCGTTCTCGATACCATCCGGCATGTCATATATAATGCTCCACAGGATACGATTGCAATTGGATTAAACCATGCACTTTATGTTGCTCTTCAAGCAAACTTTCCCAAAGGAATCGAAATCCTCCCCCTACCCGCAGAGGATATCTCCAAAATCACATTATGACAAAAGGCAGTTCAATTGAACTGCCTTTGTTTTATAAAAGTTCCTTCAAATGCCTGATCCACGCCAATAAAGATTCATAGTCAAAGCAGGAAAGTGCTTTTTCGTATATTTTTGCGCTTCCAAAGTCTTCCTCACGCATACATTTGATGCTCTTTTTCGGACCTAAATACCGTTTTCCAATCACATCGCAGTAAATCTCGAGACTTTCCGTCAGCAACCAGTGCCAACGAAAATGCCCCTCCATATCGCCACGAGCTGATCGAAGCAACATTTTTTCGCACCATGCTACGTTGGTTTCATTTTCTGCATCTGTCTTCGGCGGAATGCTGTTGATATATCCTATAACCTTTGCTTGTAATTCTTTCGCAATATTGTCCGTATCGAACACAATGCTTCCGTCAAAGATCTGCACAAAATCTTTGCAATCAAATGCATTTAAAAACTTCACTTTCGGATAGACAAATGCATCCAACATAATACCGTCCACAACTGTATTGTCATGCATCTCGCTCCCTTTTTCTGTGATGACAAGTACATCAAAGTCGCTATGAGCATTATGGGATCCGTCTGCAAAAGAGCCATAGACAATAATGCCGAGGGGGGCATATTTTTCTTGCAAATACTCTACGATCCTATCCATTCTATTTACACGCTTCACGGAGTTCAACCATCGCAGCTTTTCTATCGGCTTTTCCAAACACAGACGAACCTGCAACGAAGATATCTGCACCGTAGGATGCAACACGAGCAATGTTATCAACTTTGATGCCGCCATCCACCTCGATCGGCACGTTCAGTCCGCGGCGGGTAATCTCCTCTTTAAGTGCCGTGATCTTCGGGAGAGTTTCTTCAATAAGCCCCTGCCCGCCAAAGCCCGGCTCCACCGTCATAATCAGCACCATTTCGAGTTTATCCAACAAGGGATACACAACATCAATGGGCGTATTTGGCTTTACAACTACGCCTGCTTTAATATTCATAGAATGAATCTTATCAATCGTGGCATGGATATCGCTGCATGCCTCAATATGTACCGTAATGATATCCGCACCAGCTTTAGCAAAATCCTCAATATAACGGATCGGCTCATCGATCATCAAATGTACGTCAAACGGAATTTTTGCCGCTGGGCGTGCCCATTTGATCACAGGTGCGCCAAACGTAATATTCGGCACAAAACTGCCGTCCATAACGTCCAAATGGATCAGATCGGCACCATCACGCTCAATAGATGCACATTCATTTGCGAGGTCTGCAAGATTAGCAGACAAAACAGAGGGGGAAATTTGAATCATACCTTCTCCTTTTAGGTAGCAAATCGCTACCAATACCATAAGATAATAATAGCGCAAAATCCCGCCGTCCAAAAACGCGGACGGACGATAAAGCGCAGGATGTCAATCTTCTTCCGCGCGAGGGCGGCTTTATATACGCGGCATGGGCATCAATCGATCAAACAGATCGCCTGTGCCGCAATGCCCTCACGGGTCCCTGTAAAGCCGAGTTTTTCCTCGGTTGTTGCTTTTACGCTGACCGTGTCTACGTCTATTCCGAGCGCGTTTGCAATATTCTGCCGCATAGCGGGAATATGCGGAGCAAGTTTGGGAGCTTGCGCAAGAACTGTAGAATCTATATTGATGATTTTATAGCCGTTTTCGCGAAGCAATATGCCCACCTGCGAAAGCAGTTTCAGGCTATCCGCGCCGCGATAACGTTCATCCGTGTCCGGAAAATGCTTGCCGATATCGCCAAGCGCGGCCGCCCCAAGCAAAGCATCCGAAACGGCGTGCAAAAGCACGTCCGCATCCGAGTGCCCTAAAAGGCCGAGTGCATACTCGATCTCTACACCGCCAAGGATCAATTTTCTGCCATTAATAAGTCGGTGCACGTCGTATCCTTGTCCTACTCGCATCGTTCTCCCCTTCTCTCTCGCAGAAGTTGCTCCGCACGAAGCAGATCACTCTTGAAAGTCACTTTGAAATTATCAATACCTGTATCCACGAGATAAACATTTATACCGATATTCTCGACAAGCGAAGCATCATCCGTGCCAACAAAGCCCTTTTGCTCCGCTGTATAGACCGCCGCACGGTAGATCTCATCGCGAAAAACCTGCGGTGTCTGTGCAAGCCAAATGTTCTCCCGGGGGAGCGTCTCGCCAATGCGTACCCCCTCGGCATATTTGATCGTATCGGTTGCCGGACAAGCCGCAATCGCCGCACCGTGTGCAAAAGCAGACATCACGACTTCTTTGATCTGTGCAGGTGTGACCATAGCACGCGCACCGTCATGGATCGCAACGTAACCGGCCTTTTCGTTTATAGCATCAAAGCCGTTCTTCGCAGATGCCTGTCGCGTCTTTCCGCCTGCAACAATACGCACCAATTTGGTCAAGCAGTATTCTGCGCGGAATTTCTCATAAATCGGCATCTCTTCTTCTTTTGCAACCAGCACGATCTCGTCAATATATTCACACTGTTCAAATGCGAGAAGTGTGTGCACGATCAACGGTTTGTCATCAAGGACAAGCATCTGCTTGGTCTGCCCTGCACCGACACGTGTTCCACTGCCACCGGCGAGAATGACCGCGCTGACAAAGGAACGTTTTCCGACCACTGCATACATTGTTTCTTTGATCTTTTCAAAAATCTCTGCCATCTGCTTCACCTATAATATACGTAGTATACAACGATGGTACGGACCCTTCCGTCATGCTCAAGGTCAGGTGCGGTAATGATCACTCCGTCCTTGGAAAGCAATTCGGATGCGTCCATTTCCGCGATCTTCGCACGTAAAAGCACGTCTGCGGAGGCAAAAACCAGAATTTCGTCATCGCGTATAGAGATACTCCCCCCCTTACCGATGACCTCTTCAACACCGTCGACCTTTTCGCCAACGTAACGGATACGCTTGTTCGAGATCATCTGCGCCATCTCACGCTTATAGGCGAGCGAAGAGGGATTCTTTTTTGAAAATCGCGAAAAAATAGACATTTTAAAACTCTTCCTTTATCGAACGGTCAAACAGACCTGCGAGGGTGTCGGCAGTGTCCTTTCCCTCATACAAAACAGTATACACCGCTTTTGTGATCGGCAGATCAACACCAAAGCGTTTACCAAGTCGGACCATAGCATCTGCAGTGTAATAACCTTCCGCCAAACTGTCAAAGGTCTCCCCTTTAACAAAAGACTCGCCAAACTGTCGATTATGGCTGAACTTGGAAAACACGGTCGCCTCATAATCGCCGAGATGACAAAGCCCGTAAGCAGAAAGCTCGTTGCCTCCCATAGCTTTGATAAGCCTTGCCACTTCCCTTGCTCCGCGCGCCATTAAAGCCCCCTTCAGCGAGGAAAGCCCAAGCCCATCCAACATACCCGCCGCAATGCCGATCACGTTTTTTGCCGCCGCGCCGACCTCATTGCCGACAAGATCGTTTCCGTAATAAAAACGAATCCGCTTGGACGAAAAAGCGTCTACAAGCTTACGCTTCAAGGCATCGTTTGCAGAATCAATGACCATGCAATTGGGGATGCCTCGATAGAACTCCTGTACGTGACCCGGACCGATCCATACGGCGACCTTATCCGTGCAGAGTCCTTCGGTTGCGATCTCACTGAGGCGCATGCCGGTTGCGATCTCGATGCCCTTCATGCAAAGGACGTATTCTTTATCCGTGAGCCCCGCCTCGCGCAGTTCACCGACAAGGCCGCGCAACGCCTGCGACGGCACCGAAATGATCACGACCTCCGCATCGGCGATATCGTGTATGTCATACACGAGTCGTATGCTCTCACCGAGCGTGATCAACCCGTTTGTACGCGTCTTTGTAAACTGGATCATGTGCGGCGTATCTGCAGGACCGTACAGTTTTACTGTATGCCCGATATCATCGAGATACCAAGCGATAAACGATCCCCATCTGCCACTTCCGATTACCGATATTTTCATTTCTCCCAATCTCCTAAAAATATGTAATCTTTATTTATTCTATTGGTAACTTACCGACTTCTTTAAGACCGTCCACCTGTGCGCGTTGCATCGCGCCGAAGATACGGTATCGCAGACCTTTGTTATCCTTTTCGAGTTGTTGCAAAAGCCGCTTCATCGCCTCGCGCTCGGTATTCCCATTGGCGGGACATTTACTTGCCGCCACGGGTAGCGAGACTTTATTTGTAAAATATCGCACTGCCTTTTCGGGTACGTAGAGCATCGGTCGGATGAGATATAGCTCCGTGTTGGTGAGATAAGTCACCGGAGAAAAGCACCCGATCCGTCCTTCGTAGAAAAGATTGAGCATAAACGTCTCGATCGTGTCATCAAAATGGTGGCCTAGTGCAACACGATTGCAACCGAGATCCTTTGCGGCGGCATGCAAAGCGCCGCGACGCATTTTTGCGCACAGAGAGCAGGGATTTTTTTCCTTACGGATATCAAAAACCACCTTGCCGATCTCAGTGCGTACGATCTTATATTCCACATCCAGGCGACGGCACAATTCTTCGATCTCGCTGTAATCGGAATCAGGAAAGCCAAGATCGACCGTCGCCGCTTTCAACGTGAACTTCTTTTCATAGAACCGTCGCAGTTCTGCCAAAGCAACAAGCAACGTCAAGGAGTCTTTTCCTGCGGAAACACCGACGCAAACGGAATCGCCCTCTTTGATCATATCATAATCCGTCACAGCGCGACGGACATAGCTTAAAATTCGCTGAATTTCTTTCATAGTTTCCTTTCTCGCCTTGCGGCATATACTGCTACAAAGTGAGGTGTATTTATGGCAATCAAAATATACATAGACCAAGGACACAACCCACAGAATCCCAACGCAGGTGCCGAAGGGAACGGGCTCCGCGAGCAGGATCTTACGTACAGAATCGGCGTTGAGCTTGCCAAACTTGTCAACGCCAACCCAAATCTCGAAGCACGCCTATCGCGCCCTACAGCCGACACGCAGCTCGGCACCAGCAATGCATCCAGTCTTGCCGCGCGCGTAAACGACGCCAACAGTTGGGACGCAGACTATTTTATCAGTCTGCACGCCAATGCTTCCGGCACAGCAAGCGCATCGGGCATCGAAGGATACGTCTATGCACTCGACACGTCTGCAGAGGAACTGTCCGAGGACATCGTGGAAAGCCTGTCCGAGGCAACGGGACTTCGGGATCGCGGTGTATTCGCACGCCCGAGCCTGTACGTCTTGCGCCGCACAGCAATGCCCGCAACGCTCATCGAACTCGGTTATATCACAAATCCGCGCGATGCAGCACTAATGCGTGACGATCCGCAGTTATTTGCCCGCGGCATCTACAACGGCATCCTGGAATACCTCAATCTCGACTGACCGTTTTAGTTGCTCGGCAAACGCATACGGAATTGCCAGGGATCCATATCCAATGCCGAGATGCAGACCTTGTTTGTTGTCGCCGTGAAAATCACTTCCGCCGCTCGGCAACAATCCAAATTCTGCGGCAATGGCGGCAGAAAGCTCCGTCTCCTCGGCATTGTACTTGGAATACAAAACCTCCATGCCAACAAGCCCGTGTGTGATCGCCTTTTTCAAAAATACGCGCAGCTCCGTCGCATTGAGATTCAAAAGAGGATGCGCGAGCACGGCTACAGCACCTGTGGAACGTATAAAAGTAATCGTTTCAAAAACATCGAGCCGCACAGGAGGTCTGTAGTATCCCGCCTTGGGTGAAAGCAAGGTCTCAAACGCCTCGTCAATTGTCGAAACGCAACCAAGGGCCACAAGCTCCGTCGCAACATGTACACGATTAAATCCTCCACCGGAGGATTTTTTCAAGATTGCATTATAATCCAACGGATAGCCTGCTTTGTTTAGAGATGTGACCAGTTCTCTGTTACTGATCTCTTTGTTTTTTCGTGCTTGCTCCACGTACTCCGCATACGCAGAAAGCGCCACAACAGGAATATAAAGTGCAAGAACGTGCAGTTCTGTCCCCATATAATCCACAGAGATCTCAATGCCCGGCACAGCCTCGACGGCAGTACTTTCAGCCGCCTTCAAAAACTCCGAAATACCCACAACGCTGTTATGGTCGCACAAAGCAACAGCCGAAAGGCCGATCCGTTCAGCTTCTTTTATAATTTCGCTCGGTGTATGTGACCCATCCGAAAAAATGGAGTGCGTATGCAAATCACAAACGCGCAACATGTTTCCTCCTTACCGCAACATTGCAAGCAATTGTTCCTCGGAAAGCACGGGAATACCCAGTTCATTGGCTTTCGTCAACTTCGATCCTGCTTCCTCCCCGGCAAGCACGTACGAGGTTTTCTTGGAAACACTGCCACTGACTTTTCCGCCGTTGGCACTGATCAAAGCTGATGCCTCGTCGCGCTTCATTGTCGGTAAAGTGCCTGTGATCACAAATGTTAAACCCGCAAGTTTTTCGCCCTTCGGCTGTGCCGTGCTTTCGGTCAGCACGCCTGCCGCGACCAAAGCATCCGCAAGGCGGCGGCTTTCGGGACGGGCAAAGAAATCTACAAAACTCCGAGCAGTGATCTCGCCGATGTCATCTATAGTACAAAGTTCCTCAACCGTCGCCGAAAAACAGTTTTCAAGCGTTTTATACTTTGCCGCGAGCGTGGCCGCAGCTACTTCACCGACTTGACGTATACCGAGCGCGTAGATCAATCTCTCCAATCCCGCATTCTTGGATCTTTCAATCGAAGCAATTAGATTTGCCGCGGATTTCTCACCCATACGGTCGAGTTTTTCCACGTCTTCGGCACGGAGCGTATAGAGATCGGCGGCATCTCTGACAAGATCGTTGGCTATCAGCAGATCGATGATCTGCTGTCCAAGTCCGTCAATATTCATCGCCCCCTTAGAGGCAAAATGTGCAAGAGCACGGGACCGCTTTGCGGGACACAGCTCGTTTTCGCATCGGATCGCCGCTATATCTTCGTCCCGCACGATCGCGCTACCGCAAGCGGGACAAACCATCGGTGGCACATATTCTTTTTCCGCGCCTGTCCGTTTTTCTTTTACACTACCTACAATTTCGGGGATAATATCTCCCGCCTTCTGTACGATAACCGTATCGCCGATACGGATATCTTTGTCGCGGATAATATCCATGTTATGCAAAGTTGCCTTGGAAACAGTGGTGCCCGCCAGGCGGACAGGCTCAAGCAGTGCATTGGGGGTCAGCACACCCGTTCTGCCAACTTGAATAAAGATATCCAGCAGTTTCGTCTGCTTTTGCTCGGGAGGATATTTGTAGGCCACCGCCCATTTGGGCGTTGTGGTCCCCTCACCCACAATCGCGCGCTGTGTGATCGAGTCCATTTTTACGACCGCTCCGTCGATATCAAAGGAAAGCACATCACGCATATTGCCAATGCTCTCAATATGCGCCGTTATTTCGTCATACGAGTTTGCCACGATGCGGTTTGGAAGCACGTGGAAACCAAGCTCCTTCAAACGGTCGAGCATGGCAAAATGGCTATCAGGATTTTCGCGGTCGCTATACAAGTTTCCGGACTGCAAATTAAACACAAAAATATCAAGGCCGCGCGTTGCAGTGACCTTGGAGTCCAACTGACGCAAAGAACCTGCCGCCGCGTTGCGGGGATTCGCCATCAGCGCCAGCCCTTCCTTTTCGCGCTGTGTATTCTGCTTATAAAAAGCTTCACGTGGCATAAAAACTTCACCGCGCACGCAAAAAGACAGCGGCTCGGAAAGTTTGAGAGGAATCGAAGAAATGGTGCGAAGATTCTCGGAAACGTCTTCACCGACAAAACCATCACCACGAGTCGCACCAAAAACGAGTTCGCCGTTCTCATAGGTCAGTGCAACGGAAAGGCCGTCGATCTTCGGCTCAACCGAATACACGGCATCCGGTACTTCTGTACCCACGCGCTCCAGAAATGCATCAAGCTCTTCAAAGGAGAACACATCGGAAAGACTTCCCATCTGCACCTTGTGTGTCACCTTCTCAAATTTGTCCAGCACTCTACCGCCAACACGCTTCGTAGGCGAATTTGCGTCGTCGAATTGAGGGTATTCCGCTTCCAGCTCCTGCAATTTACGGAAGAGGGCATCATATTCAAAATCCGATATTTCGGAGACGTCATATACGTAATACATCTTGGCATAGTGCGCAAGATTGTGCCGCAAAGTCTCTATTTCTCTTTTAATCGAATCCATAAGACTCTCCATAATATTATTCTAATATAGTATTGTACCAATTTATAGACAAATTGTCAATTCCCAAAGTTTTTCTTTTCTTTTGTAAAGACTTGTGGTATAATGGTTTGAAATCATACATATGCGAGGTGCTGTATGCATAGCGAAAAGAAAGAACTTCGTGTCGACCGCATCGAAGACGGCTTGGCGATTGCTTACGATGCAGACGGGAACGAATACTGCATGTGTGCGAAGATCGCCGACCTCAAAGAAAGCGACATTCTGCTTGCTGATATCAATCGAGACGGAAATGTTTTCGACGTTACCGTACAGCAAGAAGAAACAAAAAAGAACGAAGAGTCTCTTAGGAACAGACTACACAAGCTTTTTAACAAATAAAGGAGAAAAACATGACAGATCTGCACGGACTTTTAACGAATTGGATTGGCGCATACGCTTCCATGGCTGTATGTATCCTGCTTTGCATAGTTGTCCCATACCTTCTCGGCAGTGTCAATTTTGCTTTGGTTATTTCCAAGGTGTTCTACCACGATGATATCCGTAAATACGGAAGCGGCAATGCAGGCATGACCAATATGCTCCGCACCTACGGAAAACTGGCGGCAGCAGGCACCCTGCTCTGCGATATGCTCAAGGCGGTCGTTTCCGTCTTGCTTGGACAGATCATCTACAATACCTTTGGCATTGGCGGATATCTTGCCGGGCTTTTCTGTGTACTCGGACATATCTTTCCAATCTTCTTTAAATTCAAGGGTGGCAAAGGCGTTGCTACCGTTGCGGCAATGGTCCTTACGCTCGATCCTTTCTGCTTCTTACTTCTGATCCTTTTGTTTATCCTGATCGTGGCTACAACTCGATTTGTTTCTCTCGGCTCCGTGGTATGCTGTATGCTTTACCCGATCCTTACCTACAAGCTTGCCGTTGCAGGACTGTCCGGATGGGGTGCAGGCTTTCCGGTGCTGATCAGTTTTGCGGTTGCGGCAGTCGTTATTTTCATGCATCGCAGTAACATCCAACGTCTGATCAATCACACGGAGAATAAGATCTCCTTTTCTAAAAAGTCCAAGGAGAACAAAAAATGATTCAGCAAAAACTCGCTTCTCTGCTCTCTCTTTCAGCAAAGAAAGGCTTTTTAAAAAAAGCTGTCTTTTCCAAATGCGCAGACAAGGAAACCTTGCGTGCAGTAGCAACGCTTTTTAAAAAAGGCGGCGAGGCAGTCCTACAGATCGAAACCTTCAAAAAGGACGGCAAAGCACTGCATCAAAACCTATCGCCCGCAGACACCGATTTGCTACGCGAAGTGATTTCTTCTTTTTCGCAGATCAATCTTATTGGCGATGGAGCCGATGCAGAATACCGCCGTTCCAAGAGCGGTAGCGAGACGATCATCGGCAAAAAGCGTTTTGCCGCAGCCGTTGAAAGTTACGGCAAAACAATCACGATCAAAGCGCACAACCGCGCAAAAGCCTACGCCTTCGATGGTAGCGAGCCGTTTCTGTTTGAGCTCGGCGTATCCGATAAAAACGGACGTGTCTATGATAAAAAGCAAGCAAAATTCCGTCAGATCAACCGTTTTATCGAGCACGTTGCAGACATCTACAAACACCTCCCTACCGAAGGAACGCTGAATGTTCTTGACCTCTGTTGCGGAAAGAGTTATCTCAGCTTTGCTGTGTATCATTACCTGACCGTGACTATGGGACGTGAAGTCAACATGGTTGGCATCGACTTGAAGGAAGACGTTATTGCCTATTGTAAAAATACCGCAGAAAGCCTTGGCTACACGGGTTTACATTTTCACGCCTGCAACATCGACGACTATGCGTATGCTTCTCCCGTGCATCTTGTCGTTTCTCTGCATGCATGCGATATTGCGACCGACATCGTGCTGACGAAAGCGATCGATCTTGGCGCAAAGGTCATCCTTTCCACACCGTGCTGTCAAAAAGAACTTCTGCACAAGCTCGACACGGAGGCTTTCGCCTTTGTAACACGATATCCGATTTTAAAGAAAAAGCTTTGCGATGCGCTGACCGACGCCCTGCGTCTTGAACGGCTTTCGGCAAACGGATACGAGGCAACCGCACTGGAATTCACTGACCCAGACGATACTCCAAAAAACATCCTGCTTCGCGCCGTCAAAAAAGGCGGCGGGAGCGAACGGGCACAGAGCGAATATCGACAACTTTGCGAAAGCCTTGTCGGCGAAAAAATGCTATATATAAAAGGCTAAAAAAGAGAACTCCGGTCGGAGTTCTCTTTTTTATTTTTCATTGTCACGGATCTCGCCGAGCTTGCCGCCCGGATGCCATTTAACGTACTGTTGCGGCGTAATGCCTGCATCCTCCTGCAAAATAATGCTAAGCGCCTGCAAAACAAGCAACTCCGAAAAAATGGACATGCGCGGAGCGCGGTTCATAGGCCCGCCTTCCTCCTCCGCTTTGGCAAGCAGATGAAGATCACTTTCTTTCGCCAACCACGAATCAGTATTACCGGAAACGCCGATCACACGACAACCGTTTTTCTTGATCGCCGCGACGGATACCTTCATCTCGGGAGTCTCACCGCTATTGGAAATAAAAATGACCAAATCATTTTCTCTCAACTGTCCACAGGATCCATGCACCGACTCAGTACCATGCAAATAATAGGTCGGCGTTCCGGTGGAGGAAAGCAGTGAGGCCATATAGGTTGCTACATGTGCACACTTGCCAATTCCGGAAATGTGAATCCGTCCGCCGTCGCATTCTACTGCACGGATCAACGCCGCGGCGGATTCGATTTGCTCATATTCCATGCGTGCGATCTGCTTTTCCATGCCGGACCGTATCGTTTCAATATAATGCGTATATGCGTTTTTGCAGGTTTCTTTCATCGTGACTCTCCTAACAGTTCTTTAACCTGCGCAAGCGTGGGAAGCGACGGAATTGCCCCCATGTTGGAAACAGTAATTGCAGCTGTATGGTTTGCAAAACGCAATGCGCTTTCCGTGTCCATGCCTTGCGTAATCGCATAACTGAAACCGCCGATAAACGAGTCGCCTGCCGCGGTTGGATCTACCGCTTTGATTCCTTTTGCGGACGGAGAAAACACTTCCCCTGCACTTCCGTAAAGCGCAGCGCCTGCCGCGCCAAGCGTGATCAGTACATTCTTCGCTCCGCGTGCAAGCAATACATCAGCCGCTTTTTTTGCTACGGAAAGATCGGCATCGCGTCCCTCACGCGGAATCACGATCCCCGTAAGCCCTTCGGCTTCCGTCTCATTGGGACACACGTAGGTAAGATACGGAATCAATTCTTCCGGAAGCGGAGCGTATGGCGCAGTATTCAGGAACACAGGCACACCCGCGGCGTGTGCAAACTTTGCAACTAAAAGATTGATCTCCATAGGGATCTCCAACTGCAGAACCACCAGATCATATTCCGAGATCTCTTCCTGCAAAAAGGCGACATCCTCCTCGCACAAGGTCATATTGGCACCGGGATATACGACAATACGGTTTTCAGTACCGCCTGCCTTTTCTTCCAGAATAATCACTGCGCAAGCAGTTGGCGTAACAGGATCGATCACAACGTGTGACATATCGAGACCTGCATTCTTGCACGCCTCCATCATTTCCCTGCCGTTTGCATCGTTTCCAAGTTTACCAACCATCGTTACAGAGGCGCCAAGCCGTGCCATCTGCACAGCCTGATTTGCCCCTTTTCCACCGGGCGCTTTGGAAAACGCCTTGCCAATTACACTCTGTCCCTCTTTGGGAAACACGGTGGTTGTCATGATCTGATCCACAACAAAGCTGCCAACCACCAGAATCTTTGATTTTTTCATATTGCTGCCTCCATTATTTGAGTTCAAGACCATCCTTATCCGGCAAAGTACCGCGCATGTCAGCGGGATGATCGAGATAGAAAAACGCGGTGGAAGAAATATCGTCCTGTAAAGGCAGATATCTTCCCTCACTGCGCCAGCCGAGCGCCTGGATCGTCACACGCACATCCTCGTCAAAGAAGATCGGATCGGTAAGATGCCAGCGGTAAAGACCAAAACGACGATTTGAAATATAGGTCTCGTCCGTAGGCGAAACACGCATTCCGGCATACGCGGTAGAAAACGGCACGTACTTTCCGCCGATATCAAAATTCCATGCACCGCAGAAATAATCTTCCGTTCCGGTGCCGCAGATCGTGGGAAACTCCTTGTCGCCATCCATATAGAACTTGATCTCGCCTTCTCCCCACCAGCCGTTGCTGTTTACACCCCAATAGAGATATGTACCGACGTAATGCCCCTTGCCCTTGACACCGTCCAGAATCGTGTGCTCGGTCTTATACGGCAACGGATTGGAGCGACGGAACTGTGTATGGAAATAAGCGATATTCTCCGGCATTTTACCGAGGCGGTAATCGATCTGATAGTACACGATGATCTCGTCAGGACCAATGTTCTCCAGCGTGATACGAAATCCTTTTTTGAAAGGCATGTCCCAATAGCAATTCATTGCCTTTTTGGGATTAACACACACCGCAAGCGAATTGATCAGCGGCGCGTTATGATAATCTGTTGCCGCAAAGAAATCATGCAGCGGCACCTCTACCGAAGGGACGTCACTTCCGTCCCAATACATGCGCAGGATCAAGCGGCGCTGGATCTTATAGGTGTCGGTGATCCAAATGTGATTGATCATTCCCTCGCCCTGTACATCGGCAAGCGTGAACGTCTCTCCGGCGGCAATGCGGATAGAAGGAGAAACTTTCCATCCCTGACCAAGCTCACGGGCGGCATTTGCGCCCGTCCCCTCGGTCGCCATGGCGGCCTTTCCCTTTTCACCGGTGAAATTTTCGGCGCTGATCGAACGCGATTTAAATTCAGAAAGCGTATAAAGATTATGCATAGTCAGTACCTCTATCATTGTATTATACAGTAAGTATACCAAAAAATCAATTCAATTTAAATATCCACTATTGACAAAATCAACGGATTCATTTAACATTTATTGCAGAGGTGATGAATGATATGGATTTGAACACCCTTTCGCCGTATGTACGCCGTGCCATGCGATCCCATATGCGTGCGCCATTTAAAATCGGGCAACGCGTAATTTTCGACTACGAAATTATTTATCTTTCCTCGGGACGCTTCCTGTTTTCTATGGATGGAAAAGACTACATTTGCAATAAAGGCGACGTGATCTTCATCCGACCCGGTCATCCGCACACGCTTGCAAGCATCGACGATATTTCCATTTCACAGCCGCACATCCATTTTGATATGCGATACGATGAGCACAGCGACAATATCTATATTTGCTTCAAGGATCTGCCGCGTTTTTCGGAAGAAGAGCTTTCCTGGATCCGCGATGACGAACTGCCGATCGACCCGATCCTGCATATATCCGACATAAAAGCTTTTAAAGATTGCCTGTATGATATTATCCATATCTTTGATACAAAACCAGCCTACTACCGACTGCTCTGCAAAGAAAAGATGATCAAACTGCTGCAAATGGTTCTGCAAGACAACATCACCTTGCAAGAGGAGGATCATTCCATCGTTTCTCTCCCCGCCATGATCAAGCACTATATTGATTACAACTTTCACAACCCGATCACGCTGGACTCGTTGGAAAAGCAGTTCAACTACAGCAGATTTCATATCGGTCGTACTTTTTTAGAGCACACGGGAACTACTGTGATCAAGTACTATAACCAAAAGCGCCTTGAGCATGCAAAGCATATGCTAAGCAAAGGCGCCGCCGTTTCTGAAGTCGTCAACGGCCTACACTTCAGTTCCATTTATTCCTTTAGCCGATTTTTCAAAAACGCCGTAGGTGTTTCACCAAGTGAATACAAGAAGTAAAAGAGAACCGAGCGACGCTCGGTTCTCTTTTTGTGTTATTTTACTTTGTAAAAGCGCAGGAAGTCAATACCGACCATATAGTTAGTCGAGGCGGTTGCCTTGCCTGTGATAACAAATTTTAACGTATTGTTACCCGCATTCAGATTTACCTCACCAAGACAGGTTTGTACGCGTGCAAGTGAGGCAGCGTATCCATCAAAGCTTGTGACTTTATTATCGTTGATATACAGATCGAATGCGCCATAATCCTTTGCGGTACAAAGCGCCGCATACAGTTTGTACGTTCCTGCTTTGTCCACAGTTACCGACGTGGTCAGCACGCCGCCGACACCGGAGGTGCCGGGACGCCACCAGAGCTGCTTGCCTCCGCTGTAGCCGCTCATCGTTTGCGCTACAAAAGTTCCTACAGTTACCGTCGTATTCGAAAGCAGATCGGTCTCGCCTTCAAATGTGTAAATATCGCTTTCGTTTACTTTTGTAGCAGTGATGCAGTCGATACCGATGCAATATCCTACAGAAGATGCATTTTTGCCGGAAACTGCGAAATTCAGTTTATTATAGCCCGCTTTGAGTGTGACGATGCCAAATTCATATGCACGATTGGCAACAGATCCTTTATAAAAATCTATGTTTCCAAGCGAAGCACCGTTCAGCGTAACCTTGTAGGTACCGTAGTCACCGCCGACCGTAAATTTACCGCTAAGGTCATACGTACCGGCTTCCTCTACCCAAAGATACGTAGCCAAAGTTGCATCTGTAACAGTCTTGTTATAAAGGAACATCTGCTTACCGCCGCTCCAATCGGCACCCCAGCCGGTCATTGTCTGCGCGGAAGGTGTTCCGTCACTGGAAATTGCCGTAGCAAGGAGATCAGTCTCGCCCTCGAATACGTAGACATCCGCGTCAACGATCTCGCGCTTCGTATTCAGGCGCGAAACATCCGTGTACTTGCCAAGATCAAGCGCTTCAAGACTTGTATATTCATCCACGGGAACCATCAGCACAAAATCCAGCGCAATACGGTATCCCACACTGGTTGCCACCGCATTTCTGCCAACATTGGTCAACGTGAGTGTATTGGTATTCCCCTTGGTAAAGGAGACCTTTCCGATCTCGGAGAGGTAGTCTGCTGCGACGATCGTACCATAAGTGTCTACAGGATCACCGACCTTTTCACCATTCACAGAAACCTGTACGATAGAAAAGTCAGGAGCATTTGCAAAGGATGCAAGCAACATATACTCGCCGTCTGCGGGCGCAGGCAAGGTAAAGTCGACCGAACCGGTTTCACCAAGACCTGAAACGAGGATCTGCGTGTCCTTACTCCATGCGGGGCTGTAGCCACTCATCGTCTGATGATCCATGTGTGAGGCAGAGGTGCCGGTGACAGTACCACTGGCAGCATTATACGCCTTTACATACAGATCCTCTCCCTCGACCAAATATGCCCCCTCACTTGCAGGTACAAAGTAGTTAAGCACAGCGGTATCGTCATAGTCAACATCCTCTACCACGCTGTCCTTAGCAAGATAGAAATAGGAGGTGAGGCTATACTGTGTGTATTCGTCCGTGTAGTACTTCTCAATATATCCCTCAAAACTTTCATCAAACGGAATCGCGTCGCCTACAAGCAAGCGGGTAACAACGCGGTTACCAATACCGTTTGAACCTCCTTCACAGTACGGCTGTGCGTGATATGGCTTGTTAAACCAAAGCGGACTGCACCATGCGTATCCAAAGAAGTCCTCGGTACCCGTACCGAACCATGACGGGAATTTTTCGCCATCTACAAAGAACTTCTCGTCGCCCTCGCCCCACCAAGGACTACCGGGAGTGCTAAGCGGATCCTTGCCTCCAATAGTCTTGTTGTGATGCAAAGTCACACCTACCAGTTTCCCCTGCCCTTTCACCGTCAGAAAATGATAGTCAGGACTGCGCGGCGCTGTCTTGTCGTAGTTTCCGTTTGCATCCAGAGCATCGGGATGATAATGTCCGAGCGTGAACTGCGTACCGTAGTAAAGCATATCGACAGAGGGGATGCTATTTTCTACTACATTTACTGCAAGTGAAACCGTTTCGGTTTCCTCGCCTACCGTATAAATCTCAATTTTTGCTTCTCCCAGATACGGCATATAGAAGTAATTGTAGAAGGTGCGGTCATCACGCATGCCGAGCAACAGCATTCTTGTAGAATTAAAACCGTAGCTGCTTGCGAAAAAGTCGCCGAGCGGTGTATTAACAGAAGGTTTTGTCTCTCCGTCCCAATAGATCTTGATGCGGAGATTCTTGAGCGTTTCAATCGCTTCAAGAGATGTAGCGTATACATCATCCCCAATTGAATCCACGCGTGCAAGCAGACCGCTGATCGCACCTCTGCCGTTTAAGGTCTTTACATAAGGCGTATCTTTGGATACCGCAAAGGTTTCAAATGCGGCATCCGCATATCCGTCAGGGTGCGTGCCGATTTTTTCACCCATAAGCAGGTTCGCATTTTCCAGCGCCGCCTTCTGCTCTGCAGAAAGCACCTTTGGCATCGGCTCCACTTCCGTGCCTATAGGGAACAAGGTATAATTGATGTGATAATACTTGCCCCAACCGTCATCGCCGAATCCACCGTAGGCAACGATCTTACAGGACTCTGCAAACGTGATCGGAACATAGTTGTTCTTGCCGCGCGCGGCATCTGCATCCGCACCGCCATAAACCAGATTTTCGTATACGAAGGGAGCGGATTTGCAGTCAAAGTAATCGGTAAACGGCAGATCGATCGTCGGCTCAGTCTCGCCATCTATATAGATCTTGACGTGTCCCGGCCCCGCAGTGGCCGACCAGATGCGCGAAATATAGCCCGCGCCTGTAATATCCGCGATTAGATGGCCTCCGTCTTCCGTCGTACCAAGAACGTTACTGCCGTCACCATTATCACGCCAGTTTACATATGCGCCGTCCGTATATTGAGATTTGCGAGCATAAGAGGAAAACAGCTCGCTCTCCTCATCCGTGTTACCAAGGCTCAGGTAACGTGTATCCGTAAGGCGCTCGACGATATCTATATACGTATATACCACGCCTTTTTCATTTAGCAGTCGCTTTAAAACGAGTAATGCATCCTCGATGGTGACCGTTCCGTCTCCGTCTATGTCACCCTTGACATCCGGCTCGGCAGAAACCGAGAGACGGACGACCGTGATCACATCCAGTAAACCGATTTTTCCATCATCATTCACATCGTATGCCGAGTTTGAAGCAGCATGGCTGCAAATCAAAAGTGCGCAGCACCAAAACAAAAGCAACGCTCCTTTAAGAACTCTTTTCATTTACAATCTCCTTTCTCAGATACAAATTCTATATCTATGTAGTCGATGCCCGCAAAATAATTGGTGGCAGCGTCGTTTTTATCTATCACAGTAAGCAAGAGTTCATTGACTCCGGCATGCAGAAAATGCTGTCCGAGCGAAAACACGGCAGGCAAAACCTTTTCGTCATATCCGTCAAAATCCGCACTACACGCCGCTCCGTTCACAGAAAAACGCAGTATTCCGTAGTCCGCCGCTTTCGTCATGCCAAGCGTGATATCGTAATCACCGCTTTCCCCCACAACGATCGGCAGACGCATCCACGCATCCTTTTCGGTGCGGCTCCAAAGCAAGTGAACCCCGCCGGACCATCCGTCACCAAACGGAAGCATCGGCTGCATCATTGCACCTCCGCCACTTCGACGGGCATTATATGCAAGCGCCTCTGCTTCAATGCGGCGTGTCGGGCATGCTGAATACTTTGTGTTCTCACGGTAAACGTCAAGAGCGATATCCAATGGTGAGGTATACTCCGCTTTGGGCACGAGCATCACAAAATCGATGCCAAAGAAAGTATTTGTTGCAAGCGCATTCTTTCCCATAACCGTAAAAGTAACTGTATTGTCATACCCACCGTGCAAGGTAACGTTGCCAAGCGGCAAAAGATTCCTCGCAGTCACCTTTTCACTATATAAATCGGTCGTAGCAAGCGGAATACCGTTTATCGTGCAAGAAACAATTCCGTAATCGGGTGCAGAAGTATACGAAACGAGCACCATGTATTCCTCATCCATTGCGGCAGGCAGTGCCGCCGTCACGGAATCGCCGATGCGGAAATCCTTTACCATCATCTGATAGTCCCCACTCCAGAGCGGACCGAAAGTATATGGCATATGCTGTCTTTGCACCGTTCCGTTTTCGCTATTGATCTGTAAAATATGCAAATGCTCGCCTTCGGTATAATTGGTTGCATATGCACTTGCCTCAGGCAAATAGTAGTCCAGTTTTTCCTCCGAAGCATAGATGCAATTCTCGACAATGCTATCTTTTGCAAGATAGTAATACGGCGTAAAACCGTAACGCACAAATTCGTCGCTGTAATACTTCTCCAGATAGCCGTCAAAACTCTTTTCAAACGCAATGCTGTCGCCCAGCATAATACGGGTGACAGAGCGATTACCCTTGAAATTGGAAAGCCCCTCGCAATAGGACTGTGCATGATACGGCTTGGTGAACAGCGCGGGACTACACCATGCGTAGCCAAAGAAGTCCTCAGTGCCTGTACCGAACCACGACGGGAACTTTTCGCCGTCGATGTAGAACTTCTCGTCGCCCTCGCCCCACCACGGCCAACCGGGGCTGCAGCAGGGATCCGCGCCGTCTATCAGCTTGCTGTTATGCAAGGTTACTCCGACAAAGCGGCCCGCGCCTTGAATACGCAAAAAACTATAATCCGGCCAGCGGCTCTTGTCCTCTATATATGTGCCGAGATTAAACCGTGCACAAAAATACAGAATATCTTTTTCGGATACGGTCAGATCCCAAGTTGTTACAGAAAGGTCAAGCGAAGCCGTATAGTCTCCCACCGTTGCGATCTCGATTCTCGCACCGTCTAAGAAAGGCATGTAAAAATAATTGTAGAATACCCCATCATCACGGATACCGAGAAGTGCCGTGCGGATCTTTGTTTTTCCGTATGCCGAAGCAAAGAAATCACCGAGGGGAGCATCGACTCTCGGACTCTGTTCCCCGTCCCAATACATACGAACACGCAGATTCTTCAGCAGTTCTATTGTTTCGATCGAGTTGTCGTACGCATCGGAATGCAGGCGCACGAGAACACCGTAAATAGCACCTTTGCCCACGAGCGTCTTAACAGCAGGAGCATCCGGTGCAACCGTATACCGTTCAAAAGGCGCATCTGCCGCCCCCTCCGGATGTGTACCCATCTTTTCCGCAAAGAAACTGTCTACACGTTGCAGGGCGGCTTTCTGTTCTGCAGAGAGAACATAGGGCATGCTCTCTACAGTCGTCCCTGTCGGGAACGTCGTATAGTTGATATGATAATACTTACCCCATCCATCGTCGCCGAAGCCGCCGTAAGCCACGATACGGCAGGAGCGGTTATAGGAGATCGGCACGTAACAATTCTTACCACGGGCAGAGTCGTCATATCCAAGGCTCCGATAGACAAACGGCTCTTTTGTGCAGTTGAAGAACTCGCGAAATTCAAGATCAACGGTAGGCTCCGCTGCCCCGTCAATATAAATCTTTACATGCCCGGGTCCCGCCGTAGCCGACCAGATACGGGAAATGTACCCGGGTCCGTCCATCTCGGCGATCAGACAACCTCCGTCCTCGGTATCTGCAAGATACTGACCGCCGTCAGCATTGGCAGCCCAATCTAGATACTCTCCGTTTTCATATCGTGACTTGCGGTCATAAGACGTAAATTCTGCTGTTTTCTCCCCCGTATTACCAACACACAAATGGCGTGCGGAGATCATACGGTTTACAAGATCAATGTAGGAATAGTGTGCCATAAAGCTCCTCCCACTTTCATTCTACTTCTATCATAACGAAAAAAGCCTCGGCACACAATAACAATTCTTGCCGACTTCATTTAACAATTCTTGCTATCATAAAGAAACCGCACTCGTGAGAGTGCGGTTTCTTTATGATCTGTTTTTTGACTTTTCCGTATCGAATCCATCCGGATACCGTGCGCGAAGCTTATTGATATTGCGCTGCAAAACTTCTTCCAGCTCTACACCAAGTACCGTTGCCGTCTCTGCCAGGTACCAGGCAATATCGCCAAGCTCGCCGATCAGATGCTCCCGATCCAGCTCGTGTCCCTGTGCAAGATGTTTTTTTACGATATCGATTGCTTCCCCCGACTCTCCGCAAAGTCCCATCACACCATTGATCAAGACGTCTCTTTCGGAAAGGTTGGGATTCAATGTCGTCATTGCCAATTTTTGATATTCGTTGATCGTCATAATTGCTCCTATTTCATGTATTGCGGTAAAAACTCGGCAGAAACGGTTTCGGTAATGTACTTTTTCAACGTACCAAAAGTAAACGAGCCCCAATTCTGCGAACCGTGCTCCATGGCCAATTCCTCGGTATAGTCCTTCATCAAATACACGCGGGATGCATAACGGACATGCAGATTCTGGTTGTCTTTACGCGAAGTATCGGTATTATAATGGCTGACTACGGGATCGACAAGTACGTTTTCGATCTTGATCGTTTCATCTTCACCGCGCACGATATCAAAGGAAAGGATCTCGCCGACCATATTGCGCGCATACAGCATCGTGGAACAAAGGTTTCCAAGCGAATATGCAACCAAAGTCTTGTTTCCGTTTACACCCGTAAGATACTCCACACTACCCGCAACGTGCGAATGGTGTCCCAAAACAACGTCTACACCAAGATCTGCACAAAGCTTTGCGTATTTTGCCTGTTCCGAGGTGACGCCAAAATCATTTTCCGTACCCCAATGCATGGAAACGATCACCACGTCTGCCGCTTCTCGCGCAAGTCCGACCTGTCTTGTGATATCCGCGGTGTTGGCATACGGGATCATGTAGGCATCCCCCGCAGGAAGGTCATTTGCATGACCGTAGTTCACAAACGTTGTATAGGAAAGGAATGCGATCTTAATCCCTTGCTCCTCCACGATGCGGACGTTGTCAAAATCATTCTTCGTATAGCCGCCAATCATCGTTACGGGAAGCGTGTTAAAATAAGCGATCGTATTTTTGTATCCTTGCGCGCCCTTGTCCAGCATATGGTTATTCGCGATATTGAACACATCAAAGCCAATATCGACCAATTCCTCGACCATTTCTTCGGGTGCGTTAAAACTTGGATATCCCGCAATTCCGAGCGCCTTGCCTGCAACGGGAGCCTCTTGATTTACAAAAGCAACATCCGCATCACCAATGATATCAGCAATGCCTGCGTATATCTTGGAAAAATCGTATTCGGTACCGTTTGCATCATCGCGCGCGGTCTGAATAACGGAATCGTGTGCAATGTTGTCACCTGCGGCAACCACACGAATGCGTATTTCCTTAGGCGCGGGCGGAAGCGTGATCGGCGGAAGCGTTGCCTCTGTCGTTGTTGCTTCCGTTGTGACTGCAGGTTGCTTCTGCTCGCCGCATGCGGCGAAACAAAGCACCAAAGTGAAAAGCATGCATAAAAATCTGAGTTTCATCGCAAAATCCTTCTTAGTGTCGTTACAGTCATTGTATCACATCCTGCCTGTTTTTTCAACAAAAATTCGTCGCGTGCGTTATATTGACAAGAATTGACCGAAGATTATGCTACAATCGCGGCAAAGAGAAAAAAGAAAGGGAAAAAAACATGATCCGCAACAATCCGCGTATTCTCTCTAAAACCCAAGGCGATACATTGCATCTTGCCATTCTCGGCGAGATCGATCATCACTGTGCCGCATCTTTGCGTGAGGAAATGGACGATGCCATCCTCGCCGCTATGCCGAAGACAATCGAACTGGATCTTGCCACCGTTGACTTTATGGACAGTTCGGGACTCGGCGTTATCATGGGGCGAAAAGCTACAGCCGACCGCGTAAACGCAGAATTTTTTCTGGTCAATCCCACGGCGCGTATCGCTCGCATACTGGAGCTCGCAGGACTCGGCAAAGTTGTGTCGATCCTTTACAAAAACAACGAGGAAGGAAGAAAGCAATGAAAAGCAACTGCATCAACAAACTTCGCCTGACACTGCCCGCACTCTCTATCAATGAGAGTGCGGCGCGCGCCATGGTCAGCGCATTCTGTGCACAGCTCAACCCCACGATCGAAGAGCTTGCCGATATCAAATGTGCCGTTTCCGAGGCGGTCACCAACTGCATCGTGCACGCATACAAGGATACCCCAGGCGAGATCTACATAACCGTGTGGCTCAGCGATACACGCACCGTTAAGATCGAGATCCGTGACAAGGGATGCGGCATCGCCGATACGGAGCTTGTAAAAACGCCGCTCTATACCACCGACCAAAGCGGAGAACGAAGCGGCATGGGCTTTGCCGTGATGGAAAGTTTTATGGATAAACTTTCGCTCCGTTCGGTCGTCGGCAGATATACGAAGGTCACGCTGTTAAAGCAACTTTCGCCCTTAGAAATATAGCATGGAAGAAAAATTTGCAGAAAACACAGAACTGCTAAAACGCTCGCAGAACGGAGACGAAAGAGCAACCGAAGAGTTGATGCTCCGCAATGTGGGGCTCGTGCAGAATATCGCCGCAAAATGTCTTGGACGCGGTGCAGATTTCGAGGATCTTGTGCAGATCGGCAACATCGGCATGCTGAAAGCGATCCGCAGTTTTGATCTTTCGCGCGGCGTTATGTTCTCAACATATGCCGTACCCCTCATCTTCGGCGAAATCCGCCGTTTTCTCCGCGATGACGGGCTTGTCAAAGTCTGCCGCCCACAGAAACGGCTCGGCGCACTCCTGATGCGTGCAAAGGAGGATTATATCCGCGAGCACGGCGTTTCGCCGCGCATTGAGGAGCTTGCAAGGGCCTGTGAGGTCTCCGTTGAGGAAGCCGCTACGGCGCTGACAGCAGTATCCCCCGCCATTTCCCTCTCTGAGCCGCTCTTCGGTGAGGAAGACAGCGCCACACTCGAAAGCACGCTTTTCCTGCAAGACGAGAGCGAAAAAATGATTGAAAACCTCTCTCTCTCCGAAGCTTTGCACAAACTTCCCGACCTTTGGCAAAAGATCGTCCTACTCCGATACTACCGTGACCTGTCACAGCAATCCACTGCAGAGGTCCTCGGTCTCTCTCAGGTCAAGATCTCCCGTGAGGAAAAGAAGCTGATCGAATTTTTGCGCAAACAAATGAGTTCTTAAGAAAAAGACCGTTTTTTCGGTCTTTTTCTTTACAACTGCGAATGTTTTTGATAGAATAAATTCAGTATATGCGGGAGGTGCTTTTATGGCGATTTACGAAGGCAGAATACGCGCAGATTTCAATCGTTTTGCAGACTATCTGGACAGCGCGATCTTAAACGGTAGTATGTCCGCAAGCTATGAGGACGGCAGTACATATAAGCTCGGTGACCGCTGGGTTTCCATGCGCGTATATGAGCGCTACAGTTATGCGGGCGGCAATCGCGTCAGTCTCAGCGTTATGCTTGTAGAGGAAGAAAGCGGCTACGTGCGCATCTGCGCTGTGACCTCGGGTGGATCGCAGGCTTTGTTCTTCAAGCTCAACACGTGGGGCGAAGAGGCGTTCCTCGATAAACTCCGCGAAGCGATAGATAATTACTTTGAATAAACAAAAAATGCTTTGCCAAAAGGCAAAGCATTTTTTCAAAAACGGTTGCAGTTTCCCAAACTTTGGAGTATAATGCTATTCTGTACAGAAAGAAGGCGCATTTCATGGAATTCAAAAGAGGACTCAGAGACGGCATACCGATCTGCCTCGGTTATTTTTCGGTATCGGTCGCATTCGGCGTAACGGCGGCGCAAGGCGGACTTACGTGGCTGGAGGCGATGCTGATCTCGTTACTCAACCTCACTTCCGCCGGTCAAAAGGCAGGCTTGGATATTATCATTGCGGGCGGATCTCTCCTCGAGATTGCGCTCTCGCAGCTTCTCATCAATGCAAGATACTCCCTAATGGGAATCTCCCTTTCGCAAAAGCTTGAAAAAAGTTTCTCCACACCGTACCGGCTCATACTCGGCTTTGCGATTACCGATGAGATCTTTGCGGTCACTTCCGGCAACAAAACCGTCACCCGCGCCTATATGGCAGGGGTGGCCATTCTTCCGATCCTCGGATGGACGGGAGGCACACTCTGCGGTGCGCTGATCGGCGGCATTATGCCTGCAATCGTGCAAAGCGCTCTTGGTGTTGCTCTCTACGGTATGTTTATCGCAGTTGTCGTTCCCGATGCAAAAGATGACAAGCATATCCTTGCCGTATCGGGCATTGCGATGCTCTTCAGCTGCATGATGTATTATCTGCCGCTACTGAATAATATTTCGGGCGGTTTTGCCATCATTACCTGCACAGTGATCGCCGCTACCCTCGGCGCGATCCTGTTTCCACGAGAGGAGGTAGAAAGCGATGCCGTTTGATGCTTTTCTTCCCTACCTTGCCGTGATGGCGGGCGTGACCTACCTTGTGCGCGTGATCCCGCTCTCCCTCTTCCGCAAGAAGATCAAAAACCGCTTTGTCAATTCGTTTTTGTTCTACACACCCTACGCCGTGCTCTCCGCAATGACTTTTCCAGCTATACTTTACGCAACGGGAAATCTTTGGTCGGGCGTCGCAGGGCTTATCGCAGCTTTATTCCTTGCATACAGAAAAAAGGGGTTGCTGACAGTGGCCTGCGGCGCTTGTCTTGCTGTATTTGCCGTAGAGATGATCTTTTTGCTTACATAAGAGCCGCAATAGCGGCTCTTTTTTAAAAGTACAACGAAAAACACGGAATATTACCTTGCTTTTTTCAAACGCCTATGCTACTGTGGAAACAGCAACAGAAAGGAGACAGTGCATCTATGAAAAAGCTACTTGCCGTTCTCTCCTGCATGCTCTGTTTTGCAATCCCGGCCTTTGCCGTCGCGAAGCAAGAAGCGTACACAAAAATTGAAAAGTCCACATATTATGACAAAACTCTGTCCGGTTTTCTCTCGCAGATCGTCGGTATGCTCTCCGGCAACGAATACGTGTCCTCAAACGGACACTATACAGTCGCTATGCCGGACACCTGGTTTGCATTCTGTAACGGACCTTATGCAGGAAATACGAACCACATCACCCACGCTGACAAGCATCTGAAAAATACCGAAAGCGACATTTACGAGATCTGGATTGACGACGATTTCAGTGTAGACATTTTTAATCAGTATATTTTAGAGGATATGTACACCGACCACGGACACGTTCATGCAAGAGGCGTGAGCGACGGCTGGCTACGCTATGGCATATGGGACATGGGCGGCGGACAGCGGCAGGTCGGTGCGTACGGGTTGATCACGCGAAAATATTACCTGCCGCAGTTCGCCGGGAATGGCGAATTCGGCAACCGATACAGTTATCTGAGCGAGCCGTATATCGCCACAGACACGCTCGGTATGAATGCCGGCGGCATGCCCAAAACCGCAGCGGAACTTGCAGGCACGTTTGCCCTTGTAACGGGTGACCGCGACAATGTGGAATGGGCAAAACTGTTTGCCGCCATGCTCTCCATGGCGTATTTTGAAGACGACATTCCTGCCTTGATCCGCTCCGCAGCCAAGGTCTTTCCCGAAGGCTCTTACAGCGCATCCCTCATCGAGGAGATCTTTGCACTGCACAAAAAATATCCGCAGGATTGGCGCGCAGCGTTTTCTGCCTTTGAAAAAGCACATTACACCGAAGGGATCACCACCGGCGCCAACACCACCGTCAACTGCGGCTTTGCCGTACTCACACTTCTGTACGGCAATGGCGACTATATGGAAACGGCAAAGATCGGTTCGCTTGCGGGATACGATTGTGAGACCTCCTGCGGCATTGCCCTTTCCGTTCTCGGTATCTCCCGCGGATACGCGATTCTGCCAAGCGAGGTGAATGATCTGATCTGGCAGGACGGGCGCGGCGTGATCGTTAACCGTTCGCCGAGCGGCATCTCCTCCGGCACCTACATGCACGCTGACAACCTGCCGGAGTATATGCCAATCGCGGATATCGTGCAAAAGTACGTGCAAAACTTTGAGCGTGTCCTCGCGGAAAACGGCGGGTATGCGGATAAAGAATACTACTACATTCCCCGGGAAATACTGCCTCCATTCGAGGTCGCTACGATTGACAACGCCGGATTTGAGACGGGGCTTCGCGGATTTACCGTTCACGGCTCTGCGGTAGTCACGCCGATGACAGCTTTTGGCAAATACGCCGCGAAGCTCACCGGCGAAACCGAGTTGTATACACTTGCCAAAGGTTTGACAGTCGGCGAGACCTATACACTCACTGCATTTATCCATGCGACCGACCGTTCCGCCGCGCATCTCTTTGCAAGGGATACGCAAAGCGGAGTCAGTACAGCGGTCTATCATACCGCAGGTGCAGCTGAAAACCCGACATACAAATCAGTAAAGCGTAGTCTGATATTTACGGCAACCGCACCGGAGATGCAGATCGGCTTGCGCTTTACACCGGATAAAAATGCCTCTTTGCAGTATGCAACGATTGACGGGATCACCTTATTAAAGACCGCAGAAACTGCGGCAGGTACGGTGTATGTCGAAAACAAGAACGCGGATTATCAATATAAAATGCTATATACCGCCATACAAGCGAACAATGCTGGCGAGCATCTGCTGAAACTATCGTTTGCCAACAGTAACGATGCAATCGTTGATGCAAGGATCCTTATAAATGGTCAAGGCTACGGTGCCGCCGCCCTTTTCAAAACAGGGGACGCGCCAAACGGTCTGACCGCAGCGGACTGCGTGTACATCCCGATCCTATTGCAGAAAGGGCATAACGTCGTTACGTTATCCTTTTGCGGCTACGCGGTAGAAATTACCGATGTATCTCTTGTAGACGTCAGTTATCGAAAATAAAAAACGCCCCGATCGGGGCGTTTTTTTACTGGAGTTTTTTCAGTCTTGCTTCTTCCTTCAAGCGAAGCTCGGTGTTGAGGATACGCTTGCGAAGTCGGATGGACTTTGGCGTTACCTCGATCAGCTCGTCGTCTGCGATATATTCGATCGCTTCTTCGAGGCTGAAGATCTTATGCGGTACAAGGCGGAGTGCCTCGTCCGCACCGGAGGAACGGATCGCCGTGAGATGCTTTTTCTTGCAGACGTTGACCGCGATATCACCCTGCTTCGGATTGGAGCCGACGATCATGCCCTCATATACAGGCGTCTGCACGCCAATAAACATCTGTCCGCGGTCCTGCGAGTTGAACAGACCGTAGGAGGTCGCCTCGCCCGCCTCGCTGGCAACGAGAGAACCGGTAAAGCGCGTAGTGACTTCTCCCTTATACGGCTGGTAGGAGTCGAAAATCGTATTCAGGATTCCCTCGCCGTGAGTATCGGTAAGGAACTCACTGCGATAACCGAACAGACATCTGGACGGAACAAGGTATTCGAGACGTGTGCGATTGCCGCGGGGCTCCATGGTAATGAGCTCACCTTTACGTGCACCGAGTTTTTCCATGACCGCGCCGTTAAAGGTGTCGGGGCAGTCGATGATCACGCGCTCAACGGGCTCACACTTAACGCCGTCGATCTCACGGAAAAGCACCTTAGGCGTGGAGCAAACGACCTCGTAGCCTTCGCGCCGCATGGTCTCAATCAGAATAGCAAGATGCATTTCACCGCGTCCTGCGACCTGAAAGCTCTCGGTGGTGTCACCGTCGCTGACGCGAAGAGATACATCCTTGAGAAGCTCTTTATACAGTCTTTCGCGGAGATGGCGTGAAGTAACGAACTTTCCTTCTTTGCCTGCAAAAGGGCTATTGTTGACCGAGAAGGTCATCTCCATGGTCGGCTCGCTGACCTTGACAAATTCCAGCGGTTCTACACAAGCGGGCGAAGTAACAGTGTCGCCGATGTTGATGCCCTCTGCACCGCTGAAGCAGACGATATCGCCGACCTTTGCGGTTTCTACGGGAACGCGGACCAGTCCGTCGATCTGATATAGGCTGACGATCTTGGCGCGCTTCGGTGTGTCACCGCTGTGGAAATTAGAGATCATAATTTCCTGATTCTGCTTAACAACACCGCGCTCTACGCGACCGATACCGATTCTGCCCACATAGTCGTTATAGTCGATGGAGGAGACAAGCATCTGGAGTTCGCCCGTCTCGTCACCGCCGGGTGCGGGAATATACTCGAGGATCTTATCAAACAGAGGAACAAGGTCTGTACCAGCAACGTCGGGGTCCTCGGTCGCGGTACCCGCTCTGCCCGAGCAGAAGATCATGGGGCTATCGAGCTGTTCGTCGTTTGCGTTCAATTCGAAGAAGAGCTCCAGAACCTCATCCTGCACCTCGGCAAGGCGTGCATCGGGCTTGTCGATCTTATTGATGACGACGATAACGCGGTGATTAAGCTGTAGCGCACGCTCCAGAACGAAGCGCGTCTGCGGCATGGGGCCTTCCGCCGCATCTACAAGCAGAAGAACGCCGTTTACCATTTTGAGGATACGCTCAACCTCGCCACCAAAGTCTGCGTGGCCGGGGGTGTCTATGATATTGATCTTGACGTCCTTATAGTGTACCGCGGTATTTTTGGCAAGGATGGTGATACCTCTCTCCTTTTCCAGGTCTCCCGAATCCATGACACGCTCGGTGGTTGCTTGATTCTCGCGATAGATACCGCCCTGGCGAAGCATCTCATCCACAAGCGTAGTCTTGCCGTGGTCAACGTGTGCAATGATCGCAATATTTCTCAGATCTTCTCTTACCACTGTTTTTTACCTCGTTAAAGATTTTTCAACAATTTATTATTTTAGCACATTTTTTGCCGCTTGAAAATAGTTTATTTCACAAAATTTCATTTTTTATTGACGAAGTTTGTAGTTAGGATGACAAAAATCCTCTTGTTTGGTTGACTTCCCGATGCGCGGCGGGTATAATCATGGCAGAAAGAGAGTGATTGTTTTATGAAAATCAAAGGCTTTATCTTCGATCTGGACGGCACGTTAGCCGATACTCTGCCCGAATTGAATGCTGCCATGAACGTAACGCGCAGCCGCTTTGGTCTTCCCCCTGTCGGCAGAAAAGAGGTTCTGGTCGGCATCAATGACGGTCCTCGTATGTTTGTGAAACGCACGTTCCCCGAGGGAACGGACGAAGCTACCATTGATGCTGCTACCGAATGGTACATCAAGGATTACGAGGATCATTACAAAAATACAAAAACTGCGTTTGACGGCATGGTAGAAACAGTCGCAAAAATGCGCGAGGAAGGTTGCCGCGTGGCGGTACTGACAAACAAAGCGCACGTAGCAGCAACGCTTTTGGTAACGCAGATCTTTGGCGAGGGAGTTTTCGACCCTATTTGGGGTGTCAAAGACAAGCCGCTCAAGCCACAGCCCGATGCCGCGTGGGAGATTGCAAAAATTTTCGGTCTCTCTCCGGAAGAAATGTGCTTTGTAGGCGACTCACACATCGACATGCAAACCGGAGTAAACGCAGGCATGCATCCGATCGGTGTAAGTTTCGGCTACAAACCGGTCGAGGTCTTGCGCGAAAACGGCGCTGAGTTTATTGCGAATACGCCCGAGGAGATCTGGAATATCGCAAAAAGCATAAAATAAGGCTTGACAGAATTTCCTTTTTGCAGTATACTCATATCACCGAACAGAATATATGTCAGGGGTGCTGCTTTAGCGGCTGAGATGGGCTTATGCCCGAACCCTTAACCTGATACGGATAATGCCGTCGTAGGGAGATATAATACACGAGAAGTATATTTCCGCACAGGCATATCGTCTGTGCGGAATTTATTTTTCGGAGGTTTTTCAAAATGAAAAACACAAAAGTGCGCGCATTAGTCGAAAGCGCGATCATGATCGCAGTCGCGACCATTCTCAGTATGATTAAGATCGTGGATCTTCCGTATGGCGGATCTGTAACGATCGCATCCGCCTTTCCGATCGCGGTGATCTCTTTCCGTCACGGCCTTCGCTGGGGTTGTACCTCCGCACTCGTATACGGCGTTATTCAGCAGTTGCTCGGGCTCAATACACTCTCCTATTTTACAAGTTGGCAAAGTATCGTAGCAATTATCCTGTTAGACTACATCGTCGCGTTTGCCGTTGCAGGACTCGGCGGCACATTCCGCAAATTTGCAAAAAGCCAAAGCGTTGCGCTGGCACTCGGTTCTTTGCTGGTATGCATCTTACGCTATGCTTGCCACGTTCTCTCCGGTGCGACCGTTTGGGCCGGCATCTCCATTCCCACAAAAGCCGCACTGGCTTACTCCTTCGTTTACAATGCTACATATATGCTCCCTGAAACGATCATTATGGTGGTTGTGGCTGTATATATGGGTTCGGTGATAAACTTTAACGCGCAAGTCCCCGTACGAGTCGCAAAAGCGGAAAGCAACGCAGTGTCGGACATCCTCTCCGCACTCTCCGGCCTTTTGATAACTGCCGCCCTGATCGCCGACGTCGCTCTGGTCTTTTCAAAACTGCAGAATGCAGAGACCGGTGAATTTGCGATCGAACAGATCGCATCCGTAAATTGGGTGCTTGTCGGTACGATCAGTATCATTGCCGCCATCATATCCGCGGTTTTGCTTATACTTGCAAAAAGCAAGAAAGCTTCCGCTTGACAAAAACGCTAAATAAGTTTATAATAGTCCCCGCAACCGAGTGTGCGATCGCGCGATATGTTGCCGAAAGGTATTATCGCGAGGAAAGTCCGAGCTTCACAGGGCAGGATAACGGATAACGTCCGCCGAGGGTGACCTCCGGGAAAGTGCAACAGAAATAAACCGCCGCGCTATGCGGTAAGGATGGAAAGGCGAGGTAAGAGCTCACCGGCACGACAGGCAACTGTGTGCAACTGTAAACCCTATCCGAAGCAACACCGTATAAGGAGCGTTTGCCCGACACATCTCCTTAGGTGGCAGTGGGAGTCTTCTCCCCAAGCCGTTTGGTAACAAACGGCGAAGATAGATGATCGCAAGGTGCGTCAGCACCACAGAACTCGGCTTATAGCTCGTGTTGCAATCCCGACAGTTTCGACTGTCGGGATTTTTTTGTTTTTCTATTGCTTTTGCTAGTCTAAAATAATATAATATACTATGTATTATTATGATTTGATAAGCGAGGCGATATTTTGCAGACCGATTTTTCCGGAAAGAAATGCACTGTATTAGGTCTTGGCATTTCCAATCTGCCCTTGATCGACTTTTTATTGGATCGCGGTGCCATGGTAGACGCGCGCGACCAAAAAGAAATAAACAAAGACGATGAGAAGATCAAGCATTTTCTCGAACGCGGGGTGACCTTTCACTGCGGTCCCGACTACCTAAAAGGCATAGACGGCGACTTTGTGTTCCGCTCTCCGGGTATCCGCCCCGACGTGCCCGAGATCGCTGCCGCCGTTGCGAACGGCGCAGTGCTGACCTCGGAAATGGAATTGTTTTTTGAACTCTGCCCCGCAAAGATCTTTGCTATCACGGGTTCAGACGGCAAAACCACCACAACGACGTTGACTTACAAGCTGTTGGAAGCAGAAGCAAAAAAAGAAGCTAAAGGCAGACGTGTATACGTGG
Organism: Eubacteriales bacterium; assembly: GCA_045540755.1. Lineage (GTDB taxonomy): Bacteria > Bacillota > Clostridia > Oscillospirales > CAG-272 > UMGS902. The sequence goes on from JAZQHV010000067.1 coordinate 32,761, forward strand.
GCGGCAATATCGGTGCGCCGCTTTTACCGAAAGTAACGGAAATGACCGCGGACGATTACGCGGTGGTTGAACTTTCAAGTTTTCAGCTCATGACGATGCGGAAATCGGCATGGGCGGCGGCGATGACCAACATCACGCCCAATCACCTGAACTGGCATACCGATATGGAAGAATACACGGTATCAAAGTACAACGTGTACCGCCACGGTGCGAAGCGCGTGGTACTGAATGCAGACAACGTCCTGACCGCGGCAATGATCGGCACGACAGGTGCAGACGAGCTGACCTTTTCGCTTTCAGGCAAGGCAGACATCTGTGAAGAGGATGGTTTTATCACTGTGCGAGGAGAAAAAGTTCTCCGCACGTCGGACATCCGCATTCCCGGCAGATTCAACGTGGCAAACTATATGTGCGCCATCGGTATGACGCTCGGCTTTATCTCTACCGAAACGATCGCAGAGGTTGCAACAACTTTTGGCGGTGTGGAGCATCGCAACGAATTTGTCCGCGAGGTGGACGGCGTAAAGTACTACAATTCCTCTATTGACTCCTCACCTTCCCGTACGATGGCGGCGCTCTCGGCGTATCCGCAAAAGCCGATCCTCATTTGTTGCGGACGGGATAAGCACGTCCCCTTTGACGAAATGGCAGTATGCGTTCTCGAAAAAGCGAAAGCGCTTGTCCTTTCAGGCGAGGCGCGCGAGAAAATCTATGTGGCAATGCAAAATGCAGGTTGCGGCGATTTTCCCATCGTGATCGAACCGGACTTTGACAAGGCGATCACAGCGGCAAAAGCACTTGCGTGTGAGGGCGACATCGTTCTGCTCTCCCCCTCGTGTACGTCCTTTGATGCGTTCAAAAATTTTGAAGAGCGCGGCAAACGCTTTAAACAGATCGTAAATCAATTTTAGAAAGGCATATCCCATGAACGAACAGCTCTCGCTTCTGGTACCGGAAGCGGAAAAAGAACTTGCAAACATATATGCAGAACTTGACGCGGTGTCGATGAGAAACACCGAAAAAATACTTGATGCGTTCCGCCGCAACCGCGTAAGCGAGGCGATCTTTGCACCGACCAGCGGCTACGGCTACGATGACCGCGGACGCGACACCCTTGACAAGATCTACGCCGAAGTGATGGGCGCGGAAGCGGCGTTTGTACGCCACAGCATTGCCAGCGGCACGCATGCACTCGCCATCGGTCTGTACGCCCTGCTTCGCCCGGGTGACATCCTCTACTCAGTTGCCGACAAGCCCTACGATACCCTCGACGAGGTCATTGGCAACGTCGGCGAAGAAGGGCGCGGTTCCCTCAAAGATTTCGGCGTTTCCTATATGCAGTCGGATTTCAAGGACGGCAAGCTCAATCTTGCCGAGATCCGCGAGACCCTGCTCACACATAAAAACATTAAAGTCGTATTCATCCAGCGCTCCAAAGGCTATCTCAACCGTCCGACGCTGACCATTGACGAGATCGGCGAGGTTGCAAAGGTGGTACACGAGGTATCGGATGCCTACGTAGTCGTGGATAACTGCTACGGTGAATTTGTCGAGGATCGCGAGCCTACCGAGGTAGGCGCGGACATGATCCTCGGCTCGCTGATCAAAAACCCCGGCGGTGGACTCGCCGAGTCGGGCGGATACATCGCAGGCACCCAAAAGGCTGTCGAGCTTGCCGGCTATCGCTTTACGGCAGTAGGCGTGGGACTGGAGATCGGCGCAAGCCTCGGGCAGACCAAGAATATGTACCGTGGCTTGTTCTACGCGCCGCACACAGTTGCACAGGCGCTCAAGACTGCGCATTTCGCGGCATACATCTTTGAAAAACTCGGTTTTGACTGCGCGCCGCGCTACAATGAGCGCCGCAGTGACATTATCCAAATGATCCGTTTTGGCGCTCCCGAAAAGCTGATTGCCTTCTGCCAAGGCATTCAGGCGGGATCGCCCGTAGATGCCTTCGTATCCCCCGAGCCTTGGGACATGCCCGGTTATACCGATCCCGTGATCATGGCAGCGGGTGCATTTGTCGGCGGCTCGTCGATCGAACTTTCGGCGGATGGACCTATCCGCCCGCCTTACACCGCTTTTTTGCAGGGCGGTCTTACCTATGAAAGCGGCAAGATCGGTATTCTGACAGCGGCGGAAAAACTGCTGGAAACATTATAATGAGGTGCAAAATGAAAAAACTGCTTTCCCTTTGTCTTGCGTGTATTTTGCTTGCGTTGACGCTTGCCGCCTGCGGCAAAAACGAGATTGAGATGCCCCCGTACACACAGCTTGCCTCCGACCCGTCGGTGGTGGACTTTCATCTGTTCGTTCCCGATAACTGGACGGTAGATATGTCCACCGGTACCGCGACGGCATATTATTCCGTAAGCGATCCCACCAACATCTGTGCCACGCTGGGACAACTGAACGTTACCGACACCGAGGATCCCTATGGTGCATATTTTACATCCTTCAGCAAGCAATTCACCGACGTATTCGGCGATCCCCAAAACGTGGAGAGCTCCAATCTTCTGCTCGACGGGCACGAGGCGCGCCAGTACGTCTACACCGCTACCTTTGGCGGCATAGAGTACAAATTCTGGCAGGTGATCTGTCTCCGTCAGGGACGGGTATACACCGTGACCTATTCCTCCACAGTCGAAAACTATGAAAAGCATGCCGCGGACATGCAGGAAGCACTCGACAATTTCCGCTTTATCTGATGAACGGTATCTATTTTGACAACAGCGCAACGACATCTCTTTGTGCGGAAGCGATTGCCGCTATGACGCACGTTATGCAGGAGGTCTACGGCAACCCGTCCTCTCTGCACAGTGTCGGTCTCGCGGCAGAAAAAACCGTACGCGAGGCACGAAACGAGGTCATGTCGTCTCTCGGTATACGCGGCGACAGCCGTCAGCTTCTCTTTTGCGGCAGTGGAAGTGAGGCAAACAATCTTGCACTCATCGGCACATACACGGCAAAGAAGCGCATGCGCGGTGCACGTGTGATCATCACGGCAGGCGAGCACTCCTCCGTAGAAGCCGCGGCAAACTATCTGGAAACGCTCGGCGCCGACATAGTGCGCCTTTCCACAAAAAACGGAGAGATCAACTTTGACGAACTCCGCGCGGCGCTGACCAAGGACACCGTCCTGCTCTCCGCAATGCTTGTAAACAATGAAACGGGGGCGATCTACCCCGTGGCTGAGATGTTCCGCACTGCAAAACTGCTCTGCCCCGACGTTCTTTGCCACTGCGACGCAGTGCAGGGATACGGAAAGATTAAATTCACCCCCAAATCGCTCGGTGCAGATCTTCTGACCGTGAGTGCGCACAAGATCCACGGTCCTAAAGGCATTGCGGCGCTCTACGTTTCGCTCGACGTATTGAAACGCAGAGCGCTCGTCCCGATCGTTCACGGCGGTCAACAGGAAAACGGACTGCGTGCCGGTACAGAAAACACGGTATGCATTGCAGGCTTCGGCGCGGCGGCTAAAGCCGCCAAAGAGCGCCGCGAGGACGGAATCTGCGCCGTAAGCGAGCATTTACTGCAAAGACTCGGCGCGATGCGGGAGATCCGCATTAACCGCCCACAAAATGCGGTGGCACATATCATCAACGTCACCCTCCCCAATATCAAGAGTGAAACAATGCTCCATTTCCTTTCGGGAAAGAGTATCTTTGTTTCGAGCGGATCGGCATGCTCCTCGCATGCAAGGAGCGTAAGCCGCGCGCTTTCCGCCTTCGGCATTTCCGACAAGGAGGCAGACTGCTCCATCCGCATCAGCCTTTCCGAATATAATACAAAAGAGGAAGCCGATATACTCTGCGACGCACTTGCAGAAGGTCTTTCCGCTTTAGTAAGGATCAAATAACATGAGATTATCTACCAAGCTGCTTCTGAAACTGAACAAGAGCTTTAAGGCCCCTCCGCACCCCTTTAATCTGCAAAACGATGGTGTCATGTCCTATGCCATGTGGCAGTACACAAAAGGCGAGGAAACCATCAAATTCTATTTGGACTTTTGCAGTAAAGAAGAACTGTTCGACGGCAAGACCGTTTTAGACATTGGATGTGGTGCGGGCGGCAAGTCGCTGTACTACGCTTCCTGCGGTGCCAAAGAGGTCATCGGTCTTGAGATCCTGGAAAAATACCGCGCAGAGGCAGAAGCGCTCGCAAGCGAACTTTCCCTTGCGGACAAGTTCCGCTTTGTATGCGCGGATGCGGCGGCGCTTCCCTTTGCAAATGGCAGTATTGATACCATCATCATGAACGATGCGATGGAGCACGTTGCCCGCCCGGAGGCGGTGCTTGATGAGGTGATGCGTGTGCTTGCGCCCGGCGGCAGGCTTTTTGTAAACTTTCCGCCAATCAACCATCCCTTCGGCGCACACCTGAGTGACCTCATCTACATTCCGTGGGTACATCTCTTCTTCTCAGAGAAAACTCTGATCGAGGCATACAAGGAACTGTGCAAGACCGTTCCCGACGGGGAGGAGCGTATCAAGTTCCGCATTTCCGCGCACGAGGACGGTAGCGAGTATTTCTCGTACATCAACCATATGTCCATCAAACGTTTTAACCGTATCCTGCGCGAAAAAGACATCTCCCCCGCCTACCGCGCACACATTCCGCTCCGCAGATTTTTAAGACCGCTTGCGAAGCTTCCGCTTCTCAAAGAATGCTTTGTCAAGATGGTCGTTTGTGTTTTGGAGAAATAATCATGTCACTTCTGGATAAGTTTAACAATACAGATCGTACAGTGCTGAACATTATTCTCGTCGGTTGCGGCAACGTCGGCATTACGCTGGTCGAGCACCTTTCGGACGAGGGGCACTATATCACCATTATCGACAAGGATGCCGAGATCGTAAAGACTGTTTCAAACACCTACGACGTTATGGGCGTTGTGGGAAACGGCTCCAGCTACAACACGTTGATGGAGGCGGGCATAGAAAACGCCGATCTGATCATCGCGGTCACCGACAGCGACGAGTTGAATCTACTTTGTTGCACGATTGCAAAAAAAGTCGGTCATTGTGCGGCGATCGCCCGCGTGCGTACCCCTGATTATGCGGACGAGCTCCCCTATCTGCGCTCCCGTCTGGACATTTCCATGATCATCAATCCCGAGCTCGAGGCCGCGCGCGCGATCTCTCGCCTGCTCCGCCTGCCGGGTGCGATCAGCATCAACACCTTTGTCAAAGGCAACGTGGAAATGGTGACCTTTAAAATTGCCGAGAATAGTCCCCTGCACGGCAAAACGCTACAGCAATTGCAAGATCCGTATCTTGTGGGCATTCTGCTTTGCGGCGTGGAGCGCGGGGACGAACTGACCATTCCGAACGGTGCCTTCCGTTTGGAAGCAGGCGACACGGTTTCCTTTATCGCAACGGCGCGCAATGCTCAAAAGTTCTTTAAGCGGATCGGCGTTGCAACCAATGCTGTGAGCAGTACACTGATCGTGGGCGGCGGAAAAATCTCGGAGTATCTCGCAAAGATGCTTCTTGATGCGGGCATTTCAGTCACGATCATCGAAAAAAAGCACGATCGCTGTTTGCACCTCGCCGAAACGCTTAGCGATGCCACCGTCCTGCACGGGGACGGTGCCGACACGCAGACGCTTTCAGAAGCAGGCATCACCGATATCGGCTCTTTCATTCCGCTGACAAATTCGGATGAGGAAAACATCCTACTGACGCTGTATGCCAAGAAGAATACGGGTGCCAAGGTCATCACAAAAGTCGACCGCATGAATTTCCACGACGTACTGACCGATCTCGACATGGACAGCGTCGTATACCCACAGTATATGACGACCGAGGCAATCATTGCCTATGCACGCGCAAAGCAGGACTCTATCGGCAGTAATATCGAAACGCTCTACCACTTTTTTGACGAGCGCGCCGAGGCGATTGAATTCCGCGTAAACGAATGTTCTTTTGCCGGCATTCCGCTGATGAAACTACCTTTGAAAAAGGATCTGCTCATCGCATGTATCAATCGCAGCGGCAAGGTCATCATCCCCAGCGGTCAGGATTGTATTTTGGAGGGCGATACCGTCATCATCGTCACCAAGCACACCGGCTTTGACGAGATCGAAGACATCTTTACGGAGAGACATATATGAATTTTCGTATCATTTTCTATATTCTTGGCTGGGTGCTGATCATAGAAAGTGCATTTTTGCTCCTTCCCTTTCTGGTGGGCATTCTATACGGAGAAAGCTCCGCGCTCTCCTTTTTACTCGGTGCGACAATCTGTGCGGCTTGCGGCATCCCTTGGATCCTGCGAAAGCCGAAGAACAACATTTTTTTCGTGAAAGAAGGCTTTGTCGCCGTCGCGCTATCCTGGATCGCTTTGAGTATCTTCGGCGCTCTGCCGTTTATGTTCAGCGGTGAGATCCCGCATTTTGCCGACGCTTTGTTTGAAACGGTCTCGGGATTTACAACCACGGGATCAAGCATCCTTTCGGACGTGGAAGCACTTTCGCACGCCTCTGCCTTTTGGCGAAGCTTTACGCACTGGATCGGCGGTATGGGCGTTCTGGTTCTGATGATGGCGATCATCCCGCCCTCGGAAGGTGATTCCGGGCGCTCGATTCATATCATGCGTGCGGAAATGCCCGGTCCTGTGGTCGGAAAAATTGTGCCGCGTGTCAGAGAAACTGCGAAGATTCTGTATCTTATTTATATCGGAATGACGGTGCTGAATTTCCTGTTTCTGTTTTTGGGCGGCATGCCGGCATTTGACAGTCTCCTGCATACCTTCGGTACTGCGGGAACGGGCGGCTTCGGCGTCAAAGCCGATTCCATTGCCGGTTACAGTCCGTATCAGCAATGGGTTATCACCGTGTTCATGCTGCTGTTCGGCATCAATTTCAATCTGTATTATCTGCTGCTGATCAGAAATTTCCGTTCCGCTCTGCGCTCAACGGAGCTTTGGTGCTATCTCGGCATCGTATCTTCGGCAATTGCCGTGATTACATGCAATATTCTTCCAATGTATAACAGCATCAGCGAGTCCTTCCGCCATGCTGCGTTTCAGGTTGCTTCCATTATTACAACAACCGGTTATGCGACGACAGACTTTGATCTGTGGCCCCAGCTGAGCAAAGGCGTTCTGTTTTTGCTGATGATTGTTGGTGCCTGCGCCGGATCGACCGGCGGCGGTATGAAGGTGTCGCGTGTGGTCATACTGGTGCGTAATGCCAGACAGAATCTGGCGCGGATGCTGCATCCGCGTTCTGTCCGGGTTGTCCATTTTGAAGGGAAGCCCGTTGAGCGGACAACATTGGAGGGTTTGTCTACGTATGTGACGCTGTATTTCATCGTGATCCTGCTCGGATTTCTGATTCTGTGTCTGGATGCATTTGATTTTGAAACGAACCTCTCTGCGATCGTGTCTTGCTTCAACAATATCGGCCCCGGTTTCGGTGCTGTCGGTCCGGCGATGAGCTATGCGGAGTATTCCGTTGTGTGCAAGCTGGTGCTGTCTGTGGCGATGCTGCTGGGCAGATTGGAAATCATTCCGATTCTGATTGCCGTTTCGCCATCAACATGGCTGAAGAGATGAATAGAAATGCAATGCCGTTGGTGCTGAACCGACGGCATTGCTTTTGAAACAAACCGAAAAAAGAGAAAAATAATGGAAAAAGGTATTGACAAAAAAGGACAAAGGTGGTATAATGAACAAGTCGCAAGCGAAGGTTGCAGAAGTGTGACCCCCGGATGAAGAAAAAGTTAAGAAAAATTTGAAAAAGTTTCAAAAACCTCTTGACAAGTCGAAATGCTTGTGATATAATATATAGGCTGTCAACAAAAAGAGGCAGCCGATGATCCTTGAAAATTGAACAAC
>JAZQHV010000068.1:0-2166 GCA_045540755.1 Eubacteriales bacterium
ATGAACGTTACTCTTGGCGGCAATGCAAAGACGGACGCGCTGTGGTTCAGCGTGGCGTCCTCCTCTACCAGCTACGGCGGTACGGTCAACGCAACGCTGAAAGGCAATGCGGATATCGGCATTCTCTATCTCGGCGGTAACGATGACAACATGTACCTGAACGGTGACGCGACCGTCAACCTGCAGGATAACGCATCTATCGGCGAAATCAAGTATTCTTCCTGGGAAGATCCCGAAGGCAAGTATACAAGCACCCTCAATATAACCGGAGACAATACCTCCCTGCCTACAGGCTTTGGCGAGCACTTTGACGTGATCACCAAGGACGGACAGCCTTATGATGAGCCGGTGATCAACTACGATGTTGTCTACGTTGCAGACGGCGGCACGGGTGACGGAAAGAGCGCAGATGCACCCGTATCGACACTCGCCGAAGCATATGCGCTGTTAAACGAGGACGGCGGTACGGTCGTCTTCTCGGGTGAATACACGGTAAGTGCTTCCGTAACGCTTCCCGAGCATGCAGGAACGGTCACACACACGAGCGTTTACGGCGGTGTGGACTATCGCGAAAGCGGCGCAAGACTCCTTTTCCCCAAGGCAACTACGATGCAGCTTGGCGGTACGACGGTCTGGAAAGACCTCTCGCTGCATTTTGCAGATTTCAGCGTTATTGCGGCAAACTTCCACCCTGTAACCTTTGATACCGGCGTTGTCATGACGCAGGATCCGGATGCAGAAGGCGTATTGGAGTCCGAAAGCACCAAGGGGCTTTACCTGATCGGCGGTCAGAACCGTGTTTCGCACGCGGGTGAAACCATTGCAAGCGACTCCGAAATCACACTCCGCAGCGGCTTCTTCCGTCGCGTAGTCGGCTTCGGCAGATACACCGGCAATACCACCTATACCGGCACGGCAAATATCATTCTGGAAAACGATGCGATCGTTCGCACGCTGTATGCCGGAGCCAATGCAGACTCCGCGACCGCGATGAACGCAAACATTACCCTGAAGGACACGGCAGAGATCTGGAATCTGTACATGGGCGGTTCCTCCCGCGATAACTTCCTGAACGGTACGCTGGATTTCAAGGTGTACGGCGGCGATATTTACGAGATCGACCGTTGCGGTCTGCATACCGCGGTAAACTGCAACAGCATCTTTACCTACGACGTCAGCACCGTGCCCGAAGGATTCCCCTTCCTTGCAGAGCTTGCCTGGTTCAAGACCGTTCAGACTTACTGCGAGCGTGACGACACGCATACGTACTCGGATCCTTACGCAAGCGAGTTTGATGCTTCTCTCATGATCAAGCGTTGTTCAGTTTGCGGCGACATTCAAATCGTCAGCGATATGCCGGAAGCAACCGATGCAAACGTAGTCTTTATTGCAGACGGCGGATACGGTGACGGCTCGCATCCCGCACTGCCTACTGATGATCTGGAAGGCGCAATCAAACAGCTTTCCGAAGCCGGCGGTACCATCGTATTTGTCGGTGAGTATACGCTCCCCGTCAACCAAGAACAAAAACCGAAGTTCCTTGAATTCTTCTTCCAAGAGCCCTACCATAAAGGCGAGCTCATGCTCACCTCTGTATACGGCGGTGTTGACTACCGCGAAAGAGGTGCAAAACTCGTCTTTGACGATTGCATGTCCTACAAGCTTGCAGGCCCTGTGACCTTTGATCACATCGTATTCGATGCGGCAGAAGACGTGACCGAAAACATGATCGTGGCACGCTACAATCCGATCGTTATCGGCACAGACGTAAAGATGCTCCGCGACAGAAACGACGGCTACAATCTGACGCTGCTCGGTGGGTACCGCTATTTCCGTTATACCGACATGGCGGACATGGAAATTGACGATGATAAGCTTCTGATCATGACCAAGGCACGCCCTGCCGTTCTGACCGACGACGGAAACGGCAACTTGGACTATCACTGCCCCGATCCTGCTTATGCAGAAAAATACGACACCGTCTATGAAAGTGTATGGCTGCGCAGTGATGCAATGGCGGCTTTTAACAAAATGTTTGCGGATATGGAAGCACTCGGCATGACATTGCCGCAATTTGGCTATGCATGGCGCGGCTACCATCAGCAATACGACGGCTACACACGTAACATCGGTAAAACCCGCATCAACCAAGGACATACCTACCGT
>JAZQHV010000069.1:0-46686 GCA_045540755.1 Eubacteriales bacterium
AGTCCAGTACCTCGTACTGATATTCCCGAAGCGTCACAACCTCTTCCTGCCCGGAGGGAAGGATGAAGCGGATGTTATTTCCTTCATGGATGGTGGACCAGTCCGTTCCTGTATCGCAGCCGCTAATTTGAACTTCGGTCAGATCGTTGTTGGCAATGAGAAAATGCCCACAACAAGGAATCATCTGAATGTCATGATAAGCCATGACTTTATCCTCTGTCAGAGTTTTCAGAAGATACAGCGCAGTTGCACTGACAGTGCCGATATCTTCAAGAACGGTATCACCGAACTGCACCGTAACATGACCATGCAGGCAGAGATCTTGCGGGTCATCTGCTGCGCCACCGATCCACTCAAATTTGTCGGCTTTTATTTTGAAAATACCCATGTAAATACCCCCTTTGGAGAACAGGCGTCAGATCAATTTTTCTTGCGAATGATTTCGTCCAGAGTAAATGCTACCATACATCCGACGGCATAACATACAAGATCCATCCACGAAAATGTTCTTCCCAGTGCAATGGACAGAAACCAGTTGTCGGTAAGGCCCATAAGCGCCACAACATCAAAGTATTGGGCAATCTCCACGCAGGCGGCAAAGAGAAAAACAAATACAGGGAGAAGCCGTATCTTATCAGGAAGGATCACGCGGCACATACAGCACAGGAGAAGGGTAACCAGCATATCTCCAACATACGGACGCACAAACGCATCGTGAACGAACAATGCAATGCAAACCTCAACTGCCAGAAGGCCGCAGAAGATAGCCACATATATGACTCTTTTATTTTTCAATGCGGATTGTATCGACATATCCTTGCAACCGACCTCGCTCTATAGTCTTGATTAAATTACGTGCATCTCCGGTACGGGTGATATAGGTATCATCACCCGTTTTAAGATATCCATAGAGCTGATCGTAGGGCTCATATCCAGCCGCGCGGATAGAAGCCACGATATGCGCCATAATGTTCTCAAAATTAGTCTCCATCCGCCGCACCTCACACTTCTGAGTACAGTACACCCAGTTTATCTGATAAAAGAATACCATACAACTGTGAACAAATCTACACATTGCCCTCGATTATAAGGCAAGTGCCCTGGTAAACACCAAGGCACTTGCTTTTTTACGCGGGCAATGTCTACGACAGACTGCGCTATTTCCCGCTATTCTGCCTTTTTTGTTGCCAGGGTTCCCTCAATTTCTGTATAATTTTTATTAGCACCCCTATTTCGACAGCGTTTTTAGATATGCTTTGCTAATGTGTGAATATAGGCAAAGTTTGTCTAAGAAGATGGCAAGTAGTTGGAAACACCAGAAAAAGCGAAAGCTATAGGAAAGGAGATTGTAGTCGTGACCACAGCACCCCCTAAGTGCCTGTTAATGCAGGAGGTAGCCTAAAAAGATCCTCGCGCTCCGCCGAGTAGCTGTTGGTTCTACGTGTGCGGCGCGCGCTTGTCGAATTAACTATAAAAATGTTTGCATTTGTCGCAAGGCAGGTGCTGATTGTCATACATGCAGAGCGTCTATTGCTGCCCTTTTGAGCAGAAGTAGGCGCTCTTTTTCTGTCTTCTCTCCCATTCCGCACTGCCGCGGCCCTCCGTGTTTGAAATCTGATTTCAACCTGAATTTCAGAAAACGGAGGAATACATATGAGATTTGATGCATCTGAATGCGGCAAACGCATTCAAGAGCTGCGAAAAAGCAATAGTCTTACACAGGAACAGCTTGCTGAAAAGCTGTGTATCACGTGCAAACACTTACAAAAGATAGAAACTGGACGCACAACGGGATCTACTGGATTGCTCATAGACATTGCGATGATTATGGATGTATCGATGGATTATCTGTTGCTTGGGAAGGGTTATCCTCAGAAGAAGATAAAACAACAGTTGCGGGAAACAATAGAATCGTTGCAGTTACTGGAAAGAGCCTTATAACCCCCCATAAAATGCTCCCTTACCCCACCTATTAGGAGGTGTTAAACATGAAAACTGCATATTACAATTAAGGCGTGATCAGGAGATGGTCACACGAACCTTGAAAAAAACTGCTATTGCAGTTATATCCGGTAACTTACATACGTCAGCTGACGGTCCCGAAAAGGAAAGCGTCAGGCCGAGTGCGCGAAGACCACCTGTGCAGAGTATTCTGCATCAAAGGACGGCCATATAAGGTGCAGAGCGATACCCACTCAGGCCAAGGCAGCTTTGGCAAGCTGCTCCGCCATGATCCCGTCAGCCTATAATGGTACTTCTGCGAATGCAGCTCGGAGAGATCCTCGGAGGGGTGAGATTCCCATGATGTGCGCCAGCACAGGGTAAGTTGCCGCCCATGGCTCGGGAAGTAGTGTCGAGTAGAGCCAGAAATGAAGTATAAGAACAACATAGGGCCTCCCCCAAGGGGGCGGCCCTGTGTTCTAACACTTTGATAGCAGAGATATGGGAACTGTCTACAGTATGCATTTATTATCCTTTCTCCCTCATTTCACCCTCTGTCTTTCACCTGAACTTTGCGGAAATTAATCTCATTTTCTCTCTCCATATTGCATGTTCTCCTTTAGATATTTTTCACCACTTAGGCAGTTCTCATATTTGTGCTATCAAATTATCAATTCAGAAAGTGAGGAAATACTATGGCAAACATTGATCTGTGCGGTATCGTTCAGCTACTGCGCACCCTGGTTAATCAGGGGAAAGCGACTGAAAAAGAGGCCAGGAAAATCCTGTCCAGGATTGCGGCACAGACCGGTGCCGACATCATCATTTCTTTCTGATTTCTCATCTATTTCAATAGCTATTTCACTTGTATTGTGGTATTGTTTGTGCTGAAAAAGGAGGTGAATTGACATGGCAGAAAAGAAGCTTACAGACGGTAGTCTGGCGTTGGAACAAAAGAAAAGAAAAGTCATAACCATCGAGGCTACGGAGAAGTCCCAGGATATCAAGCTCCGGGTTGCCGCATATGCCCGTGTCAGTTCGGCCTCCGATGACCAGCTCAACTCCTTCGCAGCACAGAACAAGTATTACACTTCTCTGATTTCCGCCAAAGACAATTGGTCGATGGTGGACATCTATGCAGACGAGGGTATTACAGGAACTTCCGTTGAAAAGCGAGAGGATTTCAAAAGATTACTTGCAGACTGCAGACGTGGAAAAATCGACCGCATACTGGTTAAATCTATCTCCCGCTTCGCACGAAACACCAAAGAATGCTTGGAGTCCATTCGAGAACTGAAATTGCTTGGTGTCAGTATCTACTTCGAGAAAGAAAACATCGATACCGCCACAATGTCCGGCGAGATGATGACGGCTCTCTTCGCATCCTTCGCACAGGCCGAGAGCGAATCCATCTCTGGCAATATGCGATGGAGCTATCAGAAACGGATGCAAAGCGGTGCTTATGTTCCATCCTCCGTTCCATATGGATACACAATGATTGATGGAAAAATGGAAATCGATGTTGAAAGAGCTCGGATCGTCTGCGAGATATTTGCGGATTACCTATCTGGATTGGGTTGCGATACAATCGCTAAATCCCTGTCGCAGCATCCGACTGCTGGAGTAGATCGTAAGTGGCAACGGAGCACGGTATCATATATCCTTACCAACGAGCGATATACTGGCGATTCCCTGTGGCAAAAGCAGTATACGACAGGCGCACTGCCTTTCAAGCGGGTACGGAATCACGGACAACAGCCGCAATACTATGCTGAAAGCACTCATCCGGCCATCATCACAAAAGAGGTATTTCAAGCCGCACAGGAACTCTTCCAAAAGAGAAAAGAAAAATATGGCCATGAGCAAACTGAAACTGCTATACTAACCAGAAAACTCACATGCGGTACATGTGGCAGTTCCTTTAGAAAAAAAGGCAACGACCACAAGGTGTTTTGGACTTGTGTAACCCATGATAGGGATAGACAAGCATGCACAATGACGCAGATCCCCGAAACCGAAATACATATGGCGTTCATGCGCATGTATTTCAAACTCAAAAATCAGGGACAGCCAATTCTCGGAAACATGCTCTCAAGCCTTCAGACTATTCGAAACCGCAGAATGCTCTGGAGTACTGACGTCATTGAGCTTAACAAGAAAATATCAGAACTTACCAGTCAGAATCAACTACTCACTACGCTGAAACAGCAGGGGTTGGTTGATTCTGATATTTTTATATCTCAATCAAACAGCTTGGCTGAGCAAATACGAGCAACAAAGCTCGCAAAAGAACGGCTGTTAGATACCGAAAGGGATGAAGCCATAGATACAACTAAGGCCATTATGGAAGTTATCGATGGTGGTCCCGCACTTTTATCAGAATTTGATGAAGGCATATTTGATGACCTCGTAGAGAGAATCATAGTTGACAGTTGCGATTGCATACGGTTCTGTCTGAAAAACGGACTTGAACTTAAAGAGCCAATAGAAAGGACGGTGAGATAGGTGGGAAACCGGAGAATCCCCTTCGGCTACACAATGCAGCAAGGCATCTTCGTCCATAAGCCGGAAGAACGCCGGTGCGTACAAATGATATACGACAGGTATCTGCATGGTGAGTCTTATAAAGCAATAGCCGACAAACTGAGAGAATCTGGAGTCCAATATGAGGCTGATCGAGCGTGGAATAAAAATATGGTCGCTCGAATCCTTGAAAATAAACGATACACAGGTATAGCACCTTTCCCCAGTATCATTACAGAAGAACAATTTGATGCGGTCTCAAAACTGCGTGCAGACAAAAAAACTGACATCGACAACTCTCCAGCTATAAGGGCTCTCCGCAAGCTTTGCGACGGAAAAATCACACCCAACATCGAACGTCAAGTGTTGTTCCTTCTAAATGGACTGATAGAACACCCAATGTTAGTCCATGCAATACACACAGAAAGTCATGACCAGTTACGTCTGAGAACCCTTCGAGAAAAACTGGATGATATCATGCTGCAACAGCCCATCAATGAAGAGCTGGCAAATCAATTGATATATGAGATAGCAACAGCAGAGTATGCATGTATTGCCTCCGAAGAATATGAAACGATTCGCATCCAGGGCTTACTACAGGAAGCGGAACCAGCGAACGAACTCGATGATGTGCTTCTGCAAAAGTGCGTTGCAAGAGTATTGAAAATCACAATCAGAACAGTCTGCCTAAAACTGAAAAACGGACAGATCATAGAAAGGAGTATGTTCCCATGAGAGAGGGACCACCAAAGGTAATCACCATACCTGCAAGGCCAGAGACTGAAGCGTCGCAGGAAATACGGCGGCAGCTCCGTGTAGCTGCCTACTGCCGAGTCTCTACGGACGAAGAAGAGCAGCTCACCAGCTACGAAGCACAGCAGAACTACTACACAGACTACATCATGAAAAACCGTGAGTGGACGATGGCTGGCATCTTCGCCGATGAGGGCATCACCGGCACTTCTGCTCGAAAGCGCCCTGAGTTCCTTCGCATGATCAAGCTCTGTAAAAAGAATAAAATCGATATTGTTCTGACCAAGTCAATCTCCCGCTTCGCTCGAAATACAGTGGATTGCTTGAACTATATTCGTGTCCTGAAGGACTTGGGCATCGCAGTGATCTTCGAAAAAGAGAATATCAACACCTTAGAGACTGACAGCGAAATCCTCATCACCATGATGGGAGCCTTCGCCCAGGCAGAAAGCGAGTCAATCTCTGCGAACGTGCGCTGGGGTAAACGGCAGGCCATGCGTGAAGGTAAAGCCATCATCCAGTATAAAAAACTCTACGCTTACAAACGTGGTGAGGACGGAAACCCCGAAATCATTCCAGACCAGGCAGCAGTCGTACAGGATATTTACAATCAGTACTTAGCTGGGGCAAGTCTCCGCATGATTAAAGACAAGCTGGAAGCGGAGGGCATTCTCAATGCATCGGGCGAAACCGAATGGACTCTCTCATCCATTCGTAACATCCTGACAAATGAAAAATACTGCGGAGATGTTCTGCTCCAAAAAACCTATATCAGCGACTGCATCAGCAGAAAGGTCATCAAGAACACCGGCCAGCTTCCGATGTACTTAGTCCAGAATCATCATGAAGGAATCGTCAGTCGAGAAACCTTCGATGCAGTACAGACCGAAATGGCACGCAGAAGCGCTGGTAAAAGTCCTTCAAAGAAAAATGCCCCTACCGGTATGGCGTCGTATTCCAGCAAGTACGCACTGTCCGAGCGTCTGGTGTGCGGTGAATGCGGCACACTCTATCGCCGATGCACATGGTGCAAGAATGGGAAAAAGCGTGTGGTATGGCGCTGTGTCAGTCGATTGGATTACGGCACGAAGTACTGTCACCAGTCACCCACGATGGATGAGGAATCCCTGCAGAAGAGTATCCTGGCAGCAATCAATTCCGCAATGAGCAAGAAGTCAACACTAATCCGTCAGATCTCAGGTGCGATGGAACTGGAACTGCTTAAACTTCCAGGGGGAAGCATGACTATCGCTGAAATCGACAGTAAGCTGGATGAGCTGAACAACAGATTCCAAATGCTGTTAGCCAAGGCAGCTGAGGACGGAGCTGAAATCTACACAGAACAGTTCAAAGTCATTGTAGATGAAACGACCTCGCTGAAGGAACAGAAAAAGGTTATTGAGGAACAAAATAGAGAAAATACTGATGCCCATCAGTACATAACAAATGCGATGATAGCGATGGAAAACGCATCTGCTGAACTTATCGAATGGGACGAGCCTACCATTCGTCAGCTGGTAGACACGGTCAAAGTGGTATCTGCTGATGAGATTATTGTGTATCTGCGCGGCGGCGTAGAAATTACGCAGGAGATTCTAAAATGAGAAAGGGTGAAACAAATGATATTCGCAACCGGTGATACGCACGGAAACTTTCTGAGGTTTTCCACTGAGCATTTCCCGGAACAATATAAAATGGACAGAGATGACTATGTAATCATCTGTGGTGATTTCGGCGGTGTATGGAACAACTCTGCAATAGACAAGCATTGGTTGGACTGGCTGGATGCAAAACCCTGGACCACTCTGTGGGTAGATGGCAACCATGATAATTTTGACCTTCTGAAAGACTACCCGTTAGAATTTTGGAATGGAGGCAAGGTGCAGCGGATCAGGCCGAACATCCTTCACCTGACACGTGGTCAGGTCTTTACAATTGACAATAACAAATTTTTCACCATGGGTGGAGCCAAGAGTCATGATATTGAAGACGGAATCCTTGACCCTTGCGACCCTGATTACAAAGAAAAACGCAAAGCGCTCAGGAAACGGAATGCAAACTTTCGTGTCCTCCACGAAAACTGGTGGCCGGAGGAGTTGCCGACCGATGCCGAGTATAAAGAAGCATTGAAATCACTGAGGAATGCGAACTGGGAAGTAGACTTCATCATTACCCATTGTGCTCCAACAAGTGTGGTTGGAGAAATTGCGCCTACATATACGCCCGATCCGTTAACGGATTTCCTTGAAAAAGTGAAGAAACGCACCAAGTACAATTATTGGCTGTTTGGTCACTACCATGATAACCGTAAAATTGATGATAAGCATGTTATGCTCTGGGAATATGTCATCCCCATTGATTGAATCAAAGTGAAGAAAAACACGGTCAACCTGACTGTGTTTTTCTTTGCCTTGAAAAATCGACGTTACTACGTCAGAAAGGAGAAAGCCATGAATATCCGTAAACCTGTTGATTATAGCGAAATGTATGAATTGTTGGACAAAGCTCTTGCCGGCATGCCTGCACAAATGAAATTGTACACGTTGATTGGTCAGGCCGTCAGCACCAGGGAAGAGAAAGGCGCTGCTGTTGCCGCCGCAGAATATCTGCAGGAACGCTATCCCGACATCTACGGCTTTTCTCCCAGAAACCTTCGACGGATGCGTGAGTTCTACCGCACCTACAGTCAGAGTAACAATGCACTCGAACTTGCT
Source organism: Eubacteriales bacterium (assembly GCA_045540755.1). Taxonomy (GTDB): domain Bacteria; phylum Bacillota; class Clostridia; order Oscillospirales; family CAG-272; genus UMGS902. The sequence continues at coordinate 7,932 of JAZQHV010000069.1, forward strand.
ATGCAGATTGGATGGACTCAAAATGTTGTCATTTTGGAAGCTGAATTAAGCATGCAGGAACGTGTCTGGTACATAAGGCGTGTTGCCCTTTATGGGTGGACGAAAAACACTTTGCTGCAAATGATTCAAAACGAAGAACACCTTAGTGGATATTCTGCTGATACAGTAGCAGAGCTCTGCGCAGCTGAAACCACGGAAGAGCAAACACTGATTGATAAGGAGCAGCCGTCAAACAGACAGAGCATCATACCCACACACAAAGACCCGCATGTCCTGATTGCGAAAGGCCGTTGCCCCCTGTGGACGTTTTATCGAGATCCTGCGTCACCGGAGCGAATATACCGACCGCCAAAGGACAAACGAAGCCCGCTTTTCGTCGTAGCATTCGAAAAGCGGGCTTTTGTAAATCCATCCTTTAGTTGCCTATAGGTGCTACTGGTGCTGCAGCAGGCTTGCGCTGAAGCTCTCCGTCTTGCACACTCATAGATTCAGTAGTGAACTGCTCTGTACGACCGAGGTTATCGGTCACTACAAGCACGATTTCCAGCGTATCTCCGTTCTCAAGCGTAAGGTCATAGTAGGTATCTTTAATGGAGGCATTAAATACCTGTTTTTCTCGTCCAGAGGGAGTAATGGTCATAACCTCGCTCATGACCGCGACATCGTTCACATACGCAGTTACCTCTGCCTTTTCAGGCCAGAAGAAGTCGGGGAAAATAGACTCAATTACGATATATGCCTGTTCTGCCTTTGCAGTTTGTGATGTGATACCAAAACCTTTCGTGGTTATTGCAAACGGCGTGATCAGATTGCGAGCATACAGATGGAAATTGTCGGGATGAAGTTCATAAAGCGGTGTCTGCATTACCTGCTCCTTGATATTGCCGTCCGCATCCTCGACACGAATACTAATCACAGTGTTGTAGTTTAGAGGAAGTGTGATCTCAGATTGGAAGTTGGGGCCACCAACCCAATCGCCGTCTGTTTTGCCTTCGGTATCATCGACTTTCTTCCAAGCTGTGCAGAACTGCAGTTTACTTCCTGCGGCATATTCTTTCATCGTAGCATCGAAGCGCAGAGTGGCAGTCTGATTATCGAGGTCAAAATCCACGATCTCCCAGTCAAAGGTGCTCAGTAGATTTGCTTCCTCCGCCAGAACATCGTAAATCGTGTTGCGGATCGTACCGGTGAGATTACTTTGATTGTTGGACACATCGACCTGAAGTCTCGATAAATCACTTTGCAGGAGCTTCACTGTACTGCGCAGAGAGAGGAGCATGGAAAGCATCACTACAAAAACCGTTGTCACTACAATTGCCTCTGTTACAGTTTTGCCCCAACGCTCAAACCAAGAACGTTCATCCTTCTTAGTTGTCTGCTCCACATAGCGACGGAGGACAGCTTCGACTTGATCTTCTTGATTTTCGTCCGCTTCGTATGCGGTCTCACCTTCTTGTTTAGCAGCTTCTTCGACACCAAGAAGCTGACCGACAGTTACTTCAAAGAGGCGGCTCATGGCAATGAGGGTATCCAGTTCAGGAATACCGTTATCGCCCTCCCACTTTGATACCGCCTGTCGGGAAACACCCAGTGCATCGCCAAGAGCTTCCTGGGACATTCCACGCTGTTTTCTCAGTTCTTGTATGCGCTGGCCTAATGTCATAACCATCGCCTCCTTTCAACTATTAGCGTACACGATAGGTGGCATTTTGACCACCATCACACCGTTTCTTTTTGTCAACGGAGCGTTGCAGGTGCATTTTTCCTAAGCATAGCATACTTTCACCGGATCATAAAGTGAAAACTTAAAGACTGAATTGCAAAAGGGGTTTAATAGGTGTATACTGCCAACAGGATCGATTGTTTCCACTCTTGTGTTGATTGGAGGAATCATACATGGCTACAAAAGTATATACACTACACATCTCCTATAATGGTCATAATGAACGCATTTGGCGTGAGGTAGAGGTATCCTCAAATTATAGACTGAATCAATTAGGATACTTGGTACTGGCCGCTTTTGATACAACAGCAAGTCATATGTTTGAGTTCCTTTTCGCCAACACCCGTTATAGAATCCCAAGCGAAGATGTATGTGTGGATTCAAAAGATATGGCTGAGTTTGATCTGTGCCAGTTGGGCCTACAGGTTGGTTCCATGCTTCAGATGAACTATGACTACGGAACCACACAGACTTTTGAGTTGGAAGTTGTAGCAGTTGATGATATGGCACGCGGCAGCGGTAGACGGTACCCGCGCATAGTCAAGGGGGCGGGACGTGGTATCCTCGATGAAACGTCACCAGATGTATTTGCGGAATTGGTTGATCAAATCGACTGCATCGGTAGAACTGTCGAGCCAATTTTTTACCGAGATCGAGCGCAACCTTGGGATTACCGCGTGTTCGACTTGGAAAGTATGAATGCCTTGCTCAAGGATGAGATTTCTCGTATTGAAAACAGCTACGCTGTATTTTGGTAAACTTTAATGGGTGCATTGCGGCAAGCATTCTAAGTACCGGAGTACAAATTGAATGCATGAATCCTGTTTTTGAAAAAACACCGTGGCATCTATAGTGTTGGGATTACACAAAAAAGCCAGTCCCCCCTTGTGGGGGCTGGCTTTTTGTCTGCGCACGAGGGATTCGAAGGGCGCGTGTAAGAAAAACTGCCGGTGGCAGTTTTTCCCGCGCCACCGCTCCGCCCGCAGGCGGGCGAATCCCTCAGTGCCCCCTTGCAGGCAAATACATTTCTCATGCTCCGCGAGACCTTGTGGGTCCCTGATCCCGTGGCTTTTCATACTTTTCTGCTTTTTGCATATATTTTTCCGAGAGGTGAGTATATGCGGTTTGCAATTTCGGGAGCACTTGGAAAAATGGGGCGGGAATGTGTGCGGGTGTTCGGTGCCGAGGCGGCGGTGCTGGTCGACGTCCGCGCGACGGGCGCGCCCTGTCTGCGCGCGCTTTCCGACCTTGCCGCGGATGCGCCTTGCGACGGGGTCGTGGATTTTTCTGCCCCCGAGGCGCTTTTCGAGGTACTGTCCTTTTGCCGTGCGCGCGGCATTCCCGCCGTGCTTGCCGTCACGGGCTACAACGATACCCACTATGCCGAAATTGCCGAAGCGGCAAGGGAGATCCCCATTCTCGAAAGTCGCAATATGTCGGTCGGTGTACATCTGCTCGGTCGCCTTTGCACCCTGCTTGCCGCCGCCACCGACGGCGACGTGGAGATTGCGGAGATGCACCATGCCGCCAAAAAAGACGCGCCGAGCGGGACGGCACTCTACCTTGCCGATCTTGTGCGCGCCGCCCGCCGCGGCGGCGAATACGTCTATGACCGCCGTAGCCGCGGCGGGCGTCACCGCGGGGAGATCGGTATACACACTTTGCGCGGCGGCAGTATCGTTGGAGAGCACACGGTGCATTTTCTTGCACAGGGCGAAACGCTCACCCTGACGCACCGTGCCGAAACGCGCGAGCTGTTTGCGCGCGGCGCACTTGCCGCGGCGCGCTTTTTGCAGGGGAGACCCCCGCGGCTATATACCATGGAGGATCTGATCGAGGAGCGGCTTGGCGAAATGAAATTTGAGCGCGAGCGCTAAACTACAAATTCTCGCGGGGGAGCGCTTTTTTTCTCTTTTTTGAAAATTTTTTTACATGCGGACAAAGTTCTTGGTTTTTCGACATCCAAATTATGGTAAAACAGTATTGGGTTTGACAGAACATCAGTTGCGGTATCCCCCGATGCCGCGGCAGATAGCGCACCATGCGGGAAGGTGCGCCGATGCCACCCGTTCTCCTTGGCGGCACGGTTTTCCACCGTGCCGTTCTCTTTTTTGTTGACATTTTTCGACACAGCCTTTATAATATAGGTAACTCTATGCGGCTTTTGCCGGAAAGGACAGTATCATGGGAAAGTTTTCTGCAGATTTTAAGGCTTTTGTTTCTAAGGGCAACGTTGTGGACATGGCGGTCGGCGTTGTTGTCGGCGGCGCGTTCAACAAGATCGTGACCTCGCTCGTCAACGATATCATCATGCCTCTGGTCGGTCTTTTGATGGGCGGACTCAGCGTCACAGACTGGAAATGGGTCATTAAGGAAGCTGTTCTGGATGAGGCAGGCGCGGTCGTTACCGCCGAGAATGCACTCAAATACGGCAACTTCCTCCAGACCGTCATTGATTTTCTGATCGTGGCGTTCACCATCTTCGTTGTGCTCCGTGTATTCACGAAGCTGCAGAAGAAAAAGGAAGAAGAAGCAAAATAAGAGAAAACGCAGTCCATTCGGACTGCGTTTTTGCTGTCATTTTCTTGCAATTTTGAAAAAGTGTTTTACATTTTCATACATATATGCTATAATAATTATAACTGTCAAAATGATCATCCAGGAGAAAACGGTAATGCTTGCTAAGGTTTACACTGCCGCACTGCTCGGTATCGACGGCTTTGAAGTTACCGTGGAATGCAGTGCACAAAAGAAAATGCCTGCTCTTGCCATCATCGGTCTTGCCGATACCGCGGTCAAGGAGGCGGAGCAACGCATCCGCGCCGCGCTCACCAACAGTGCCCTCCGTTTTCCCTCGATGGAGATCATTTTAAACCTCGCACCCGCCAACCGCCGTAAGGAGGGCTCCTCCTACGACCTTGCGATGCTCATCAGCATCCTTGCTGTCGGCGGCACCGTGCCGAGTGAGGGGATGGACAAGCGGTGCTTTGTCGGTGAGCTTTCGCTTTCGGGCGAACTTCGCCCTGTGAACGGCGTTCTCTGCATGTGCTCTGCCGCCAAGGCACACGGGCGCACCGAGATCTTTGTTCCCGCCGAAAACGCGGCGGAGGCAAGTGCCGTGCCCGATATGACCGTTTACCCCGTGCGCGACCTTTTACAGCTCGTCCGCCATCTGCGCGGCGAGGAGCCGATCGCGCCGATCGCATTTGATACCGAGATCTTTACGCGCGGTCGTGTGACCTTTCCCGTAGATTTCTGCGAGGTCAAGGGACAGCGCCACGCCAAGCGCGCACTGGAGATCGCCGCCGCAGGCGGACTCAACGTATTGCTCATCGGCCCGCCCGGCACGGGTAAGTCGATGCTTGCAAAGCGATTTTCCACCATTCTGCCGCCTCTTTCCTTTGACGAGGCGATCGAGACCACCAAGATCCATTCGATCGCAGGCATGCTCCGCGAGGACACGCCCCTGATCGTGAATCGCCCCTTCCGTTCGCCGCACCATACCATGAGTGCGGTCAGTCTGGTCGGCGGCGGAGCCAATCCCAAGCCGGGCGAGCTTTCGCTTGCTCACGGCGGCGTACTCTTTCTCGACGAATTGCCCGAGTATGCAAAGACTACGATGGAATCCCTGCGTCAACCGCTTGAGGACAGGCAGGTGACCATCACCCGCGCCGCCGCCAAGGTGACCTATCCCGCGAGCATTACCCTGATCGCGGCGATGAACCCCTGCCGTTGCGGTTACTATTCGCACCCGACAAAGCCCTGTACCTGCAAGAAAGGGGATATTCAGAAATACCTTTCGCGCATCAGCGGACCGCTTCTGGACCGCATGGATATTCAACTGGAGGTACCGCCCGTAGATTTTGCGGCGCTCAGCGCCTCCACGGCGAGTGAGGAGCCCTCGGCGACGATCCGCGAACGTGTGATCGCGGCAATGGACTTTGCAAGGGCGCGTGCCGAGCGAAACGGTCTGCCCTTCCGCCGAAACGCCGATCTGACCACCAAGGAGATCGAGCTGTACTGCAAAATGGAGGACGCGGCGAGCACGCTTTTGCGGCAGGCGTTTGATGCGCTCGGCATGTCCGCGCGCGGCTACGACAAGGTCCTGCGCCTCTCCCGAACGGTCGCCGATCTGGATCGGAGCGAAGAGATCTGCGCAACGCATATTGCCGAGGCGATCCAGTTCCGCTCCCTGGATAAAAAGTTCTTCAACCTATAGGGTACCTATAAAAAATACAAAAACAGACAACAAAAATCCGTCAAAAAAACATTGACAAGCTACCGGTTTGTTCATCCTACCCAAAAACGGGTTTTCCACTTTTTCCACTTTAAATTCGGTGCAAATTGTGGAAAACTTTGAATATTTCCCGAATCTGATGAATATTTCCCGTAGTTACAAGGGGTTTTGATATTCATTTATTCACATTTTCCCCAAAAATAATGTGGAAAACTCTTGTCAAGAGCTATTTTGAAAAAAGTGCTTTTTCTACGCTTTAGGCAAAGCGTAAAAATTCCGATTTGAAATTTGTGCAAAAGTGCAAGAAAGGAGGTCCCGCAATGGAGGAACAGCAAAATTATCCCCTGCTCGACACGATCAACGGCGAAGATGACCTTCGTGCCATCCCCGATGAAAAGATCCCCGCCCTTTGCGAGGAGCTCCGCCGGTTCCTTGTGGAAAACGTGTCCCACACGGGTGGACACCTTGCCTCCAACCTCGGCGCGGTCGAGCTTTCGGTGGCGATCCACCGTGTGTTCGATCTGCCGCATGACCGCGTGATCTTTGACGTGGGTCATCAGAGCTACGTACATAAAATTTTAAGCGACCGCAAGGATCGCTTTTCCACCCTGCGCAAGGGCGGCGGCATCTCCGGCTTTGAAAAGCGCGGCGAAAGCGATTTTGACGCCTTTGGCACGGGACATGCCTCCACTTCGGTTTCCGCCGCGCTCGGCTTTGCCGAGGCGGACCGTCTGCTCGGCAGAGACAATTACACCATCGCCGTGCTCGGCGACGGCGCGTTTACGGGCGGCATGGTGCACGAGGCGCTCAATAACTGTGACCCGCATCTCCCCCTCATTATTATCTTAAACGAAAATGAGATGTCCATCTCCCGCAACCGCGGCACGCTCGCAGGCCATATTGCGCACGTGCGCTCCTCGGGACGCTATTTCCGCTTCAAGCGAAAGACCGCAAGCGTTTTGCAAAAGCTTCCGCTCATCGGTCGCCCGCTACTCCGCGCCATGAAATGGGGAAAGCAACGCATCAAGGGCGCGTTCTATGGGACGAGCTACTTCGAGGGGCTCGGGCTTGTCCACCTCGGTCCTGTGGACGGCAACAACTACGCCGCCGTCAAGGCACTGCTGGAGGAGGCAAAGACCATCCCCGAGTGCGCGGTCGTACACCTCCGCACCAAAAAAGGGAAGGGCTATGCTCCCGCCGAGGAGAATCCGAGTGCCTACCATCAGGTGGGCAGTGACTACAGCGGGAATTTCTCCCAACATTTCGGCGACACGCTCTGCGCGTTGGCAAAGCAGGATGACACCGTCTGTGCCATCACTGCCGCCATGCAGGAGGGCGTAGGCCTCTCCCGCTTTGCAAAGGAATACCCCGATCGCTTCTTTGACGTCGGCATTGCCGAGAGCCATGCGCTCACCTTTGCGGCGGGTCTCGCCGCCGCGGGGATGAAGCCGTACGTCGCGATCTATTCCACCTTCCTACAGCGCAGTTACGACAACATTCTGCACGACGTCGCCCTGCAAAAGCTTCCCGTGCGTATCCTTGTGGACCGCGCCGCGCTTGCAGACGGCGACGGACCCACGCATCACGGCATTTTCGACGTTTCCTTCCTCTCCTCCGTGCCCGAACTTTTCCTGTTCGCGCCCGCGACTTTCGCTTCGCTCGACCGCTTCCTTGCGGCAAGCCTGCATACCGCGGCACCCATCGCGATCCGCTACCCGAACGCGAAGGAGGATGCGCGCATCACCGAACGCTTTTTTGCGGGCGGCGACACCGACACGGTGGCGCACGCCGACTTTACCGATCGACAGAAAAACAAGGTCGTCATCGTGACCTACGGACGCATCGTACACGAGGCGATGGCCGCCGCCGACAAACTTGCAAAGCAGGGCATCCCCTGCGGCATCATCCTGCTTGAAACGCTCAAGCCCTATGCCGCTCCCGCGGCAAGGATCGCATCGCTCCTGCCTACCGCCCCTGCCGCAGTCCTCTTCTTGGAGGAAGGCATCAAAAACGGCGGCGCAGGCATGCTGACGATGGAGGCTTTGCGCGAAAAGCACGCCGCTATCCTGGCAAATAAGCGCACCGCGATCCTCGCGATCGACGATCATTTTGCCGTCCGCACGCAGGAGGAGAGCATTTTCCGCACCGCGCACCTTACGGCAAACGATCTGCTCCGCACGGCGGTGCATCTGCTCGCAACTCTTGAAAAACCAAATGCCAAACAAAAATCCGACCAAGGAGAATAACGTTTATGCATCTCTTGAAAAGCAGAAAGCTGATCCTGATCTTTCTGGATTCCCTGCTGTTTTCCGTCGTGTTCTGGGGTGCTGCCATTGCGGCAAACTACAGTACCAGCAGTGTACAACGTGAGCTTTCGGAAAATGTCATCACTTTTCTGATCCTGTACGTTTCCATCTTTGGCGCACGCTTTGCCGCGTCGACCTACAACAACGTATGGCGATTTGCAAATTCCCGCGCCTACCTCGTTATGGTCATTGCCGACCTTGTCGGCGGGGCGATCGGTACGGGTATATGCTATCTGACAAACTATATCTACATCGGCATCTGGCAGTCGGTCGCGGTGACCATGACCTTTTCGCTGATGTCGCTTTCGATGCGTTTTTGCTATCAGCAGCAGTATCGCCACTTGAACCTGTCGCTTGACACCCTGCATAAAACGGGCGTTGCCATCGTCGGTGCGGGCAACACGGGCTCGATGCTTGCGGAGGAGCTGATGTACGGTCCGAAATCCCGTTATAAGCCGATCTGCTTTATTGACAACAGCCCTGCCAAGATCGGTAGCCGCGTTTGCGGTCTGCCTGTGCTTGCGGCGGATGAAAAGGTCATCGGTAAACTGAAGGCGATGCCTGTGCAGGAGATCGTTATCGCTCTGCCCGAGCTGGACAGCGCCTCGGTGCAGAATCTCATCACCTTCTACGGGGAGAGCGGCTGTGCCATCAAGCTCTACGACTTTCCGTTCAAGGAGAGTGCCGCACCCGATAAGAATGCCAAGCGTACCCTGCGTGAGGTGCGCATCGAGGATCTGCTTTTCCGCGATTCCTTAAAGGTCGTCGGGGAGGAGGCGGGCGGCTTTTACCGTGATCGCACCGTGCTCATCACGGGCGGCGGCGGATCCATCGGCGGCGAACTCTGCCGCCAGGTCGCAAAGCTTGCCCCCCGCAAGCTCGTCCTTTTTGACATTTATGAGAATAACGCTTACGACATCGAGCAGGAGCTTCGCCGTGAGTACGGCACGTCGCTGGACCTTGTCGTCGAGATCGGCTCGGTGCGCGACGTTGCCCGTCTCGAAAACGTGTTTGCATACTACCGTCCCGAGATCGTGTTCCACGCCGCCGCGCATAAGCACGTGCCCCTCATGGAGCACAGCGGCACCGAGGCGATCAAGAACAACTGTCTCGGTACGTACAATACCGCCAATGCCGCCGAAAAGTACGGCTGTGAAAAGTTTATTCTGATCTCGACCGACAAGGCGGTCAATCCCACGAACGTTATGGGGGCAACCAAGCGTCTGTGCGAAATGATCGTGCAGTGCCGCACCGAGTCGAAGACCGCGTTTGCCGCCGTCCGTTTCGGTAACGTGCTCGGCTCCAACGGCTCGGTCATTCCGCTGTTCCGCCGCCAGATCGAGAGCGGCGGTCCCGTCACGCTGACCGACAAGCGCATTATCCGCTACTTTATGACCATTCCCGAGGCAAGCCAGCTTGTGATGCAGGCAGGCGCGATGGCAAAACGCGGCGAGCTGTTCGTGCTCGATATGGGCAAGCCGGTCAAGATCCTCGATCTTGCCGAGAATATGATCCGTCTCTCGGGACTGGAGCCTTACAAGGATATTGATATCATCGAGGTCGGTCTGCGACCGGGCGAAAAGCTCTATGAGGAGCTGCTCATCAAGACCGAGTCGCTCTCCAAGACCGAAAACGAGCTGATCTTCGTGGAACACGACACCCCGTACACGCGCGAGCAAATGGATGTCACCGTCGGTCGCCTGCGCGAGCTGTGCCGTGAGGACAGCGAGATCGGAAGCGAGCGCGTCAAGGCGCTTTTGCACGAGATCGTACCTACATACCGCGATCCCGAAACGGTCAACCGCGCCGCCTACAAGGCACCCGAAATGCAGATCGTGAAATAAACGTAAAAAGCACCAAGTTCTAACGAACTTGGTGCTTTTTGTATGTGTGGGATCTGCTATTTTACCAACGGGAAACGCACGGTGACGGTGGTACCGACGTCCACGGTGCTTTCCAGCTCGATCTCGGCGTCGTGGAGCTTTGCGGCGTGCTTGACGATCGAAAGTCCGAGCCCCGTTCCGCCCACTTTTTTGGAGCGGCTCTTGTCCACGCGGTAGAAGCGTTCAAACACGCGCTCGCGGTCGGAAACGGGAATGCCGATGCCCGTGTCTGCCACGGAAAGCACGGCGTAGCCGCCCTCGGCGGAGACGCGGACGGTCACACTGCCGCCCTCGCGATTGTACTTGATGGCGTTGTCACAGAGGTTTTGCACTAAAAGCGAGCAAAGCTGTGGCACGCCGTCGATCTCGGTCGTTTCGCCGCGCAAGGTCAGGGTCACGCCCTGCCGCTCGGCGGTTTCGGTCAGCGATCGTACGACTGCGGATACCGTCTGCCACAGATCGAAGCGCTCGCGCTCGACTTCTTCCGCGCCTTCGTCCAGATGGGAAAGCCGGATGATGTCCTCCACCAGTGTGATCATGCGGCGCGCTTCGGTGTGGATCTGCATGCCGAACGTGCCGACGTCCTCGGGTTTGACGATGCCGTTTGCCAACAGCTCCGAACAGCCGGAGATCGTTTGCAGGGGCGTTTTCAACTCGTGCGAGACGTTGGCAGTGAACTCGCGGCGCATTTTTTCCGCGTCGGCGCGCTCGGTGACGTCCTCGATCAGCAGAACCACGCCGAGCACCTCGTCTGCAAGCAGAACGGGGTCGGCTGTAAAGGCATATTCATGCTCTGCGAGCGTAAGCACGGTGCGACAGCGCTCGCCGCGCTCGGCACGGGCAAGGAACTCCGCAAAGGCGGGCAGGCGGCAGACCGTGAGCATATCCATGCCCACGCTGTCCGCATCCGCGCCGAGCACTGCGGCAGCGGCAGGGTTGATGCTTAAAATATGACCGCCCTTGCCAAGCAACACAAGTCCCTCGTGCATGCCTGCGGTCAGCGTTTCAAACTCGCGGCGACGGCGGCGCAGTTCCTCCTTTTGTGCGCGGATCTGCTTTTGTTGCATGTCGATGCGGCGCAGAAGCGGTGCGAGCTCGTCGTAGCCTTCGTTTTGAAGCGGGTCGTCCAGATTCAGCGTGTTGAGCGGTTGTGTGATATGGCGGGAAAGCCCCGAGGCAAGCAGAAGTGCGGCAATGACTGCAACAAACAGGATCAGTGCGATCGGTTGCAGCATGCCGAGTATCAGCGTAACGAAACTGCGTTGTTCGCTTGAAAGACGGATGACCGTCCCGTCCGTGAGCCGCTGTGCCGAATAGATGTTATGCGTGGTCAGTGTGTCCGAATAGCGGATGCTTTCGCCGCTACCGCCCTCCAATGCCTCCGCGATCTCCTCGCGCTCGGCGTGGTTTTCCATGGTTTCAGCGTCCTTTTTGCTGTCGTAAAGCACGCTTCCGTCTGCGGCGACCCACGTCACGCGCACGTCGCCCGTGTCCAGGGCGTCAAAAAACGTCGCTCCGCTTTGCTCTACGCCCTGTGCGCAGATGCGCGTTTCGGAGGCGAGCTGTTCGAGTTGCAGTTCCGAAAAATAGCCGTACAGCACGCCCATAAAGAGCAGGATCGCCGCAAGCAACACTCCCGTTGCGACAAAGCAGATCGCACGAAAGATCTTATTTGTCATACAGGGACCTCCAAACGGTAACCGACGCCGCGCACGGTCTCGATACAGTCCCCCTCAGCGCCGAGCTTGGCGCGCAGGGTGCCGATATGTACGTCTACGGTGCGTGTTTCCCCGAGAAAATCGTCTCCCCACACGGTGGTAAGCAATTGCTCGCGGGTGAACACACGTCCGGGATTCTTCAAAAACAGTTGCAAAAGCTCATATTCCTTGCGTGTGAGGTGGATGCGCTCCTCGCCGACTGTGGCGATATGTGCGTCGGGGCGCAGAGTGATGCCACCGACCGAGAGCGTATCCGCGACGTGCGGCGTGACGCGGCGGAGCACCGCTTTGACGCGCGCGACCATCTCCATCATACCGAACGGCTTTGCCAGATAGTCGTCCGCGCCGAGATCCAGCCCAATGACCTTGTCGTATTCGCTGCCCTTGGCGGTCGCCATGATCACGGGAATACCCGCCGTGCGGCTGTCTGCTTTTAGCGATTTTAAAATGGAAATGCCGTCCTCGCCCGGTAGCATGATGTCCAGCAGAATGAGGTCGGGCGTTGTCTGCTCCATCGCAACGCGCATCGCCTGCGCATCGCCGTAGCCCTCGGCGGTAAGCCCCGAGGCGTTCAAGGTGTACACCATCATATTGCGGATGCCCTCGTCATCCTCAATGCAAAAGATCATGTTACCCCTCCTTCCAAAATACAGTACCCTAAGTACATTATCCAAACCTCCCCGTTACGTAAGCCTCGGTGCGCGGATCCTTCGGTGCAAAGAACAGCTCTTGCGTGTCGCCGAATTCCACAACCTCGCCGAGGAGAAAAAACGCGGTCTTGTCCGAAATGCGGACCGCTTGCTGCATATTGTGTGTGACTATAATTATAGTATACCTCGTTTTCAGCTCGGTTGCAAGGACTTCTATTTTAGAAGTGGAGATCGGGTCGAGTGCACTTGTCGGCTCATCCATAAGCAGCACCTCCGGCTCGACCGCCAGCGCACGCGCGATACAAAGCCTTTGCTGTTGCCCGCCCGACAGACCGAGAGCACTGCTTTTCAATCTGTCCTTGACCTCGTCCCGGATCGCCGCATCCCGACGGTCCGATCAGCGCGGTGATGACCTTTTCCATCGAGGTGGATCCGTCGGTGGTGACGGCACTTTTGCCGCAGGCACCGAGTGCCAATACCACACAAAGTACGATAACAAACGATACGATTCTTTTCATTTTCTTCTTCTCCTTTCGGTTTCTATTTTTAGAAGATCTCGAAAAAGTAAACTTTGTTATCGCGCTTTTGTAAAATAAAAGTAAAAGCAGCCAAAACTTTTGTCTTGGCTGCTGCTACTCCAAAAAGTTATCCTGCGGCACATTCGCTGCAAACGCCGCGGAGCTGGAGCGCGTAGGAGGACAGCTTTTGTCCGGTCGCACTTTCGATCGCGCCTTTGAGGTCGCCGCACCATACGTCAAGCACTCTGCCGCATTTGTCACAGAACAAATGCTCATGGCACTCGGTACAGCCGTCGTAGCGGTCGGGTCCGTTCGGCACCTCAAGCTTGCGCACGACACCGTCGCTGACGAGCTGTGCGAGGTTGCGGTAGACGGTGCCCATGGCGATCTGCGGCATACGCGCCTTTGCCGCGATATAGATTTCTTCTGCTGTGCGATGGTCGCAGGTCTCGCGCACCACTTCCAGTACAAGGGTTTTTTGTTTTGTATTCATACTGTTCTCCTTTCCTGATAATAAGAATACTTCCTAATCCTATTATAGCAGGATATCCTTGAGAAATCAAGAGGAAATTTTTAGGTAGAGCAAGAAAAAAGACAAGCGGTGCAAATCTTCTGCAAAAAAACGGCAGACACTTTCGTGTCTGCCGTGAATTTTTAAAAATTACTCTGCGTCCTTTTTGTCAGCAGGGGCGAGCATGAGGTTTGCGAGAATACCGAGGATCAGCGCGCAAGCGATGGTGGTGATGGAAACCTTGCCAAAGCTGATGGACAGACCGCCGATACCTGCAATGAGGATAACCGAAACGACAAACAGATTTCTGTTCTTTTCGAGGTCAACCTTCTGTACCATCTTCAGACCGCTGACAGCAATGAAGCCGTACAGAGCCATGCAAACGCCACCCATTACGCAAGAGGGGATGGAGTTGACGAATACAACGAAGGGAGTAAGGAAGGAGATCAGGATCGCACCGATCGCAGCAGCGATGATGGTGACAACAGAAGCGTTACCGGTGATGGCTACGCAACCAACCGACTCACCGTAGGTGGTGTTGGGACAGCCGCCGAAGAGCGCGCCGACCATCGAGCCAACGCCGTCGCCAAGGAGGGTGCGGGAGAGACCGGGATCCTCGAGCAGATCCTTTTCAATGATGGAGGAGATGTTCTTGTGGTCAGCAATGTGCTCTGCAAATACAACGAAAGCAACGGGAACGTATGCAACCGCAACGGATGCAACGTAGGCGCCGCTGAGTTCGCCAAAGCCGCCGAATGCCTTGACAAAGGTGAACTCGGGGATCGAAACAAAGGTGGAGAGATTGATCTCTGCGAGCCAGTTGGTGAATACGTCAAAGTTGATGACCTTGAGTGCGTCAATGCCTGCTACAGTGCCGATGACGGTGAAGATCAGCGAAACGCCGTAGCCTGCGAGGATACCCAGAATGAAGGGGATCAGACGAGCCATCTTCTTGCCGAAGGTAGCGGCAAGCATGGTCACAGCGAGAGTAGTCAGACCGCAGATGATCGCAACGCGGTAGTCGCCGCCTGCGGGAGCCGTCTTGAGGTCGCCGACAGCGTTACCTGCGAGCGAAAGACCGATGATCGCAACCGTGGGGCCGATAACAACGGTGGGCATCAACTTGTTGATCCAGTTGACGCCTGCGATCTTAACGATCGCCGCGATGATCACATAGACAAGACCTGCTAAGATCGCACCGATGATCAGGCCGAGGTAGCCGAGCTGCATGGAAACACCGCCGGCAAATGCCGCAGCCATGGAGCCGAGGAATGCAAAGGACGAACCGAGGAATACGGGGCTCTTTGCTTTGGTGAAAAGGACGTATACGAGCGTACCCATACCTGCACCGAAGAGCGCCGCTGCGGGTTGCATGTCGCTACCAACGGCGTTGTTGGTGATGACCGGTACGACGAGGGTTGCCGCCATGATGGCAAGCAGCTGCTGGATCGCAAATACGATCAGCTGACCGAACTTCGGTCTGTCGTTTACATTGTAGATCAGTTTCAAAACAGTCTACCTCCATGAAATTTTTTGGGGTTTTCAAAACCCTATCTATCATATCACCTTTTGTGACACTTGTAAACCCGTTTCCGTAAAAAAACGCAAAATTTGTAAATTTTCGCCAAAACCATCTTTGGAATTTTGCTGTAGAAAAACACGCATATTTTTGGTTGACGGCAAGCGGGCGAGATGCTACAATATAGGTAGAAATTTAGTGAAACGGAGCGTTTCTATGAAAAAGATCTTTACTTTTCTGCTCATTCTTGTGCTTGCATGCGGCATGCTGACGACGGTGACAGCGCGCGAGTCGGTGGTGTTCCACGATTCCAACGCCGTGGACACCAACGACGGTCTCTCGCCCGAGACACCCAAAAAGTCGCTCGGCTCGATGTCAAAGCACCTCGTTGCCATGATCCCGAACGGCGGCACCATCGTCACGGTTGGCAAATCCTACATCGGCAGTGACTACACCTTCCCGAAAACCAACGGCCCCGTGACCTTTACGAGCGTATACGACGGTGTGGATTACAAAAATCCGCTTCCCGCGTCCAATCCTGCCTGTTGCTTCAAGATGGGCGGCGGCAAGACCCTTTCCATCGAGAGCGCGCTGATCTTTGACGATATCATCCTCTTCCAGGAGAGTGCGCAGAACACCGTCATCGTCAAGGACGGCGGCGAGCTGACGATCACCGAAAGTGTCGTTTGTCTCTCGAAGAAGCCGTATTACTGGAACATCGTGGTCGAATACGGCGGCAAGGCGGACATCCGCGGCGGTATCTTCTCCAGCATCACGGGTGACGGTGAGATCACCGTTGCCGAAGGCGTGACCGTGCTGGATACGGGCGAGGAGGTTGCCGACCCCATCCCCACGGGCGACCCGAAGGCGGTCTTCCACGATTCCAACGGCAACGATGCAAACGACGGCCTTTCGCCCAAGGCTCCCAAAAAGTCGATCGGCTCGCTGACAAGCGGTCTTGCTTCCCTGATCCCGCGCGGCGGACGTATTGTGCCCGTGGGCAAGTCCTACGTGGCAAGAACCTGGGATTTCCCCGAAACGAGCGGCCCTGTGGTCTATACCTCGGTTTGGGAGGGCACCGATTACAAGAATCCCGAACCCGAGACCAACCCGAATTGCGCGTTCAAGATGGCGTCGGGCGCAACGCTCACCGTCAAGAGCGACCTTGTGTTTGACGACGTGATCTTGTTCCAGGAGAACAACCAGAATACCATCCACGTGACCCGCGGCGCAACGCTTATCGTCACCGATAAGGCGGTGCTGATGACCAAGCCCGGCAACGATTATCACTTCCGCATCGTGATCGACGAAGGCGCTCTGGTTATTCTGCCAAAGGCGACGCAGTCGGTATTCACCATCGAAAATAACGGCGGCACCCTCGCGGATTTCACCTCGCTTTACTGGGAATAGGATAAACAAAAAGGTTGGCTTTGAAAGCCAACCTTTTTTATTTTTGATTTGTAAAAAAGACGGACATGTGCCGGCTTTTTTACTCCATAACGACTCGGTCACGGTGAGCGACCTTTAGGTCGTTAGGAACCGCAGGTTCCTTATACACTGCGAGTGTACGAGTCCCACCACTTGAAAATCGCAGATTTTCAAGTGATTCACTCTGCGTCCTTCATGGAAAGGTTCATGCGGTTCTTCTCGTCGGTGCCAAGGAACTTGACCTTGACCTCCTGGCCGACCTCAACCTTGTCCTCCACCTTCTCGATGCGCTCTTTTGCGATCTTGGAGATGTGGACCATGCCCTCTTTACCGGGTGCAAACTCAACGAATGCGCCGATCGGGATAATGCGGGTGACCTTGCCGACGTAGGTTGCGCCGACGGTGGGCTCAAATACGATGCCTGCGATGATCTCCTGTGCCGCATAAGCCGCGTCGCGGTTGACAGCGGAGATGTAAACGCTACCGTCGTCCTCAATGTCGATCTTCGCGCCGGTGTCGGCAACGATCTTCTGGATGACCTTACCGCCCGTGCCGATGACCTCACGGATCTTGTCGGGGTTGATCTTCATGGTGATCATCTTGGGGGCGAACTCGGAAACGTCTGCTCTCGGCTTGTCGATCGCCTTGAGCATGATCTCGTCGATGATGTAGTCGCGACCCTTGTGGGTAACGGCGAAGGCTTCCTTAACGATCTCGGGCGTCAGACCGTCGATCTTGAGGTCCATCTGGATGGAGGTGATACCCTTGTGCGTGCCGGCTACCTTGAAGTCCATGTCGCCATAGAAGTCCTCAAGGCCCTGAATGTCGATCATGGTCATCCATCTCTCACCCTCGGTGATCAGACCGCAGGAGATACCTGCAACGGGCGCCTTGATCGGAACACCTGCGTCCATCAGTGCGAGCGTAGAGCCGCAGACGGAAGCCTGCGAGGTAGAACCGTTGGAGGAAACGACCTCGGAAACGAGGCGGATCGCATACGGGAACTCCTCAACGGAGGGAAGCACGGGAACGAGCGAGCGCTCCGCAAGCGCACCGTGGCCGATCTCACGGCGTCCGGGGCTTCTTGCACTCTTGGCTTCACCGGTGGAGTAACCGGGCATGTTGTAGTGATGCATGTAGCGCTTTTCGGTCTGCTCGTCGATACCGTCAAGTTCCTGCTTGTCGTCCATCGAGCCGAGCGTTGCGATGGTGAGAACCTGCGTCTGACCGCGGGTAAACAGACCGCTACCGTGTACGCGCTTGATCAGACCGACCTCTGCCGCGAGGGGACGGATCTGGTCGAGACGGCGGCCGTCCACGCGCTTGCCGTCTTCGAGCAGCCAGCGGCGAACGATCTTCTTCTGGATCTTATAAATGAGCTCGCCCATGATGGAAGCGATCTCGGGGTACTTCTCGGAGAACTCTGCTACGATCGCATCGGTGATCGGAACCATACGCGCGTCGCGTACGTTCTTGTCATCGGTGTCGAGCGCGTTCATAACGTCCTTTTCGCAGAAAGCGAAAACCTCGTCGAACATGTCGTGATCGAGCTCGCAGGAGGGGTAGTCGAACTTCGGCTTGCCGATCTCGCTAACGATACCGTTGATGAAGACGATCAGCTTCTTGATCTCCTCGTGCGCCAGCATGATTGCGTTAAACATATCGTCGTCCGCAACCTCGTTTGCGCCTGCCTCGATCATAACGATCTTCTTTTCGGAAGCGGCAACGGTGAGCTCCAGGTCGCTGACCTTGCGCTGCTCCAGCGTGGGGTTGATGACGGGCTTGCCGTCTACCATACCGACGAATACGCCGCCGATCGGGCCGTTCCACGGGATGTCCGAGATAGACAGAGCGATGGATGCGCCGATCATACCTGCGATCTCATGCGAGCAGTCGGGATCCACTGCCATAACGGTCAGCGAGATCGCAACGTCGTTGCGCAGGTCCTTGGGGAAGAGGGGGCGGATGGGGCGGTCGATGACACGGGAGGTCAGGATCGCCTTTTCACCGGGACGGCCCTCTCTCTTCAGAAAGCCGCCGGGGATCTTGCCTGCCGCGTACTGTCTTTCTTCAAAGTCTACCGACAGCGGCAGAAAATCAATGCCGTCACGGGGCTTTTCGGAAGCGGTTGCACATGCGAGCACGACGGTCTCGCCGTAGCGAACGAGACAGGAGCCGTTTGCAAGACCTGCGAGCTTGCCGGTCTCGATCACGAGCGGTCTGCCTGCCAGTTCGTACTCAAATACTTTGTAGTTTTCAAACATTGTAAATTCCTCCATTTTTAAATTCTTTGGCGGAACGGCTTAGCAATTAAATACACCATTTTGCCCGCAAAATAGCATATTTAATGGCTAATCCTCCCGCCGCACTATAGAGAACAAACCGAAGACGCGGGGAGCATCTTCGGTTTGATTTCTAACGATTTTACTTGCGGAGACCGAGCTTCTCAACGATTGCGCGGTAGCGCTCGATGTCCTTTCTCTGCAGGTAGTTCAGAAGATTTCTTCTGTTACCGATCATCTTGAACATGCCGCGACGGCTGTGATGATCCTTGGGGTTTGCCTTGAGGTGCTCGGTGAGGTCGTTGATTCTCTTGGAGAGAATTGCGATCTGTACCTCGGGCGAGCCGGTGTCACCCTCGTGGGTTGCATAGGTGGTAATGAGTTCCTGCTTAACATCCTTCATCAACATGATAAAGTCCTTTCCGAAAGCGCGAAAGTAACGCTTTCACCTTGTAATAAATTTACCGAAACTAAGCATCGGGGTGGTGAAAACGTACCGATCGGTACCTCTGTCCCGAAACCGAGTCATGGCATAGCGAGGGTAAGTATACCACAAACTTTTCGGTTTGTAAAGAGGTTTTTTGATTTTTTTGAAAGAAAAGCTTCAATTTAAAGCAGGGCGAGAAGTCGGGAGCCTTGCGGAGAGACTGCATTTTCCCGCTTTCGCAATTTCTGCTTGAAATATAATAAAATCTATGTTAATATATAATTTAGAGTATTATGCCTATCTATGGCTTTTGATAAAAGGAGTTCAAAATGGCGGAGAAGAAAAAGGCCCCCAAAAAAAAGAATACGAAACCCGCGGCAAAGCCCGCGGCGAAAAAAAGCACACCCCGGGCGGAGCAAACGCAGATGCCGATGCGCCCTTTGCGTGACGAAAATTCCTTGCTCCATCGCATCCTGCCCTACGTATTCGTAGTATGCGCGGTCCTGCTCGGCGTATGCTTCATCTTTTCGGGCGGTGCGCTCGGCCATGCCATCCACGACACCTTTTTCGGCATGCTCGGTCTCGTTGCCGTGCTTCTGCCGTTTTTACTGCTCTACTTTGCCGCTTTCTGGCGCAAGTGGGTCGCGGACGGACAGCACGTGCTGAAATGCATTTTTGCCGCAGTTTGCTTCCTCTTCGGCGGCGCGCTGGTACAGCTCATCATGGTCGCACCTGCGGGCGAGGCGCACGAGGCGATCGGTGCACTCTGGGAGGAGGGAACCGCGCTGATCGGCGGCGGTATCCTCGGCGGTATTCTCGGCATCGGTCTTTTTAAGGCGTTTGAGGCGGTGGCAGGCATCATTCTGACGGTTGCCGTTCTTTTGGTGTTCGGCTTTTTCCTGTTCGGCATCACGCCGAAGAGCATCTGGATCAATATAAAATACGCCGCAAAAATGCAGCATGAGCGCCGCGTTGCCGCCGCCGAAAAGGCAGAGCGCGAGCGTGAGTTTGCCTATGCAGACGAGGAGGACGACACGCTCGTTCCCCCCGAGACGGAGCCCTTTGATTCGAATAAGCCTTTTGAAACGGCGGTGCCGAAGCCGGATTTCGATATGAACGTCGGCGACGAGGAATTTGCCACGGAGGAAAACCCCACCATTGATCCCGATCCCGCAGATCTGCCCGAGACCGAGCTCCCCGAGGTCGGCGGCGAGCCGATCCCGAAGTCGGTCTACAACAAGTACGGCGAGATCGACCTCGGTGCGATCTTTGTGGACGGTGCCGCGCCTGCGGAGCTGCCCGCCGATCCCGAGGAGGACGACGCGGCAGAGGAGGGCGAAGCGGCGACCCTGTCGGTCGTGACCGAGGGGGTCGAGACGACGCCCGTTCCCGCACCGAAGCCCAAGCCGAAGGCGGCGTACCGCTTCCCGCCCATCACTCTGCTTGCACCCCCCGAAAAGAAGAAAAACGAGGACGTCGGTACCGAACTGCGCGCCAATGCACAGAAGCTGGTGGAAACGCTCAAGTCCTTCCACGTCAACGTCACGGTGGCAAGCGTTTCCCGCGGTCCCACGATCACCCGCTACGAGCTGATCCCCGAGGCGGGCACGCGCGTGCGTTCGATCGCAAACCTTGTGGACGATATCTCGCTTTCGCTTGCGACCTCGGGCATCCGTATTGAGGCGCCCATCCCCGGTAAAGCGGCGGTCGGCATCGAGGTGCCGAACAAGGTCGTCTCTACGGTTACCTTGCGTGAGCTGATCGAAAACAAGACCTTCTCCGAGGCAAAGAGCAAGCTTGCCGTCTGTCTCGGCAAGGACGTCGGCGGCGCGCCGATCGTCTTTGATATTGCCAAGATGCCCCACCTGCTGATTGCGGGTGCAACGGGTATGGGTAAGTCGGTCTGCATCAACTCGATCATCACCAGTATTCTGTATAAAGCTACCCCCGACGAGGTCAAGCTGATCCTGATCGACCCGAAAAAGGTCGAGTTCAACATCTATAACGGTATCCCGCACCTACAGATCCCTGTGGTCAGCGAGCCGAAGAAGGCGGCGGGCGCACTCCACTGGGCAGTGACCGAGATGGAGCGCCGCTACGAGCTGATCGAGGAGGTCGGTGCGCGTAAGATCGAGCCGTACAACGAGATCGCGCGTCAGCGCGGACTGGAGGTACTGCCGTACACCGTTATCATCATCGACGAGCTTGCCGACCTCATGATGACCGCACCCGACGCGGTCGAGGATTCCATCTGTCGTCTCGCGCAGAAGGCGCGTGCGGCGGGCATGCACATCATCATCGGTACCCAGCGCCCGTCGGTAGACGTCATTACGGGTCTGATCAAGGCAAACATTCCCTCGCGTATCGCGTTCACGGTTGCATCGCAGGTCGACTCGCGTACCATTATTGATATCGCAGGCGCGGAAAAACTGATCGGCCGCGGCGATATGCTCTATTATCCCGTCGGTCTGTCCAAGCCGATGCGTGCACAGGGTGCGTTTGTCAGCGAGGACGAGGTCGAGCAGATCACTGCGTTTGTCAAGCAGTCGTCGGGCGAGAACGAGTACGATGCCGACATCATGGAGAGCATCGAGCGCGAGGCGCAGATCATCGGCTCTGCGGGCAAGAAGGGCGCATCGGGCGGCGACCCGATGGCGGACGACGGCGCGGGCGATCCCAAACTGCGCGATGCCCTCGAGATCGCGACCGACCTTGGCAAGATCTCCACTTCGCTTCTCCAGCGCAAGCTGTCGATCGGCTACGGCCGCGCGGCAAAGATCATTGATATTATGGAAACGCGCGGCTTTGTCAGCGCACCCGACGGGCAGAAGCCCCGCGAGGTGCTGATCACCAAGACGCAGTTCCGCGAAATGGTCGTCAACAACGACGAAAGGATACAGTAATGGCCATTCTCATTTCAATAGACGGTCTGGACGGTAGCGGCAAGGGCACGCAGAGCGATCTGCTGTGCGCGCGTCTCACCGCCGCAGGTAAAAAGGCAAAGGTCGTAAGCTTTCCCATGTACGGAAACGACTCCTGCTTTGCCGTAGAAAAATACCTCGGCGGCGGGCTTGGCGGTCACCCCTCCGACACGAATGCTTACGCGGCATCCACCTTCTTTGCGGTCGATCGCTACATCAGCTACCGCACCGACTGGGGCAAGGATGTGGAGACTTGCGATTATATCATTTTCAACCGTTACGTCAGTGCAAACGCGGTGCACCAGCTTTCCAAACTGCCCGAAGACGAGTGGGAGGACTTTCTCGCCTGGCTCTGGGACTACGAATTTGACAAGCTCGGCCTGCCGCGCCCCGACATGACGCTCTATCTGCTCGTGCCGCCTGCGGTCTCCATGGGACTTGTAGATAAGCGCGGCGAGAAAAAGGACATCCACGAGCTGGATGCCGAGTATATGCAAAAATGCTTTGCCGCAGGTAAGTACGCCGCAGAAAGGCTCGGTTTTGTCACGATCGACTGTTGCGAGGACGGCGCGATCCGCTCGCGCGAGTCGATCGCCGACGAGATCTGCGAAAAGGTAGCTGCGCTGTGATCCGCGTATGCACGGTTGGCAAAGACCTCGATGCGCAGAGAGCGTATGCCTTGCAGTATCTCTGCTTCAGAGATGAGAAAGAATGGTTTGACAACTTTCTCGACGCCGCAAAGGGGCAACGGTATATTGCGTATACGATCGAGGAAGAATATGTCGGCGGACTGTTTCTCCTTGACATGACCTGTGACGGGTACGTCGGCAGTTACGTCTACGCACTCGGCGTACACCCCGATCACCGCGGCAGGGGCATTGCAAGAGAACTTTTGCAAGAAGCCAAGGCGCTTTGCAAGGATTTTTGCCTGATCTGCGCGGCAGACGGGTCGCTTGCCGAGACCTACGCGCGAAACGGCTTTGACACCTACGTCGGCGGAGAGTGCCGTGACGGTGTGCGGGATCTTTCTGCTTTCGTTACCCCTTGCACCTATGCGGACGTTCCCGGGCTGAAGCTTTCGGAACGGCTGTTTGATTTCGCGCTGTCCGACGCGCTCGGCGAGGCGCTGTACACCGACGGAACAAGCGTGATCGCCAAAGGTGACTTCGGCATCACCGCCGCGTGGGGCGTGCCGCCCACCCGCGAGAAAAAAGCACAGCTTTATTTGAAAACAGACATGGATACAAGCGGCATCACCGCCGATTTGATCTTAGAGATTTAGGAGAAAAGATATGGTTTATTTCTTTTTGGCAGACGGATTTGAGGAGATCGAGGCGCTTTGCCCCGTGGATCTCTGCCGCCGCGTCGGTATTGAGGCGCAGACCGTCAGCATCACCGCGTCGCACACGGTCACCGGCTCGCACGGCATCGCCGTCACCGCGGACCTTAATGCGACTGACCCCCTCGGCGACTTTGACATGATCGTACTGCCCGGCGGCATGCCCGGCACCACGAATCTTGAGGCTTCCCCGCTTGTGCAGGGGGCGCTCGATCGCGCGCTTGCCGAGGATAAGTATATCGCCGCTATCTGCGCGGCCCCCATGGTGCTCGGCAAACGCGGCATCCTTTCGGGGAAGGAAGCGATCTGTTTCCCCGGCTTTGAGCAGTACCTCGACGGTGCGACCGTTTCGGAAAGCAAGGTCGTTCTCGACGGCAAAGTTTTAACCGCGGCCGGCATGGGCGTATCGCACGATTTCGGCCTTGCCATCGTAGAGATATTCAAAGGAAAGGAAATTGCCGATAATCTCGGCAAAACGGTACTCTACAAATGAGTATGCAGGAGACAAAGGCTCCCTCTGTCAATCCCAAGGCTGTTCATCGCGATGCCGCACGGCTTCTGCGTGACGCCATGCCCGAAAAACAGCGTGTCGCCGCCTCCGAGGCGATCTCGCGCCGCATTATTTCGATGGCGTCCTTCGGCTTGTGCGATACCATCCTCTGCTACGCCGCATTCGGCAGTGAGGTGGACGTGCGCGCTGTTGCCGAGGCGGCACTGGCGCGTGGCAAGACGGTCGCATTCCCCGTTTGCCGAGGCGGCAAGGGCGAAATGGAGTTTTACGCGGTCAATTCTCTGGACGAGCTGACCGAACAGAACTGTTTTTCCATTGCAGAGCCGCCCGTGCGCGAGGAAAGGCGGGTCACCCCTACCGAGACCACGATGATCCTCATGCCCGGTCTGATCTTCGACAAGCACGGCAAGCGCATCGGCTACGGCGGCGGATATTACGACCGCTATATCCGTAAGTACCCCGCGCTGCTGCACTCCTCGATGACCGTGGGCGTGATCTTTCACACCTTCCTGTCGGACATCCCGATCCCCTACAGCGATCACGATATCAGCGCCGCGCTGGTCGTGACCGAAAAGAAACTGCATTTTGCACGCAAGGTGGAAAAGGCGCCGAAATGGGAGGTGCGTCACCGCCATTACGTGCCGTTGCTCGATGCGGACGGCAACGTTGCGGAGCGCAAAAAAAGTGAATTCTATCAGGCGCATTACGTCTCTCCCGAGGAGGGAAAGTACATACGCCCCAGTGTAAAGGATCTGGATGCATGAAACTGAAATCCTATACGGCGGCGCCCATTTTAGCGGCGCTGATCTATCTGCTGACGCTTGCGTCCACGCCGTTGCTTGCGGAGGTGGATACCGACGTCAACGGCTATCTCTTGATCAGCGGCGGCGTACAGCTGCTGACCTATCTTCTTCCGCTCGTTTTGTACGGCTTGCTTTTTGGCGGCATGTCGGTCAAACGTCTGCGCCTGCGCCCGATCACGGCAGTCTCGGTGCCGCTCTTTTTGCTCCTTGCGCTGATCCTGCTTGTCGGCACGTCCTTGCTTTCGATGTCGCTGGAGCGTGTGGGTCTGCTTGCACCCACCGAGGATCGCTACAGCGGACTCGGTGCGCCGAGCGCTCTGCTTGTGATCGTTTTGGCGATCCTCCCCGCAATCTTGGAGGAGCTGATCTTTCGCGGCGTGCTTCTTTCCTCGTTTGAGCCCTGCGGCACGGGCCCTGCCGTGATCGGCTCGGCTCTGCTGTTTGCTTTCGCGCATATGAGTCTTGAAAAACTGCCCATCTACTTTTTCGCGGGCGTTACGCTCGCACTCTCCGTGTACGCGACCCGCTCCTTGCTTGGCAGTATGATCCTACACGCGCTCTACAACCTTACGGGACTGCTTGCAGGGGAGTACCTCAGCGGGATCGCCGCACATCTGGAAAGCTTTTCACTGCTGTTCATCCTGCTCCTTTTCCTTTTGTTTGCCCTCGTGCTCTTTGCACTTTCAGAGGGCTCCCGCGTGTACGGCGTGTATGCCGAGCGCAATCTGGACAGCGGCTATACTCCCGCAAAAACGACATCCGCACAGCGTATGAAGGGCAGGGTGTCTGTGTATTTTTCGATGCCGTTTCTGCTCTGCGTGCTGATCTTTATTGCAGTCGCGGTATTCACAATGCAGGATATTGCGTAAGAGAGAAACTATATGATTTGCCCTGACGGGCATGATTTGGAGCCTGCGGCTCCATGAATGGACGGCTTTGCCGTCATGATTTGCTCGCAAAGCGAGCATTATGGAAAAAAGTCGCCCACAGGCGACTTTTCATCCTGCATGTCGGGCGATGCCCGACAAATCATGAACGCGAAGCGTTCAAATCACGGCGCAGCCAAATCATGCGCCCCCGGGGCGCAATTCATGAATTTGCCTACGGCAAATTCCCAATTTATCCTTCTGATTTTTCACGAAAGGAATACTCATGGACGAAAATAAGAACAATCGGCCGCGGCCGCGCCGTCACGTAGAGCCGCTTGCCGGCGCTGAGACGCAAAAACCTGCGCAGACAGGCATACCACCCGCGCGACCCAAGGCGGTGCGCGCGCCTGCACCGCAGGCGAAGCCGCCCGTGCAAAAGCCACAGCCTGTGCAAAAGCCACAGCCTGTGCCGCAGCCCGCACCTAAGGCGACACCCATACCCGAAAATGACAACGAACAGACCCGCCTGTCCGAGGCTATCCCTAAGGCAAAGCTGAAAACGCCCGTCCGCACCGAAAAGGTACGGGAGGAGGGCGGCGGGGGCGGTCTTGTTGGCGGTGTCTTCAAGGCGATCCTGTATATGACCGCAGTGCTTGTGGCGGGCATTCTGTTTGCCTACGGCATCATCATGGTCGGCAACGACGTCTTCGCCTTTGTTAAGTCGGACGTCGCTGTGGAGGTGGTCATCCCCGAAAACGCCACCGTGGACGACATTGCGACCATCCTCGGCGAAAAGGAGATCATTGCCTATCCCTCGCTTTTCCGTCTGTACGCAAAATTCCAGGACGTGGACGGCGTGGATGACGAGGGCAACAGCGTCTTTATCCCCGGCACCTACACCATCTCCCCGATGAACAACTACATGCAACTGCTCCTTGCGTTCCAAAAGCAGTATTCCCGTGATACCGTCTGGGTCACCTTCCCCGAGGGCTCGACCGTGGACGAAATGATCACGGTGCTCGTAGACGAGCACGGTATCGCCTCGCGTGAGGAGTTCGTCACCGCCATCAATGAGTACGATTACGGCATGGATTTTCTCGAGGGCGTCAGTGCTGAGGGAAAGTATTACCGTCTCGAGGGTTATCTGTTCCCCGACACCTACCAGTTCTACACCGACTCAAGCGCGGAGACCGTCGTTTACAAGATGCTCTCCAACTTTGAGACCAAGCTCTCCTATATCGGCGACGACAACTGCGCCGCCCGCCTGGAGGAGCTCGGTATGACCCTCGACGAGGTGGTCACGCTTGCCTCTATGATCGAAAAAGAGGTCAAGTACGCCATCGACTACGATCAGGTCTCCTCGGTGTTCCACAACCGCCTTGCCGATACGGCAAATTTCCCGCGTCTCGACAGCGACGCGACCACAGTGTACGCCATTACCATGGAAACGGGCGAGCGTCCCGAAACGCTCGGTGCCGCGGAGCTTGCCTTTGACAGCCCCTACAACACCCGTGCAAATCGCGGTCTGCCGCCCGGTGCCATCGCCAATCCCGGCTACGAGGCGCTCTACTGCGCGTTCTATCCCGCCAAGACCAAGTATTACTACTTCGTAGCCGATAACAGCGGCTATAACCTCTATGCACGCACCGGTGACGGACACAACAAGAACGTCGCCGCGGTCAGAAAGGAAGCAAAATGATCGCAAAACCGAATGAAACCACCGTCGCCTTCCGCTGTCCCGACTGCGGCTGTGGCGTCAAGAGCATCGTCGGTATCTTCGGGCTCTCCGCCCCGATGCTGAAGCTGAAATGCCCCTCCTGCGGCACATCCATGACGATCAAAAAGACCAACGACGGCAAGATCCGTCTCTCCGTGCCCTGTCTTGTCTGCCGCCGCGACCACGATTACGTGGTCAGCCGCGATCTCTTCTTCAAAAACGAGCTTTTTGAGTTGCCTTGCTCGCTCAGCGGCTTTTCTCTCTGCTTTATCGGTAGCGGAGAAGCGGTCTCCGAGGCGCTGGAGCACGCGGATGAAGCCTTGCGGAACGTGCTGAAAGAGGCGGGTGCGGAAAGTCTCGATATCTTTAAGGAACAGCCCGAGGCGGCAGAGGAGCTGCCCGTCAGCGAGGTGTACGACATCGTGCGCTTTATCGTCAAGGAGCTGGAGGCGGAAAACGCTATCCGTTGCCGTTGCGGCGAGGGCGACTACGACGTTGAACTGTTTGACGACTGCGTGCGCGTATACTGCAAGAACTGCGGTGCAAAGCGGGTCGTTTCCACGGCGTCGCTGTCCGAGGCGCGCGCCTTTCTCGAGTTGGATGAGCTCGTATTGCAGTAATATATAATAAGGATGGAAACCGTCCGAAAAACGGGGTCTGCCGCATGGCAGACCCCGTTTGGGCTTTCTTTTTGGCGTCGCTCTCTTCGGCCGAAAAACGGCAAATATCCCCGATTTCATTCTTAAATGCTATTTAATATTAAAAAAAACTGAAAAAATAAAAAAAACACTTGTAAATCTTTGCATAATGTAGTAATATGCTATTAGGAAAATTATTGTCCGAGTTCTGCCCTTTTGTCAGAACAGGCAATTCTTAAAAGGAGAAACAGGCATGAAAAGACATGGAAAACTCTTAACGCTTGCGCTTGCTGTCCTGCTTGCACTTTCGATGGTGCTGGCGGCGAGCGGCCTTGAGATCTTTATCATCGCATCCTCCGACCGCTACCAAAAGTATGCTACGTCGGCAAAGTATCTGGAAGCGATCGAGGTCCTCAAGGGCTATGACGACGGCGAGTTGCATCTGGAGGAGCCGATCCTCCGTTACCAGGCGGCACTCTTCTTCGGACGTGTCGTTACCGGTATCACCGATGAAAGTGAATGGGGCGAGGGTCCCAGCACCACTTTCACCGACGTACCCCAGTACGGTAACGTTATTGATATGATCGCAGGGCTGGACATTATCCGCGGCTACGGCAACGGTAAGTTCGGCTATAACGACGGTATCCGTTATCAGGATATGTGCGCTATGTGGGTCCGCGCGCTCGGCTACGAGACCGAGGATATGGCGGCCGCATACCCGATGTCCTACGTCCTCAAGATCGAGGAGCTGGGCATGGATCTCGACGACGTGATGCCCGCAGACTATCTGAACCGCGGTCAGGTGGCAAAGATGCTCTACGATGCACTCACCACCAGAATTCGTATGGTCGATGACGACAAGCTGGATGCGATCATCCAGATCCTTCTCGCAGAAAAAGGCGAGGAGAACGTCAACGAGATGGAGGACACCTATCTCGAGCGCAACTTCAACGTTTCCTCGCAGATGTACTTCGAGATCGTTGCTACCGAAAACTATAAGACCGCTATGGCAAATGGCTATGCAGAAGAGGGCTACTTTGATGCATATCAGCTCGTTCTGGTCGAGGAAGAGCAGACCGGTGCGATCTACTGGGATTACGATTTGGACACCGTATGGTCCTTCCCGATCGACGGTGAGGCTACCGCAGAGGTTACCGAGGGCGACCTGATCCTGAAGGATCTTTCTATCGTCTTCGACGACAAGGAGCCCACTCCCGAAAAGCTTCTCGACGAGGATATGGCGATCATCCATGCTGAAATTGCAGAGGCTGACGTATACGAGAACCTCGGCGAGCTGACCTACGTCACCTTCGACGATGAGAACACCGACCTCGAGACCCTCAAGCTCGGTCCCACGACCGTAAAGTTTGACGGCGAGTACGATCCGCTTATCCTTACGTACACCGACGATGCGGCAAACGCTGTCGAAAGCATGTCCGTAGAAGCATTTGCGGCGGCGATCGAGGCAAACACCTACTTCCAGGTCCGCGCTACCGACTTTGACGAGGACGGCGAGTACGATACGCTCGTATACGTTCCCTACGCATTCGGTCAGTACTATGCAAGAACTTACAGCGGCAAGACCTATCACATGGTCGGTCAGTATCAGGATTCCGCACTCTACGATGTTTCGAACACCACGGAGAAGACGGACGATAACAAGACCCACTTTGTAGAGAGATTCCTTGTTTCGAACGAAATGGCTTCGAATTCGTCGAGCAACTACAAGCCCGGCGACACCTCTCTGATCGTCAGTGAGAGCAAGAGCAAGCATTCGCTGAATGCTACGCTCACCGGCAAGGAGATCAAGAGCGGCGATTTCATGCTCTATAACTATAATGCGATCACCGGCGAGCTGTATGTTGCGGAGACCCTCGGCAACTATCAGGTCGGCACTATGACCGGTATCCGCACCAATGCCGAGACCCTCGTGATCGACGGCAGTGCTATGTCTGTCGGTATTGCAGGCTCGTTTGCAGACGTGCAGAACGGTGATCCCGTAGACGTCAACAACGGTATTCTCGACCAGGAGACCGGCTTTGAGAAGATCGTCGGCCTTGCAAAGGACATCATCGCAAACTTTGAGAAGGGCAATGCAAACGTTAAGTACCTCGAGTACGATGCAAAGCTCATCTACATGGAAGCATACGGCTCCTCCGACGTTGTTGTCGGCAGTGACTACGTCATCGTAGACATGGTAGAAACGCTGGAGAAGCATGAGGATACCCTCAAGAACGGTGAGACCGCTTGGGATATCGGCTTTGACGGCGATGCCGCAGTGGTTGAGACCTTCGATCCCGTGACCGGTAAGTTCGCAACCGTTAAGGTTGAGGCTGTGACCGTTCGCAACGGCGCAGACGACGTGACCACCAACTTCCGTTACGTTGACGAGAAGTACGCTCTCGGTAGCTGGGATGACATGACCGCTTACAACCTGTTCAAGGCAAACGGCGTTCTCTACGCAGTAGAGGACGAGGACGAGAACGGTCTCGTTGAGCTCTATGCTTACGGCACCAAGGAGTACAAGGTTCTCGGCGCTCCCATTTTGACCGAAAACGTCGGCGGCGTGCTCACCGCATCCCCTGTATTCTTCTCTTACAACAAGTCCAACGAGTTCATCGCAGAGAACTCCGTCGGTATTCTGACCGACCGCGTATACTCCACCGCGAAGAGCATCTCGACCGTGATCGGTCAGGACGGCTACATCGCAGTTGAGGGCGAGCTCGGCACCGATACTGCCTCCAGACCCAACAAGCTGTATCTGTCGCCCGCGGCAGTTGTTCTCGCGGCAAACGACAGCCAGCTCACCATCTTCGATCCTGCCGGCTACACCGCAGTACAGGGCACCATCGAGGATGAGGTCGCAAACGTTTACGGCGACAACACGCTCAGCATCTGGCACACCGGCAGAAACGGCGGTGCAGAGGGCGTAAACTTCTACATCATGCTCCAGAACTCGATGTACAACGGCTCCTCCGCATACGAGGATGAGACCGGTGCATTCGTTGAGACCGAGGATGGCGACAAGCTCTACAAGCACGAGTACAGAAATCTGTACAACCTGCTGACCGGTACGAGCGAGACCGTTACGCTTATCACCACCAGCCTTGAGGCTCCTGCTACCGAGGTTGTCAACTCCATCGAGGGCGTAATCCGCTACGATGCAGACAACTACGAGGCGACCCTTACCACCTTCGGCGAGGCATATGTTGACAACGGTGACTACCGTTACGGCGGCTTTGCATGGCTGGCGGCGAAGGACAGAATCAGCTTCACCACGCAGGCAAAGGATGAGGACGGTAACGGCGTGATCACCTCGGAGGAAAAGGCACAGTCCTGCTACTACAACTCCGACAGCGACCGCGTTTACGGTACTCTTGATAACCTGAAGGTCACCTTCATCGACCTGGATGCAGGTGCAGACGTTGACTCCAGCGAGTACAGCTTCCAGGATGCATACGTCTTCTATCAGGAGACCGATTCCAACCGTGCAAACTATGCAGAGGTCACGCTCATCGACCGTGAGCCGCTCGTAGACTTCGCACAGGGTACCTTCCCGGTTAAGCGTCACTACGTCAGCAGAACCGACGTTACCGACGTTATCGCAAACGGTGCAGTCTCCAACCTCTCCGCAGGTAAGCTTGGTCTGATCTCCTCCAACGGCTTCTTCCGTTGGAACGGCTGGTCCGACTACCTGATCCCCGCAGTAGACGAGGATGGCGAGACCATCTGGTCTTACGCAGGCTCGCTCCGTGTCAAGGTTACCTACTATGCATACATCGATTACGATGAGGATGCAAACTCCTGTGATGCAATCGTCGTCCGTGTTGGTGAGATCGTTGGTAAGGTTGCAGAGACCGATGTGATCCCTGCACTTCCCGAGATCCCCGACAACAGCGGCTCGATGGAATAAGAACAAAACAAAACAGCACCCGAAAGGGTGCTGTTTTTTATATGCAGAGGCATTATTTCTGCTTGTAAACCAAGAACTCGGCGTATTGGTAAAGCTCCTGCAAACGGTCGCGCGGAAAGTTTGGCGGGAGCCGCATCATATTGTTGTTTGCAAACGGCGGAACAGGATCGTTCGTTACGCCGAGCAGATAGTCTACAGAGACGCCGAAATACTTTGCAATTGCAATTTTGATTTCATCCGGCGGCTCGTTTTTGTCTCTTTCATACGACGATATGGAATGTTTGTTTATATTCAGAACGGCTGCAAGGTCATCCTGCGTGAGCCCTGCCTCTCTTCGTAAGTCCCAAAGCCTTTCTCCTATCATTTTGTGTCCTCCGATCCATAGTAAAACCATTATAGATTAAAAATCAATAATTCATTAAAATATTGACAAATTAGACACAAAATGGTATGATAATAGAGTAATACTCTACTTTTTATTCAAAAAGAGTATAAATCATGCATAAGGAGAAAAAATATGAAAAATCAAAAGCCATTCCTTTCTACAACCGTTATTGCAATTGCTTTGCTTTTTGCCATTGCCGTTACCGCGACCGGAACGGTCACGAGCAAGATGATCGAGGTGTTTTACGGTGTTAGCATTTACGTTGACGATTCGCTTCTCGATGCACGCGATGCAAACGGCAAGCCGGTAGAAGCCTTCATCTACAACGGAACGACCTATCTTCCCGTTCGTGCGATCAGTGAGGCCGTCGGCAAGGGTGTGCAGTGGGATGGAAAGACCCGCACCGTTTACCTTGGTAAGCACAATGGTGAAAAGCCCGCTGTATGGCTGAAGGATATGGATGCTTTCCATAAAGAAGGAACCGTTACTTTCACAGAGAGTGAGCAGGACAACACCGGTAAGACGTACCAGCACACGGTTCGGGCAGCTTCCGGCAAAAACACATATCTGTTGAACGGCCAATATAGTAAAATCACCGGAACGATTGGCATACTGCAGGAGTCACGCGAAGCAAGCTCCGGCGCATACGCTCCTCTCCGAATTTACGGGGATGACGAGCTTCTGTACGAAACGGTTGTCAGAGGTGGCGAACTGCCGCAGGAGTTTTCCGTTGACCTGACGGGTGTGTTGCAGATGCGCGTGGAGTTCGACGGATATTGGGAGGGGCAGACTGTCGCGGACATATACCTTGCCTTCCTTGGCGACGTTGGTCTTTGGTACTGATACGGTCAAATAAAAACAGCACCCGAAAGGGTGCTGTTTTTTTATGTAACCGAGTGATAAATTATAGTTTAGCGCGCAGCGCTAAACCGTAGGGCGGGGGCTTGCTCCCGCCGCAAACGGAGCGACAAATTACAGTTTGAAAAGTTGTTTGCGAAAAACCCCTCATCACCCGCTTCGCGGGAGCTTCCCCCTGGGGGGAAGCTGTTGGTGCGCTGTATTACCTTCCCCCTCGGGGGAAGGTGGCGGCGAAGCCGTCGGATGAGGGGATCAAAGCCAAACTAACTCCCCTTCAAATCCCCAATTTATCGCTTTGCTTGCGGCGAGAGATAAACTGCCGCCCTACACAAACCTCTTTTTTAAATAGGTTTGGGGGCAAAAAAGCTGTACCGTGTTACAGCGACCGGTCGGAAGGCGCGAAAACCGTAAGCGCATATACGCAGGCAGACAGACGCGCCTTAGAACCTTTCCTGAAAAGGTACTCGCATATCGCGTTCTTTCCATTCATCCCTCACCGATGTCTTTTTCGGTATTGCTTAACGGTTTCGCCTACGGTTTTGGTAAAGGTCTTGTAAAAATAGGACGCATCGTGAAAGCCGAGCTGTTCAACCAGATCCTCGGTGGCGATCTCGGGAGAATAGCGGATCATTTCCTTTGCTTTGCGGATGCGGAGCTCGGTCTTGTACTGCACGGGAGTCATGTGCGTGGCGGCGCGGAATTCGCGGCGAAAGGAGGTCTCGTTGAGCATGCACATTTTGGCGAGATCGGTCACCGAAATGTCGTCGGCAAGGTGCTTGTCGAGGTAATACAGCGCAGGAAAGACACGCGAGTGTTTGCCCTCGTTCATCTCGGGCAGCCACATGTGGTTTGCAACAGTCTCCAGCATTGCACCGAAGGCGCGCATGATCGGGAAGGTCGGGTACATCAGGTTTACGGTCGCATCGGCGATCTCTTGCATGCAGGTGATCACCTTTTCGGGCGTGTTCTCTAAAAGGCAGATCGGCTCGTCTGCCATAAAATACTCGTCCCCCTTGATGTTCACCAGCCGAAAGGGCACCTGCAGATCGGTATAGCTCCCCTCTGCGGTGCCGAAAAATTGTACCGTGTAGTTTATGCCCTTGGGAATGTACAGAAAATTACCTTTTTGAAAGGTGTAAGTTTTGCCGCCTTTTACCGTATAGCGTATCGAATCGCACTGGACATACAACAAGCCGTGGTAGGGGCGCGGCGTTACGGCAAAGTCGCGCCGCTCGTGTTCGTCAAAAGTCTGCCGAATGCCCGAGGTACAGTAAAATGCAAGCCCGCGCGTCATGGTTTTGAGGGAATAATACTTTTTTGCCATTCTGGCACCGCCTTTCTGCTTGTATTGTAGCAGAGACACATGAACATTGCAATAAAAAGTTTTGAAAATTACCTTTTTGAAGACAAAAATACCTTGGAACGTCGTAAAGGATACTATATAATGAGCATGTATACTAAAATAGGAGGACTAACATGAAAAAACTACTCTTTTTCGCAATACTCCTTAGCGCACTTCTTTCGCTGTCTGTTTTTGCGGCAGAGGACGTTGTGTTTATTCAGAACGATAGCGTTACCTACGCAACGCTGGCAGAGGCGGCAGACGCTTTGCCTTCTACGGGCGGCACCATCGTCGTCAATGCGGCGGTAGTGCACAGCAATGATACAGGCGTACAAATGCCTGCAAAGCCCCTCGTTATTACGAGCGTGTACGACGGCGTGGACTATGCAAAGACAAACGGCGCATATTTCGGCGTCGGCAGAACGTTGCAGTTCTATGCAGATGCAACGTTTGAAAATATCACGATCAAGCAAACGACGACCAGCACGACCTACGGTAACATCTATGCACGCGGTAATCATCTCACCATCGGCGAAGGTGTCACTACGGTCAAAAACGCCACCTCCGGACTTATGACACCGGTATATGGTGGCAGTGCGGACACCACTTTCGGCTCGGCAACGCATTTGACGATCAAGAGCGGCACGTGGGACCGTGTCTACGGCGGTAGCTATAACAAGCAGACCGCAGATGCAACCTTGGAGATCATGGGCGGCACTATCACCTACGCTTACGGCGGTAGCCGTGCGAACACCTTTACGGGCGATACCTTCGTTACGGTGAGCAGCGGAACGGTCACATATCTTTACGGCGGTTGCCGTGCCAGTGCCATGGCAGGTAACGCCACCGTTACCATGACCGGCGGTAGGATCAAGGGCAATATCGGCGGTGGCAACGCGCCCGACGGTAAGAATTTCACGGGTAACACCACGGTAAATATTACCGGCGGTACGGTCGAGTACAATGCAAATGCAGCCGGCGTTGTCGGCGGCTCGGTCAGCGTCAGCGGCGGCAGTGCTTATACCTTTGACGGAGATATCACCGTCAACATCGGCGGCAATGCCGTAGTGAACAGCACCATCCTCGGCACCTCGCGCTATATCAACGTCACGACCAAGGCAAACGTCACCGTCAATATCGGCGGCAACGCTACTATCGGTCGTCACGTTTATGGCGGCGGCTACGGCAATGTGACTGCAAAGGAAAAGGGCATCGTTCTGAACGTAAAAGAGAACGCAACCTTTGTGAATCCGACAGGTTCTTCGGGTTATATCTGTGCGGGTGCAAACAGCGGCACCGTTACGGGTGACGTCACCGTGAACATTTCTGACAATGCTTCCATCGCCGGCAACGTCTACGCGGGCGGCTACTCCGGAAACGTCACCGGCAACGCTACCGTCAACATGTATGGCGGCACGGTGAATACCACCGTCAGCGCAGGCTCGCGCGGCGGCGCGGTCAGCGGCAATGCGACCGTCAACGCGCTCGGCGGCGAGATCGGCTACCATACCGGTGACGCCTACGGTATCACGCTCCGCGGCGCTGACACGGCCACCGTTGGCGGCACCTACTCCGTCCTGCTCGATGGCGCGGACGTCGCAGGCAAGATCGACACGGACACCCAAAACAGTGTTGTAACCCTCAAGAGCGGCAAGGTCGGCACGGTCGTGCAAAAGGCGGCGATCGACCTTACGGGCGGCAAGGCACTCACCGTCGGCGGAGACGTGAATGTATCCACCCTCACGGGCGGCGGCAGTCTCACGCTCCCTGCGGCGGCAAGCCTCACCGCGGACAGCTTTACCGGCGCGGTCGCGCTCACGATCGAGGGTACGCCTACGCCTTTCCACCCCTATATCACGGTAAACGATACGGCAACCGAGGGGACGGTCACCTGCACGGCTGCCGATGGCGGCGAAATCTTCAAAAAGGTTGGTGAAAGTACTGTGACCTATGCCATCACCTATCCCGGTATGTATGAGACGACCAAGGTCACCGTGACCTACTACAACCCCGACGAGGACGGCGAACAGCCCGACATCGTCGTCTACAAGGGCGCTTCCTCCTCCGATACCAAAACGAAGATCGCCGATCTCAAGGATGGCGCAACCTACGAGGCGGACCTTGCCCCCGGACTCTACTACTGGAAGGTCTACTACAACGGCGCAAGCGACTACCGTCTCAAGCACTTCCTTATCGAGGGAGACAAGGAAACGCTTTCTTTTGATGTTCCGTTTGAACCGTATACTGCAAACGGCTATATGGAAACCGTGTCCGCAGAGACCACCGATCAGGTGCTGGAAGCCTTCTTCTCTATGGATGACTTTGTCGGCTTTGCCGGCTTTGACACCCCCACCTTCACCGAAAAGTATCAGAACACGCGCAAGTTCATGACCAATGAAGATCTGTGCGCGTACGTCACCAAGCTTGACGAGGATTGCGGCTATCTGTATGCATTCCTTGCAGAACTGCATGACCAGACCAACCTCTTCCCCGTGCTGGTGTTCACGAAGGATGAGATCCCCGCAGGCGCGACCCTTGAGGAGATCGCAGAGATCGTCCGCGCAGGCGGCACGCGCGAGATCATCTCGGTTACCGGCGGTATCCACGGCAACGAGCCTGCCGGCGAGGAGGGCGTGCTGAACTTCGGCAAGCAGCTTTGCGGCGAATACGGTGAAAAACTGTTTGCAAACGAGCATATCGGTGCGGTCGTGCTGATGCCTGCGACAAGCCCAGACAACCTCATGCGCTTCAAGCGCACCTATACCGACGGCGAGAACCCCAACCGCGACACCACCTCCATGCGCCACGGCAACACGCAGATGGTTGCATACGTGTACGATCTGTTTATGCCGACCGTGCATTTTGACTGCCACGAGGATACCTCGGGCACCAACGAGATCGACGCTTCCGACAACTCCTATTCCAACATTGATGATGTTGAATTTTCCGCCTCCGGCCTCCCGAACTCGCCCGTGCAGAATATCCCGGGCGTGCTGAACGGCGAGATCAAGTTCCTCGAGCAGGATATGTACACACTTATCGGGGATATGATCGACAGAACCGCCGAGAGCGGTCTGCGCGCGGGCTACTACCAGTGGGACTATTACGGCCCCGGACAGATCCAGGCGCACGCCATCATGCGCGGCTCCTACGGCTACCTCATCGAGGTCATGCGCATTTGGTCGGGCAAGAGCCACTACGAGCGTGCCGTCTTTTCCATGATGACCGCGCTGATGAACGCTTGTGAGGTCGTTGCGGACGAGAACGGTGCCATCGCCGAAAAGGTCACCGCGGCACGCGCGGCGGCGGCAGTCGAGAACTTTGACGAAAACGATCCGTTTGTTCTCAAGATGGCGTCGGGCAAGAGTGACATCCGATACACCTACACACATCCTTCCGTCTACGCGGACGGCACCTATAAGGATGCGAACGCAACCGTTACGCGCACGCGCTACGACATGCCCACCGCAACCCGTCCGATGGCGACCGGCTACGTGCTGGATGCAGACGCTTCCAACATAGAGGGCGTCAAGGAAAAGCTTGCGCAGGCAGGACTTGACTACGTCATGCTTCCCGCAGGTACTACGCTGACCCTGCGCAAATACACCTCCATTAGCGACAGCGCGACCTACGGCGAGGCGGAAGAGGTCACCTTTGCAAACGGTGCACTTGCTGTGCATACCAATACCTCGGACGCATACTATATGGCGTATTACTTCGAGCCGGATTCTTATCTTGCAAGCGATACCATCGTCAGCCTGTATCAGAACGGTCTGATCGCCTCGACGGATGCGCTCTACCGCAGTGAGGAGGACGGCTTTGCGGCAAAGCTTGCGGCGCTGACTGCGCCCGATCCCGTCCCCGAATACGATTTCAACGGCGACGGCGCGTTTAGTATTGCCGACGTGCTCACGTTGGTGCGCGGTATTCTGAATGAGGATGCGCCCGCCGCGGGAGATATCTCCGGCGACGGCAAGGTCACGCTTTTGGACGTGATCCGTCTGCTCAAAAAACTTTCCGCATAAAGAAAAAAGCACCCGAAAGGGTGCTTTTTGTTGGTTTGGAAGAAAGATAAATTGGAATTTGCCGTAGGCAAATTCATGAATTGCGCCCCGGGGGCGCATGATTTGGCTGCGCCGTGATTTGAACGCTTCGCGTTCATGATTTGTCGGGCATTGCCCGACATGCAGGATGAAAAGTCGCCTATGGGCGACTTTTTTCCATAATGCTCGCTTTGCGAGCAAATCATGACGGCAA
>JAZQHV010000070.1:0-83537 GCA_045540755.1 Eubacteriales bacterium
TGATTACTACTGCAACAGCAAGACGGGTAAGGATGACACGGCGGAGAAGAACACGGCGGCACTGTGCTCGGCAATGTACGAGTACTGGAACGCGGCAAACGCTTGCTTCTATTGATCCAACCAAAAAAGAGCACCTTCGGGGGCTCTTTTTTTGGTTGGTTGACAGTAAAGTATAAATATGGTATAATTACCGTATCTGCAATGACAGAACTCTATTTTTATAAGAGGTTGTTTTGAGAAACAGACAGATCATATTCCTATGTATACTATCTGCACTGCTTTGTTTATGGATCGGTGCAGAGACTGCCGAAGCGGGGCTTGCAAACGGCGTATATACGATTCAAAACGTCGCAAATGGCGAAAATCTGAACGCTTTTGATATTCAGTATGCTAAGGGCGGTAATGCCTACACCGACAGGGCGAGCGGCGAAGAGGGGGAGAACATGCTTCTCCTTTTGCAGGAGGACGGTAGTTACCTTTTGTACCCGCAAAGTGAGGCGGGCGAATATGCTTTCACTGCTTCCGGTGTCGGAAAACGAGTTTCCAAAAGCAAGGATTTGACAGAAAACTCGTATTTTCGCATTCTTCCGACCGAGGGAGGCTATACCATTCAGACAGCGGACGGAAATGTTCTCGGTGTGTCCGAAACGGACACACTCTACAAAAAGTGTCTGGTGCTGACCGAGGCGGCGAGCGATCTGGATACGCAGAAATGGGCATTTACTCCCGTGCCTGTTTCCTCGCTGGAATTGAAGATCGTTGCACCCAAGGTGGCGCTACATTCGGTCAGCGCGGTCTACGTGCTGACGAAGCCTGCGTACATGAAGCAATACGTGCAGTGGTCCTGCTCGGATGAGCGCATCCTGCTACTGGACGATGACGGTAGCTTTTGCGCACTTTCCGAGGGAAAGGCAACCGTGACCGCGACAATCGACGGTCTCACCGAGTCTATTGAGATTGAGGTGGTGGATGCGGATGCGTTTACATATTACAGCCAGCATCATACCACAGGCGGCAAATGGAACGGCGAGGATCTTTCGAAAGTCTATTTTTATGCAGGGGCGTATAAGCGCTTTCTGATCAACGGCTTCAACCGTGGGCTGGACTGGATGGACGAGGGATGTGCTATCACCTCGGTTGCTACCGTGCTCCATAATCTTGGTGCGCGGTATGAGGGGGGCTATGACTTCCGCTTTGAGGCTGACGGTGATCTGGAGGCAGATCCCTATACGGTTGCGCTTGCCAATTCGAATAACCGAGGACTTACAAGCGAAAAGGGAACACTTTACTATAGTCCTATCATGATGAATCTGCGTGCCATCACCTCGAATTTTACGCTCTACGGGCAGAAGATCGAATCCAAAACCATGTACGGCGTGACCAAGGCAAGGCTAAAAGAGCAGTTGGATGCGCACCCCGAGGGTGTCATCGTAGCCATGAAAAACAGTTATAACGGCTCGCATTATATTGTGGTGACCGAGTGCGTCAATCCCGATGCTGCGCGCGCAAGCGACTATAAATTCAAGATCTACGACCCATCGGGACTGCGCCGATATGACGGAGAAAACGTTCTCTTTGAAAAGTCGATCTCCTATGTTACCATGCGCTATCGCTACGGGCATATGGTCGAGATGATCGTTTTTAACTTTGTTCCCGAGGAGGAATGACATGCAATATGTTTTGAAGAAGGAATATGATATCGTCGTGGTCGGCGGCGGTGTTGCGGGGGTTGCCGCGGCTGTCGTCGCGGGCAGAAGCGGTTGTAAAACGCTTTTGCTCGAAAAGACGGCGGCGCTCGGCGGCCTCGCGACTATTGGATTGATCAACTGGTGGGAGCCGCTTTGCAATGCCGAGGGTAAAAAGCTGATCTCGGGCGTTTCCGAGGAGATTCTGCGCCGCACCATCCGCTATTGCATGCACCGTCTGCCCGAATGCTGGCAGAAGGAGGGCGTATGGGAGCAGGAGACGGAGGATCGTTTTGTCACCCATTTTTCGCCCACGGTCATGTCGCTCGTTTTGCAGGAAATGTTGCTGGAGGCGGGCGTAGATATCCGTTACGATGCGCTTGTTACTTACCCCGAGATGGACGGGACGACCGTAAAGGGAATCGCTGTGGAAACGGTCGGCGGCACTGAGTATTACGCCTGCCGTGCGCTGATTGACGCAAGCGGTACTTGTCTTATGTTCCATCGCGCAGGTGCGCCTTGCAAGGATGGCGCAAACTATATGTCTTATTATTCGCATATCGCCGATTTTACAAAGCCCACAGATAATATGCTCCGCGTGCGCGGCTGGCATATCAGCGGCTCGGGTATGACGGGCAAGGGACACCCCGAGGGCTTCCCGCACTATGCGGGCGTTACGGGCGATGAAGTCAATAACTATATCCTCAAGGGGCAGTCGCTTCTCTTGGAGGAGATCAAGCAAAAGGAACCGCGCGCGCAGGAGATCGTTGCGCTGCCGATGATGCCGCAGTTTCGCATGATCCGCCATATTGTCGGCGCATACGAGCTGACGATGGACGATCTGTACAAGCCGCACGCC
The DNA here is from genome assembly GCA_045540755.1 of Eubacteriales bacterium. Lineage (GTDB taxonomy): Bacteria > Bacillota > Clostridia > Oscillospirales > CAG-272 > UMGS902. Next base: position 2,545 of record JAZQHV010000070.1, read on the forward strand.
GATTCTGTCGGTACCTGCCCGTACTTCGGACATAAAGGCTACTGGTTTGAGATCCCCTACGGTACGCTGTACGTACCCGAATTTCCGAATCTGTTTGCCGCGGGCAGAGTGATCTCTGCTGACGGAGATGCATGGGATGCAACGCGCGTGATCCCTGTTGCCTGCCAGACGGGAGAGGTCGCCGCAAGAGCGGCGGCGCTTGCCTTGCGGCAGGGCATTGCCGCGCGTGATGTGGACGTACTCACGCTTCAGGGCATTCTGCGCGAAAACAACTTCCGCATCCATTTTGAAGATAAGCTGTAAAAAAAGAAGCTGTCGAAAGACAGCTTCTTTTCCGTTCTATTGATTTTATAATGAAAACATGGTATAATAATTTTATTGTAAAACTTCGTTGGAGGCAGTCATGAGCTACAAGATTTTTGAGTACGATCCCTATCTGAAGCCCTTTGAAAAGGACATCGAACAGCGCATGCAGAACTATGCGTGGAAGCGCAGTGAGCTCATCGGCGATGGGAAAACGCTGTCCGAATTTGCAAACGGTCACGATTATTTCGGCTTCCACAAGGTAAAGGACGGCTGGTACTACCGCGAGTGGGCTCCCGCCGCAGACAACGTGTATATCATGGGCGACATGAACGGCTGGAATCCGACCGAACTGCGGCTTACGCGCAAGGAGAACGGCGTTTTTGAGATCTTTCTTGCCGGTCAAGATGCGCTCTACGATGGCTGCAAGGTCAAAACAGTGGTGGAAAAGGACGGCGCGCTCCTGGAGCGCATTCCGCTCTATGCCCGCCGCGTGGTGCAGGACACAGTTACCCGCATGTGGACGGCGGAGATCGTGGACGAGCCTGCTTATAAATGGAAGAAAAAGAAGTTCACGCCTGCAAAGCAGCTTTATATCTATGAGTGTCACATCGGCATGGCGCAGGAGGAGGAAAAAGTCGGTTCTTACCGCGAATTTGCCGATCTGATCCTGCCGCGCATCGCCGAGGCGGGCTACAACACTATTCAGATCATGGCGATCATGGAGCATCCGTACTACGGCTCGTTCGGCTATCAGGTCTCCAATTTCTTTGCGGCGTCCTCTCGCTTTGGCAGACCCGTAGACCTCAAGTACCTCATCGACACCGCGCATTCGATGGGTATTGCCGTTCTGCTCGACGTCGTGCATTCGCACGCGGTCAAGAACACTGCGGAGGGTATCAACGAGTTTGACGGTACCGTGTACCAGTTCTTCCATGAGGGTAGTCGCGGCGAGCATCCCGCATGGGGCACCAAACTGTTCAATTACAACAAAAACGAGGTCATCCATTTTCTGCTTTCCAACCTCAAATTCTGGTTGACGGAATATCATTTCGACGGCTTCCGCTTTGACGGCATCACCTCGATGATCTATCACGATCACGGGCTTGGCGCCGCATTTACCGATTATTCCAAGTATTTCTCCCTCAATACCGATACCGAGGCGATCACCTACCTCCAGCTTGCAAATGCGCTCATCCGCGAGGTCAATCCAAAGGCGATCACCATTGCCGAGGACATGTCGGCAATGCCCGGCATGTGCCTTCCGATTGAGGAGGGAGGCGTTGGTTTTGACTATCGCCTTTCGATGGGCATTCCCGACCTTTGGATCAAACTGCTCAAGGAGTGCCGCGACGAGGATTGGAATATGTACCACATCTGGCATGAGCTTTCCAGCCACCGCCCGCATGAGAAGTATATCGGCTATGCAGAATCGCACGATCAGGCGCTCGTCGGGGACAAGACCATTATGTTCCGCCTGTGCGACAGCGCAATGTATACCGATATGTCTAAGGACATCGACAGTCTGATCATTGATCGCGGTGTAGCTTTGCACAAGATGATCCGCCTCATCACTCTGTCGCTCGGCGGGGACGGATATCTCAACTTTATGGGCAACGAGTTCGGACACCCCGAGTGGATCGATTTCCCGCGTGAGGGCAACGGCTGGAGTCATTATTACTGCCGCCGCCAGTGGCATTTGGCAGACGACATCACGCTCAAATACAGTTGGCTTTTGCACTTCGACCGCGCAATGCTTGCACTTGCCAAGGAGAGCAAGCTTTTCGTCAAAGAGGCGAAGAGCCTCTACATCGACGCGGAAAAGCAGATCCTTGTCTATGAGCGGGGCGGAGTGATCTTTGCCTTTAATTTCAGCCCCTCGGGCTCGCAGGAGTCGTATTTTGTCCGCACGGGTAAAAAGGGCGACTACGCCGTCTGCCTCACGACGGATGAAAAGCGCTTCGGTGGCTGGGATCGCATTGCAAAAATGACCTATACGGCAGAGCGAAACGAGGGAAAGGAATACGGCTTTAAGGCCTACTTGCCCGCACGTACCGCAGTTTGCTTTAAAAAAGTATAAAGAGACCGCCCTCTTCGGAGGGCGGCTTTTGAAAGGAAAACAATGACGACAGAAGAACGCATTAAAAATCTGTCCGTACCCGAGCATCCTGTGGACGTGGTGCTGGATACGGATGCCTATAATGAGATCGACGATCAGTTTGCCATCTGCTATCTTTTAAAGAGCGGAGATAAGCTGAGGACCAAGGCAATCTATGCCGCGCCGTTCAAGAACGAACGCTCGGAGAGTGCCGCGGACGGCATGGAGAAAAGCTATCGAGAGATCCAAAAGCTGCTTTTGCTTGCGGGCGAAAGCAGGGAAGTGTACCGCGGTGCGGAACGGTTTTTGCCCAATGAAAAAACGCCCGTTTCTTCAGCGGCGGCAAGCGACCTTGTCGCGCGTGCAAAGGGGTACACGCCCGAAGATCCGCTGTACGTGGTTGCCATCGGTGCCATCACCAACGTCGCGTCTGCTTTGCTGATAGAACCGACGATTGCCGAGAATATCGTTGTTGTTTGGCTGGGCGGTAACGCGCTCCACTATCATGACACGCGCGAGTTCAATCTCATACAGGATATTGCCGCCGCGCGCGTGGTCTTTACGAGCGGCGTGCCGCTGGTCATGCTACCTTGCATGGGCGTAGTTAGTGCGTTTACCGTTTCCCGCTACGAGTTGGAGCACTGGTTCGTCGGCAAGAATCCGCTTGCCGCCTATCTTGCAGAGAATACGATCGCCGCGGCAGAAGCCTACGCCGCAGGCAAGCCGTGGACGCGCGTGATCTGGGACGTGACCGCGGTGGCATGGCTGTTGAACGACGGGAATCGCTTTATGCTTTCGCGTCTTGAAAAAACGCCGCTTCCGACCTACGACCATACATACGACTGCACGCGCGACTTACCCGAATGTCGCTACGTATATCACATTCACCGCGACCGCCTGCTTGCCGATCTTATTGCAAGGATCTGCGGAGAATAGAAAGAACGCGCCAACGGCGCGTTCTTTCTATTTTTTTGCAGTATCGATGCTTTTGCCAAAGACGACGAAGCGCTGATACAGATACTCGGCGACAAAATTGACGACCATCGTCAGCGCGAGCACGAGGTACTCGTTCCAGCCAACGTCGGTCAACGCCTTTGTCCACCACGTGGAAAGGGGAGTAAATACAAGGTAGAACAGAGCGACCTTTGTCATGGCGACAGGGACGTTGCTTGCCGATTGGAAGGTGAATTTACGGTTCAGCGTAAAATTCCAAAGCACGGAAAGGACAAGTGAAAGCAAATAGGCAAGCCAGTGTGTGAAGTGCAGTACCTCCTCAAAAAGAGTAAAACTTGCTATTTGAATAATGCCGGCACTTGCGGAAAACAGGACAAACTTGAGGGTGCGAAGTAATTCTTTGTTCATGGTACGTCTCCCTGATGTTTTTTACAGAATACCATGTTTTTTGCAAAAATGCAAGCAAAGTCCTATAAACGGGACTTTCTTTATGCTATAATAAGAAAAAAGTATGTGCACGGAGGACACTATGGATATTTTGCAAGATCTGAATGCCGCGCAACGGGAGGCCGTTACGGCAACCGAGGGCTTTGTCCGTGTGATTGCGGGGGCAGGCTCGGGAAAAACACGTGCATTGACTCGCCGTTTTGCCTATCTCGTGTGCGAAATGGGCATTCTGCCGTCAAACATTCTTTGCGTGACCTTTACCAATAAAGCGGCAAACGAAATGCGTCGCCGCATTCATAATCTCACAGGCGATAACGATACGGGCTATATCAACACCTTTCACGGCTTTTGCGTGTCCGTTTTGCAAGAGGACAGCCATGCAGTGCAGTATCCCAAAAGCTTTTTGGTACTCGACAACTCGGATATCGACGCTATTTTGCGTATCATTTACGAGGAGCGCGGGCTCTCTCTGCGCGATATGACCTTTTCGGCGGCGCGGGATATGATCGAGATCCGCAAGTGCTTGAAGGAGCCCGAATACTACCTTGATATGATTACCATGTCGCTGGATACCCTGCGAGAAAAGTATGAGCGTGCAACGGCGGCGGGAGACATTATCTTTTACGGCTATCTCTATCAGGAAAAGAAGTGCTTTGCCCTCGATTACAACGATCTTATTAAATTTTCGCTATATATTTTTGAACAGAATGCGGACATCCGCTTGAAGTGGCAAAAGCGCCTCGAATACATCATGATCGATGAGTTTCAGGACATCGACCCGCTACAGTATAAGCTTATGGAGGTGCTTTGCGATTACCATAAGAATCTCTTCATCGTGGGTGACCCTGACCAGACCATTTACACCTGGCGCGGCGCGCGCGTGCGTTATCTGCTGGAGTTTGACAAGGCGTTTCCAAACGTCCGTACGGTCATGATGATGCAGAATTACCGTTCCACGCCCGAGATCCTTTCGGTGGCAAACTCGCTCATCGACAAGAACAGCTACCGTATGCAAAAAAGCCTTTTGCCGATGCTTCCGCACGGGGAAACAGTGGTCTGCCATCACGGCGAAAACGCCGAAAAGGAGGCTGAGTGGATCGCCGCGGAGATCGGCAAATTACGGGAGCAGGGCGTTGCATACCGTGACGTTGCCATCCTATATCGTGCACACTACGTTACGCGCAGCATCGAGGAGGCATTTTTAAAGGAACAGATCCCGTATACCATCTACAGCGGCGTGCAGTTCTTTGAACGTAAGGAGATCAAGGACGCGCTTGCATATCTGCGTATGATCGCATATAAGGATGATCTTTCCTTTTTGCGTATCGCCAACGTTCCGAAGCGCAATCTCGGACAGCGCCGCATGCAGTTTCTGACCGAATATGCCGAGGCGCACGGTTGTTCGCTCTACGAGGCGCTGTGTGCGACGTTGGACAACGAGATCTTCAAGGGGACAAAGGCAGAGAAATTTGTTGCGCTTGTCGAGCGCTTTGCCGTCGAGTACGAAACGCGCGAGATCTCCGAGGTGCTTGCCGATATTCTGCACCGCAGTGATTACGAAAAGATGCTCCGCACCGAGGGTGCGCAGGATCGCCTTGACAACCTTGCGGAGCTTAAGCAGTCGGTACATGAATACGAGATTTCCTGCGGTGAGGAAAGTACGCTCATGCACTATCTTGCGCACGTGGCGCTGTTTACGAACAGCGATATGGAGGATACGGGCGACAAGGTCAAACTGATGACGGTGCATGCCGCCAAGGGGCTGGAGTTCCCACACGTATTCCTTTGCGCTATGAACGAAGGTGTTTTCCCTACACGTAAAACGCAGACCCTACAGGCGATGGAGGAAGAGCGACGTCTTGCTTTTGTCGCTGTCACCCGTGCGGAAAAAAGGTTATATCTCACCGAGGCAGACGGTAGAAACTTTGACGGCACGCCGCGCTATCCTTCCCGCTTTATCCTCGACGTGGACGAGAAGCTTCTGCAATATGTTCCAAAGCCGCGCGACACACTGATTGCCGAGGCAAGAGAGCACATTGCGGGGACGGTGCGTTTTCTGCAGGACGAGACCGAGGGCAATACCTTTGCCGTCGGCACGCGCGTGCGGCACGCTATCCTCGGCGATGGCACCATCACCGACGTGGACACAGATCGCGCCGCGTACACCGTGCAGTTTGACGGCATGCCCACCGCGCGCAGCATTTCCTTCCGCGTAAAGCTTGAGAAACTATAAGCCTGCGAGCTCGCGCAGAATATTTTCCGCTTTATGCGCATCGATCGGTGAATATTTTCCTTTTTTGCCGATGGCAAGCAACTTGCCGACGTGCGAATATCCAAGCAAAAACGGCGGCAGATGTGTTACGATATCATCGAGATTACGGATCACGGTGAACTGCTCAAAACGGCGGAGCAGTTCGCCGTTTTTCTTTCCCCAGAGCACGCGCGGACAGCCAAAGCCGTAGCCAAACAGCCGTGCGCGCAGGTCGGGACGATGATACCACACGTACTCGTGGCAGAGTAGGGCGACAGCCCCGCCGTGTGAGTAGCCCGTTACGGTGATGGCGCGCACGCTCGCGTCGGCAATGACGGTCGCGAGCACAGGCTCGATCTTGCGCCATACGCCAAGAAAGCCGCGGTGCGCATACCACACCGAGCCATCGCTTTGCGGATAGGCAACGGCGGGAAAGTCGAGATTGCTTTTCCAATCGGCGGCGCCGTTGGATTTTTCAAAGAATATGTAGAGTGTGTCCTTTTCCCGCCGCACCGCGTAATTTGCACAGCACCCCGCCGCGGAATAGGGTATATGCAGACATTCCCAAAAGAGTGGATACAGATGCATTTTCGTCTCCCCAAACATTACAAATATTACAGTAAATTATACAAATATTATTGATTTATATGACATTTATTGCAATTCGAGTGGAATTGTGCTACTGTTACGGTAGTATATTCTTTTAGAAAGGATACCGTTATGAAAAAACTGTTTTCTGTTTTGCTTGCGGCACTTTTGTTGCTTGCGTTTTCTTCTTGTGGCAGTGAGACCCCTGCGGAGACCACCACAGCGGTCACAACGACCGCTGAGCCTGCCGTGGATCCGAATGCCCCCGATCTGCTTTTGGAAAAGGAGCTCCCCGACGTTTCGGGTGACTTCCATTTTCTCGTTTCGGGCAACTGGGCATGGAACGATTATGAGGGTGACGGCGAGCAGGGAACCGTCGTAGACGTCGCCATCTATCGCCGTAACCAGTTTATGCAGGAGAATTACGGCGTAAACATCACTAACGAGGATATTGCCGCGTATGCAACGGCAATGGGTAGCGGTCTCGGCTTCCAGCGCATCTACACCGATTATATGGCGGGGGACGACAATTTTCAGGCGGCCATGGTCGGCACCTTTGATGTGGCTACCCTTGCGTATAACGGCTATCTGCACGATATGAACGACGTGCGCTATCTTGATCTTACCAAGTCCTACTGGGACCAGAAGGCGAACGAAGACCTTTCCATGAAAGGAAAGATGTATTACACCACGGGTGACATCTCGGTTGCCGACAACCGCTCCACCTACGTTCTCTTCTTTAACAAGAATATGATCAATATGTACGGTCTGGATAACCCCTACGAGCTTGTACGGGAAAACAAGTGGACGCTGGATAAGTTTGGCACGATGGTCAAGAGCGTGGGCGAGGACGTCAATCAGGACGGTGTATACGCCGCCGGTGATATCTTCGGTCTGATGACGCCGACCGACACGCACGTTGCGATCCTTGCGGCGGCAGATGAGCGCGTTTGCGTTGTCAACGAGGCGGGTGAGCTGGAGCTGACGCTGTACAACGAGCGCGTTGTCAATCTGTACGATCAGTATCTTGCGATCGTTGCCGACCATGCGCATTCTCTGAATTACCAGTACAACTACGTAACGGGTGAGAACAAGTCGCCTGCCTCCAATGAGGAGCGCATCAGCATGTTCAATACCAACAAGGCACTGTTCTATTCGCACACGATGTTCTATATGGACTCTCTGCGTGATCTGGAGTGTGACTTCGGTATTCTGCCGTATCCGAAATTTGATACCGCGCAGGAGAGCCACCGCAACCTTGTTTCCCCCTGGCACGGCATGTACGTTTGCGTGCCCGAGAGCGTGCAGGATCTTGATCGCACGGGCATTGTGCTGGAGTTGCTCGCCTACAAGGGCAAGGAGTATCTGACACCCGCGTACTATGAAAAGACGCTGGTCGGTCAGTACACCCGCGATGAGGAGAGCGCGGAAATGCTCGACCTTATCTTTGCAAATCTCGTATACGACATGGGCATGAACTATAACATCGGCGGCTACAGAGCACAGCTCAGCGGCATGGTACGCAGTGGCAAATCGCTCACGACCATCTATGAGACCTATCGCACCTCTGCGGAGCAGAGCCTCAAGGTCATCAACGAGTTCTTTAGCCAGAATATGGAGTAAAAGAAAGGGTCTGCTTTCGCAGACCTTTTCTTGCTTTTTTTGCCACCATGCGATATAATTGTGAAAAAGGAGGGGTGAAAATGGCATTTGGACTTTCGATGGAAAAACTGCCTCCGTTTTCCTTTTCCGGCTTTCGCTATTTTGAGAGACGGGAGAGGCACATTACCCGCACTTGTTCGAAAACAGATATCCTGCTTCTGGTGTTTGAGGGAACGCTTCGCTTTACGGAGGACGGTGTGCCCGTCGAGGTCTCGGCGGGGGAATACTATATCCAGCGCAAAGGGCTTTTGCAGGACGGTCCGCGGGAGAGCGATGTGCCGAAATATTTCTTTGTCCATTGGGAGAACGGGGAGTTTACCGAAGGGGATGCCGTTTTGCCCATCCGCGGCAAGATGGATTTTTCGGTCCTGTTTCCGCTGTGCAAAGAGCTGGAGACCCTGCACCTGACGGGTGCCACGCAGGTCGAGCTTTCGGCGGTGATGTACCGGATCCTCTCGATTCTGTATAAGCACACACAGCAGAACAATTCGGGTGAGGTCGTTGCCAAGGTGATCTCCTGTGTGACCGCTGACATCCGTCGCCCTATTTCGCTCGATGCGCTTGCTTCCTACTGTGGCTATTCTAAGAATCATATCATCAATATCTTCAAGCGCGAGACGGGGAAAACGCCCTATGCATACATCATTGATATGAAGCTGAATATGGCAAAGCGCTTGTTACTCGAATCCGAAAGCTCGCAGTCGAGTATTGCGGCCGAGTGCGGCTTTGGCGGGTACGGCAATTTTTACCGCACCTTTTTGAAGGTCGTCGGATGCTCGCCGATGGAATGGAAAAAACGTGTGCGCACGCAGGACGAAAAATAACGCAAATATCACAGTGTCTTGTGCAATTATCATTGTTTTCTATGGCATTTATTGCAATTATAAAGGAAATGTGCTACTGTTACAGTAGCACATTTTTTTGCAGAAAGGACACGGATATGAAAAAATTGTTTTTGCTTCTTTGCGCTTGCTTTTTGCTTTGCATGCTCTGCCTTTCTGCAGGGGCGGCAAAGGCGAACCTCGTATATTTGCGGGACGGAGGCGACGGAAACGGATCCTCACCCGAAAAGGCGGTGGCAACGCTTGCCGAGGCGTACAATGCGCTTGATCTTGACGGCGACTGCACGGTCGTTGTCTGCGGAGCCTTTACGCAAAGCGAACCGTTCGCTTACGGCAAGGAGTATGCTGGCAAGGTCACCTTTACCTCTGTGTACGGCGGCGTGGACTACCGCACACAGGGCGCGGTGTACAATATTGCACCGACCTCCTTTGCCTGCTACGGAGAGACCTGCTTTGAGAATCTGGATTTCGTGGCAAGCGGCAGTGGTTACACCGTTGTCGGACGACATCACCCCGTGACCGTTGGGCTCGGCGTGACCGTGACGGGCGAAAAGATGACCACGGGCACACTTGCCAAATCCTTCTGCATTTTCGGCGGCTACTACAAGGGCATCGGTGAATATGAGGCACTTGACGATGCGGATACTTCCATCACCGTGCTTTCGGGCTCCAAGTTCTATCTGATCCCGTTTTCCCGTAACATCGACGGAACCTACCTCGGCACGGCGCGTATGCACATCGGCGGCACGGCAAACGTTCCCGTTGTGCACGGTAGCTGTGTCGGCTCCGACGTCACCGACGTCGGCAACGTAGAGGTCACGGTATCGGACAGTGCAAAGATCCGTTCGTTCTACGGTGCGACCTCGCCCGTTTCTGTCGAAAGCTACACCTTTACGTGGACGGGCGGCACCATCGGCGAGGTGCAATGGAACTGTAAGGCAACGCCGGCCGCAGACATTGCGATTGCGGGGAAGACGGTACTGCACGCACCGCTCTCCATGCAGCAGCGAGATGATTTTGTAAAGAATGCGATCGTGTTTGACTCGGTAAAGACAATTGCCGAAGCAGACCTTCCAAAGGAGGATACGGATATGCTGAAAAACGCAACGGTCGTTTATATCAAGGATGGCGGCACGGGGCGCGGCACTTCGGAAAAGGATGCACTTCCTACGCTGGAGGCGGCATATGCCGCGCTTGATCTCAGCAAGGATTGTACCGTAGTTGTCTGCGGAACCTTCACGCAAAAGGAAGATTTTGATTTCGGCATCGACTACACGGGCTCAGTCACGCTGACGAGCGTGTACGGCGGCAACGATTACCGCAAGGCGGGCGCAGTATATCAGGCAGAGGACAAAAAGTTTGTTTGCTACGGCGATAGCCGCTTTGAAAATATGGACTTTTTGGCACTCGGTTCCAGCATGCACGTTGTCGGTCAGCACAACCCCATCACGGTCGGCGAGGGCGTGACCGTGACGGGTGAAAAGATGACCACGGGCACGCTTGCAAAGTCTTTCTGCCTCTACGGCGGATATTACAAGGGTATTGGCGCACCGAAGAGTATGGATGACCGCGATACAAGCATCACCGTGCTTTCGGGACAGAAATTCTATATCGTTGCTTACTCACGCAGTATGGTCGGCGAGTATACGGGCACGGCGCATATCACGGTCGGCGGCAGTGCCAACGTTCCCGTGGTGCATTGCTCCTGCACGGGCGCAAACGGCAATCAGCTTGGAAACGTGGATCTGACCGTGACCGATAACGCTGTGATCCGCTCGATCTACGGCGCGACCTCGCCCGTCAAATTGCAGTCAGCGACCCTGACGTGGACGGGCGGCAGTTTCCGCGAACTGCAATGGAATTGCGGTGCAACGCCTGCGGCGGACATCTCCTTTGGCGGAGACAGAGTGCTTCGCGCATCCGACGAGGTCAAGGCGCGCGATACGTTTGGCGGCGTTGCCGCGCTGTTTGATACGGTAGTAGGAGCGGATGAGACCGTAGAGACAACTCCCGCCGTGGAGGCACCGTCCATTCGCTCGGACTACGGCTGTGCAAGAGGATTGTATCTGCTCGGACTTGCGCAGGGCTACAACACCACGGGCACCAACTTCGGACTCAAGGATAAAATGACCCGTGCGCAGACGGTCGTGCAGGTCATCCGCTTCCTCGGTGTCGAAAGTGAGGTCAAGGCAGGAAACTTTGCACATCCGTTTACCGACGTCCCCGCATGGGCATCGAACTACGTCGGTTACGCATATCAGAATAAGATCACCTCGGGCGTTTCGGCTACAAAATTTGATCCCGACGGGGAGACCACCGAGGCGCAGTTTCTCACCTTTATGCTCCGTGCCATCGGATACAGCGATGCGAAAGGCGATTTTGTGTGGAGCGACCCGTGGAAGCAGGCGAGAAACGTCGGTATGACACCGACAGCGCAGGCAGGCATCGTATTCACACGCGGCGATGCTTTCCGCTTTGCGTGGAATACGCTGTATTCGAAAGCCAAGAGTGGTGTCACCGTTAAGGATGACCTGATGGCAAAGGGCGTTTTCACCGCCGACGTGCTTGAGAAAGCAGTTGCCGAGGCAAAGGTATCGTTTGAGCCGACCGCGCACAAGGTAGCAACCGACGCGGGCGACTTCTACGTGCTTCCCGTGGATACCTACCGCGACAAGACGACCGCAGGCTTCCTCGGCGAACTTGTCGGCTTCTTCAGCGGCTTTGAATTTGTCTACTGGAGCGACGGACGGCTCCGCGTCGCCATGCCCGACGATTGGTTTGAGATCTGCAACGGTCCCTATGCAAACCCCAATCCACACAAGACACACTCGGACAAGCTTCTTCTCAATGCTGAGACGGGGATCTGGGAGGCGTGGATGGACGACGATTATTCCATCGACATTCTCGATCAGTACATCCTCCGCGATATGTATGCGCAGTACGGCACCTTTACCTCTAAGGTCATTACGGATGACTGGGTGAAGTACAACGTCTACGATATGGGCGGCGGTCACCGCTCGGTCGGCGCGTACGGCCTTATGAGCAAGTATCGCTATCTGCCCGAATTTGCGGGCGCGTGGGAATTCGGCAACCGCTATTCCTACTGCTACGAGCCCTGTATCGGTAACGAGACCGTTGGCATGAGCACAGCGGGTATGCCCGACACCTCTGTCCGTTTCTCCGAGGTGTTTGCCACGGTCACGGGCGATCAGGACAACGTAGTCTGGACCAAGTTCCTTTCGGCGATGTACTCGCTTGCATATCTCGAAAGCGATATCCCCACGCTGATCCGCACGGCGCAGAAGATCATTCCTGCGGACAGTTTTGTGTATAAGATCATCGACGAATGCTTTGCGATCCACAAGGAGTTTCCCGACGATTGGCGTGCCGCGCAGTACGCGGCAGAGGAGCGCTTTTTGCTCTTCAAGGATCGCATGATCTCCGACAAGCAGGTGGATTGCCATGTGAACAACGCATTTGTTTTGCTGGCACTGCTTTACGGAGAAGGTGACTATCACGAGACCTGCAAGATCGTTTCGCTCGCGGGCTATGATGCCGACAGTTCGGGCGCGATCACTATGGGACTCATGGGCGTGATCGGCGGCATGGATACGCTCCCCGCCGAGGCGGAGACCTATCTCTGGCAGGACGGCAGGGGTATCGTTGTCAATAACCACCTGACCGAGAAGGAGGGCTACTGGATGTGCATGCTCGGATTGCCCGAGCGCATGCCGATCCCCGAGATCATCGACCTGTATCAGCAGAATTTCGAAAACATTTTGCTGGAGAACGGCGGAAAAATCGAAAACGGCAATTATTATATCCCCAAGCAGAAACTCGGCAGCGCCGACTCGGTCTATTTTGAGAATTTTGACGACGGCGACGTTTCCGATTTTACCGTCAAGGGCGGGACGCTTACGCTTGTCGGAGAGGGCTTTGAGGGCAAGTATACGGCAAAACTTTCGGCATCCGAAAACGGCGAAAGCAGCATGTATACAAAGCTTTCGGGACTTACAGTCGGCGAGACCTACCGCGTGACCGCGTATATCAGTACCACCGCGGAAACCACCGCAGAGCTCTTTGTCCGCGAGGCGGGCAAAACGGGCGTGCATGCGACCGTGTACAACACCGAAAAGCATATTCGCCGTAGCCTTACCTTTACGGCAACGGCAAAGGAAAAGGAGCTTGGCATCCGCATTCCGCATGCGGGCAATGCCTTCCGCACCGTGACGGTTGACCATATCTCGGTCTACCGCATCGCAGAAACGACCGCGGCAAAGGCAAGCCTTGCGGCGGGTACCTATACGGGAGAAGTGCATATCCCCGTACTCGGCAAGGCAGAGCGAGAGGTGCTCCTCAAGGTCACCTTTGCAAATCCCGCGAGCACGGCGGTACGCACAGCCGTGCGTGTGAACGGCGAGGACTTTGGCACGGCACCCTTCTATCCCACCGGCACTGTAAAAGCGGCGGCAGACGCCACCTATATCCCCGTACTGCTACAGGGGGAACAGACAACGGTTACGCTTGACTTTGACAAAGCTTCGGTGTATATTGATTCTGTGGAGGTCGTTACCCTCCGCGAGCTTTGGTAACAAGGAGAAGAAAATGAACATTTACATGCGTTTTCCGGGCGGTCTGGCAAAGGCAATGACGCTCAGTTATGACGATCAGCAGAGACAGGATAAGCGTTTTGTCGAGATCCTGAACAAAAACGGGTTGAAGTGTACCTTTAATATCAATTCGGGCTATTACGGCAATATTGCCGACAAGGATCTGCCGAACGGCAGAATGTCACTGGAGGAGATGCGCGAGGCATACCGGGGGCACGAGGTGGCTGTGCACAGTCTCACGCACCCGTTCCTCGAGCAGCTTCCCGTTTCGATGGTGACCGAGGAAGTGCTTGGTGACCGCAAGAATATCGAGCGTGATTTCGGCGGCATCTGCCGCGGTATGGCTTATCCGTACGGCACCTTCAACGATACCGTGGTGGAGGCGCTCCGCGCCTGCGGCATCGTGTACAGCCGCACCATCCGCGCCACTGAGAGCTTTGCGATCCCGCGCGATTGGTTGCGCCTGGACCCCACCTGTCACCATGCAAATCCGCGCCTGTTTGAGCTTTTTGACCGCTTCTTCGGCAATCACAACGGCAGGGCACCGTGGCTGTTCTACCTTTGGGGACATTCCTTTGAGCTGGACAGAAACGTGCCGAACAATTCCTGGGAGCACGCGGAGAAATTCTGCGAGCGCGCAGGCGGACACGACGACGTTTGGTATGCGACCAATATTGAGATCTACGACTATATCGCCGCATACAAAAGCCTTGTCTGGAATGCAAACGGGACCGAGGTGTACAATCCCACGGCGACCGACATCTGGTTTGCCGTAGACAGTGCACGCGAATCGGTGTTCCATCCCTCCGACAAGGGCACGTTTTGCATTCACTCCGGAGAAAGCCTGAAGCTGACGAGGAATTGACGGAAAATGGTTGACTCCCTTTTGTTTGCGGTAAATGCCGTTACGCCGATTCTCGTCACCGTGGCGATCGGCTATCTCCTTAAGCGTATGCGGTTTATGGACGAGGCGTTTACCAAGGCGGCAAACCGCCTGGTCTTTCACGTATTTCTCCCTGCGATGTTGTTTCTGAATATCTATCGGATCGAAGATCTCGGGGATATGGAGCCCAAATTCATTCTCTATGGAGTTTTGGGACTGCTTGCCATCTTCCTTGTGGCGATCCCGCTTGCCATGACGGTGACGCAAAAAAATGAGCGACGCGGCGTGCTTGTGCAGGCGGCGTTCCGCTCAAACTACGCGCTGATCGGTATTCCGCTTGCCGAAAGTCTGTTCGGCGCGGAGGGGGCTTCGATCGCAACGCTCCTCAGCGCAGTGTCCATTCCGATGCTCAATATCCTCGCTGTGGTCAGTCTGACGGTCTTTCACCGTGCAGGTGAGCGCATAAGCGTGCGTAAAATTCTGATCGGCATCTTTAAAAATCCGCTGATCCGCAGTATTCTGCTTGGACTTTTTGCGGTTGTCGTCCGCGCAGTTTTCGTGCGGCAGGGAATTGCTTTTCGTCTCAGCGATATCACACCGCTTTTCACCGTGCTGGACTACCTTTCGCGTATGGCGACGCCGCTTGCACTTCTGGTGCTTGGTGCGCAGTTTTCCTTCTCGGTCATCGGCGGTATGCGCCGTGAGATCCTGTTTGGTACGGTCATGCGTGTTGCGATCGTTCCGCTGTTTGGACTCGGCGTTGCTTACTTGGCATTCCGCGACATCTTCAACGGTGCACACTTTGCCGCCTACGTAGCGCTGTTTGCCACGCCCGTTGCCGTTTCCAGCGTGCCGATGACGCAGGAGATGGACGGAGACGTCGCCCTTGCGGGGCAACTCGTCGTATGGACGACGCTCTTTTCGGTGGCATCGGTCTTTTTATCTGCATTTTTACTCCGCGCCGCAGGCGTGTTTTAAAGAAAAAAGCGTTGCGAAAGCAACGCTTTTTCTCATATGTCGAGTCGATCGAGGAGCACTTCGCTCTCGCGATTGACGTGGTCGTAGTCCACGAAGGGGCGGTAGATCGCTTCGATGCGGTCGTGCAAGGAGAGGGCGTTTGCCAGCACCGTGCTTGCCTTTTCGGCAAGGGCACGCGACGTCTTATGGCAGTATATGGCGTGTGCGGAGAGCGGCGCCTTGCACAGGCGCTCCAGTGTGTCGCCCGTGTCGGTCACGGCAAGCGACGACTCCTCGGTCACGATGCTGTAGGGGCGAACGGGATCTATAAAGCCGTAGCAGATCTCCGCTTGCTTGCCCTCGATATGCCGCTCTGCCGCCCAAAGCACCGCTTCGCCTACGATTCCCGTCACACGTGTGCAGTTTTTCGGTAGATGCGTTTCACTGTAATCAATGATGCCACGCGGCGTTGCTGAGGCGGTAAACAGTGCGCGGTGCTCGCCTGCTTGCGCGCAGGGCAGATGCTCGGCAATGTAGGTGGTGACCGCCGCGGGATCGAGTACCGCCTCTGCTTCGGTGAGAGCATCTGCGTGCAGTGCCCGTGCCGCACTGAGCAGGGCATAGGCTTTGCGGTAGCAGGCTTTATTTTCGGTAAAGAGCTCTTCCAACTCGGCGCGGTGCGTATAGAAGACGTCCTTTTTTACAAAACGGCCGAGGTCAAGGATCTCTCCCTCAATACCGGGGAGCGACGGGTCGATCGAGTGCGGTGCTGTACCGTCAAGAAGGATCAATCCGAGTGCGGGTACGCGGATGGCATCGAGACTGTCGGGATCGCTTGCACAGCGGAATTCCTCCACGTCGTACCCCGCGTCGGCGGCGCGGCGCGCTACCTTTCGCATCAGCGTGTTTTTGCCCACGCCGGGGCCGCCTTTGAGGATATATTTGTAATGCGGCTTGCTCCACGGCGCGAGGATACCGTCAAAGCGGGAGAAAAAACCGAGCCCCGTGTTGGCTCCGGGGAAATACAGTTTGGTCATATTTTGCCTCCTACAGTGATTTACTACTGTAGTATATGCAGAAAAAAACAAAAGTCGTTCTCTTTTAGAGAACGACTTTTACTTATTTTGTAGGGATGATCGTATTTGCCCAGAATCCGCTTTTCAGCATCAGAAGTCCGATGCCCATCTTCAGCGCATCCGAGATCTGCACGAGGAGGTATACCATGATGATATCCAGTTCTGTAAACGTGACGAGGCAAAAGGCAAGCGCCGCCGGTACAAGCCACGTGTACACGCTGTCAAACAGGAAAGTGACAAAGGTCTTTCCGCCGCTACGGACGGTAAAGTAGATGCCGTGTACCAGTGCGTGCATCGGCAGAGTAGCACCCGACGCAATCAGAAGACCGGTAGCAAGCGTGCGGACCTCCGGCTCCACCTTGTAGAGCAGGGGGATGTACGGCGATACCAGAACGAGGATGATGCCCATGACCACGTGTACGGCGAGGTTGAAAAAGAGCAGCTTGTTGTCAAGGTCGATGGCGCTCTCACGGTTGCCCTTGCCAAGCTCGCGTCCGACGATGATGGAGATGGCAGTACCCATGGCAAACATTACGATGCAGAAAAGTTGCCATGCCGTGGTGTTGATGTTGGTTGCGGCGTAGGCAAACAGCCCCTTGGTGGAGTAGCACTGGTTGATAAAGGTCGTGCCAAGCGACCAAAGCACTTCGTTGATCATCAGCGGTGAGCCGGTGATGATGATCTTTTTTACAAGGTCGCCCGGGACGTAGAGCGAGCGGTATGCACTTTTCGCAAAGCGGAACTTCGAGCGGCGCAAATGGGTGTAGATAACGACTACCAGCATCTCTACGTAGCGGGAAAGCACGGTTGCGATCGCCGCGCCGCGCACCTCTAAGCGCGGAAAGCCGAAGGCACCGAAAATGAGAAAATAATTAAAAATAAGGTTGACAAAGATGGCAATGACGCTTGCCGCCATGGGTACGACCGTGTCCTCCATCTCACGGAGCGTGCTGGAATAGACCTGCACGACCATAAAAGGGATCAGACCGAACAGCATGATGCCGAGATAATCGCGTGCATCCGAAAGGATCTTTGAAAGATCGAGATTTGCGTTGGCATCGTTGTCCAGAAAGAGCATGGTCAGCGGATCGCCCCAAAAGATCAGAACCACGATGGCAAGCACCGTTGCCGACACGCCGAAGATCATCTTGAAGCGGAAGGTATGGCGCAGACCCTCGTCGTCGCCGACGCCTGCAAACTGCGCACCGAAGATGGATGCGCCCGAAATACCGCCAAAAATGGCGAGGTTGAATACAAAGATGAGCTGGTTGATGACCGCAACGCTGCTCATCTGCTCGGTGCCGAGTGCACCGACCATTACGTTGTCGAGCAGGTTGACAAAGCTGGTCACGCCCTGCTGGATGATCAGCGGCAGGACGAGAATGAACAGCATTTTGTAAAACGCCTTGTCGCCGATGAATTTCTTTTTGAATTGCATATCTTTTTTTGCTTTACTCCGTATACTTTAGTTGTCTTCGCGCCTTAAAGGAATTATAATAAATTTTGTTTGAATGACGGACATGTGCCGGCTTTCAAACTCCTTAACGGGCGCGAGCGGGGGAGCGAGTCGCGAGACTTGCGCCCGCTCCCACTTAAAAATGCTTGCATTTTCAAGTGATTGACTTGCACACGTCTACCCATTTTTCAAAGCCCGAATATTTTTCCAGTTCGGGAATGGTCAGCTCGATGGCGCTGTTCGACGAGCCGCAGGCAGGGAACACCGTTTCAAAGCGCTTCAGCGATTCGTCAAGGAATACGCGCACGCCCTCGTTTACGGCAAAGGGGCAAACGCCGCCTGCCGCGTGACCAATGCGGCTCTCGCACTCCTCAAAGGGGAGCATCTTTGCCTTGGTCGCAAAGGTTGCCTTGAACTTCTGGTTGTCGATCTTCACGTCGCCTGCCGCAACGATGAGGATGTCGCCGTCGGCAAGGGCAAAGGACATCGTCTTGGCAATGCGCTTTCCCTCACAGCCGAGTGCCGCCGCGGCAAGCTCCACTGTCGCGCTGGAAACGTCAAATTCACGCACGCGCTCTTCCATGCCGTGCGCCGCAAAATATGCTTTTACTTTCTCAATTGCCATTGTTTTGTCCTCCAAAAATTGCATTACAACGATTGTATCACATTGCATCCGAAAAGTAAAGCCAAAACTTGCGTAATTGCCGCTTTTGTGCTATGATAATAGAAAAGGAGGTGGGCGTAGGATGAATTATTCCAAGTGGCTGGATGCTGAGCTTGCAAAGATCGAGGCGGCGGGGGCAAAGCCGCGACTGCTTTTGCAGGCGTGCTGTGCGCCCTGCTCCAGCTATACGCTTGAATATATTGCAAGGTATTTTGACGTGACCTTGCTGTTTTATAATCCGAATATTTCTCCCGAAAGCGAGTATGATTACCGCGTTTCGGAACTGCGCCGTTTTCTTGGCGCGCACCCCGCGTGCGGCGAGGTGAAGCTGACCGTGCCGCCCTACGATCCCGCGCCCTTTTTCGCGATCGCAAAGGGGCTGGAGGGAGAGCCGGAGCGCGGCGCGCGCTGTATGCTTTGCTACCGTCTGCGGCTGACCGAAACGGCAAAGGCGGCAAAGGAGGGTGGCTACGACTATTTCTGTACCACGCTGTCCATCAGCCCGCATAAGGATGCAGAGGCACTGAATGCGATCGGCGGCGAGCTTGCCGAGACTTTTGGCGTGCCTTATCTGTTCTCGGACTTCAAGAAAAAGGGCGGCTACGCACGATCGATCGCGCTTTCCAAGGAATATGATCTTTACCGCCAGGATTATTGCGGATGCGCCTACTCCAAAGCAGAAGCGGAGAAACGGAAAAAATGAGCAATATTTTAGACTATATTGATTGGCGCGGCGACATCTCGGTCAAGGAGTCGCCCTTTAACGAGGTGGATAACCTCATTCTTGCCGAGATCGCCTACATGGATCTTGCCGAGATCGCCTACGGCGAGCGCGTACGGGAGAGTATCTCCTTGCACGATGCGGTCGAAGGCTTTTTTGCGCGGCACAGAGATACTACGCCGTATATGGGCGTGCTGCTCCCCGCCGTTCTGCCTACGCTTTACCGCAAGGCGGCAGACAGCCGTCGCTTTGGCGGGATGCGGATGCTCCGCTACAAGGCGGTGCTTGACACTGAGACCGAAACGCAGTTTGCCGCGGTGACGGTTCTCGTGGGGGACGGCAGTATGTACGTTGCTTTCCGCGGCACCGACGATACCATCGTCGGTTGGAAAGAAGACTTCAACATGAGCTTTATGGAGCATATCCCCGCACAAAAGCTTGCCGCAAAGTACCTTGCCGATACGGCGAAGGCGGTGCGCGGCAAGATTCGCGTCGGCGGGCACTCCAAGGGCGGAAATCTCGCGCTTTACAGCGCGGCACACCTGCCGCCGCGCGTGCAAAAGCGTGTGATCGCCGTGTACAACAACGACGGTCCCGGCTTTGGTAAGGACATTACCGAGAGCGAGGGCTACCGCGGCATTGCAGACACAGTGCTCACTATCGTGCCGCAGTTTTCTGTGGTCGGACTCCTGCTCGAGCACGGCAAGGTAGACAAGGTCGTGCGCTCGGACAGCGACGGCATCTGGCAGCACGATGCCTGCACGTGGGAGGTGCGCGGCACCGAGTTTGTAGAGGCAGACGCACTTTCCGCGGACAGCCTGCGCATTGAAAAGACCATCAAGGCGTGGGTCGCGGAGCTGACCGTGGAGCAGCGTCGCGACCTTGTGGAGGCGGTATACAAAGCGTTTACCGCGAACAACGCCGCAACACTGACGGACATTGCCGCTGACAAGCTTGACTTTTTGCGTTCACTCGGCAAAATGGACGAAAAAACGCGCGAGATCATCCGCACCACGGGGAAATTGCTTTTGCGCGAGGGCATCCGCGTATTTTCGGACGGAAAGGGGAAAAAGCAGAAATGAATATTCTGGTCAGTGCCTGCCTGCTCGGCTGTGCCTGCCGTTATGACGGCAAAAGCAAGCCGAATGCGGCGGTGACGGCGCTTGCAGATACGCACACGCTGATCCCGTTTTGCCCCGAGATCTACGGCGGTCTCCCCACACCGCGCCCCGCAAGCGAGATCGTGGGAGAGCGCGTAGTGAACCGTGCGGGGACGGACGTTACTGCGGAATATGTCCGCGGTGCAGAGGAGGCGCTGCGTCTTGCGAAGTTGTTTGGCTGTAAGATCGCTGTGCTGAAAGCCAAGAGCTCATCCTGCGGCAAGGGCAGGGTATATGACGGCAGCTTTAGCGGAGTTTTGCGCAACGGCGACGGCGTGACTGCGGCGTTGCTTTTACAAAACGGCATCGAGGTATATACAGAGGAGGAACTGCCGCTATGATTCACGACGGATTGCAGAAAACCGAGGCAAAGATCACCTCTTTTTTGATGGTTGGTCAGTCTAACATGGCAGGGCGCGGGGATGTTGGTGACGTGTCTCCGATCGAGAATCCGCTTTGCTACATGCTTCGTATGGGGCGGTGGCAACGTATGCAGGAGCCGATCAATCCGGACCGTGCCATATCCGGTATCGAATGTCCGAGCGGCATCGGACTTGCGGCAAGCTTTGCCGATGCATTTGCGAAAGAATACGACCGTGCCGTTGGGCTGATCCCCTGCGCGGATGGCGGTACGCGCATTCGGCAGTGGATGCCCGGTGAGGTGCTCTTTGACCACGCGGTCATGATGACCTCGCTTGCAAAGCGCTCGTCCGCGCTTGGAGGCATTCTGTGGCACCAGGGAGAGAGCGATTGCATGGGAAGCTTTGATCCGACGCGGTATAAGGAAGACCTTTTGCAGATGTTTTCGGCTTTGCGAAAAGAGACGGGCGCGGAAGCACTTCCGCTTGTGATCGGCGAGATCTCGACGGAGATCACCGAACGGTGGAAGGTTGGAAAAGCACCTGCGGAAATGAACCGTCTGCTTCACACCGTGGCGAAGGAGCTTGACCACTGTGCCATCGTCTCCGCAGAGGGGCTTACCTTAAAGGCGGACGGCATCCATTTTGATTCCCGCTCCTGCCGCGAACTTGGCAAACGCTATTTTGAGGCGTACAGAACCATCCTTTTGTAGAAAACTTTTCCAAAAATTGCGAAAAAATTTTGTTGAATTTCGCCATAACTTTTTATAGCCATTTTATGGTATAATAAGGTATATTCGTTTCAAACCGGCTGGGCAATCGCCCGAAAGAACAGGAGTAGAAAATGAAAAACCGATTTGAGCCCAATGATACCGTCATGTACGGCGGACACGGCGTTTGCACCTTGCTTGAGATCACCGAAAAGGATTTTGGCGGCGATATCAAGGCGTACTACGTTCTGCGCCCTGCGTACTCGGGCAGCTCGGTTTTCTACGTTCCGCTGGACAGCGAGTTTCTGACGGCAAAGATGCGCGCGATCAAGAGTGCGGACGAGCTCCGCAGGATCATGCGCTCTGCCACGGCGGCAGAGTGGGTCGAGGAGGATCGCCCGCGTCAGAACCAACTCAAGGCTGTAGTGGACGGTGGCGGGACCGAAACGCTGGTCTCAAACTACAAGCTCCTGTACGCAAAGCAAAAGGAATATGCCGAGGAGGGCAGAAAGCTCCGTGCCGCCGACGACCGCTACATGAAAGACATCGAAAAGCTTATCTTTGAGGAGCTTTCTATGGTGTTTGCCGTTGCAAAGGAAGAGGTCGTTCCCTTTATCCTCGGCGAGATCGACTTACAGGTAAAATAAGAAAACGCATCCTTTGGGATGCGTTTTTTGCTTATATCATAAAGAAATACGCCACTACGGTCAGTACGACAAGGAAAAGGAGATTGAGCAATGTGAACAGGGCGAGATAACGCTTGCTGTCACCGGGGTGTAGCAGACGGTATTCGCTGAACGTGATCAAGCTTGCGAGAGATGCAATGATCGTGCCCGTACCGCCGATGTTGACACCGAGCAAAAGCTCGCGGTAGTTGTCCGTAAACCGTGAAAGCAGGATGGCGGTAGGGACGTTGCTGATACACTGGCAGGAGAGGGTCGAAACCAGCAACGTGCTCTTTTCAAGCAGTCCCGAAAGCAGGGTATGTACTGCCTCGATGCGTGCCATGTTGCCCGAAAAAATAAAGAACATGACAAAGGTGAGGAGCAAGGGATAGTCGACTGCCTTCAGTGCATCGCGGTCTGCAAAGAACAGGATCACGGGGATGACGACAAGGCCGAGCTGATAAGGGAACAGGCGGAAAACAATCAGGATCGACAGCGTAAAAAGCACAAGATAGAGCACGGTGCGCTTCTTGTTCAACTTTTCGGGGAATTCCTCTCCGATTGCAAGGGGCTCCTTTTTTAAGATCAGACAGCAAACGGTCAGCATGGAAACGGCGAGCAGGAAAGGTGCAAGCATAATGCCCATAAACTCTCCCGTCGGGATGTGGAACGCGGTGTAGAGGTACAGATTCTGCGGATTGCCGAACGGCGTGAGCATACCGCCGAGGTTGGCAGAAATGTTTTGCAGGATAAAGACGTATGCCATGTGCTTTTCCTGCTTTGTGACCGAAAGGGCAAAGTACCCAAGCGGTAGAAAGGTGATCAGCGCCATGTCGTTGGCAATCAGCATCGAGCCGATAAAGGTGATGTAGACGAGTGCCAAAGTCAGCATCCGTAAGTTACCCGTCAGCATGACGATACGGCGTGCGAGGATGGTGAAAAACTTGATATTGCGAAGGGCACAGACGACAGCCAGCGTTAAAAACAGGCAGGTCAGCGTTTTGAGATCGAAATAGCCGAGGTACGCCGCATCGGGCGGCACGATACAGCTTGTCACAAATGCGGCGAGCGTTGCCACGCACAAAACGGCGTTCTTTTTGAAAAATCGGATGGCTTTCATCAATATTCCTTGCCTTCCTTCAGCATTTCGCGCATGCAGGTAAAGGTGACTTCTTCCCCGTGCTCAGCGAGCAGAGTGAGGAGCTTTTCGGTCAGATCCGAGGTCTCGGGGTGGATCACTCTGGTGGGCTTTCCGCGCATGAAATATTCGATCGGATGGCGGTCGGTGTAGTTCTTGCCCTGATAGATCTTGCTTGCCGCAATGCGGTCGCAGACCATCTCCAAAACGTAGCGGAGGGGCATTTTTACGGGTCGCATCTGCTTGGCTACGGGATCGTAGTCGGTCCAATATTCAAAGTGGTGCTTGTTGCGCCCTTTGTGATGGATCCAAGCGAGGGAGTAGCCGTATTCTTCGCGCTCCAGCTCGTTGGGAGAGCGTGTGCCGACGTAAAAACGTGCGCCGGGGAGAAACTCGGTTGGAGAGTATTTGGAAAGATCGTGTCGAAGCCCCTGCCAGAGAATGCCTGCCTTTTTGCAATGGCGGATGACTGCGTGGCGGTGCTTCGTAATGGTCTTGAAATGCCCGATGGCGCCTCGAAAACTCATAATTACCTCTTATGCAAGCGCGGAAAGCGTTTTTTCTATCGCGGGGGAGACGTTGCAAAGCGTTACCGTTTTGCCCGTGCTTTTTTCGGTGCCGATAAGCTCGTGGAGTGCCTCGCAGGCAGTAAAGTCGGCGTAGGAAACGCCGCCAAGATCCAGCACGAGCGCGTTGTGTTCACCGAGAGATGCAACGGTGGCGGCAGGCTTGTCGGAGTTTGCAAAGTAGAGTACGCCGCGCATACGAAGCTCTGCCTTTCCGTCGCTCACACTCGACTCCACGGTAAGCTTCTCCGCATTTTGCAGTCTTGCACGGTCGATCGCATACAGCAAAAATGCAAGGGCGACACCGATGACGATTGCATAGGTGAGGTCGAGCAGGACGGTGGCGACCATCGTAACGAGGAACTGTGCAATGGGTCCCCACATTTTGTTTTTAAAGTAGCGTCCGATCGCATCGAACTCGTTCATGCGGATCGCAGTCATTACCAGTACGCCGGCGAGTGCGGCGTAAGGAACAAGACCGATCGCACCCGAGAGGATGAACATGCAGGCAATGAGGAAGATCGAATGGAACAGGCTGGCAAGGCGCGTTCTGCCACCGCTCTTGACCGCTACGCTGGTACGTGCGATTGCCGCGGTGGAGGGGACGCCACCGACGAAGGGGATGATGATGTTGCTCACACCCTGCGCGATAAGCTCGATGTTGGAATCAAACTTTTCCTTTTTCATATTCGCGGCACACGCACCGCAGAGCAGGCTTTCCACCATGCCGAGCAGAGCAATGGTCACAGCCGAGCCCGCAACGTCACCGAGCAGATCGAGGCTCAGTGCGCCAAAGGAAAGATGCTCGGAGTTGACGAGCGTGCGCGGGATCGAGCCGATAGTTTCGACGGGGACTTTGAAGAGCGAGGTCACGACCGTGATCACCACGATCGCCGCAAGACTTGCGGGGATGTATTTTGCTGCCTTTTTCGGATAGAGTGCCATGAGGAGCACAACGGCAAGTGAGCAGATGACCGCAGGGACGGAGATATTGCCAAGACAGTCGGTAAAGAAATAGACGACTTTGTCCACGGTCGTTTCGCCTGCGAGTTTGACGCCGAAGAAGTTGCCCAGCTGACCGAGTGCGATAACCACGGCAATACCCGAGGTAAAGCCAGTGACTACGGGCTTGGGAATAAACTTGACAAGTTTGCCGAAGTGCAGAATACCTGCAACGAGCAGGATCACACCCGCAAGCAGGCTTGCCGCAAACATACCGGTGAGACCGTGTTCTCCTGCGACCACCGAGCCGAGAATGACAGTCATAGCACCCGTCGGTCCCGAGATCTGGAAGCTTCCGCCACCGAGCAGACCGCTGACGATGCCCGCGAGAATAGCGGTGATCATACCTGCCACGATGCCGACTGTGGGATCGGCATTGCCAACGCTTGCCGCGCCGAACGCAAGTGCCAGCGGCAGTGCGACTGCACCGACGGTGATGCCGGCGATGACGTCGGAGAGCAGAGCTCTTGCGTCGTAGCCCTTGAACTCGTTTTTCAGCATGGACTTAAACTGTCCGAACAAAGAATTTTTCATTTTTTTGCCTCAAATATTCTAAAATTTCCAAATAGTTATTATAGCACCGCTGTTCTTCAATTGCAACATCTGCGGTGGAGAAAATTGTTGCACGTTCGGTACTCTATATGGTATAATTTTGACAAACCCGCGAGAGGAGCAATTTTGTGAGGATCATGTTTGTCTGCCACGGCAATATCTGCCGCAGTCCGATGGCGGAGTTTATATTCAAGGATTTAGCGGCAAAGGAGGGGGTAGCGGTCACCGTTTCCTCGAGTGCTACAAGCACCGAGGAGATCCGGAACGGTATCGGCAATCCCGTGTATCCGCCCGCAAAAGCCGAGCTTGCAGAGCACGGAATTTCCTGTGAGGGAAAACGCGCGGTGCAACTGCAAAAGAGCGACTATAAAAAATACGATCTTTTCATCGGCATGGACAGTGCAAATATCCGCAATATGCATCGTATTTTCGGCGGAGATCCCGATGGCAAGATCCGCAAGCTGATGGAGTATACAGATCGCGGCGGCGACGTTGCCGATCCGTGGTATTCTGACCGCTTCGATATCGCGTATCGCGACATTTACGACGGTTGTAAAGCCTTATTGGAGAGTATAAAATGAATATTTTAGTCATCAACGGAAGTCCCAAGGGGAAATACAGCATCACCCTGCAAACCGCGAACTACCTTGCGGCACTGCATCCCGCGCATACCTTTACCTTTTTGCACGCGGGACAGCGCATCAAGGCATTGGAAAAGGATTTTTCAGAGACGGTCGCGGCTATGCAGAGCGCAGATCTCATCCTGTTCTCCTATCCCGTGTACACCTTTATCGCACCCTGTCAGCTTCACCGTTTTATTGAACTTGTTAAAGAGAACGGCGTGGATCTTGGCGGCAAGTTCGTCACGCAGATCACCACGTCCAAGCACTTTTACGACGTGACAGCGCACACCTACGTGGAGGAAAATTGCAAGGATCTCGGCATGCGATATATCCGAGGTCTTTCGGCGGATATGGACGATCTTCTCACCGAAAAAGGGCAAGGCGAGGCGCGCGCGTTCTTCGACTACGTCTGCTTTTCGATGGAAAACGGTTTGTATGAGCCGATTCCCGCGCCGCGCGCGGCTTCGGTGCCAACCCCTGTGGAGGTGCCCGTCGAAAACGGCGAAAAAAGCGGCGACGTCGTTGTTGTGACCGATTGTGATAACCCGTACCTCGAAAGCATGATCGCACGCTTTCGTGCTGTACTGCCGCGGAAGACGCGCGTGGTCAATTTGCGCGAGTATCCGTTTGGCGGTGGCTGTCTCGGTTGCTTCAACTGTGCGACTGACGGAAAATGCATCTACAAGGACGGGTTTGATACCTTCTTACGCGAGAGCATCCAGACCGCCGAGGCGATCGTCTATGCGTTCACCGTCAAGGATCACTCGATGGGCGCACTTTTTAAAATGTACGACGACCGCCAGTTCTGCAACGGTCATCGCACCGTGACCATGGGTATGCCGATGGGCTATCTCGTGTGCGGCGACCTTGCAAGCGAGTCGAATCTTGCGACGATCCTCACCGCACGTGCGGACGTCGGATCCAACTTCCTTTGCGGTGCGGCGACCGATGCGGACAGCATTGATGCCATGGCAAAAAAGCTTGTCTATGCGCTGGAGAATAAGTACGTCCCGCCGCAGACCTTTTACGGCATCGGCGGCATGAAGATCTTCCGTGATCTGATCTACCTCATGCGCGGCATGATGAAAGCGGATCACAAGTTTTATAAAAAGCACGGGCAGTACGACTTCCCGCAGAAAAAGAAGGGAACTGTGCTGAAAATGTATCTTGTCGGTGCATTGATCTCGAACAAGAAGATCAAGGCCAAGATGGGCAACGCCATGAACGAGGGCATGCTCGCACCGTATAAGAAACTACTGGATGGCGTAAAGGGCAAAAAGTAGATACGACCGACTGCTACGGCAGTCGGTTTTTCCTTTTGTAAGAATTTGTCTGAAATGGTACTGAAAATATCTTCCAAGGTGCAAAAAAAGGTTGACAGAAAAGGCGAGATGTTATATATTATAGATTGAAATATTATGCGCGTCTTGTTTAAGTTTTAACAGGAAGCGTGTTAAAAAAATGTCAAAAAGTTATATGGATACATACAGGAGGAAAAGTATGATTTTTTCACTTCGTGGGGTCAACGTGCCACACAGAAAGCATACTTCGCATCTGGCGGCAGAGCGCATGCCGGCACCGAGCACGGTGACGCTGTCCACGTCGATGCACATCGGCGCACCCGCAAAGCCTGTCGTAAAGGTGGGAGACCACGTGGACGTGGGCACGCTCGTCGCAGAGCAGAACGGCAAGATCTCGTCTCCCGTATACGCGAGCGTTTCGGGTACGGTCAAAAAGGTTGAGGATATTCTTCTGTCGAACGGCTCTGCCGCACCGTCTATCGTGATCGAGTCGGACGGAGAAATGACAGTGGATGCATCGGTCACAGCTCCCGTCGTTACCAATCGCGAGGAGCTGATCGCCGCGATCCAAAAGAGCGGACTTGTCGGCCTTGGCGGTGCCGGATTCCCGACCTACGTGAAGTTTGACGTAGATCCCGCGCGCGTGGAGGAATTCATTATCAACGGCGCGGAGTGTGAACCCTATATCACCAGCGACACGCGCACCATGATCGACCGTGTAGAGGATATGCGCGACGGTATCGCGGCACTGCAAAAGTTTCTCGGACTTCGCAAGGTCATGATCTGCATCGAAAGAAATAAGAAGGAAGCGATCGCTTCCATGCAGAAAATGGCATCCGAGATGGAGGGCGTTACCGTAAAGGTGCTGAAATCCAAGTATCCGCAGGGCGGCGAAAAGGTCATGATCTATCATGCAACGGGCAAGGTCGTTCCCGGTGGCAAACTGCCGATCGACGTTGGTTGCATTGTGTCCAATTGCACAACGGTTGCCGAGATCGGTAAGTATCTGCGCACGGGCATGCCGCTTGTAGAGCGTACTGTTACGGTGGACGGTGGCGTGGTCAAGGAGCCGAAAAACGTGACGGTACCGATCGGCACCGCGCTTTCGGATGTGTTTGCCTATTGCGGCGGCTTTACCGCCGAACCCGGCAAGGTGCTTTATGGCGGCCCCATGATGGGTATTGCCGTGCCGAGTCTGACTGCACCTATCCTCAAGAATACCAATGCTATTCTCGCACTCAGTGAAAAGGAAGCAAGGCTTCCCAAGGTGACTCCCTGCATCCGTTGCGGTGCATGTACCAATCACTGCCCGTTCGGACTCAATCCTACCGGCATTGCCGAGGCATTGCGCCTTGGCGAAATTGAAACGCTGAAAAAACTGCGTGTTGATCTCTGTATGGAGTGCGGCTGCTGCGCATATTACTGCCCCGCAAACCGTCCGCTCATCCAGAACAACAAGCTGGGTAAGGTTGCACTGCGCGATGCGGCGGCTAAAGAAAAAGCATTGAAGGAGGCGAGCCTGTAATGAATAATTCTTTGCTCAGACTGACGGCTTCGCCGCACATCCACAGTATTCATTCCACGCGCGGCGTCATGTTGGACGTTATTCTTGCACTGCTTCCCGCTTCGATCGCGGGTGTTTGTATCTTCGGTCTGCGCGCGCTTCTTGTGATCGCGGTGACCGTAGCGGCGGCAGTTGCTTCTGAAGCGATCTTTAATCTTTGCATTCACAAGGAACAGACGGTCGGTGACCTCAGTGCCGTCGTAACCGGTCTGTTGCTGGCGTTGAATCTTCCTGCAAACATTCCACTCTGGCAGGCGGTCGTCGGCGCGGTCTTTGCAATCGTTGTTGTCAAGTGTTGTTTCGGCGGTATCGGCAAAAACATCGTTAATCCCGCGATCGCGGCGCGTGTATTTATGCTGGTTGCTTTCGGTGACATGGCAAAGGCGGCATTCCCCGTGGATTCCACCGCGGGTGCAACGCCTCTCTCCGTCCTCAAGGACGGCGGGGATGCTCCCGCACTGCTTGACCTCTTCCTCGGCAATATCGGCGGTGCCATCGGCGAGACTTGTGCACTGGCGTTGATCCTTGGCGGCATCTATCTGCTTTGCCGCAAGGTCATCATGTGGCATTTGCCGGTTTCCTATATCGCAACTACCTTTCTTGCAACGCTTTGCATCGTCGGCTTTGACGTGCAGCAGGCGCTCGCCTGGACACTTTCGGGCGGTCTTTTCCTCGGTGCGATCTATATGGCGACCGACTATGTCACCTCTCCTGCAACATGGAGCGGACAGATCCTGTTCGGCGTCGGTTGCGGTCTCTTGACTGTGCTTATCCGTTTCTGGAGCGTATATCCTGAGGGTGTATCCTTCTCGATTCTGATGATGAACATTCTCACTCCGTACATTGATATATGGACGGCACGCAAACCCTTTGGAGGTGCCACGAAATGAAGAATTACATAAAAAGTGTAGTGGCGCTGACCGTGATCACTGCCGTGGTTGCCGTTATGCTGGCAATGACCAATTATATTACCGAGCCTGTGATTACCAAAAATCAGGAAGCGGCCGCAAACGAAGCACTGCTGGTCGTTATGCCAAACGGCACAGGCTTTGAAGCGATCGACCTTTCCGCATACGAGCTTCCCGCAAGCGTGACAAATGCATATAAGGAAGCGAACGGCGGCTACGTCCTGCAGATGAATGTCACCGGCTATTCGGCAGACATGATCATCATGTGCGGCGTGGATGCAAACGGGACCGTGACCGGTGCAACCTGCCTTTCCAGCGGCGAAACGCTTGGTTATGAAAAGACCTACGGCGAAAATCTCGTTGGCAAGACCTCTGCTGACGTGGATGCGGTAGACACTGTCGGCGGCGCGACCAAGACCACCGGCGCATATAAGGCGGCAGTTAAGGATGCGCTCAATGCGGCTGTCATCCTCGGTGGCGGCAGTGTGGATATCCGTACACCCGAGCAGATTCTTGCAGACAATCTTGCGGCTGTTCTTCCTGCTGGGGAGATCTTTACGCCTACATTCATTACCGAGGATATTCCGGGCGTAAATGCAATTTACACGGCTGCAAACGGTGTCGGTGCGGTATATGTTGTCGGTGAAGCGTTTGTTGCAGTAGATGCAAACGGCAACGTCCTCACCGAGACCGACGATGCGACAAAAACGTTGGTCGCCGATGCGGCGTCCAAGATGCTCGCTTCCTCCATGGAGGAGATCGACATCACTGCGTATGCGGACATGCCTACTGCGGTACAGAAGGCATACAAGACCGCAAGCGGCAACTTCGTCATCGAGGTGCGCGGCTCGGGCTTCGGCATCACGGGAGACAAGTACTACAATCCCTCGGGCGAGTACATCTATATCCGTGCTTCGGTCACGCCTGACGGCAGACTCATTGCCGTAGAGACGGTATCGCAGGCAGAGACCGACGGTATCGGCTCGGCATGTGCGGATCCCGCGTTCTACACGCAGTTTAACGGCAAGGATGAGACCAACTACAAGGAGATCGACGGTATCTCCGGCGCAACCAAGACTACAAACGGCTACACCACTGCGATCTTGCGTGTATTTGAAGCCGCAAAACTGTTGAAAGGAGATGCTTAAATGAAACAGAATAGTAATCTTTCGGTTCTTCTCAAGGGCATCCTCCTGGAAAACCCTGTTTTCGTTCTGATTCTCGGCACTTGCCCCACGCTTGCTACCACCACTTCGGTGATCGGTGCGCTGGCAATGGGCATTGCAACCATGTGTGTTCTGATCTGCTCAAACGCGGTCATTTCGCTTTTGCGCAAATTCATTCCTGATGAAGTGCGTATCCCGTGCTACATCGTTGTGATCGCAGGCTTTGTTACCGTGGTGCAGATGCTGATGCATGCATTTTTGCCCGAACTGTACGATCTGCTCGGCGTTTACCTTGCGCTGATCACGGTCAACTGCATTATTCTCGGCCGTGCCGAGATGTTTGCAAGCAAAAACACCGTCGGCCGTTCGATTCTGGACGGTATCGGCATGGGCATCGGCTTTACAGTCGCTCTGCTCGCTATGGCGACCATCCGCGAGGTGCTCGGCGCAGGCTCTTTTGCCGGCATCGAGATCCCCTTCCTCTCCACGCACAAGATCGGTGTGCTGAAGGAAGCCCCCGGCGGCATGCTGGTTTACGGTATCCTGATCGGCGTGGTCAACAAGCTTACAAACGGTAAGCTCATCAAGAAAAAGAGCTTTGCTTGCGCCGGTTGTCCTTCGGCACACCTCTGCAACGCAAAGGAAAACTGCGAAAATGCTGTAAAGGAGGAAGTATAAGATGGATTTCAAAGGTCTGATTATTATTCTCATGTCCTCCGTGCTGGTCAATAACTACGTGCTTCGCCAGTTCCTCGGCATCTGCCCCTTCCTCGGCGTTTCCAAAAAGCTCAATCAGGCAGTCGGTATGGGTATCTCGGTTACCTTTGTCATGCTGATGGCAACGGCGGCGACGTGGCCCATCCAGTATCATCTGCTCAACCCCAACGGTCTCGGCTATATGCAGACCATCGTGTTCATTCTGATCATTGCGGCGCTCGTACAGTTTACCGAGATCGTGCTGAAAAAGTTTATCCCGTCTCTGCACAAGAGTCTCGGCGTATATCTGCCGCTGATCACCACCAACTGTGCAGTGCTCGGCGTCACGATTCAAAACATCACCGACGGGTACTCCTTTGTTGAGGCAATGGTCTCCTCGCTTGGTTGTGGCCTCGGCTTTCTGCTTGCGATGGTCCTGTTCTCGGGCATCCGCTCTTACATCGACGAGAGCGTCGTTCCCGAGTCGCTCAAGGGGCTTCCCGTTACGCTGATGGCGGCGTCTTTCGTGTCGCTTGCTTTCTTCGGCTTCAACGGCATCGTTGAAAATCTGTTTTCGTAAAGGGGGATAAGAATATGATAGAAAGTATTTTGATCGCCCTTGCCGTTGTCGCGGCGCTCGGTCTTGTTGCCGCGATCCTGCTTGTGCTTGCCGCGCATTTCTTTGCAGTCAAGGTGGACGAAAGATTCGCCAAGATCCGTGAGTGCCTGCCCGGTGCAAACTGCGGCGCCTGCGGCTTTGCGGGTTGTGACGGTTATGCCCAGGCGCTTGCCGAGGGCAAGGTCAAGGCAAATCTTTGCATTCCCGGTGCGCTCGAGACCGTAGAAAAGGTCTCCGCCATCCTCGGCATTGCCGTGGAGGAGGGCGAACTCAAGGAAACGAGCGTTGCCATCGTACATTGCAACGGCACCTGCGATGCGGCACCCCGCAAGGCGATCTACGAGGGTGTCAACTCCTGCCGCGCGGCTTCTGCGTTGTACGGCGGCGCGGTCGCCTGCCGCTTCGGCTGTCTCGGCTGTGGCGACTGTGCAGAGGTCTGCCCGCTCGGCGCGATCTGTGTGCAAGATGATATCGCACACGTGGACAGCCGTATCTGTATCGGTTGCGGTCTGTGTGCAAAGACCTGCCCCAAGGGCATTATTTCGCTGATCCCGCGTGACAGTAAGACGGTCGTGCTTTGCAGTAACACCGAAAAGGGTGCCATCGCAAGAAAGAATTGCAAAAATGCTTGTATCGGTTGCAAGAAGTGTGAGCTGAACTGCCCCGAAAAGGCGATCACCGTTACGAATAATCTTGCGGTAATTGATTATGATAAGTGTACGGGTTGCGGTATTTGCGAAAGCAATTGCCCCGTACATTGCATCAAGCCTGCTGATTTCGCAGTCGGCGTAATCGGATAATGAAGAAAAACGATCTGATCTTAGTTGCGATCCTGCTACTCCTTGCAGTAGCAGGATTTGCACTCTTTACAAGTTTTCAAACGGAAGGCGACGTTGCCGTGCTTCTCATTGATGGGGAAGAGACCGCGCGCTTTTCGCTTTCAGAGAACACGGAAAGGGTCATTGAGACCGCGTGGGGGACAAATACGCTTGTGATCGAAGACGGAGAAGCGTACGTACGCGAAGCAGACTGTCCCGACGGTATATGCGTTGCTCACCGACCGATCTCGCGTGTGGGGGAGACTGTCGTGTGTCTGCCGCATCGCGTGGTGATCAAGGTGGAAACAACGGTGGCGCAGGACGCGCCGGATATGGTGGTGCAGTGATGCGAGAACGAACGAAAAAAATCACCTTTTTAGGGCTTTTTGCTACGGTCGCGCTCATCCTCGCCTACGTAGAGGCAATGCTCCCGCCCATCTATGCGGCTGTCCCCGGCATCAAGGTAGGACTGCCGAACGTCGTGGTCCTGTTTCTCCTGTATCGCTACGGTGTAAAGGAAGCGGCGGCGGTGTCCCTTGTCCGCCTTGCGCTCGCCACGCTTCTGTTCGGCAATGTGACTATGCTGTGGTACAGCCTTGCAGGTGCTGTTCTCAGCCTTACGGTCATGGTGATTACCAAGCGGCTTCGCGTCTTTTCCACAGTCGGTGTCAGCGTGCTCGGCGGCGTATTTCATAACCTTGGGCAGGTGCTGGTCGCTATGTTGCTTCTTGAGACCGCAGAGATCGGATATTATATGTTTGTCCTTGCTTTCAGCGGTATCCTTGCAGGTATTTTTATCGGGCTTGGCGGCGCGTTTTTGCTAAAAAAACTGCCTCTGTAAATTTTCTATTGACAAACGGCTTTCTATATGGCATAATTCTTCCGATAGACTAATTAAAATTTTAACAATCCAAAGGAGACACACCATGAAAAGAATTTTGAGTCTGGCACTGGTTGCTCTTATGTTGCTTGCATCTTTTGCAGGCTGCGGTAAGGCAGAGCCCCTGAAGATGGGTATGGGCGTATACGCATATTATGAGGCGGCTACCTCGGCTGACGGTGATACCGACGGCGTGGGTGAGGTCGTTGCAACGGTTGCGGCAGTCCTGCTCGACAAGGATGGCAAGATTGTAAAGTGCGAGATTGACACCGCAGACAACACAGTAGGCTTTACCTCGGCAGGCAAGGCTGTTCCCGCAGGCGAGTTTGCTACCAAGTATGAGCTTGGTACGAACTACAACATGGCTGCATACGGTTCTGACCTCAACGGCGACGGCGTTGTTAAAGAGTGGTTTGAGCAGGTAGATGCTTTTGAAGTAGCCTGCGTAGGCAAGACGGTTGACGAGGTCAAGGCACTCCTGGCTGACGGATACTATGGCACCGAGGAGCTTGCAAAGGCAGGCTGTACCATCGGTGTTCTGGATTTTGTCAAGGCTGTAGAGAAGGCAGTTGCAAATGCGGCAGATTCCACGGCAACCGCAGAGGACACCCTCAAGGTCGCAGTGGTCACGGCGGCAACCGGAACCGACGCTACCGCGGATGCGGCAGGCAAGTATGAGATGGATATCTCCTTTGCGGCGGCCGCAACCAAGGCAGGCACCGTAACCGCAATGGTAACCGATACGCTTTCCGTTGCATTTGATTTCGATGCAAAGGGCGTAACCGCTACCGACGTTGCGGCGGCACTTCAGACCAAGAATGAACTTGGCACTGCGTATAACATGGCGGCATACGGCACCGACCTCAACGGTGACGGCGTCGTTAAGGAGTGGAACGAGCAGGCGGCTGTTTTCAGCGCAGCATGCGTCGGTCTGAATGCAGATGCGATCGCGGCACTTGTGTCGGGCGACTACTACCACGGCGTAGAGTCCTTGCAGACCGCCGGTTGCACCATGGGCATCAGCGACCTTGCAAAGGTTGCTGTCAAGGCTGCAAAGTAAGTTTTCAAAAAGGGATGCGTTTTGCATCCCTTTTTAACAAAGAAAGGAGGTCGCCTCGTTGAAGAGACTTTTGTGCGGCATTTGTCTCGTCAGCCTGCTGTTGGCAGGGTGTCGAAGATTGCCGCAGAAATATACGGCGTACTATTTTGACTATTTCGATACGGCGACCACTATTGTCGGCTATGCGGACAGCAAGGCGGAATTTGATGCGGTCTGCGCCGATATCGCGACAGAACTTGCGGAATACCACCGCTTGTACACCATATACAATCTTTATGACGGCGTAAACAACCTTTGTGCGCTCAACCGTGCCGACGGGGAAATGGCGGTAGATACAAGGATTACCGATATGCTTTCTTTTGCCAAAGAGATGTACACGCTTACGCACGGAAAAACCAACGTCGCTATGGGCAGTGTGCTTTCGCTCTGGCACGATGCGCGCACGCATGGCTCGCGCCATCCCGAAAGTGCTATGCTCCCCGATATGGAAAAACTGAAAGCGGCGGCAGAGCATACCGATATCGAAAAACTGCAGATCGGCGCGGACGGAACGGTCATGCTTGCCGATCCTGCCATGTCTCTCGACGTCGGCGCCGTCGCCAAGGGATACGCGGTCGAACAGATCGCGCGCCGTATGGAGTCCGAGGGCATCACGGGGTATCTTCTGAACGTGGGCGGTAATATTCGCAGTATCGGTACCCGCGCGGACGGTAGTCCGTGGTCGGTCGGCATTGAAGATCCGCGCGGCAATGAGGAGGAGCCTTTTATTGCCTATCTTTCCGTAGCGGGTGAGGCGGTCGTGACCAGCGGTGCATATCAGCGCTTTTACGTGGTGAACGGTGAAAGTTATCATCACATCATCGATCCCGAAACGCTGATGCCTGCCGCGCATTTTCTCTCTGTATCGGTCATTTGCCGTGACTCGGGTTTGGGAGACGCACTTTCCACCGCGCTGTTCTGCATGACGGAGGCGGAGGGACGCGCTCTTGTGGACACTCTGGAAAACGTTGAAGCCATGTGGGTGTACCATGACGGCACGCAGACCTATTCCGCAGGCTTTCAAAGCTATTGCAAATAAAAAAGAAGCCGAAAGGCTTCTTTTTTTTACAGCAGTTTAAAATCGCTTTTGTGGCAGTCGATGATACCTTCGGCGCGGAGCTTGCTGATCTCGACCGAAAGACCGCTACGATCGACCTCCAGATAGTCGGCGAGTTCCTGTCGGTCAAAGGGAATGGTAAAATAGCGGCTACCGCATTGACGGGAGGTCTGCGCGAGGTAAGCGAGCAGTTTTTCACGCGTTGTCCGCTTGGCGAGGATCTCCGCCTTCTTATGCATTTGCAGATTCTTTTCGGCGAGGATCTTCATTAAATTATAGATCGTGCGCTCATGAAAAGCGCAGGCGTTACAGCAGGTATGCAGGATGCGGCGGCAGTCGATCAAAAGCACCTCCGCGGTCTCGGTCGCAACTACAGATACGGGCAGGATCGTCTCCGCACAGGCAAACGCCTCACCGAACAGTTCTGCGGGCGCGACCTCGCTTACAATATGGCGATCTCCGTCGTAGTCTTCGCGCAGGACGGTTGCCGCCCCCGAAAGCAGGATACCGATGCGTGTGGCGGGATCTCCCTCGGCGAGGATGATCTCGTTTTTTTCATATTTTTTTGCCGTTGCACCGAGACAGCCGAGCATGCCGCCAAGGCTTTCGTCAGCGATCTCTGCGAACAACGGGCAATTCCGCAGGATGGGAAAGTAGTTTTGCATGGTTTCTCCTTTTTGTTGAAATTTCAACATACATTACGCTTTGAGTATACTAAAATGAAGACACAAAAGCAAGAGGGGAGAACGAAAAATGCTAAGAAAAATTATCAAGATCGATCAGAATAAATGTAACGGATGCGGTGCGTGTGCCGCCGCCTGCCACGAGGGCGCTATCGAGATGGTGAACGGCAAGGCCGTGTTGACCCGTGAGGATTACTGCGACGGACTCGGCGATTGTCTGCCCGCCTGCCCCGTGGATGCGATCACCTTTGAGGAACGGGAAGCACCCGCCTACGACGAGGAGGCTGTCCGCAAGGC
This sequence comes from Eubacteriales bacterium, assembly GCA_045540755.1. Lineage (GTDB taxonomy): Bacteria > Bacillota > Clostridia > Oscillospirales > CAG-272 > UMGS902. Next base: position 39,920 of record JAZQHV010000070.1, read on the forward strand.
GAAGATGCAAAAGCACGGCGTAAAGCTGCCCTGCGGTTGTCCCGGCACACAGTCCAAGGCGATTCGCCGTGAGGAGCCTGCCGAGGCGACCTGCACAGCACCTGCCGCCAGCCGCCTTTCGCAGTGGCCCGTGCAGATCAAGCTTGTGCCCGTGAATGCGCCGTATTTTGACGGAGCCAACCTGCTTGTTGCCGCGGATTGCACCGCCTATGCGTACGGTAATTTCCATAACGACTTTATCAAGAATCGTATTACGCTGATCGGCTGTCCGAAGCTTGACGAGGGCGATTATGCGGAAAAGCTGACCGCGATCCTGGAGAAAAATGACATTCGCTCCGTCACGGTCGTCCGCATGGAGGTGCCCTGTTGCGGCGGTATCGAAAACGCCGTCAAACGCGCACTTACGGCAAGCGAAAAATTCATTCCGTGGCAGGTGATCACTATCTCCACGGACGGCAGAATTCTAGAGTAAACCTCTTGAATTTGCAAATAACTTGTGATAGGATATAGGTAATACCGATTCGGAGGAATAATACATGTACATTTCGGATACAATCCAATATATCGGTGTCAACGACCACGACATAGATCTTTTTGAGGGACAGTATATCGTTCCGGAAGGAATGGCGTACAACTCATACGTGATTCTTGATGAAAAGATCGCGGTCATGGACACCGTAGATATTCGCTTTGGCGACGAGTGGCTCGGCAAATTGGCTACGGCGCTCGGCGGCAGAGTGCCCGACTATCTGGTCGTTCACCATATGGAGCCAGACCATTCGGCAAATATTCTGCGCTTCACCGAGGTCTATCCCGAGGCGAAGATCGTTGCTTCGGCAAAGGCGTTCGTCATGATGCGCCAGTTTTTCGGCGTGGATTTTTTGGACAAGCAGATCGCCGTAAAAGAGGGGGATACGCTCCCGCTCGGTAAGCATACTCTGACCTTTTTCGGTGCGCCCATGGTACACTGGCCCGAGGTCATCGTCAGCTACGACAGCGCGGACAAGGTTCTTTTCTCGGCAGACGGCTTTGGCAAGTTCGGTGCACTGGATGCAGAAGAGGACTGGGCTTGTGAGGCAAGACGCTATTACATCGGCATCGTCGGCAAATACGGCGTACAGGTACAGGCACTGCTGAAAAAGGCATCGGCACTGGACATCAAGGTCATCTGTCCTCTGCACGGTCCCATTCTGACCGAAAACCTCGGCTACTATCTCGATCTGTATAACACCTGGTCTTCCTACGGTGTCGAGAGCGAGGGAGTCGTGATCGCGTACACTTCGGTATACGGAAACACCAAAAAGGCGGCAGAGTTGCTCGCCGAAAAACTCACGGCAAAGGGATGCCCCAAGGTCGTTTTGAACGACCTCGCCAGATGCGATATGGCAGAGGCTGTAGAAGACGCCTTCCGCTACGGCAAGATCGTCCTTGCCACCACTACCTACAACGCGGAGATCTTCCCGTTCATGCGTGAGTTTATCAGTCACTTGACTGAGCGCAACTTCCAAAATAAGACGGTGGGTCTTATCGAGAACGGAAGCTGGGCTCCCACTGCGGCAAAGGTCATGCGAGAGATGCTGGAAAAGAGCAAGAATCTCGCCTTTACCGAAACCACAGTCAAGCTCCTTTCCGCACTGAATGCAGAAAGCGAAGCACAAATTGAAGCACTTGCAGACGAACTCTGCAAAGCATAAATAACATATACAAAGGAGAAAGTTTTATGAAGTACGTATGTGATGTTTGCGGCTACGAATACGATGAGGCGGTCGGTGATCCCGACAACGGCATTGAGCCCGGCACGAAATTTGAGGATCTGCCCGAGGATTTTGTATGTCCTCTGTGCGGCGTAGATAAAGAGAACTTCAGCGAAGCCGAATAAACAAAAAAAGACCGTTGCTTTTGCAACGTTCTTTTTTGTTATACAATGGAACGCAGAATGCGGAGCACGTCGGCGAGGGAGGTCTTTCCGTCGCCGTTTGCGTCGCAGTTTGCAGGGGTCTCGTCGTTCAGTAGTTTTTGCAGGAGCGTGAGTACGTCTGCAATATCCAGCACACTGTCACCTGTGATATCGCCGACAAGCTCTGCCTGTGCGCGGATCAGTGCGCTTACGTCATCGATCTCGGCGCGGTAGAGCGTGTCTGCATCGGTGAGGAAGCCCATCTGTGCAAAGCTGTGGGTATCATTGTAGTAGGAGGAATAACGGGAGTAGCTGTCCGGTTCAAAAAGATAGGTGATGAGATAGGAGTCGGAGGTGTCAAGCGTTACGGCGTAAGCACCGCTTGCAAAGGAGACCTCTTTTGCCGCTCCGATGGAAACGGTGTCTTCGGCAGACTTGGCGCTTTCGTGATCTTCATATTTACGCAGAGTGAGCGTTGCACCCGCGCGGAGCTTGGTATAGCGTACGCCGTGTTTGTCCAGCATGGAAAGAACGTCTTCGATGCCGGGCGTGTCTGCAGGAAGCACGTAGGCGGTCGCCATAGCGATAAGGTCGCGCGGCAGGTCGGGATGGTACATGTATGTGGTCGCATCCGCATCCTTCACGGTGCCATCCAGGCGGACGGAGGGGTGCGTGGTGAGAAACTTCATGTCGCCCGTGGTGACCGTTTCTTTGGCAAAGAAATGGGTCTCGTCAAACTTGGTCACGATCGCGGCATTTCTTGCGTCCTTCACGTTTTGTGCAAGCTGACCCTCATAGCCGACTACCTCGTCGGTCAGGGTGATGAGTGCCTCGCGGATGGAGTTGACCGTGCGCGGATAGCGGTATTTTCCGCTCCAGATGCGCATAGTTTCCACGAGGAAGCCGTAGGAGCCGCGCACCGTTGCATATGCCCAGGAGGAGTTGCCCGTGGGGCTGGGGTTGAAATAGTAGTCCGAGCGGAGTCCCTTTTCTTCGAGCTTGCGGATGACTGCGTGGTTGATAGCAAGTCCCGTCTGATCCTTGATGGGGGCAGTGCCGTCGAGAATACCGTCAAGATCCGCAAGCGGCGCATTGTAGGTCGGTGCATAGCGCACAACGACGTCATCGATGCGCGAGACCGCATCGCGTGTGGTGTCGATGATGGCGTAATCGCTGTCCGAGGCAACCAGTCTGCCGCCGTCCTCGTGGCAATCAAAGTATACGGTGGGCATAAAGGTCTTGTACACGTATACCTGATGCTCGGTGCCCTCGGAATTGAGGTTCAGCAGGTCGCGCTGGGGGTTGACACCGCCTGCGTTGTAATACTGGAAGCGCTGGAGATTGTCTGCGCTGACGTTGGGCATGATGACCACCGCACCGACATATTCCTTGTCGAGCAGGGCAGAGCCGTATGCACCCGTAAGATGCTTTGCAAACCAGAGCGAGCCCTCCATGCCCGACGGCTCACAGCCGTGAACGCCGCCCGAGATCATGATGACCTCGCGCGTACCGCTCTGCACGAGCGCGCCGACTTCCTCAAAAGTGGCGTCCTCGGGAATACTGTCCTTGGTAAACACAAGGATCGGCCATTGATTGCCCATGATACTGTTTTCAAAGGGGTAGTATACGTGCAGGTAGTCACAGCTTGTATCCAGTGCGTTTACGTATTCGAGCAGGTCCGCGTTGCTCATATAGCTACGGTCGGTTGCGTCAAAATGCTTGGTGAACGTAGGGGTATCGGGCATTGTGTACCCTTCGATTTGCGTATAGTCGAAGAATGCCGCCGCGAGTTCATCCGTATTCTCGCGCGTAAGCGTACCCATGTAGCTGTTTGCAACGTAGGGCTCGTAGGGCTGATCAAAGGTCATGCTTTCTTTTTCGCCCGAAACGTAGAAATATTTGATGCGGGAGTCCACGTTTCCGGTCGGGTGGGAAATGTCGTGATATACGCGGTAGTAGTACATGCCGGGGACAAGATCGATCTCGGCATATTTTTTACCGTCTTCCGTACCCGTAGTGGGAGAAAGTTTCACCTTGCTCTCGGATTCATACAACCCGCGGCGGAGATCCAGCATCGGTTGCATCTCGCCGTGCGGATCGTAGTAGTAGATGCGTACGCGCGTGGTGTCATGGTAGCCTGCGTAGTGAACGGTGTAATCGGCATCCATCGTTTCGCCGTTTGTGGGCGTGTAGCGGATGGCACCTCCTTCGGCAAACGCTTTTGCCGTTACGTAGGTATGGTTGTGGATGGGCAGACCGCTGATGACGAGCGTGGTCACGCCGCTGACGCTGTCGACCGTGAGGCTGCCTGCCGAGCCGATCTCCAGTGTACCGCCGCCAATCAGCGAGGAAGCGACCACGTCACAGCCGGGTGAAAGCTTGCCGCCTGCGGAAAGGTCAATGATTGCCGTGTCCGGCACATCGCCGCAAGAGCCGCTCTTCAGCGTAAGGGTACCGGTAGCACCGCCGAGCGTAACACTGCCGAATACGTCGGCGCCGTCAAGGAGAACCGTAGCGGTTCCCGTGACCTTGCCGTATTCGGTTTCGCTGTTGTAACCGCCGTTGCCGCGCAAAGCGTAGCCGCCGCGGGAATTGATGTCATCTTTAGCGCGGTAGCCCACTCTGCCGCCGTAGGCCTCGGTCAGCGCATCACCCTTGACCGTGCCGCTACGTGTACCTGCGGTAAAGTTTGTGTGGATCTCGCCGTTTTTGAGGATGGCCGTAGCATTGCCGATAAGCGTATTTTTGTAGCCGGCGGCATTGACGTTGCCAAAGATGTCCACGTCGCCGTCGATGATGACCGTTGCATCGCCCGTGACCGTGCCCTGGAAGGAGCCTGCGCTGACATACCACGAGCTGCCGGTTCTGTAGTTGTTGAATACGGCACTACCGCCGATTTTTACCGTGATGCCGCCTTCGTTCGTGGTGGTATAGCCGTACCAACCTGCGCCGTAAAGGTTGCGGTAGAAGTTCGGGCTTTCGCTGATGTTGATCGTGATGTCGCCCTTGGTGGTAACGTCGGCGCGCGGTGCGCCGCCGAGCACGTTGGAGAAGATCTGCGCATTGCCGAAGATGTTAACGGCAATGTCTCCCGTAAAGGTGTAGGAGCTGCCCGTGGCGGTTCCGTCACCCACACAGCTACCCGTAACGCCGACCGCAACGTCCAACTTTGCCGTGGCATCGTAGACGGTGTTGAACTCTACGATGGCATCGCCGCCGATATTGACGGTGGAATTGCCCTTGAAATTACCCGTAAAACAGCCGCCGACCAGGCTGTACAGCACCGTGCCGCCCGTAAAGTCGACGACACTGTTGCCCGTAAACGTGTTTTCGTAGTTGCCGCCAAAGACCGAGCGCCATGTACCGCCCTTGATGATGACGTGGCTGTTTCCCGTGTGCGCACCGTTGTACTTTCCGCCGTACACAACGGGGTAACAGAGCTCGTCTCCCGCGGTGGTGCATTTGACGTTTTCGCCTATCGTGAGCGTATAGCCTCTGGCAAAGATCATGCACGGTGCGGTATTTCCGTTGTGGATGGTGATGTTGTCAAGGGTCGCATCACCCGTGAAGATGAGGCGGGACTTCAGGATCAGCCGTCCGCCGTAGTCCACGCCGTTGTAAACGCCGGTCAGGAGTACCTCGCCGCTTGTCGCCGCTTGGTTGTAGGCAGTGGAAAGCGTTGTATCGCCCGAGAACACGAGCGTTCCGCCGTTTGGGAGTGCGGCAATGCCTTCCTTCAGCGATTTGAATGCCGTTTCGGGCGTCGTACCGTCGCCGCTTGCTGCTACGGTGCCGTCGACGAAAACAACGTCTGCCGCAAGCAGGCAAACCGAGAGAACGCATACCCAAAGCAGCGTGACGAGGAGCAGTGAAATTCTTTTCATGACAGAACCTCCGGAGTAAAAGCTTCATTACTTATTTTGTAGCATAAAAACGGTTTTGGGACAAGGGAAAGGAACGTGTGAATTTTTTCACGCAATTTTAACGGGGGAGGAAGGTTGCATTTTTTTGCATATTCCTGTATAATAACAAAAAAAGGGGGGTGAGTGGATGGCATTGCTGATTTTGTGTGACAAGCGGTACTACGGCACTTTCTGGTGCGATACAAAACTGCGCGGTATTTATGACGAGGCGGCGCGCCGCCGTATCCCCGTAAAGCTGTTTACCGACGAGACCGCCTTTGAGGAGGCGGCGGCAAAGCTTGGTGCCAATTCCTCGGTGATCCTTTTGTTTGACGGGATCGGGTATTATAAAAGGATCCTGCCCATGCTTTCCCGCTTGCAGATCCATCCTATTTTTTCGCTCACCGAGCAGGGGTTTCGTTTGCCTGCGGGATGCAGTCAGGTGGCGGGAGACGTGGACAGTGCCACAAAGCACATGGTCGAGTATCTGCATGCCCAAGGTAAGAAAAAAATCGCCATGGTGGGCGTGATCCCCGGCTCTGCTGCATCGTTAAACAAAGAGGAGATGTTGCGCCGCAACGTGGCAAAGGAGGATCTGCGCGTATTCCAAGTGCAGGATCCCAAAAACAATCTGGAGCCTTGCTTTACCGATTTTTACGCCGAGCGTGAGCACTTTGATGCGGTCATGTGCATTAACGATCATCAGGCCATCTGTCTGATCGAGTTTCTCAAGGCACGCGGGGCGTATGATCCGGGGCAGTTTATCATCAGCCACGGCGATACGATCATGGCAAGACTGTATGACCGCGGCATTACCACCATCAGCACAAGCTTTTACAATTGCGGAAAAACCACCGTGGAAACGCACGTCAACCGCCTGAAATACGGTTGGTCGGCAACGCGCACGCTGATTCCGTGCGAGATCACCTTCCGTGGTACGACCGATCCGCTTTCTCCTTCGTGGGAGGCGGAGGACAGCACCGCCGAGCCATCGCTTGGTGTGTTCACCGGCCGCCTTGCCAAGCTCGAGCGCATGCTGATGCAATGCGATCTTGTGGATCTCAAACTGCTGTACGGCTTGCTCATGGGGTACAGCTATGACAAAATGGGGGAGGCATGCTTCTTCTCCGGGGATGCGGCAAAGTACCGCATACGCAAAATGCGCCTGGTGCTCGGCGCCGCAGACCGCGAGTCGATGGCGATGCTGGTCGGCGCTTACGTTACGCCCGAAAATCTGCTTCGAACCATCGAGGATCTCGGCGGCAAGGGCGGAAAGGTGTTTTTACAGTAAAAAAACCGTTGCATCAGCAACGGTTTTTCCTTTTTATAACCAATTGGGTAAGCAGTAGCGCAACGAGTATGCCGGCAAGTGCACCGGCGCTGTCAATAAGCACGTCACCGATGCCGGGGCCCCGACCGGGGACAAAGGCTTGGTGTACTTCATCGCTTAAGGCATAGAGAGCGCCGATAATAAGAGAGCGGAGTGCGTGGACGTATCGCTTTGCCAAAAAGCCAAGCGAGGTCAGACAGATACACAGACCGAGCGCCGCATATACGCAAAAATGCGCGGTCTTTCGCAAAAGATGGTCGGCTTTGGCAAGCAGTGCCTCCTGCTCGCCTTGCGGCAGTTCATTCCACGCAGGAAAACACAGGGATAGAACGACTTCCGCAAGCCCTGTGCTACGATCGGCAGATTCTGTAGCGGGCTCTGCCGAAAACAGAAAGATAGTCACCGCGAGTGCGATAGACAGGCAGAGAAACAGAATCTTAAGCCGCGGGGAAACGTATAGTCTTACTTTTTGCATCTCTGTTCGTATTCCTTGGCGTACAGTGTTTCCAGCTTGCCTGTCATGATCTTACCCGTCAGTCGGCAGATGTACTTGGAATATGCCACCTTTGCCATGTCGGTACGCTTTTCGGGATCGTCGATGAGCTTTTGGATCGCCTCTGCGAGGTTGGAGGGGCTCTTTTGCGGAACTATAAAGCCGTTTTTGCCGTTTTCAATGATAAAGGCGTTTCCACCGTAATCGGTGGCAACTGCAGGCTTGGCGAGACTCATGGCCTCTAGCAGCGCCATGCTGGTCGCTTCGGTGCCGAAGGAGCAATTGGCGATCACGTCCATGATCTGGATGTAAGGGGCAACGTCGGTAACAAAGCCGGGGAAGAGCACGCAGTCCTCAAGACCGTACTCCTTGGTCTTGTTTTTCAACATCTGCTCAGTCGTACCTGTGCCGATCAGCAATACGCGCAGATTGCTGTAGCCGCGCTCGCGCAGGATGCGAGCCGCTTCGACGAGGTAGATATGGCCCTTGACCTCCTCCAGACGTGCCGACATGCCCACAACGAAATCGTCCTCGGCGATGCCGAGCTTTGCGCGGAGCGCCGCCGCTTCCTCGGGTGTGACCTTTCGGAGCGGTTCTGCACCGTTGATGATGACCTCGACCTTGCGCGGATTTGCGCCCATCGCAGTGAGGTTTTCCTTGGTGGAATCGGATACTGCCACCATCGTGGTAGAAAGGGTGTTATTTACGAGACCGCAGAGGTTGCGTAAGGGAAAGCGCGTCAGCATTTTGCGGGGAGCAAAGGTGGAGTGACGGGTGTGGATACGTACGCGCACGCCTGCGAGAAACGCCGCGATGCGCGCAGAAAATGCCGCGTGCGTGTGTACGATGTCGGGCTTTTCCGCTTTAAAAATACGCAAAAACTCGTTGATCGCACCGATGTCAAAGGATTTGTCCGCGCCGCCCCTCGTGGCAACGTGGGCAAAGCCGAGCGCGTCCAAACGCGGGATCAAGGCACTGCCTGCGGGCAGTACGACCTTAACGTCAAAGCGACTGCGGTCGATGTTATACAGTGTGGTCAGCAGTACCGTGCCGGCACCGCCGATGTTTGTATCGCTGATTACGTGAATGACTTTAATCATGATTCTCTCTTTTCCTAAGTTCATTGGGGCGCATGAGTAAGAGCAGGATACCGTAGACGATCACGCCTACGCCTCCAAGCAGCAATACGCGCAGAATGTCGCCCTTTACGGGGAGATACCCGTCGGCAAGGGCAACGACCGCACCCATCGCCGCGGATGCGAGGATGGATTTTACAAGGTCGAGAAGGTCGCCGCGGCTAAGCAGTGCGCCGTCCCGCGAGAGCAGGGCGAGATTCAGCACAGTGCAGAGTGCAATGGTGACCGAGGAGGCAAGTGCAATGCCGTCAAAGCCGAGTTTGGCGACGAGCAGGGAGACCAGCAAAAGATTTGCACCGATGGAGATGAGTGAAGCCAGCATCGGCGCCTTGACGCGTTGCATTGCAAAGAACAGTTTTGTAAGCACCTCGTTTGCCGACATAAAGGGAATGCCGATGGCAAGCAGGCGCAATGCCGCCGCGGTCATTTCGGCATCATGCGGCGTAAATTCGCCGCCCATGTACATGGCGCGGGTGATCGGCTCAGCGAGGAGATAGATGCCTACCGAAAGCGGGATCATCAGGTACAAAAGGATTTTGATCGAGCTACCCGCAAACTTTTTTGCACCGTCACGGTCGCCGCTTGCCTCCGCTTGCGAAAGCTTGGGGAAAAGCAGGTTGGTCGCTACAAAAGAGAAAATGCCGACAATGATAATGTATAGGCGGTTTGCGTAGTTGATCATGGTGATCGCGCTACCGCCCTCAAAGCCGCTGGCAAAGCGCGTGTTGATGACGTTGCAGATCGGTTGCAACCAGGAACAGACGAGAATGGGCAGTGCCATTTTCAGCGCGCGGACGATGTGCTCATCGCGCAGTCGCAACGTTGGGCGGAAGCGGAAGCCGAGCTTGTGCGCCGCGGGAGCCTGGATCGCCGCCTGCAAAAACCAGCCGATGACCAGTGCTACCGAGAGTCCCCACACGCCGTAGGTGTCGCAAAGCGTAACGAAGTAGAGCACCATTACCAGATTGGACACAAGGCTCATGATCGCGGGGAGCGTGTATTTTTCAAAGGATTGCAATATGCCCACGTAGCAGTAGGCGATGCCCGTAAACACGATCATCGGGAACATCACGCGGCTGAGCGAGGCGGCAAGCATCTTGGTCTCGCCGTCGATCTTGGGTGCAAGAAAGGAGACGAGCGGACCCGAAAGCGCCATCCCGAGCGCCGCAATTGCAAGGGTAACGCCGAGGATGAGGTTGAAATAGCGGTTAGCAAAGGCAAAGGCGCGCTCGCGGTTTTCCTTGACCATCAGCTCATTGAAGATCGGGATAAACGCCGCTGTGACAACGCCGCCGAGTGCAAAGTCAAACAGCGTGATGGGCAGGCGGCTTGCCGCTTCATAGGCGACCGCATCCATCGAGGTGCCAAAGCTTTGCGCAAGCAAGCGGTCGCGCAAAAGACCGAGCACCTTGCTGAGCAGTGTCACAAGCACCATGAACAGGGCGGTGCCCGCAATGTGCTTTCCTGCTTTCTGCATACGTTTTCCCTCCTTTTTCTTAGAATACAGTATAGTATACCACAGATTTTTCCGAAAGGCAACACAAAAAGAGACCGCCGCCGCGGTCTCCTTTTCGTTATGCAAAATAGATCTTGTTTTTCATCGCTTCTAAGATCACTCTGGCACTACTTTCATTCGTGGCAAGCGGGATCTTCTGCACGTCGCAAAGACGGAGCAGTGCGGAAACGTCCGGCTCGTGCGGCTGTGCAGTCAGCGGGTCGCGCAAAAAGATGATGCAGTCGAGGTTCCCCTCGGCAAGCATGGCACCGATCTGCTGGTCGCCGCCGAGCGGTCCGCTCTTCATACGGTGGATAGCAAGTCCGGTCTCCCCCATGATCAGGGTGCCTGTTGTGCCTGTGGCGTACAGTTCGTGCATGGCAAGGACGTCCTTATATGCCTTGGCAAGCTCAATGATGTCGTTCTTCTTTTTATCGTGTGCGATCAGTGCGATCTTCATATTGTAACCTCCGCTATGTCGTTATTCCTATTGTACAACGGTTTGGGCAAAAAAGCAAGTACCCTTGCAATGCGGGTGCGCGTTTGGTATAATAGAAAAAAATACACGGAGAAAAAAGATGTTTCGGGAACTTGCGAGAAAGAATAAACAGATTGCAAAGGAAGAGTGCGTCGCGCTCCTTGAAAAAGAGACACGCGGCATTCTTTCGGTCAACGGAGACGACGGCTACCCCTACGGCATGCCGATGAATCATTTGTATGCCGACGGATGTCTGTATTTTCATTGCGGCAAGCACGGGCACAGACTCGATGCGCTCCGCAACTCGGACAAGGTGTCCTTTTGCGTGTGCGAGCAGGGCACGCGCGAGGCGGGCGACTGGGCGTATACCGTGCGTAGCGTGATCGTGTTCGGTCGCATGGAGGTCGTGGAGGATATGGACGAGATCGTGCGCCTGACCACGATGCTTTGCCATAAATTCACGCAGGACGAAGCGTACATCCGCACGGAAATTGAGCAACATGCCGCAGCAACGCTTTTGTTAAAGCTCACCCCCGAGCATATTTGCGGCAAAAAAGTGAAGGAGTCGTAAATGCTGACATATACGTATCTTTCCGAAGGGAATTTCGGCTTTGTGGAAAAGCCGAAGCCGAAGCTTTTGCATGAGCGCGATGATATCGTCAAGGTCACGCTTGCAAGCATCTGTTCAAGCGACCTGCATATCAAGCACGGCAGTGTGCCGCGTGCAGTAGAGGGCATTACAGTCGGACACGAGATGGTTGGCATCGTGGAGGAGGTCGCAGGCGCGGACGGAACATTCGACCTTGCGTGGCAGTGCGCGCGCCCGAATGCCATCGTCACGGTGGTGGCGCTTTATGATAAGCCGCAGACTTTGCCGCTACCTGATATGTACGGCAAGAATCTTACCTTTAAGACGGGCGGCGTGGACGGTTGCGACTGCGAGGAGACCCTGCGGCTGATTGCCGAGGGCAAGCTCGATACCGAGCCACTCATCACGCATACCTATCCGCTTTCACAGATCGACGAAGCATACGAACTGTTCGAGAACAAACGCGACGGCGTGATCAAAGTCGCCGTGGAATGCTGATGTCAAATGAAAATACGATAAAGGATTTTGAAATGGATAAAAGGCATGCATCCGAAGTTCGCGAACGCTGGGGAGACACTCCCGCCTACCGCGAGCACGAACAAAAAACAAAGAACTACACAAAAGAGAAGTGGGCAGAAGCAAACGATGGCTTAATGGCAATCTTTGCCGAGTTTTCCACGGCAAGGAATAACGGGGCAAGTGCCGATTCCGCAGGGGTGCAGGCACTTGTTGCCAAGCTCCGAGCGTACATTACAGAGTATTACTATACTTGCACGGATGATATCCTTGCAGGGCTCGGTCAAATGTACGTTGCCGACGAACGTTTCAAGAACAACATCGACACGTGCGGAGAGGGAACTGCCGCTTTTGCGGCGGATGCGATCGCCGCTTACACGAAAAAACATGAAGCTGTACGAAAAAAGTAAAATAGGTTTTGCCGTCGCGTGGATCGTTGCATACTGTGTGCTGATGTCCGCAGGAGACGCACTTTCTGCGCGGTTCGGCATGGATAAATCGGTGACGCTTGCTATTGGCATTGCTCTTACCGCCATTCTCTTGCGGTTTTTGAAGAAGAATGGACTCTTTTCTGATTACGGTCTTTGCGTCCCAAAGACCTCCGCAAGATCTATGCTATACTACCTTCCGATCCTGATCATGCTGAGCGTAAACCTTTGGCATGGTGTAGACTTGCGTTGCAGTGCACTCGAAGCTGTGCTCTACGTTTTGGCAATGCTTTGCGTCGGATTCCTCGAGGAGATCATCTTCCGCGGGTTTCTCTTTGAAGCGATGCGAAAGGATAATGAAAAAGCCGCCATCGTCGTTTCAAGCGTGACCTTTGGCATTGGACATATCATCAATCTGATCAATGGCTCGGGGGCTGAACTGCTTCCGAACCTGCTTCAAGTGGTATACGCCACTGCGGTGGGGTTTATGTTTGTAATGATGTATTGCAAATCCCAAAGCCTGCTGATTTGCATAGCCGCACACGGTGTCTTTAACGCGCTTAGCGTCTTTGCCGATGAAACAAGCGTAACGAACGGAATGCAGATCTTGACTGCACTTTTGCTCACCGTGATAACGGGTTCATATGCGTTGTATCTCGCGCTCTCAATGAAAGGAAAAAAGAATGATTAGAGAACTCATGCACGATCCCATCTTCCTCGCGGGGAAGGCGGAGAATGCAACAAAAGAGGATCTGCAGGTCGCCCTTGACTTGCTGGATACGCTGAAGGCACATCGCGAGGAATGTGTCGGTATGGCGGCAAATATGATCGGTGTACGCAAGCGTATTATTGCTTTTTGGGATGAAAGCGGGCGAACGCCCACCCATACGGTCATGCTCAATCCCGAGATTTTAAAAAAGGACGGCGTCTACGATACAGAGGAGGGGTGCCTGTCTCTGCTTGGCGGTCCGCGCAAATGCAAACGGTATCAAAGCATCAAGGTGCGGTATCAAACCACAGAAATGCAAACGCATATCAAAACCTATACCGGTTGGACGGCACAGATCATCCAGCATGAGATCGACCACTGTAACGGAGTTTTGATATAGACGCTTGCTTTAGGTGTATATAGTTACAAAGGCAAAGGTCGACGGCGGATGTTTATTGATGCACATGACACAAAAGAAAAATAATTCAATCTTTTTTTAAAAAATTACTTGACTTGCCGAATTTACTGTGCTATAATCTACGAGTGCTGAAATCTGGGTGTGGCGCAGTTGGTAGCGCGCTACCTTGGGGTGGTAGAGGCCGCAAGTTCAAGTCTTGTCACTCAGACCAAGTAAAAGCGGAGTACAAAAGTACTCCGCTTTTGCTTTTTCTGCGTGATAGGTTATCTTGCACCTTGCGATACCTCCGAAGGAGGTAATAGGGCTTGCGGAGCAAGACCTTGCAAGTCATCAAGTCGTAGCCTCGCGAAGCGAGACTTGGTCTGCGTGATAGGTAAAAAAGGGATGACGTGGGTCATCCCTTTTTGGCTCTCTTCTCAAACCAAGCACGGGCAAAGTCGATAAACTGCTTTGTGGCTTCGCTCGGTTCATAGTCCTTCGGCCAGAAAACATAGATGGTGCGACGGCAGTCAAAATCTGCAAGCGGCAGGGAAACGATACCGTCCATCTGCACCGCTGACCAAGAGATCTCCGGGTAGAACGCAATGCCGAATCCGTTTTTCACAAACTCGGCGACTGTGGCGTGATTCTCGGTTTCTATAATGACATACGGCGCATAGTCGTGCTGTGTGTAGTATCCGCTCACCTGTTTGTTCAGTCTTCCCGTTGGCCAAAGCCCGATCACAGGGAGATCGCAAATATCCTCAAACGAGAGGACTTTCTTTTTTGCAAGCGGACTTTCGGCGGGCAGGGCAACAAGAATACGCTCGGTAAACAGCGGGAGGGAATGGCAGGTGGCATCCACTTCTGAGGGCTTTGTGCCGACCCGCAGATCGAAAAACAGGTTACCCTTGTGGCGGTCGCTGGGATTGGCGAAGGTGACTTCGATACCCGGGTTCTCCTTTTGAAACGCGGCGATCGGCGGGATCATCGGCACGGTGCCCGCCAGCAAGGAAATGCGTATAGAGCTGTGATGCAGATTGTTCACGCGCTGTACGCCTTTTTCCAACTTACTGAGAGAAGCATCGATCTCCTCCAGAAATGCCTTTCCCGCCTCGTTCAGTCTGACCTGTCTTCCGTTTCTGGTAAACAGCTTTGTGCCAAGCTCTTCCTCCAGTCGCGCGATCGTATGGCTGATCGAGGATTGGGGCACATAGTATTTCTCCGCAACTTTGGAGAAGTTTTCCAGCCTTGCCGCATCACGGAAGTATTTCAATTGCAAAAGTTCCATATTTCGCCTCTTATACATTTAAATATATATAATCATACAATAATATGTATTTTACGTCAAGTTAAAAATGTGATATGATATCCTTGTAGAAAAATTACTTTGGAGGGAAAAACATGAAAAAACTATCGGTTTTCTTTTTCGCAACTCTCCTTTTGATCGCGGCATTTACGCTGTCTGCATTTGCCGAAGATGCTGTGGTCTACGTGGACGGCACGGTTGCCGCGAGCGGAGACGGTTCTACGCCTGCGAAAGCAATAAAAACTTTTGCCGCAGGCATAAAGGCGTTGCCAAGTGGCGGTACGCTCGTCATATGCGGTGATACAAGTATCACCGGTCCGACGCAGCTTGCCGCAACAAGTGCGGCGGTCACGATCACCTCCGAATACGGCGGCGTAAAATACGATGCTGTTTTCGGTCTTGGCGCCCGTTTGGTCTTCACCGGTGACGCCACCTTTGAAAATATTACGATCCATAACGCATCCACCGTCCAGCAATCCATTTTTGCCAGAGGCTATACGCTGACAATGGGGGAGGGCATTACCTGTACCACAAATGGAGATGCATTGTGCTATCCTGTTCTTTACGGCGGAAAATATAACGGTGCGCACGTAGGAAACAGCCATATCGTCATTCAGTCCGGCACGTTCCGCGCCGTGTACGGCGGCAACTATGAGAATTCCTTCACCGGCAACAGCGTGATCGATTTCACCGGAGGCACGGTGTTGGTCACGCTTGTCGGTGGTAGCTTTGCCGGAAACTTTACCGGTAATGCGACGGTCAATATCGGTGGAAATGCCGTGGTGGAATACAATACGGTTGCATCGATCAATTTCGGTGTAGTCGGCAGCTCCTGCGGTGACGGTGTTGCAACGGGCGATGCCCTCACCTTTACCGGGGATGTTGCTATCAACATTTTCGGCAATGCACAGGTGTATTCCAACGTGCTTGGCGGTGCGCCCCGCGCCGACGTGACCACCAAGGGCGATATTACGATTGATATATACGGCAACGCGAAGCTGTACAGACACGTGTACGGTGGCGGTGCGTACGGAAACGTGGAGACGGACACGGACGGTATTCTGGTCACTGTGCGTGAAAATGCCGTTTTCACCAATCCTTCGAGCGGCTCTGACTATATTTGTGCAGGTCCGCAGCAGGGCACCGTGACAGGCAATGTTAAGGTCATCGTAAAAGACAGTGCTGAGATCCCGGGTAACGTCTGTGCGGGCGGTAACAGCGGTACGGTTATTGGCACTGCCTCTGCCGAGATGTACGGCGGAGAGGTCAAAGTAAACTTTACTGCCGGCACGCGCGTCGGAACCGTGCAGGGAGATACCTTTACTGCGGCATACGGCGGTAAGATCGGCTACCATGTCTCCGGCAAGTTTGCTCTGCGCGGCAACGGCGGATATGCAAGTGATACCGATTACGGCAGGGTGACCGGAAATGCAACTGTCCTGCTGGACGGAGCGGACGTTGCAGGTGCGGCGACACTTGGCGGTATGAGCGGTGTGCTCATGCTGAAGAGCGGCGTGGCAGGTAACGTAGAGGGAACGGCAGTGATCGATCTTTCCGGTGGCAAGTCGTTGAAGCTTGGCGGCGCAGTTGCCGCATCTGCTTTGATCGGCGGCGGCACGCTCACGCTTAGCTCCGCGGGCAGTCTGACTGTAGCCGGGGCTACCGGTGATCTTGCTGTGCTGATCAGCGGCAAGGTATGGCCCGGAACCACTTATATCACTGTGACGGATACTGCCTCTACGGGCAATATCGTTTATGGCGGCGACGATGCCGTGTTCACGAAAACAAGCGACGCAAACGGCATCTATTATACCGTGAACGGCGAGTATCTTACTACGGCAGTTACGGTGACCTATTATAACCCCGACAGCGGTGAGACACAGCCCGCTATCGTGTTCTACCGTTGCGGAGAGACGAATACCAAGATCACGGCGGGCATCACCGATGGCGAGACCGACGGTAAAAAGACGGCGACCGTATTGCTCGCCCCCGGACTCTATTACTACAAGGTCTACTACAACGGCGCAAGTGACTATCAGCAGAAGTATTTCTACGTATCGGGTAAGACCGAGACACTTGCCTTTGACCATCCTCTGCGCCCGTATGCGGAAAAGTCCTACATGGAGTCGGTTTCGCACTTTATGAACGATGAGATCATCGAAAACTTCTTCACGATGAAGGGGTACCCCCGTCTTGACACACCTACCTTCACCAAGTACGCGGATGACCCCCGTACCTTCCAGAGCAATGCGGACATCTGCGAATATCTGGAGGCGTTGGCGGAAAACTGCGATTATATGCACGTTTATTATCCGTTCCCGCTTAGCGAATACGGTAACAAATACCCGGTAGTTGTATTCACCAAGGACGAGATTCCCGAGGATGCGACCTTTGATGAGGTCGGCGAGATCGTGCGCGGCGGCGGTATCCGCGAGATCATGATGACTACGGGCGGCGTACACGGCCTTGAGCCTGCGGGTATTGAAAGCCAGCTTGTCTACGCCAAGGCGCTGGCAGGCGAATACGGCGAAAAACTGTTTGCCAACGAAAAATTCGGCGCGGTAGTCATCGTGCCTTGCGTCAGCTTGGACAACTATCAGCGACTTGCTTACACGTATCTCTATGACGATACGCTTCTCTATGCAGAGGGCATCAATCCGCAGAGAAATCTGATGGCTTTGCAACGAGAGGGCACGCAGAATCAGGTCTACGTTTACAAGACCTTTATGCCTACCGTATACGTGGATCATCACGAGGATTACAGTACGATCAAGATCGACTACAGCGATCTTTCGATCTCCTATTCCACAAGCGGTTCGCTTTCGCACTTCGAGGATGTTGCGATCCGCTATTCGCCCTTGCAGAACTCGCCCCTTGTCGACATCGACACTGTCATCGGCGGCAGTACACCTGCGGCAGATCAGGTGGGTATGGACATACAGATGGAAGCAATCGGTACCCTTTCGGATATGGGGCTTCGCGCAGGTGTGTACTTTATAGGCAACACCATGCCCAACACCTCGTGGCCTTACGCCAAAGCGCGCGGTTCTTACGGATTTTTGATCGAGGTCATGCGTATCCGCAGTGGTAAGACACGTTATGAGCGCGCGGTATTTGCGCAGAGTGAAGCCATCAAGGCAATCACCGACGAGGTTGCGGCACGCGCGGGCGAGCTTGCGAAGAACGTATATGACGGCAGACAGGCGGCGATCGTAACCGAGTTTGATGCGGACAACGTTTTTGCCAAGAAGACGACTTACACGGGCAGAACATTCTTTACCTTCCCGCGCCTGAACGTCTATATCGACGGTACGGTCAAGGAAACGGTGGAGATCAAAATGGGACAGCACGACACGGTCAGCGACTTTGTTGCTATGCCGACCGCTTACGTTCTCCCCGCAGACGAGCCGCATATTGAAACGATTCTGAACTTGCTGGATATGCACGGAATCAAGTATACCGAGCTTCGCGCAGGATCTACACTTACGCTTCGCAAATATGACGGACTCGGTACGGTCAACGGCGGCAATGAGGCGGTCACCATCGGCGAGGAGACGGAGGTCACCTTTGCAAACGGTGCCTACGTTATTACCACGGATACATCGGACAGCTATTTGATCGCGTATCTTTTTGAACCGGACAGTATGCCGTTCACCTCTTACGATGAAAATACGCATAGCCTCACCAATATGGGCTACCTGACGGAAGGAGATGCGCTCTATCGCTCCGAGGTGGATGATATGGCGGCGGTGATTGCGGATATGGTTGTTTCAACGCTCAAGGGAGACCTTAATGGCGACGGGAAACTGAGCATTACCGATGTGCTGATGCTTTTGCGTACGATCCTCAACGGCGAGTTTGCCAACGCAGATATGAACGACGACGGGAAACTCACGCTTGTAGACGTTCTGCGCGTTTTGAGAAATATCACAGCATAAACTCTGCTTTGAGAAAAAAACGTTCTGTATTATATAAAAATGATCACGGGAGTATATTATGAACACACAGATCCGCGGTAAGGCAATGCCGCAAACCGAAAAACTCATCCGCGATTTTATTGCGGCAGGGCGCACGGGCGACGTAGCCCTTGCAATCGGCGATAAGGACGGCGAGGTCTATCGCTTTTTCTGCTCCGATCGCGGCGACGTGCTGAACGGACGGACGGTATACGACATGATGTCGGTCTCCAAAATCATGGCGACCACGCCTCTGTTCTACATGGCGATGGAGGAGGGGCTGGTCTCTCCCGAGGACACGCTTGGAAGGTATCTGCCGGAAGTACCGGATGATAAGAAAGACCTTCCGCTTTGGATGCTCCTTTCGCACCAGAGCGGTATCGGCAGATACGTCAATCCCGAATACTTTGGTCCCGACCGCCGTGCCGAGGCGATCGCGTTTCAGAGCGGTCATCCGTTGCTTTTCACGCCCGGTACCGACTATTTCTACTCCTGTAGCGCGTTTATCCTGCTCGGATTTATTCTGGAGCGCGTGTACAACAAGCCGCTCGACCGTCTGTTTGATGATCGTATCGTTCGTCCGCTTGGACTGAAGAATACGATGTTCAACCATCCCGAGGATGAAAACATTGTGCGATGCACACGCAAGAAATACGAGGGAAACAACAAGTGCAGTGACGATAACAATCGCCGCCTCTACGGCGTTTCGGGTAACGCGGGCGTTTTCTCCTGCCTCGACGATATGAGTGTGTTTGCAAGATCGCTTTTGCACAAGCACGATACGCTGATTGGCGCAGAAACCTTTGCCAAGGGCGCAAAGGACTATACGCCGCATCTTTCGATCGGCCGTGCGCTCGGCTACGTCTATGCCGATGAACGGTATGCGCAGGGCGGGGGACTCTTCTCGGATGGCTCGCTCGGACACACCGGTTTCAGCGGTACCGAGTGCTATGCCGATTACGACAAGGAGCTGTACGTCACCTCGCTGACCAACACCGCGTATTATGCGGCGCGGCAGGGCAAGAATTGCACCACCGAATGTGCCGCATTCCGCGAGGGATTGCACCGCGCTATAAAAGAAGATTTGGGATATTAAGAAAAAAGGTCGGCTGTGCCGACCTTTTTTGCACGTTTTTCTGCTTGTGAACGAGCGGAGAATGGTGCCATAAAATTCGGATTGCGGTAAAACGCCCCTGCAATGTTTCAATTTACCACCGATAACTTCTTATTTGATAAACTTATATATCATATTCTATGATTTTTTCAATCGATTTCTTGACATATACCTATCTTTGTGGTACGATATTTGCGTTGAATATATAGGTCACCGGAGGTAGGACGTCGTAACGTCAGGGGATCGTAGGATAAAATCCTGCAGGCCGCATACCGGATTAGGTGTCGAGTGCGCTCGGTTTCGCTTTTTAGCGTTACCGGGTATTTTTGTTTTTTAGGAGGTTTTTACACTATGGATTCCGAAATTTTTGAAAAGCTACCGCCAACGGAATTGTTCTTTCGTCTTGCCATACCGTCAATGATCACGATGGCGTTCGGTGCGCTCTATCAGATTGCCGATGGGTTATTCGTTGGTCGATTTATCGGTGAGGACGCGCTTGCTGCCGTAAATCTTATTATGCCGATCATTATGATCGTATTTGGTTTTGCCAATCTGATCGCTACGGGTGCATCGGTACGCATATCCGTTCTGCTTGGCGAGAAGAAGCGTGAGGAGGCATCACAGATATTTACCTTTACGCTTAAGGTGATATTCCTGATCTCGTGTGTGCTTGGTGTTCTTGGCTTTGTCTTTGCCGAGCCCTTCGTGCGATTTCTTGCACCGGGTGCTACCGAGCAAGCAATCGAATACGGTATTACGTACACGCGCGTTTATGCCGCCTTTGCTCCCTGGATGCTGATCTTTCACGCTACCGACAACTATCTGCGAGTCTGCGGCAAGGAAAGACTTTCGATGTGGCTGAGTATAGGAACGCAGGTCTTTAATATCGTTCTCGATGTTATTTTGATCGTATTTCTCGGTCAAGGCGTATGGGCGGCGGCGTTTACAAGCTGTCTTGCTATGACTCTTGGCTCGGTTATTACGCTGATTCTGTTCCGAGAAAGGCGAATGGACTTGTATTACACCAAAGGCGCGGTTGAAAAAGCCGTATTCTTCCATATCCTTTCCAATGGCTCCAGCGAGTTTTTCAGCAGCATTTCTATGTCGATTATGTCCATCGTTTTCAATTTCTTCTTACTGAAATACGGAGGCACAACTGCGGTTGCCGCTTTCTCGGTCATTATGTACGTAGACAGCATCATCGGTATGCTTGTATTCGGTATGGCAGATTCGCTTCAGCCTGCCATCAGCTATTGCTACGGTGCGGGACTGATGCATAAGGTCGATGCAATTTTTCGCCGTATCATTCTCGGAGCTATCGTTTTATCTGCCGCATCACTCTTGTTTATGATGTTTGCAGGACAGTACGTTGCGCCCTTGTTCGTAAAGCCTGAAGATACCGAACTGCTCTCGGTCAGCATTACCGGTATGAAACTGTTTTCGCTCTCTTATCTTACGGGGTGGGTGGATATGTGCTTCTCATCCTATTTCACGGCGCTTGAACGCCCCGTACGCTCGATGCTCACATCCTTCTTCGGAACACTCGTATTTCCGATTGTTGCATTGTTTATCCTTACGCCTTTCCTTAAGCTGAACGGCGTTTGGCTAAGCTCCCTCGCATCCTGTACCGCAAGTGCGATATTTACAACAATACTTTACATGACAATGGCAAAGAAAAAGCAGTAAGCTTTGTGGTCATCTTATCCTTTGCTTACCTTGTCTCAAAACTCAAGGGCTGACAGATTGCTTTCTGTTAGCCTTTTTGCATTTTGACTTTTATCAATACGCATATTTCGGGAAAAGGGATTTTTCGCATCACGGCTTGCATTGACGGAATAAAAGTTGTATAATAATACATTAGATACCAAAAGGCGGTGAGTGCAATGCAAAAATGGAATAATCTTCGCTGCCCGCTCTGCGGCGCACCGCTTACGGTCGGAGAAAAGACACTTGTTTGCGGCGGAGAGCGCCGCCACAACTTTGACAGAGCCAAAAGCGGTTACGTCAACCTCAATACCCACGCTTCCACCAGCGGCGACGACAAGGAGATGGCAAAGGCACGCGCCGCATTCCTGCGCCGCGGCTACTACGCACCGCTTGCCGAAACGATCGCCAAGGAATCGGACGGCGGCAAGCTGTTGGTCGATGCAGGTTGTGGGGAAGGGTACTATACCGAGATCGCGGCACAAGGTTTTGAAAGCGCACTCGGTGCCGATCTTTCCAAATACGCGATAGACCTTGCGGCAAAAAGCGCAAAACAGAAAGGAATTGCCGAAAAAATGCTCTACACCACCGCAAGCGTGTACGCATTACCGCTTGCTGACGGCAGTGCCGACTGCGTGATCAACGTGTTTGCTCCTTGCGTGGAGGAAGAATACACCCGCGTGCTATGTGACGGCGGCAAACTCATTGTTGCCGCGGCAGGGCGCGACCACCTGCACGGGCTGAAAAGCGTGCTGTACGACACCGTGATCCCGAACGAGGAGCGGAGCGACTATCCGAAAGAACTGCATCTTACCAAAACGCTTTCGGTCGCCTATGAAGCCGACATCGTCGGCGAGGATATCCGCGCACTGTTTATGATGACCCCCTACTATTATCGCACTTCCCGCGAGCGCGCGGAGCGGCTGTATGCCATGGATACTCTGCGTACTCTCCTTGATTTTGAGGTGCGTGTATATACAAAGGAGAAGTAATGTTCAGTCTCATCATCCCGATGTACAACGAGGAGAAGATCCTCCCAAAGACCATAAAAACCCTGCACGCCTATATGCAGGGCGCGTTTGACGACTACGAGATCGTCTTTGCCGACGACGGCTCAAAGGACAATTCCCGCAAGATCGTAGAAGAATGCGGATTGCCGCATATCCGTGTTGTCGGCTATGCCGAAAACCACGGCAAGGGCTGTGCCGTGCGCCACGGCATGCTGGCGGCAAAAGGGGATGTCCGCCTGTTTACCGACTGCGACCTTGCTTACGGCACTGAGATCATCCGCACCCTCTATGACAAGTTTACCGCGGCGGACTGTGACGTAATGATCGGCTCGCGCAATCTTACCGAGGATGGCTATGCCGGTTATACCGCCATGCGCCGCCTCGCCTCCAAGGCATACATCAAGGTGCTTTGCATGGTCGGCGGCTTCAAGCTCAGCGATTCGCAATGCGGCTTCAAGGCGTTTTCGGGCAAAGCGGCGGAGGATATCTTTTCCCGCTGCGAGACCGATAGCTTCGCCTTTGACTTTGAGGCGATCATGTTTGCAACGCGACTCGGCTATAAGATCTGTGAGATCCCCGTAAAGATCATCAACCACCGTGAGTCGGAGTCCAAGGTCAGTATGCTCTCGGACAGTATGCACATGCTCCGCGACGTGATGCGGATCAAAAAACACGTAAAAAAACATTCGTAAGGCTTGCACATTCCGACAAGCTTTGCTATAATATTACAGTATGAAAACATTGAAAGAAGGTATACATCATGGATATCAAACAGGAATCTCTGCAGGCACACTATGACTGGCAAGGCAAGATCGAGGTCATTTCCCGTGCAAAGGTAAACGACCGCCACGACCTTTCGGTTGCATACACCCCCGGTGTTGCACAGCCGTGTCTTGAAATTCAGAAGGACTATTGGAAGTCCTTTGAGCTGACCCGCCGTCACAATCTCGTTGCCGTTATCACCGACGGTACCGCAGTGCTCGGTCTCGGCGACATCGGTCCCGAGGCGGGTATGCCCGTTATGGAGGGCAAGTGCGCACTCTTCAAGGAGTTTGCAGACGTTGACGCATTCCCGATCTGCGTGCGCTCCAAGGACGTGGACGAGATCGTTCGCACCATCTATCTGATCTCCGGCTCTTTTGGCGGTATCAACCTTGAGGACATTTCCGCTCCCCGTTGCTTTGAGATCGAGAAGAGACTCAAGGAGATCTGCGATATTCCCGTATTCCACGATGACCAGCACGGCACCGCAATTGTTTGTGCGGCCGCACTGATCAACGCGCTCAAGGTCGTTGGCAAAAGAATCGAGGACGTCAAGGTCGTCATCAACGGCGCCGGCTCCGCAGGTATCTCCATCGGCCGTCACCTGCTCAACCTCGGTCTCAAAAACCTCACCATGGTAGACCGCTTCGGCGCGATCTACGAGGGCAAGCCCGAGAACAACCCCGCGCAGGAGGATATCGCAAAGGTGACCAACCGCGCAATGGAGAAGGGCAATCTTGCAGACGTAATGCAGGGTGCTGACGTGTTCATCGGTGTCAGCGCACCCGGTATCGTCTCCAAGGAGATGGTTGCTTCGATGGCAAAGGACGCTATCGTATTCCCGATGGCAAACCCCACGCCCGAGATCATGCCCGATGAGGCACTCGCCGCAGGCGCACGCGTCGTCGGCACGGGCCGCAGCGATTTCCCCAACCAGATCAACAACGTTCTTGCATTCCCCGGCATCTTCCGCGGTGCACTCGATTGCCGCGCGGCGCAGATCACCGAGGAGATGAAGGTCGCTACCTCGTATGCGATCGCATCGCTCATTCCCGAAAGTGAGCTTCGTGAGGATAACATCATTCCCTCCGCGCTCAACAAGGACGTCGCAAAGGTCGTTGCCGAGGCAGTTGTCAAGGCTGCAAAGGACGGCGGCGTTGCACGCATCTAAAACAGCATATATAAAACAGCCGCTCATCGAGCGGCTGTTTTTGTATGCAAAAATTTTCTTGCAAAAATCCACGTTACCGTATATAATAAAATCAAAGTGAGGTGGTTTGATGCAACTTGGTCTTTCGCTCGATCATATCCCTACGGTAACCTTTTCCTCCTTCCGTTATTTTGAAAAGTACGAGCGGCACATGACGCGGATATGCTCGCAGGACGTGCTGGTCATGGTGTTTGACGGTGTGCTCCGTTTCTATGAGGACGGCACGCTTGTGGAGGTACACGCAGGGGAGTACTATATCCAGCGCAGTGGACTTCGTCAGGAGGGGACGGTGGAGTGTGACAGTCCCGCCTATTATTTTATCCATTTGCAACGTTGCCGTTTCCTCGGCCACGGCAATCTTCTGCCCCTCCGCGGCAAGCTGGACATAAAGGCGATGATGCCGTATTTCAAAAAGCTGGAGGAGCTGTATCTGTACCGCGCGCCCGCCGTGGAAAAGGCGTCCGTCGTTTTTCAGGTGCTGATGATGCTGAAAAATTACGCCGACCGTACAGAGCGCAGTCCCGTGGTCATGAAGGTGATTTCGGCAGTCTCCGCTGATATGCAAAAGCCGTTTTCTCTGCAGGAGATCGCCGAAAAATGCGGCTACAACAAAAACCACATTATCAACATCTTTAAAAAGGAAACGGGAAAGACCCCGTATGCTTATATTACGGACATGAAGATCAGCAAGGCAAAACGACTGCTCCTCAATTCCGATGCATCCCTCTCGCAGATCAGCATGGAATGCGGCTTTGGCGACTACATCAATCTTTATAAGGCGTTTGTCAAGGCAGAGGGGAGCCCCCCGCTTGCCTGGAAAAAGGCAAACAGTATGCAGACGGAGGAATAATTGCAAATATCTGCAAAAAACTTGCGAAAATCCACAAATTGCTTTGTAAAAAGTTGACGATACCGCTTACGGTATGGTAGTCTTGAATCGGAAATATACAGAAAAGAGGATGGCCTATGAAAACAACATTTCGTTTTTTGACACTTGTGTTTGTCACGGCGCTCTTATGCGTCTTTGCTGTTACGGCTTCTGCCGAGGATGCGGTGTACTACTACATCCATTCCGAAAACGGTACTGATGATATCGCGGGCGACAGTCCGAGCGCACCGCTCCGCACCTATACAGACGCGTGTCTCAATGCGATCCGTTCGGGAGCGGAAAAGGCGTATATCGTTATCATGAACGAATATGCCATGGCGGGCAACGTCACCGAGCAAAAGCATCCCGACGTGGAGTTTGTGCTCACCACGACCGACGGCACGGTCGATTACGCCGAAAACGGCGCAAAGCTCGTGTTCAAAGGTGCGCGTCGCTACTATCTGAACGGCAATACCACCTTTGAAAACATTGAGATCGTGCGCGACAACTCGCTGGTCGTTGTGGGACAGTACAACCACCTCACCTTCGGCGAAGGGGTCAAGATGACCTTTACGGGTGAAAGTGACGCAGGTCTCTGGGTGGTCGGAGGCTACCAGTCGCCCGACAATAACGTTGCTGCAGACCTCGATTCGCACATCACCATTATGAGCGGTACCTATCACCGCGTCATCGGCGGCTCCCGCCAGAACTGGAATGCCAAGGAGGCAGGGCTTACCTACTCCGGTACGCATTATCTGGATATTTCGGGCGGTTATATTGATATTCTGCTTGGCGGTTCCTATGCAAAGCACGTTTGCGATAGCGCCGTGATCAACGTAAGCGGCGGCGAGATGCGCCAGATGTACGTTGCGGGTGACGATACCCGCCGTCTCGACAACGACGCTACCGTTACCTTAACGGGCGGCAAGATCGGCGAGCTGTTTGTCAACAACGTCATCGGCGAAGCGAACGTGACCGTTGCGGGTACCGAGATCGGCTCGCTGAGTCTCTTCTACAAGAACGACAACCTCTCCGAAATGGCGAGAGTCAAAAACAAGGTACAGACGTTGTACTACGATTCGCATTATTACACCGAGGCAGAGGTCGAGGCGTTCGGTGCAGGCTTTGACAAGGTAGAAAATATCACCCGTGTCTATGCGGCTTCGGGTGCAAAGGGAAGCGGCAAGACCGAGAAGGATCCCGCGTCCTTTGCCGATGCGTTCGCGACCGCGATCGCGGGTAAGGCGACCCTTGTTCTGTTGAACAATATTACTTTGACCGACTTTGTAGAGCCTGCGCATAGTGTTCCCGTTACCGTGCAGGGCGCAAACAATAAAGTCACGCTGACTGTCAAGGGCAGTTACACCCTTTCGGGCGAAACGGTTTTCAGCGGCATGAAGCTTGCGGGCGATTGCACATGGAATGCCGAAAACGGCATGCTCCGCCTCGGAGCGGACACGGCGGTCAGCGGCAAGTCGAGCGTGATCGGCTCTGCGGCACTCACTGTTGGTAGCTTTACCTCCGTTACGGGCGCGAAAAACGTACTGGTAAACGGTGCCACCGTGGAAAGCATTGTCGGCGGCACTGCGGCGGCAAACATTGAGATCGTTTCGGGCAAGGTTGGCAGTATCACGACGACGGACAGTAGCATTTCCGACTTTGCACTCACCGTAAACGGCGGTGAGATCGGCGCCGTTCACTTTGTCAACGTTACAAATTCCATTACCTATAAGCTCTTCGGCGGCAAGGTTGGTGCATACACTGCGGCGGGCAACACCGCGAAGGGTACGCTACAGCTTGCCGACGGCATCGGTGCCGAAAGCCTTGGCGACGCGGCAACCCTTTTTAACCTGGATACCCATCGCGTATACTTCCTGGCAAACGGCGGCACGGGTAACGGCTCCAGCGCCTCCAATCCCGGTGCAAGCTTTGCCGATGCCTATGCCGCGATCGGAAATAATGACGGTACGGTCGTTCTCTGTGGTGAATTCAAGCTTTCCAAGGCGTTTGTACCGCAGAATCATAGCGGCAAGATCACCATTACCTCCGTATATGACGGTGTGGACTATCGCAAAAACGGCGCAAAGCTTGTGCTGGACGCCAACTACTACTGCGGCGGCGAAACGCTGTTTGACAGCATCCATGTCGACAGCATCCGCGCCTACGTCGGCTTCTTCGGCAACTACAAAAAGATGACATTCGGTACCGACGTGACTACGGGTATTGCAGGCACAAACGAGATCTATCCTTGTATCGTCGGCGGCACCGACCCCGCCGTGCAGGAGGCAAACGGCCTTGTCGGCGAGGTCATTCTCGGCAGTGGCACGTGGGAGCGTGTCCGTCTCGGTAGTTCCAAGGGAACGCCCGTGGATTGTGACGTTACGCTGACTATGAACGGTGGCGAGGTCACAGAATTTATCTACATGAGCAGTGCCTCTTCACATACCGGCGATCTTACCGTGATCGTCAACGGCGGCAAGCTTGGCTACGGCATCGTCGGTCACGGCTACGGCACCGACAATCAGACCTTTGCCGGAAATCTTTCGATTACGATTAACGGCGGCGACATCTACGGACGCATCATGCCGCGTTATACCAAATTCGGTCATCTGAAGGGAACCTACACCGTGAACCTCAACGGCGGAAACTTCGCACATTGTGCCGAGATCCGCGGCACCGAGGGACTCGGCGAGGACATGACCAGCACTCTGAACGTTGGCAACGGCTGCGGCTGGAACGATGCGATCGAGGGCACGTATTCCTTTACCAACCCCATCCGCTACTGGGGCGCCGATCCGTGGATACTCTACCACAACGGCTCGTATTATTACACCGCTACGGGCGGCGATACGCTCATGCTCTACAAGGCGGCAAACATCGGCGACCTTTCTCACGCTGCGGGCGCGATCATCTACGATCCCGAGGATGGCAAGGAGTGGTCGCACAATATGTGGTCACCCGAGATCCACTACTTCAGTGAGGAGCAGGTAGGCAAGGAGCATGCCGGTTGGTACTGCTTCGTCACCAGTGACGACGGACAGGACTGGAACTATTCCTCGCTTACGGGCTACGTCATCAAGTGCCTTGACGGCGACGACCTCATGGGCAGATGGGGCAATCCGATCACGGGTGAGGTCAACGTGCCCGAGCCGATCGTATTCCGTGACACGAAAAATCCCGAAAAGTTCTCTTGGATCGGCGGTATGTCCACTCTTGAGGTCAACGGCGAAAACTATATCATTTTTGTCAACGAGTACAACCGCGACACGGTAGACTTCTATCAGGCGCTCCAGATCGCAAAGTATGAGAATCCCTGGACGATCATCGGTGAGCCTGCCGAGATCTGTGTTCCCACCTATGATTGGGAAAAGGTCGGCGGCGGCGACGGTGTACACCCCTACACGGTCGAGTGTATCACGGGTGTTTACGGCGACGACGGCTCGGTATGGGTCTCTTATGCGGGCAGTGCATACTGGACGAGCGCATATGCGATCGGTTGCATGAAATTCCTCGGCGGTGATCCCATGGATGTAAACAACTGGCAGAAGTCGCCCGAGCCGATCTTCTCGAAGTCGAAGGAGGTCAACGGCTGTGCACACGCCTGCTACGTCACCGATACCGACGGCAACCGGTGGGCAATGTACCACGCATATATCACCGGCTCCAAGAATACGGGTCGCTATGCGTTCCTCGAACCGTACAGTGTTTCCAAAGACGGACTGGTCATTGGAAACGGCTCAAAACAGCCTGCACCGCTTTCCACAGTCTATACGGTGGGTGTCAACCCCACTCCTGTTTCTGGCAAGGTGCTGAACTTTACCACGATGAATGCACCCAAGTTTGCCTATAGCCGCGAGTACGACGGCAGATTTACCGACGTGACGAAGAACCACTGGTTCTACTCCTTTGTGGAAAAGGCGTACCGCATGGCGCTTGCCAACGGCACCTCTCAGACCAAGTTCTCGCCCGATAACACCTTTACCGTTGCACAGGCACTGACCGCGGCTGCCAATATCCATACTGTGTATAATAGCACCAAGGTCCGCGCCGCTGTGGCAGGAGAAAAGTGGTACGATCCTTACGTAGAATACTGTGTACAAAACGGTATCATCACCGAAAAACAGTTTGCAAACTATGATGCAAATATCACCCGCGGTGATATGGCGATCGTCTTTGCCAATATCCTTCCCGACAGTGAATATGCGGCTACGCGCGACGGCATGCCCGCAGATGTTGCAAACGGTGATACTTGCTACAGTGCGGTTTCCAAGCTGTATAAGGCAGGCATCGTCGGCGGCGACGCAGGTACGGGCAACTATCGTCCTGCCGATTCCATCAAGCGAAGTGAGGCGTGCGTGATCTTCACCCGCATTGCTATGGCAAGCGAAAGAATCAAATAAAAAATGCACCCTACGGGGTGCATTTTTTTAATTCATTGATAACGAACTCTTTTGCCGCAAGCATGTCTTGATCCTCGGGAGCGGTTTGCAGGGCAAATGCGATTCTGCCAAGCAGACCTTGCAGATAGCGCTCTACGGTCAGCGTCGAGCCGATGTGCTCCATGTGCGCCGCAACGCCGTATTTTTTGCAGTAATAAACCTCACTGCGGATCGCACGGCGGCTTTCGGCAGGGACGGAGAGCTTGTCGTTGACCACGATGCCCGTGACCGTCTGCCGCTTTGCGGCGGGGATAACGGCAGTCTTTTTGGTATTGAGGAGAAAGCCGTGTTTGCCAAGCTCGCACTCGACAAACCGCTTGACCGCATGGGCATCGAAATCCCCCGAAAAGGCCATGTCGTCACAATAGCGGGTATAGGTGATGCCGCGTGCGGCGCACCATGCACCGACGGTGTCGTCAAATCCGCGCATCAGGATGTTGGTGATGGCGGGGGAGGAGGGCGCACCCTGCGGCAGACCGTCACGGTAGTAGCAGAGCATAGAAAGCAGGATGCGGATCTGTTCGGAAAAACGGTCTGCGGGGAATACGGTATCCTTGACGTCGGTGTAGCGGATGCTGTCAAAGAAATGCAGGATGTCCAGCTTTAAAATCTGCTTTTTTCCGACGTGCGGCGCGGCGTTCTTTTGCACGCTTGCGCCGTATCGGTAGGCAGTGGCATATGGGGAGACGGGTGTATGCACAAGAATACGCTCGGTAATCAGCCGTTGCACCCTTTTCAAAGGATGGCTCGGCACCGAAAGCACGCGCGCACCGCCGCCGCGCTTTGGAAGTTCGTGGCGGTGATATTGCCTGTTTATGCTGTTGCTGAGTGCGTACAGAGTACGCAGTGGCACGCCGAGGTCACGTTCGATGGATTCGGTCTCAAAATAGGTGATCATGTTCTACTCCTCTTTATGCAGAAGCAATACAAATGCTGTATGGCGAAATGAACGCTGTATTCCAGCACATGAAGTGTGCCATAATACAGCCTTCATTCTCGGCACGCAACGTACCGTTGCGTATACGGAAAGGATCAATGCGGACCGACCGCGACTCGCGGGCGGCTTCTGTTTCAGAAAAACGCTATTGCTGTCTGCAATATAAGGATAACACAGCTTGTGTCCCATAAACGGGACAGTTTATGGATCATTCACCATAAATTTCACGGTAATAGTCGGAATACAGGATCTCGGTGGAAAGCGTAAATTTATTTTTGACTGCCGCGATATAACCGTCGAGATAGCCTTCGGGCAGTTCGGTGACGCCTTCGCGGAGCGTGACTTCGCCGTTGGTACAGTTGTATTTCACCTTGTCGGTGACAAAACTGCGATCGGCAAGTACAGCAATGTGGTCGCCGTTTGCCAAAACGTCGGTACCCATCAGCAGACGGGAGTCGTACGGCAGTCCGAACAGGTTGAGCAGGGTGGGCAGAACGTCGAGTGAGCAGCAGGGAACGTCTACGGGGATCGGTTCCTCCATCGACGCACTCCAGATCAGCAGGTCGGAGGCGTACTTGTCAAACTCGGCGTCCATTTCTCTGCCTGCAAGCTCGCCGAGGTAGTCGAGGCCGAGCGGGTAAGGATAATGGTCGTTGGTCAGCACGATCAGTGTGTTGTCCAACACGTTTGCCTCCTCAAGCATATAGAGCAGGTAGGAGAGTGCGTATTCCAGCTCCTGCTGTGCGGCAAGGTAGCACTTTACTTTATTGGAATAGGGCATGCCGTCGGTAAAGGGCTTGTTCTTGTCTGCCATGGTGTTGTAACCGAAGGTATAGGGCATGTGACCACTGAAGGTCAGAAAATATGCGTGGAAAGGGGCGACTGCGCCGCTTTCGTCGGCAGTGAGCAGTTCCGGAAGCGTTTGCTCGAACATACTGACGTCCGAGGTCGGCCAATCGTCTACTACTTCAAGACCGCGGTACATGGCTTTCCAGGTATAACCGAGGTTGGGATGCGTTTTGTGGCGGTTATAATAGTTGTAATTGTAGTTGTGGATCGCGTAGGTCGTGTAGCCGAGCGCAGAAAACTGGTTGCCGAGTGCAAAGGGCAGGGCGTTTTCCTGCGCGGCGGTAAAACTGTTGTAGTTGTAAAAGGTCTTCCACCCCTTACCAAGCAGGGAGGTGTCGGGAAGTAGACCCGTCAGCAGTGCGTATTCGCCGTTGGAGGTGTTGTCGCAGACCGAATTGTAGTAGTCGGAGAACTGAAAGCCCTCGGTTGCCATGCGGTAGAGGACAGGAGTGCGCTCGGCATCTATGAGATGGTGCGAAAAGGATTCTGCGCAGAGGAAGATGAGGTTATACCCCTTGAACATACCCGTGTAGGCATTTTGCTTTGTACCCTTTTGCGCGGAAAAGTATTTGTGCAGGGCGAGGAGACCTTCGTCCTCTGTCTCCGCCATGAGTGCATCAAAATCAATATCGGTGTAATTGTAGTCGTATTCGATCGCAGGCGGCGTCAGCGGATCGTCGTCTTCTGTGACGGGCGGATCCGTATTGAGGGGCTGTTCGGGGATCAGGATAATGTCGTTATCCCCCGTGCCGAAGAGCAGACCGCGCAGTTCGAGGCGCAGAGAGGTCAGCACCCCGAAGTGGCGCTCACTCATGCCGAGGACAAAGGTCTCATGGTATACGTCGTAGGGGGAATAGATGGCATCGCCGCCCATCGGCAGGCAGGCGACCGCGCCGAAATGCAGGGCGAGGAAGATCGCAAGCTCTGCGGGGATCCATTTCCACGAGATCGCTTGCCCGCGCGGCAGACCTTTCGCCGAAAGGACCAGCAAAACGAGAACGGGCAAAAGCAGGAGCAAGATACCGCCGAGGCTTTCGAGGATCACGAGTTTTGCCGCCTCGCCAAAGTTGGCAAGAGCGTCGCCGCCCATTGCGACCTGGATGATCGACATAAACGAGTCACAGAAGGTGTAATACACAAGCTGCACAATGTACAAAAGGAAAAGCAGTGCAGTAAAGACAAAAGAAACGACCGTGCGCACCTTTTTCTTACAAGCGGCAGTGATCGCGGCAAGCAAAAAGGCGATCGCGATTGCAAACAAATGCAGAAAAACAGGGAAGCCTGCTTCTGCACCGAGGGTGAACAGACGGACGGTCCATTCGGAAAAAACGATGTCTGCAAAGAAAAATATAAAATAGAAGAGCATCGCTGAAAGGGATGCGAATTTGATTTTCATGGTAAATACCTCCGCTAAAAGATAATTGTAGCACCGCATATGTTTTTTGTCAATTTTATTCTTTACTTTCTTATAAAAATAAACTATACTATAAAAAAACACATTTGGAGGATACTATGGCTGAACTCGTTTTTCCTTTTGGAAAAGAAAAGATACATTACACGATAGCGGATACGCGCCTGCAATCGGTGCTGACCTCGGGACTTTCGGCATATACGCCTGCGACAGACGGCGAAACGCTTGTCAAAGCGGCAATGGCGGCACCCATCGGTTCCGCAAAGCTCTCGGAGCTTGCCCACGGTAAGAAAAACATCGTTATTATCGCCAGTGACCACACGCGCCCGGTGCCTTCCAAGGTCATTCTTCCGTTCATGCTTTCCGAGATCCGTGCGGGAAGTCCGGATGCGGACGTCACCATCCTGATCGCCACCGGCTGTCACCGCGGCACGACGCGGGATGAGCTCGTTGCAAAGTTCGGTGAAGAGATCGTAAACAGCGTAAAGATTCACGTACACGACTGCGAGGAGACCGAACTGTTTGCCAACATCGGCACACTCCCCTCGGGCGGCGCGTGTATCGTCAATAAGCTTGCGATCGAAGCCGATCTTCTGGTTGCCGAGGGCTTTATCGAGCCGCACTTTTTTGCGGGCTACTCGGGCGGACGTAAGAGCGTGCTCCCCGGTATCTGCTCCAAGGAGACCGTGCTTGCCAATCACTGCGCCGAGTTTATCGACAGCCCCTATGCGCGCACGGGCATCCTTGAAAATAATCCGATCCACAAGGATATGATCTGGGCGGCACGGCAGGCGAAACTTGCATATATCGTTAACGTTGTTCTCAATGAAGAGAAAAAGGTTATTTACGCTGTCGCGGGTGACGTGGAGCGCGCACACGAGGCAGGCTGTGCCTTCCTCTCCGAATACTGTGGCGCGAAAGCAACCGAAAGTGACATCGTGATCTCCACAAACGGCGGATACCCCCTCGATCAGAACATCTACCAGTCGGTCAAGGGGATGACCGCGGCAGAGGCCGCAGTGCGCGAGGGCGGCGTGATCATCATGCTTGCCGCCGCAAACGACGGCACGGGTGGCGAAGAATTCTATCGCTCGATGAAAGCCAAGGATGATCCCGCCGACATTTATGCGGACGTCATGACGCGCGGGCGCGGCGAAACGGTCATGGATCAGTGGATGACGCAGATCCTCTCCCGCATCCTCCTGCGTGCAAGCGTGGTCTACGTTTCCACCGCCGATCCCGAACTGGTGCGCGGCTATCATATGATTCCCGCCGCAACGCTTTCCGAGGCGATGGATATCGCCGAGGGTATCTTACAAAACAAAAATGCCACCGTTACCGCCATCCCTGACGGCGTGTCGGTCATGGTAACGAAATAAAGGAAAATACAATGAAGATTATCGTAGCAACAGACTCGTATAAAGGCACCATCGGCGCAAGTGAGGCGACAGAGATCATCGCCGCAGCGGTCGCCGATAAGTTGCCCACCTCCAAGGTCATCAAAATGCCCATCGCCGACGGCGGTGAGGGCAGTACCGACTGCTTTGTAGACGCACTCGGCGGCGGCTATGTCGTCACCACCGTAAAGAATTGTTTTTTTGAAGGTACACAGGTCAAGATCGGCATCGTAGACGCGGGTGAGACTGCGGTGATCGAAATTGCCGCCGCGGCAGGGCTCTCCTTTGCTGAAGGGCGCAAGAATCCACTACTCACCACCACCTACGGCGTCGGGCAGATGATCTCCGTTGCCGCGGGACTTGGCGTAAAACGTATTTTGCTTTGCCTTGGCGGCTCTGCCACCAACGACCTCGGCTGTGGCGCGGCGGCCGCACTCGGCGTTCGCTTTCTTGATAAAAACGGCGAGGATATGCTTCCGCTCGGCGGCATGCTCGATGAGGTGGAGCATATTGATGTCTCCGCCGTGCCCGAAAGCATCCGTGAAATGGAATTTGCCTGCCTTTGCGACGTGACGGGTACACTCACGGGTC
This sequence comes from Eubacteriales bacterium, assembly GCA_045540755.1. Classification (GTDB taxonomy): domain Bacteria; phylum Bacillota; class Clostridia; order Oscillospirales; family CAG-272; genus UMGS902. The sequence goes on from JAZQHV010000070.1 coordinate 74,847, forward strand.
CCTGCGGTGCGGCACGCATGTTTGCGCCGCAAAAGGGCGCAAGCCCCGAGGCGGTCGAACTGCTCGAGGCCAACGCGATGCATATGCAAAAGGTCATCCTGCGCGACATTGGCATAGACGTATCTGAACTTCCCGGTGGCGGTGCCGCAGGCGGGTTCGGCGCGGGTGCAGTCGCTTTCCTCGGCGCGAAGATCCAAAGCGGCATTGATACGATCCTGGATGCCATCGGCTTTGCCAACGCGCTGGACGGCTGTGATGCCGTCATTACCGGCGAGGGCAGAGCGGATGAGCAGAGCGCGACCGGCAAGGCGGTCAGCGGCGTGATCAGATTGGCGAAAGAGCAGGATGTGCCCGTCATTGTGCTTGCGGGCAGTGCGGGCAATACCGACGCGCTCGGCGCGGACGCGGTGTTTTCTACCGTGACCGACTTCTGCACCTTTGACGACGTGCGCGATAGGGCAAAGGACAACCTGCGCCGTGCGGCAAAGAATATCGCCGTTGCACTTGCGGTCGGGACAAATAAGGTGTAAAAAACTCGCTCGTTTTCCGCATTGACTTTCTTTGGAAACTGTACTATTATAAAATCAGTAAATAACAACTTGGAGGATATAAATCATGAAAACTTTGTTCGGCAAGATGCCTGACGGCACCGAAGTATATGCTTACACCATCGAAAACGGCGACGTCAGCGCGACCATCCTTTCCTACGGTGCGACCCTGCAGAAGCTCACCCATAAGGGTGTAGATCTTGTTTGCGGCTACGACGACCTCGACACGTACAGAAAGGCGGGCGGCTACCACGGCGCAACCGTCGGCAGATACGCAAACCGTATCAGCGGCGGCAAGATCACCCTGGACGGCGTGGACTATCCCATTGCGCGCAACAACGGCGAGGCACATCTTCACGGCGGTAAGAAGGGCTTTGATAAGTACGTCTGGAACGTAGAGGAGGGCACCTGCAAGAGTTGCGGCGCACCCAAGGTCGTTTGCACTATGGTCTCCCCCGACGGTGACGAGGGCTATCCGGGTAACCTTTCGGTCAAGGTCACTTTCAAGATCGTGGACAACGCACTTTCGATCGACTATAAGGCAACCACCGACAAGCCTACCTATGTCAACCTTACCAATCACGCATATTTCAACCTCCACGGTATCGCAAACGGCGACAACCTTGACCATCTGCTGACCATCCATTGCGACGAAGTCACCGACGTTGATCCCAAAACGCTTCTGCCCACCGGCAAGCGTCTGGACGTTACCGGCACCGCATTCGACTTCCGTACCGAAAAGCCGCTTGGCAAGGACCATGAGAACACGGGACTCGGCATCGTCGGCTACGACAACAACTTTGTTCTGAACGGCAAGGTCAAGGAGACCTTTGGTTGTCATGAGCTCACCGTTGCGGCAGTTTGCCGTACCGCAGAGCGCACCATGACTATCCTTACTACCAAGCCCTGCATGCAGATCTATTCTGCGATCGGTGCCGGCGGCGTTCCCTTCAAGGGCATCGAAAAGAGACCGAATATGTCTGTTGCTTTTGAGACCCAGTATGAGCCCGACTCCCCGACCAAGGGCGAGGCAAGACTCAACCCCGGCGAGGAATATCACCATATCACTGTTTACAAATTCAGTTAAGAGGTAGCCATGATTTACGATAGCATCAAAAAACTTGTCACCTATGCCGAGGAGCATTTTCTGATCACTCCCGTAGACCGCACTTGGGCGACCAATCGTATTCTCGAAGCACTGAACATGCAGGAATATATCGAGCCGGAGACTGCGTACAGTGACGTTGATCTCGAAAGCACCCTTGCGGAACTGCTGGACTACGCGGCAGAAAAGGGATTGATCGAGGAAAACACCGTTGCATATCGCGATCTGTTCGATACCAAACTCATGGGCCTGCTCACCCCTGCTCCCCGTGAAGTGATCGATATGTTCACCGCGCTCTACAGCGAGAGTCCCGAGGCGGCGACCGACTATTATTACAAGCTCAGTCGCGATACCGACTATATCCGTACATACCGCGTTTCCAAAGATCTCCGTTGGCTGTACGCAAGCAAATTCGGCGAGTTGGACATTACCGACAATCCCTCCAAGCCCGAGAAGGATCCCAAGGCGATCGCCGCGGCGCGCAACGCCGTGAAGAGCTCTTATCCCAAGTGCGCGCTCTGCCACGAAAATGAGGGCTATGCTGGTCACCTGAACGCCGCGGCGCGTCAGAACCACCGTACGATTCCGATCACCATCAATAATTCGCAGTGGTACATGCAGTATTCTCCTTACGTGTACTACAACGAGCATTGCATTGCTTTCAACGGCGAACATACCCCGATGAAGATCGATCGCGCTTGCTTTGGCAAACTGCTCGACTTTGTCACCTTGTTCCCGCACTATTTCCTCGGTTCCAATGCCGATCTTCCCATTGTCGGCGGCTCGATCCTCAGTCACGACCATTTTCAGGGCGGTAAATACGAGTTCGCTATGACCAAGGCACCGATTGAAAAGCCGCTGACGTTCAAGGGGTTTGAAGACGTCGAGGCAGGTATCGTCAAGTGGCCGCTTTCTACCATCCGTTTGTCCGGCATGGATCGGGACCGCATCATTGAACTTGCGGACAAGATCCTTCTTGCATGGCGCGGCTATACCGATGAAGCGGGATTCGTCTTTGCCGAGACGAATGGCGAGCCGCACAATACCATCACGCCTATCGCACGCCGCCGCGGTGATAAGTACGAGCTGGACCTCGTGCTCCGCAACAATATCACCACTGAGGAGTATCCGCTCGGCGTGTACCATCCGCATGCAGAACTGCACCACATCAAGAAGGAGAACATCGGCCTTATTGAGGTTATGGGTCTTGCGGTTCTTCCGGCAAGACTGAAGGCCGAGATGGATCAGCTCAAAAAAGCCATCCTCGCAGGCGACGATCTCTACAAGGATGAAACACTTGCAAAGCATGCCGACTGGGCATACGCATTTCTGAAAGAACAAACCGTCACTGCCGATAACATCGATGCGGTAGTCGAAAAAGAAATCGGCAAAGTATTTGCCGAGGTTCTCGTCCATGCAGGTGTCTACAAGTGCACCGAAGAGGGCAGAGCAGCATTCTTGCGCTTTGTGGACAGCGTCAATGCATAATTAAAAAAAGGAGCCATATGGCTCCTTTTTTGTTGCAAACGAAAACCACGCGATACGGTGGCATTTGTTGCGGAACTGTAAAAGCGGTGCAGGGAATTACATCGATTTTCGTATTGCGCATGATAAAAAGATTTGTTAAACTTATATAAATTAGGTTCGATCCTTTGGGGAGTCAATATCGTTTTTGACAAAAATATTATCGTTTTATACATTGTATTCCCTATCTGAGTATTGTACAATATATTTTGTAGAAGTGTTCCATCGCGTAAAGCCCTTTTTGGATGGAGCTTTCCAACCCGAAACTCATTTTTTTCATAAAGGAGAAAAAGTTATGCAAAAGAAACTGTTAGCCATTCTGCTTTCGCTTCTGATGCTTCTCTCGGTGTTCCCGATGGCGATCTTCGCCGAGGAACCCACGGGTGAGACCGTTACGGAAACGCCCGCTCCCGAGACAGGCGAGAACGAAGGCACCGACACCGTTACGGTAGACCTTACCGACGGTTCGATCGACCACGCAGACGATCTGCTTGCTCTGATGGCATCCGAGGATGCTACGGACATGGCAAGAGATTACGTTCTTGCAGGCGACATCGTACTTCCCGAGGGAAGCACACAGTCTCCGATCGGCTCGCTTTCCGTGCCCTTTACCGGCTCCTTTGACGGTAACGAGCATACGGTCAGCGGCATTGACATTGTTGTAACCGGCCGTTACAACGGCTTCTTCGGCGTTGTAAACGGAGCAACTGTCACCGATCTTACCATAGACGGTACGGTTGCCTCGGACGGCGCACTTAGCGTGGATGCGAAGTTCAACGGCGGTCTGATCGGTATCACACTCGGAGACCTCACGGTTACCAACTGCCACAACAGCGTGGACGTGAACGCTGAATGCGCCTCCTCGGTCTATGCGGATGGCGCGGGCGGTATTCTCGGTGGCTGGCAGGACAACTGTACCGGTGCGGAGGTTGTTATTACCGACTGTACCAACGACGGCTCGATGTACACGACCCGTGCGACGGGCGGTATTGTCGGTTTGCTCTACAACGTCTCAAAGACCTCCGACAACAGCCTCACCATTCAGCGCTGCACCAACAGCGGCTCCTCGACAACGTTGTATTCTCTGGCAGGCGGCCTCGTCGGTCAGGTGACTGACGTTGGACTCGTTTCCCTGCAGATCCTCGACTGTGTCAATGAGGGCGTGGTTACCGCGGGCTCCTTTAGCGCAGGTGGTATCATCGGTGGCATAGATAAAATGTCCGCTTCTTCGAGCGTTGTTACCGATGTGGATATCAAAAACTGCGTCAGCACGGGAACGGTCACCGCGACCACCAACTATGCAGGCGGTATCATCGGTGCATTAGAGGCAGTCGCGAAGAAGACGTATTCGAGCGTTAACATTGAAAACTGCTATGTAGATGCTGCAGTCTCCGCAGCATCGCACCCCGGCACCATCATCGGTATCGTCCGTCCGAACATCGCAACGGCAAACGGCGTGTACTCCTTGAAGGATGTCCAGTATGCCGGTACGTCGAACGTTGGCTTTATCGGCTATTTCGGCAGCGGCGCGGGCTTTACCTGGACGGCGGAGAACGTTGCACAGGCTTCCAATGATATCTTCCTCAACAACGGTTCCAAGGCGTTTGCGCCCACCGTTACCAGCTCGCAGGTCGTTACGGTAACCAACTACTTCACCGCTTCGACCGAGGCGAGCGCATACGCGGCATTCATGGCGGCGGCTACCGATGCATGGATCTGCGTAAACGGCGTTCCCACGCTGGCTGTCAGCGGCGAAGAGGAAGCGCACGTCTGGGCGCAGCTGGACAATGAAAAGCACGGCTGTATCTGCGGCGCGACCGCGGTACACGTGGACGACAACGGCACCTGCGCCGATTGCGGCGCAAACCTGAGCTGCGCGCATGAGAGCACCACCGAGCGCGTTATCCCCGCGACCTGCACGGACACCGGTCTTTCCGAGATGGTCTGTGATGCTTGCGGCGGCGTAGTCTCCTCGACCGTTCTTCCTATCGATCCCACCGCGCACACCTCCGATGTGTACGTATATATCAGCACCGAGACGGGTGCGGCGGCGCTGTATGCCTGCTGCGAGAACCCCGAGCAGGTGGCAAAGACCTTCACCGTTTCCGACGACATGGTCATCGACACCGTCGATGAGCTGTACGCGCTGATGTTCACCGACGATGCAGATGTGCTCGCAGGTGCATACACGCTCGGCGCAGACCTTGATCTGACGGGTCTTGACCAGAGCCCGATCGGCTCTGTGGACGCCCCCTTCACGGGTAGCCTTAACGGCGGCGATCATACCGTGACGATCTCCATGGTCGAATCGACGGACAATATTGCACTCTTCGGCGCGATCGGCGGCGGCGCGACGATTACAAACGTTAAGGTCGCAGGTACCGTGACCAACGCCAAAGGCTTCTACATGGCAGGTCTCGTTGCAGAGATCGTCGGCTCGGCTGCGATCCGCGATTGCGTATCGGACGTTGCCATCACCGGTGACGCACGTCTCGGCGGCATCGTCGGCGGTATCCTTTACGACAATCAGAAGGATATGGTCGTTACCATTACCGACTGTGTCAACAACGGCGCGATTAACGGTAAAACCCGTATCGGCGGTATCGTGGGTTATTCCATCGCGAACACCGGCGATGCGGTTTGTGACGGCGCATGCGCGCTGACCATCACGGGCTGCGTCAACACGGCTGACCTCTATTCCAGCGACGTAAGTGACTATGGCGCAGGTGTTGCGGGTATCATCGGCTATTTCCAGGGCTCGACCACGGCAGAGGGCACCTTTGCCTGCACGATCGATACCTGTTCCAACACGGGTGACGTTACCGTTGCCAGACACTACGGTGCCGGTATTCTCGGTATCGTTGGCGGATTGTACGTTGGCAACATCACCATGCAGCTGACCAATCTGTACAACGGCGGCGTCATCACCACAAATACGGAAGGCGCACATATCGGTGCGATCGTGGCGATCTACCGCGCGTTCAACCTCACCGACGTTGTGGACGGAGTCGGCAACTCTCCCCTCATCGCCAAGAACTGGCTGAACGAGGGTGCAACCGTGAACACCGCGACCGACGGAGACGATGACTACGGCTTCATCGGCTATGCAGGAAACGCGGTATCTTCCGGCTTCACCGGCGCAAAGTGGACGATCGAAAACGTTTACAATGCGGCAGGCAACAATGTTGTCCGCTCGCTCGTTCCCACCGACGGTGTGATCACCTCTGCAGGCAATATCATCACCGTGACCGGTCTGCTCACCGCGGCGGACACCGATGCGGATGCATACGTTGCATTTACCGACGGTGACGACGACGGTGCATGGATCTACGTGGACGGCAAGCCCACTCTGGACTTTGTGACCGAGGCAGCTTGCTCGCACATCTACGTTAACTCCACAAGCGAGGTACACGCATGCCATTGCGGCGTGACCGAGGCACATGATCTTCCCGAGGGCGCGGCACAGTGTACCGTTTGCGGCTACATCGCCTGCGACCACGCAAACAAGACGCTCGTTGAGACCGTCTCCGCCTCCACCTGCTCCGTAGCAGGCGAGGCAACCTACGCCTGCGGCGATTGCGGCTTCACCTTTAACGAGGCGCTTCCGCTTGATGCAGAGAACCACACCGCAGTTACCGTTTCCGCGGCAGACGGCGCAGTCGTATATGCTTGCTCCGCTTGCGGCGTAACGCTTGCAACCGTAACCCCTGCGGCAACCGTATACGTTTCTGCAGATGCAACCGTGGACTACAACGGCAAAAAGGCAGAGGGCTTCTTTGAGAGCCTCGGCACCGAGGCAGCTCCCTTTGCATCCTTCGCAGATGCTTCCACCTATGCAGGCGCGGCACTTGCAAACGGCGATGCGACCATCAAGGTCGTCGGCGCTGTAGCCGTTCCTTCGAACTATGCAACGCCCGTAGCAACGAACGCACTCACCATCGAGGGCGCAGGCGAGGGCGCACAGCTCACCTTCCCCGCAACCAAGGGTACGCTCTTCGCAAACGGCCCCTTGACGGTAGATAACCTGCACCTGTTCGGCGAGGGCGACGTATTCCTCGCAGGTCAGGAGCACAGGCTGGAGCTCGGCAACGGCATCACCACCAACTGTGTGGCTACTAAGGCGCCTCGCTTCTACGTAGCCGGAGGCTACAGCAGCGGCGCGACTGCAAACGTAGATGCTTCTACGGTTGCGGCACTCGCCGGCAAGACCGAGATCCACACCGACCTCGTTGTTCGCGGCGGTACCTACCGTATCGTTGCGGCGGGTAACTACCGTGTCACCGGCACCTATGCAGGTAGCCTCAAGGCAACCTTCGGCAACACCGGCGACGGCGCGCTGACGGTACATCTCCCCGTCAACTTCTTCTCCAACGGCGATGCAGCCACCACCGGTGCGGCGGCAGACGGTATCACCTCTGTTGTCACCTTGGACGGTGCAATGACCGTGACCGAGGGCTGGTTCCCCGTAAGCTATTCCGCGGCCTCTACTGACGGCGCGTATAACGCAACCGTGCTCGTTATGCAGGGTGCAGAGCTTTCGCTCACGGGCACCAAGGCTGCCACCGTTCCTGCTTCGATCGAGCTCTACGTTGATCAGCGCAGCGAGGCTGCCATCGCCGCAGGCGAGGAACTCACTTCCGCGCTTTCCGGCGAGAATATCACGCTGACCGCAGATACCTACTATGCATACTGTCTTGCAAACCTCCATCCCGCGACCGCAGAGAATCCTGCAGGTCACGTCGGTATGGACGATGCGGACGGCTGTGACGAGTGCGGCTTCAAGTGCACCGAACACGTTTACGTAGCCAAGGACGGCGCTTATTACTGCGCGGCTTGCTACGCAACCTTTACCGAGGCACCCACAGCCGAGGTGCTCTACACCGTGGCTTCCGCGGATAATAAGCTTACCGTTTCCGTAAACGGCAACGACTTCGGTATTGCACAGTTTACCGTAAATCTCCCTGCAGGCTTCACCATGACCGGTTGGGAGAGCGCATATGTGTCCGTATCCGAGGGCTGGATCGTTACCGGTATCGACCCTGAGGAGGACGGCAGCTTCACGGCTCCCTACAACTTCGCAATGCTCAACCTGCCCGTTGCAGGCGAGGAAGGCAAGCAGGAGTGCGTGGACGGCGATCTGAACGGCGTGATCCTCACGATCAGCTATTCTGCGGCTGAGGGCGCAACCGGCGTTGTCACCGTCACCAACCTCGAGTCCTACACCATGACCGAGAGCGCCGTTGACACCAAGGCGATCGGCGCTGAGATCGTTTACACTACCGAAGAGCCCGAGTGCACGCATGAGGAGACCGAGCTTGTAACCAATAACAACGGCACGCACAACGTAGTCTGTGCAGACGAGACCTGTGGCGTAGTCGTAGAGGAGAACGTTCCTTGTACGATGGAAGAGGTTGAGGGCTCTGCAGTGGCTCCCGACTTCGGCGTAGAGGGTAAGGAGGCAGACACCGCGTGCGATTGCGGCTACACCGTAACGGGCGAGAGCATTCCCGCACT
>JAZQHV010000071.1:0-23034 GCA_045540755.1 Eubacteriales bacterium
TGCAAAAAGGGGCGTTTTCACGGAATTTTTACAAAAATATAAAAAGCCCTTGACATTCCCCTTAGGGAATAGTTTATAGTAGAATTATGGAGGTGGTATTTTGAGGATCAGCGAGGTGGAGCGCCTTGTGGGACTGTCCAAAAAGGCGATCCGATTATATGAAAGCTGCGGTCTTTTGACCGTAGAGCGCGTTCCCAACGGATACCGCGAATACACCGATGCGGATGTAGCCGCTTTGAAGCAGATCAAACTGCTGCGTTTGGCGGGAGTTTCGATCTCGGACATCAAGCTGCTACGGCATGGGATCCTGCCGATGGAAGAGCTTTTGAACAAGCGCAAAAAAGAGCTGGATCGGGAATACGGCGAGCATTCCGCGCAGTATGACTTTTGTGAAGCGTTGCTGAAGCAGCTGGACGGCGATCTCATCGATTGCACCTACCGCTTAGAAGAGACGGAGGAAGCCTTTGTCCCGCGCGGTGCGCTGTCTGTCGGCATTGATATCGGTACAACGACGATCAGCGCGACAGTCATCGACCACGCAGGAAAGCGGCAGATCGAGGGATACAGCATTGCCAATGCGTTTGATCTCCCTTGTGAAAAAGGATTTTGTGAGCAGGATGCCGATGCCATCGTGCAGAGAGCGAAAAGTTTGCTGGATCATATTTTAGACGGGTATGAAAACGTTTGCTCTGTGGGAATCACGGGGCAGATGCACGGCATCGTATACGTGAGTGCGGACGGGAAAGCGGTTTCTCCATTGTTTACCTGGGAGGACAAGCGCGCCGATCAAAGGATGGAAAACGGCGAGACCTATTGCGAAAGGATCCACCGCATTACGGGCGAGGAGATCTATACGGGGTACGGCTTTGCAACGCACTATTATATGCAGGAGAACGATGCGGTACCCGAGGGGGCTGCAACCTTTTGCAGTATTATGGACTATTTTGCCATGCGGCTTGCCGAAAAAGACAGACCGCTTGTACATGCCACCAACGCGGCAAGCTTTGGCTTTTACGACGTGCAGGCAGGGCGGTTCAAGACGGAATCGCTGGAGAAGATTTTCACGGGAGCGGTGTCTGCTCCGACCGTAACGGAGGATTTTTCGGTTGCGGGAGAGTATCGCGGAGTGCCGATTGCGGTGGCGATCGGTGATAACCAAGCAGACTTTTTAGGCTCGGTGCAGGATCTGGAGAACGGTGCGCTTGTAAATTTCGGCACGGGTAGCCAGATCTCCATGCTCAGCACGGGCGAGCACGTCGGGCGAGGTCTCGAGCTACGCCCCTTCTTTGCGGGAAAGTATCTGCTTTGCGGCGCGGCACTGTGCGGCGGATCGGCATATGCCATGCTGGAGCAGTTTTTCCGTGAGTATAGCACACTCTCCGACGGAAACCGAGCGCCGCAATACGAGAATATGAACCGCATTGCCGCCGAGGCGTATGCACAAGGCGTAACGCCGCTTGCGGTGGATACGGCTTTCCGCGGTGTACGTCACGACCCCGCACGGCGCGGCAGTATTTCTGCGATCGGTGCTACGGACTTTACCCCTGCAAAGCTGATCCTCGGTGTGATCTACGGCATGTGCCGTGAGTTGCACACGTTGTATTTGGCGGCGGGAGTTTCAAAGAAAAAAGTTGTGGTGTCGGGCGGCGCCGTGCAGAAGAATACGGTGTTGCAGCGTGTGATTGCCGATATGTTTGCAACAGAGCCGATCCTCAGCACGCAGGTGGAGGAGACGGCTGTCGGTGCGGCGCTCTTTTCGGCAGTTGCGTGCGGCGAGCTCCCCGATATCGGTGCAATCTCGGAATATATACTTCATAAAAACGAGGAGAAAAGATAATGAAAGCAGAACGTATTCTGTTTACGCTGCCTGCGCTCCCTTGCTACGCCGTTTCCCACAAGGCCGGCAGAAAAACTCTGGAAATTGAGGCGTTTGACGGGCTTGTGAGCGTTGCGGTAGAGTACAACTATCACCGTGCGCCGCTATGTCTTACCGCTTCGGCAAGTGAAGGAGATTCTTTCACTGTACACCTGATGCCGTATCGGATCGAGCTCTATAAAAACGGAGTGCTGGTCGATGAAGAGTGGCCTGCGGGCGAGCGGCTGTACGCGCTCGGCGATGCGTTTGAAGGTATGTTTGCGGTTGTCTGCGAGACGTATCCGCCTCCCGAAGCCGAAAAGAAGACCGTTCTGGACGAATTCTGCGGCGCGGAAGGATGGCGACCGGAGGAAAACGTTTTTGTCGGCGACTGCATGCCCTACGTGCACGACAACGTTTTTCATCTGCTTTATCTGAAAGACAGACATCACCATCGCAGTAAGTGGGGACTTGGCGCGCATCAGTGGGCGCACATTTCCAGCCGAGATATGGAACGGTGGCAGATCCATCCGATGGCGGTAGAGATCACCGATCCCGAGGAGGGCTCGATCTGTACGGGCTCGCGGATCCGCTATGGGGAAAAGGACTACCTTTTCTATACGGTACGGCGCGGAAAAGGACTTTCCGCACCGATCCGCCGCAGCGTTTCCTCGGACGGCTATCATTTTGAAAAGGACACGGCATTTGAATTCGTCCTGCCGGAGCGGTACAACGTCCGCGCCGCCAGAGATCCCAAGGTGATCCTCGGCGAAGACGGTAGGTTTCATATGTTCCTGACCACCGCATTGGTCGAGGAAAACCGAGGCTGTCTCGCCCATCTGGTTTCGGAGGATCTGGACACCTGGGAGGACACGGGTACGCCGATCTATATTGCCGAGGATGCCACGCAGCCCGAATGCCCCGATTACATCGTGTACGGCGGTTGGCATTACCTGATCTTCAGCCTGCGCGGCAAGGCACATTATATGGTTTCCGATCGCCCGTTTGACGGGTGGAGGCAATTTGCGAATCCCGTGATCCCTTGCGCGACCGTGCCGAAGGGCGCGGTCTGGAACGGCAAGATCGTTTTTGCAGGCTTTGTAAAGATGGGCGGCTACGGCGGCAATCTGACCTTCTGCACGGCGACCGCCGCCGAAAGCGGAGAATTGATTTTTGAAACGGGAAAAGGAGAATAAAAATGAAACGATTGCTTACGGCTATCCTTTTGGCATCCCTTTTTCTGCTGTGTGCTTCTGCGGAAAGCGGCGACGTGAATGCAGACGGAAAAGAAAATCTTTTGGATACGCTTATGATTGCAAAAGCGATTTCAAGCGAAACGGAGGAAGCGAAAATGGACATCAATGGAGACGGAGTACAGAATTTGCAGGATATGCTGATACATCTGCATCGCCTCTTAAATGCGAAGCCCGTTTTGCCCGACGCAATCGATAGCGGCGAGCGGATACTTACAATCAATGGCGGTTCATGGTCGTATACGGGCGGAATTTTGACAGGGAACAATGCTACGGCGGGCGACTGCTTTGCCATGACGGATATCTATGTACCCGGCGGTATCGCCTTTACGTTAGAGACGACTATACAGATGACCGAAGGTGGATGTGCGGGTATCGTTTTCGGCGTTCCCTATGCATCCCGGCCGAGTAGCGGTTGGTACTGTGTCAATATTGATTTTACGAATAAAAAAACACGCTTGTTCAGTGTGAACATTGGTACGGTCGGAACTGCCTCCGTAGCACAGCGACCTCTTACTGCGGAAGAACTTGCAAAGGACACGCACGCACTTCGTCTTTCCGTTACGGAGGGAGGGGTGATCTCTTGGTGGCTGGATGGTACACTTGTGGCGTCCTATGAGGAGCCAGGTTTCGCAGGCGGCTATATTGGATTTAACACATGGAAGAGTAAAGCAGTGTTTCAGAACCTCTCTGTGCAGATCGGCGAGAGCGGATTCCCCAAACAGAATATTTATACCGCGGTGAGCGGCAGATGGGGCTTTGGTGGCGGCGTTTTGTACGGACAGAATACTGCATTTGGTGATGCCTTTGCCATGACAGGTATTTGCGTGCCGTCCGATACCGCCTTTACTGTGGAGGCAACGTGTGACCTCCTCGCCGGCTCAAAGGCGGGCGGAATCGTCTTTGGCGTTGCCGATCCGCAAAATCCGGCATCGGGCTGGTATTGTGCCAACTTGACGATGGCGAGCAAAAGCGCACGTATCTTCAGCGTTAAGACAGGTACGATTGGCTCTGCTTCGGACACCTATCACGCATTGAGCGAAAGTGCCCTTGCAACCGCACCCTATCATCTGCGGTTAGAGGTAACGGCTTCAGGGAAGATTTCTTACTATGTCAACGGAGAACTCGCTGTCGAGGTGAGCGATCCGAGCTTTATAGGAGGCTATATCGGATTCAATACATGGAAGACCGACGCAACGTATAGCGACATTGTCATTACGGTTGGGGAAAAGTCGGTGCCGATCAGCGGTTCTGCGCTGATTGCAGGAGAAAAAAGGATACTCTTGAATCCTGCGGCTTCCTATCAGAAGGTAGATATCGGCGAATACAACGGAGAGATAACGATTGCGCTGGAAATTCCCGAGGGGTATTCTGCTGCGGTCGGAACTACTCCGTTTGCAGATGGAAAATACACCTTTGCGCCGGATGCCGGTTTGCACCGCGTGCAGATCGATCTGCGTGACAAATATGCACGCAAGACCTCGATGACGGTAGACGTTATGCGAGATGCGTCTACGTATACCGATGCTCGCCGTCCGTTATTGCATATTACAGCCCCTCGGTATGTCCTGAATGACCCCAACGGTTTACATTATAATCCCTTGACAAAGGAGTATCACGCCTACTATCAGTGGCGCGAACAGTATAAGTTCGGAAACGAAACGTGGCGACATGCAGTCTCGTCCGATCTGCTCCATTGGGAGGATCATGGCGTGGTTCTTGCACCCGACAAAACGCAAGGCGGCTGGATCTGGAGCGGCAGTGCGGTCATTGACAAGGATAATACAAGCGGACTCTTTGCCGATACGGTTGCGCCCGAAAACCGTTTGGTCGTTTTCTATACGCGCACGGATTACAGTGACGTACCCTTCGGGCAGGAGATGGCGTATTCCACCGATGGCGGTTATACCTTTACAAAATATGCGGGCAACCCTGTGATTCCTTCCTCGGCATATTTTGCAGCTTTCCGTGATCCTAAGGTACAGTGGATAGAGGAAAAGGGGCTTTGGCTGATGGTCGTTGCAGGCGGTCCGGCGGAGATCTACACCTCGCCCGACCTGATCCATTGGACCTCGCATGGTTTGATGACCTATTCCGACGGAACCAGAATCGAAAGCGAATGCCCGATGCTGCTTCGTTTACCGTTGGATGGAGACGAGAATAATGTCAAGTACGTCTACGTTGGCTCCGGACGTTTCTACGTGGTCGGCGATCTTGTATGGGAGGGGAACAGCGTTCGGTTCGTTCCCGAGCAGGAAAAGGTGACAGGTCTGTTCGATTCCGGTGTACACTATGCGACACAGGACTTCTATAACGATGCCAAGGGACGCACGCTTGTGATGAGCTGGATGCAGGATTATACCTATCAGCCGGGCAAGTACTGGATGGGATTCCAATCCTTGCCCTATGAGACGACGCTCGTGACCGATGGGGATCGGATGGTGTTGCATTTTGCCCCGATCGATGAGCTGGATGCCGTCAAGAGAGAAACTTTGTATTCCGCTTCGGATGTTACGCTGAACGATAATGCACTGGAAATGGAAAACGTGCATACCGTTTGTAGCGTTTTGAATCTCCGTGCCAAGCTTTCTGCAGGGGCATGTCTCACGCTGGACGTATGCGTAGGGGACGGATGCAAGACAACGCTTGCCGTAACACACCTTTCCGAAAATACTGTTTCGGTTACGATGGATGCTTCGGTATCGGGCGTGCCTGCGCGCACGGTCAGAACGGCAACCGTGACTACCGATGCAGACGGCTATTTTGCGCTGAAAATGTTGATCGACAATTCGGTTTTGGAGGCGTTTACTTCAGACGGTCAGGTGTTTGCCGATTTCATCTTCCCGTATGAAGGTGCAGACGGTATGTCTCTATCGGTGAACGGAGAGGCGCATATTGCATCCTTTACCGTTTCTGCGGCAGAATAAATTAAGCCGAGGGGAGTCGAACACGCACGCCCCTGTCGGCAATATTTTGTGCTTTTCACCGCTTGCGGACTTGCAATATCCGCATATTCCTGCGCCCGCCATCGCCAAAAATCCCTAAAATATTGCACGACATGGGTGCCTTGCAGTTTTCAAGTGGCGTATTTTTGTTCAGACAATGGCAAAGCGCGCAGAGAATATACAAATATTTTCAAGCACTTTGCGGCAGGATGGGCGAAAATACGTCCATGAAAACCGTACGGGTTTGACTCTCCTCGGCTTAAGAGCGACGGCTTTGCCGTCGCTCTTTTCTGCAAAAAAATCGTTCGATTGTACAAAAAACTTGGGATTCAAATATTTGCAAAGGCTTGCAATGCCTTGCAAAATACGATACAATAAAGGTGTACATAAATTTTCTGCGAGGTATAGACATGAAAGGCTTTGTATTTGAAAAGACCGCGGCAGGCTATGCACTGACCGACGGCAAAACTGTACTCCTTACCATCACTGCGCGCGAGGGCGCGGTAGATACCTTTGAAAAGATTGAGGACGGCGCATGGAAGTGGACGCGCAAACTGAGTGCGCCTACCGACAATATGCGTATGGAATTTGACACGGCAAGCGCGCCGAAATACACCATGGTTCCCGCCGTCAACTACAACGGTAACGGCTGGGGCGACAGCGAAGAGTATGTCGGCGACAGCTTCGAGGGTACGCCCTGGACCTATGAGTGGCACAGAGTCATGATCCCCGCTTGTACCTATACCGAGATGGACAATGCATACGCAGTTGCGATGATGGCGGTACAGGACGACACGCCTTCCTGCTCGCTCTACAAGGTAGAAAGCGGCATGGAGCGTCACGCACTCGTATGGCCGGAGCAGGCAGGACCGAAGATGCTCGGCAGACATGAGTGGAAGGAAGCGTACATGGGCACGATGGAGCCGCGCGACACCTTTGAGGGCATCATTTTTGCTTGTCCCGTTGCGATGGAGCGCCATCAGGTGCGCACGCTATTGGATTTTGCATGGCGTTTCTACGGTCACGCACTTCCCGCACCCATGCAACCCGAGGATATGTGGCGCTACAGCATTGCGTTTATGAAGTCGCTCTGGACCAAGGAAAAGGACGGATTTGTTGCGTTCAACCGCGGTCTGCAGTGGTACAACTCCACCTGCTTCTATGCAAAGCGCGATCAGATCAAGTATGAGATCGGCTGGGTAGGGCAGAGTGCTTCCGCATCGAACACCCTCTTGTACGAGTATCTTCGCACGGGTGACGAGGATGCATACAACAAGGCTTCCATGTGTCTTGATGCATGGCCGAAGTACACGAAGCTTGAGGGCATTGACGGACTTGTACAGATCAAGTTCGACGGCGCACCCGTTGATCAGACCCGTGAGATCCCGATCGATGCCTGCAACCTCGGACAGGGCGCGGTACAGTATTTCCTGGCCGCCGACCTGATGGAAAAGTGCGGCACGCCTCGTCCCGAATATATTGACTATGCAATGGGCATGGTCAACTTCGTTGTCTCGAAACAGCTGGAGACCGGCGAGTTCGCCAAGAGCTGGAACAAGGATGGAACGGTCCGTCAGCAGAACGGTACCATCGGCGCATTCCTGATCCCCGCAGTGCTGGAGGCATACAAGCGCACGGACGACAAGAAGTATCTTGAAAGCGCGATCCGCGCGTTCGATTGCTACTATAAAGAACTTGCCGACAACGGTTTTACCACCGCCGGCGCGCTCGATACCTATTGCATCGACAAGGAGTCGTCCAGCCCGCTTCTGGAGGCGGCGCTTGCACTCTACGACGTGACCAAGGACGACAAGTACGTTACTGCGGCAGAGGACGTTGCCTGGTATATCAGCACCTGGATGATGCACTATACCGCAAAGTATCCCGCTGAGACCACGCTTGCCAAGATCGGCTACGATACGCTCGGTATCACGGCGGTTTCCACCGGCCACAACGCGGTGGACCAGTATTGCCTGCGCGACGTTCGCGGTTTCCTCAAGCTCTACGAGATCACCGGCAAAAAGCAGTGGCAGGAGCGCGGCACGGCTCTTTGGTGTGCGGCGTCTCAGCTCATTTCCGACGGTACGCTCTGCATCCGCGGCAAGGTTCGCCCCGCCGGCTCGCAGGACGAGGCGGTCTTCCAGACCCGTTGGGGACGTCCCACGTTGCCTCCCTTTAACCCGTCCGAGTGGCTGGTTATGTGGCCCTGCGCCTTCCGTATGGAGACCCTGCGTGCGACCGACGACTGGTCGGTATTCAAGCGCGGTGTGGACACTATCGACGGTCAGATCAAGTAAATTCAAAAAAGACCTGCTTTGCAGGTCTTTTTTTCTTGCGTTCATATCCCGTGTGTGGTATAATGTAAAAAAAGAGCACATTTTGGAGGAAAACATGAAGGGAAACAAATGGCTTGTCGTGTTGCTCGTACTGCTTTTGTTTGTGCCGAGCTACATTGCGATCGCAAATTATATACAGGTGAGCGGTTCGCCCGTGTCGTTAGACAAGGCGACAGAGCTTGTCATCAGTGATATTGCGGGCAAGGAATACAGCGAAAAGGCGAACAGCGAGATCGGAAAACTGTTTGAAAAGATCAACAAGAATGCGATCAAACTGTCTACGCCGCCGGATATCCTTTCGGGCGCAGAGTATTTCAAGGTCACATATGCGGAGGGAAAACGCGCGACCGAATACCGCTATTTCTTCTCGCAGAATACGAGTGCGGTCTATTATCTGGATCCCGACGGTGTTTCCTACCTTGTGGATGAGGCGGATGCCGCGGCATTCTTAGAGACGCCCTATGCGCAGAGCTTGTACGATGCGGCGTATCTGCCTGTACTGAAAAACGGCGACAACGTTCTTCTGCCGACGTCTTATGAGTGGGCATACAATACTGCAAGCGGCGAAAAGGCACTTCGGTCCACGCTTGGCGAGGTTGCGGAACAGCAGATCACCTATAAAGGCACAAGCGGTCTTGAGTTTTTGTTCTCGCGCGAGCCTGCGACATTCAGGGTCACGGTCAAGAGCGCAGACGGCGAGCTATTGTATGACGGTGAGTATGCAGGACTTTCGGGCGCGGTAGACACCAAGAAGCACACGGCGTTGATCATCGACGCTACGGCGGAGTGGCTCGGCGCGGAAGGTATGCTTTCCAGCGGCAGTGCAGATTACTCCTTTATGCTCAATATCGAGGCAAAGACCGAGTTCGTTCTGACGCTGAGTGCGCAGAACGGCGCGACGGATAATGATTATTACGAGTTTATCCCCGGTGATGTGGCGATGATCTCGGGTATCAGCGTTGCAGATCCCGCAAAGATCACCTGTTCCATCACGCCTGCATTGACGCACGGTGGCAAGGAGATCAAGCCGGTATTCTATGCGGCGGGTAAGAACGTACATGCGTTCCTGCCGACGGCATACGATACGCCCGCAGGGGACTATACTGTTACTTTGCAGTACGAGGGCATCAGCTACGAGCTTGGTTTTACTGTGGCAAAGAAAACCTTTAAGAACAGTGTTTACGACATTCCCAAGGCAACCGTAGCGGCAACGCGCACCGCAGAGACGCTTGCAACCTACGAAAAGCTGGTTGCAGAGCTTGCGAGTGGCGATTTCTCGACTGCGTACTTTGACGACAGTACGTTCGGCACGGGTGTCAGCTCCTCGAATACCGAGGGCTACACGGTAAAATCCGGCTACGGCCGTTATCAGTCGATCAGCTCCACGAACGAAAAGTTCCAGATGGAGGGCGTAGAGTATCACCTTAAGGAGGGCTCAAACATCTACGCGGTGATGGACGGAAAGGTTCTGCACACTACTGCTTCCGCTTACGCGGGCACTTTGGTTGCAGTAGATCACGGCTACGGTTTGATCAGCTGGTACCACAATCTCAGCGAGGTCACCGTGAAGGCGGGCGACATCGTGGAAAAAGGACAGACGATCGCCAAGAGCGGCTCGACAGGCTTTACCAAGGGCGGTCTTGCTTACGTTGGACTCACGGTGTTTGACGTGCCTGTCTGCGCTTACGACTTCATTTGGGGTGCGGGCATCCTCTTCTATTGATATCCATTGAAAAGCCGAGGCAATTTGCCTTGGCTTTTTTGTGTAATATTTTTCAAAAAAATGCTTGACAATGCGAGAGCCGTATGGTATACTAATTCTCGCTGGTGCCAAAAGGCACTGCATGTGGCGGAATAGCTCAGCTGGCTAGAGCAATCGGTTCATACCCGATAGGTCGTGGGTTCAAGTCCAACTTCCGCTACCATCCGGCCCGTTGGTCAAGCGGCTAAGACACCGCCCTTTCACGGCGGTAACGGGAGTTCGATTCTCCCACGGGTCACCAAAAGAAAACTCCCAACCGCCGGTTGGGAGTTTTCTTTTGCCGAAGCGGTTTGAAAAGGAGGTACCTATGCATATACCTGCGCAAATTGAATATGTTTTGCAAAAACTTCGTGCGGCTGGATATGAAGGGTATCTTGTGGGCGGCTGCGTTCGTGATTTTTTGCTTGAAAAAACGCCGAATGATTTTGACATCACCACAAACGCGCTTCCCGAAGAAACAATGACTGTGTTTGCGGACGACCGTGTGATCCCGACGGGGCTGAAGCACGGTACGGTTACGGTATTACATGACGGTATTGCAGCGGAGATAACCACCTACCGTACTGAAACCACCTATGCAGACGGCCGTCATCCCGATAGCGTTTTGTTTACGCGGAATCTGCAGGATGATCTTTGCCGCAGAGACTTTACGGTGAATGCGATGGCGATGGATCTTGATGGCAACATCGTGGATCTGTATGGCGGCAGGGAGGATCTTGCAAAAAAGGTGATCCGTGCAGTCGGAGAGCCGACCTTGCGTTTTGCCGAGGACGCTTTGCGGATCCTGCGCGCTTTTCGCTTTGCGGCAAAACTCGGCTTTGCGATCGAAAAAGAAACGCTTGCCGCTGCACTTGCACTTGCACCTCGTCTTTCGCTGGTTTCCCGCGAGCGCATTTTTGACGAACTGGAAAAACTGCTTTGCGGTGTTTCGGTAGGTGAAATTCTGCAAAAAATGCTGGATGGCGGCGTGTTTGACTGCGTTTTTGAAAGACCGGAGCTGCATCGTTTAGCCTGTTCTTATATAGATACACTGCCGCTGCGTGCAGATATCCGACTTTCGGCATTGCTACTATGGGAAGCAAACGCCGAAAAGCATATTGCGTCGCTGAAAACCTCGACGGCATTTGCCGAACAGGTGCGGCGCACTTTGCAATGCCGTCTGCCTCAAAAAGCGGATGCGCCGTCCTTGCGCCGTTGTATCTATATGTACGGTGCCGCACCGGCCATGGATCGCGCACAGATCGAACGCATGGATTCCCTGTATGGCAGCCTTACGGCGCTGCTTGCGAATGAAAAATGCTTTTCGGTTGCCGATCTTGCGATCACGGGCGCGGATGTGATCGCGCACACAGATCGCCGCGGTAAGGCGATCGGCGAGGCTCTGGAAGCGGTTCTTTTTGCTGTTTTTGACGAAAAGATCGAAAATACGCGCGAAGCGGAACTGGAATATCTTTCGGCAATTCGTTGACAATGGCGTAAAAGTATTGTATAATATAATGTGTATTTTTAATGGAGGTGTATCTATATGGCAAACGAAGTCAGCTATATCGAATATAAAGGCAGAGCGTTCGTCCGTGAGCATGACACCATTTGCTACGGCAACATGACCGATCCGTACATTCTGTACATGATGATCATGAGTTATAAGAAGTTCGGCAATACCGAGATTCCCGATAAGATCCTCATTCAGGTGCTTTCGACTGATAAGTCGAAGTCCTTTGCAGACAGGATCGTAAAGCAGGGAGAAAAGAGCGGTCTTTATGACGCGCTTGACCTCGGCGTGATCTGGCTTGAACGAGCGTTGGCTTAAACAAAACAGCAGGCTGTTGCCTGCTGTTTTTTTTATGCTTTTTCAACGAGTTCCCGAAGTTCTGCAAAACTGTCTACACGGTCGAGCATTTCGGCGGGGAGCGTGGTATAATCGCGTTTGTGTGCGCCGGTGTACAGGATCGGGCGCAGTCCGGCGCCGCGTGCGCCGAGTACATCGGCACGCGGATTGTCGCCGACGTACCAGATTTCGGAGGGATCCAACTTTGCACGGCGGCA
Organism: Eubacteriales bacterium; assembly: GCA_045540755.1. Lineage (GTDB taxonomy): Bacteria > Bacillota > Clostridia > Oscillospirales > CAG-272 > UMGS902. The sequence goes on from JAZQHV010000071.1 coordinate 12,198, forward strand.
GGCAACTTCAAAAAGAAGCGGTTCCGGTTTGCGGAGCACATAGTCCGAGCTTGTGAGGATGAACTCGAAATCGTGACTTGGCAGATAGCGCGCCACGCGGGTGCGCAGAGCTGCGTTTGCATAGCACATGTTGCTGATGATGCCTGTCCGAATGCCCTGCGCTTTCAGGTAGTCTAAGAATTCGGCAGCGCCGGGGGAGGCGAAGGAGCCGTGCGTTGCGCTGTCCCAATAGAGAAGATCTGCTTCTTCGATTGGAATGTCTAAGGTAATGGAGTTCGCATCGCAAAGCAATCGCAGAAATTTGACATGCTCAAATTCGCGGTCGTTTTCGTGCATCGCGCCCATAACATAGTTGAAGAGCGCGTCCGAGCGGCGGCAGAACTCGTCCTCGGTCATACCTGCAGGCAGGGTTGTATGTGCTAAAATAGAGCGGTTTGCCGCCATCCAGTCGAACTGCGGCTCTACGATCAGCGTTTGACCGTAGTCGAAAAGTATCATCTTCGGTTTCATACATCAGGTGAGGGCGCAGAGTGCCGCACCGATTACGGTGGAATACTGTGCGCGGTCGGGGATCATAAAGTTGGTGTCGAACATCTCGGAAAGGGTTTTGAACGCGGTGACTGCCTGCGGCGTCTGTGTCAGGTTGCCGGTGAGTACAACATCTTTGACGCCGTGCATGCGGGAATTAAATACTGCCATCATGCCCACGGTTTCGTAGATCATGTTCATCAGACCGAGCGCAAGATCCTCTTTGGTGGCGAGGTCGCTGACCTTACCGAAGTTTGCCGCGGTCATGTTGTCGGGCAGCGTGTAGCTGCCGGGGGTGATGTCCTTGATCCGCAGATCAATGTTGTCCAGATTGCCCTTGTCAGCAAGGTTTGAGATGTGCTCTACGTTGCTGACGCCCAGCAGACGGTCGGAAAGTCCGACCAGTGTGCCGCCGCCGACGCCTGTACCGCCGAGGTATTCGTTCTTGCCGTCCCGCGTAGCGTGGACGAGCGCCGTGCCGGTGCCCATGCTGACCACGATCGCGCGGTCCAGACGGGAAAGATACAATCCGCCAAGACCGATGCAACGGAACTCCGGAACATTCTCGCAGGGCAGGTCGTAGAGCGGCTTTGTGATATATTTGGAGCCCACGCCGGTGATCGAAACCTTCTCGATGTCCGAAAGGGCGAGGTCGTTTTGTGTCAAAAATTTGCCAAAGGCACCGTAGACGCTGGTGACGGGGTCGGTTGCGCGCACCGAAAGCGGCTCGATCAGCGCGTGTGCTTTGTCGGAGGAAAAGCCGACGATCTTTGTCGTGCTTCCGCCGATGTCGATTCCGATAATGACCAAGGGAAATCCTCCTTTATGGGAATTATAGTAACTATACCATATTTTATAGAAAAAAGCAAGCATTGGCAAAGAAACTTCCTTTTACCTTTTATGCTGATAGAAAAACCTCGTCGATTTTACGAAAGAGCGTCACATTTGGGCGGACAAAGCCGTATCCGCACTCGGCTTTGTTCCCATACCTTGAAATATTCATAAACATATTGTACAATAAAATCAGATGGAACTTTATGGAGAGTTTCACGTCAAAACTTATAGAAATCAACAGATTTCGAACATTGTGTTATTCAATTCCTTCTTTTTGAGCCGTAAAATATTACTGTAAAATCAAAAAGGAGGTTCTTAAAATGAACACAGACAAAATTTTAGCAGAAGCAATCGCAAAGGACTATGCACCGAAGGAAAATTCCAAAATTGTTGCCCTTAAAAAGCTGGATAACCGCGCAAAACTCCCTGCCACGATTTTCACTTACTCTTGGGGCATCATATTTGCACTTGTTTTCGGTACGGGTATGTCCCTTACAATGCAAGTGATCGGAAACAGCATGGTGCTTGGTGTCGTTGTCGGCATCGTTGGCATTATCGGCTGCGTCGTGAATTATCCGATCTACAAGAAAATACTTGAAAAGGGCAAGGCAAAATATGCCTATGAAATCGTGCAGCTTGCCCGTGAAATTGCAGACAAATAACCAAAACCTGCAAGGAGTGGTAATATGAACAAATCTGAAAGTAAATACTTTAATACTGCCACGAAAATGGATCTTGCGTTGATTGCCTTGCTGAAAAAGAAACCGTTTGCATATATTACTGTTAGTGAGATTTGCAAAACGGCAGGGGTAAATCGTTCCACTTTTTACTTGCATTATGAAACCATCGGAGATCTGCTGAACGAAACAACACGATATTTGTTAGATGGATTCTTGTCATATTTTTCAACCGACACACAGTCTATTGCTCTCAATCTTCTGGACTGCGAACTAAATGAGTTGGTGTTTATTTGCGATAAGTATCTGACACCATATTGTACCTATATCAAAGACCACAAAGAAGTATTTGCGGTTGCATTGGCACAAAACAAAATTCTGGGATTTGAAGATGTGTATAAGCGAATGTTTGAAAACATATTTAACCCGATTCTGGAGAGATTTCACTATCCGTCAGACATCAGGCAATATGTGATGATGTACTATCTGAACGGCATCAATGCTATAATTGTTGAATGGTTAAAAAACGGGTGTGACAAGTCAACCGATGAACTGTCAAAAATAATCGCCGTCTGTATTTACGGGAAAGATCATGCGAATGGATAGGACACTGAAACTCGCACTTGTCAGTTTGATATTCAATATGGTGTATAGCGCCTATCACATTGTTTTTGGCATAGCAACATACTCATGGTGGTTTTTCTCCATCGGTATTTACTATGCAATATTGAGTATTGTCCGCTTTGTGGTTCTTAGGCACAAAGGCAAAAAACGCTTTGTCATTCGGTTTACCGGAATAATGTTGATGGTGCTATCCATATCGCTTGTCGGAACAGTAATCCTTGCTTTTGTAAAAGATAGAGGTACCGAATTTCATTTGATTGTTATGCTTGCGATTGCGGTATATGCTTTTACCAAAATCACACTTGCAACAATAAAATGGATAAAGGCACGAAAAAGCCAATCTGCAAAATTGGTCACATTACGAAACATATCTTTTGCCGATGCCTTTGTTTCAATGTTTTCTTTGCAAAGGTCAATGCTCGTATCCTTTGCGGGGATGACGGAAAGAGAGATTCGTATTATGAATGTTGCAACTGGCTTTGCGGTGTGTGTCATCGTTTTTCTGCTCGGATTCAATCTCGTGCAACAAAAAATCCAATAAAGAGAAAACAGTAGCGATAAATTCCAATATGTCGAACAGTTCAGGAGCAGAGGGTTAGACCTTTGCTCCTGTTGTTTTGCTCTATAATCGCCCTGTGGCTCATTTATAAGATTTGTTTCCGTCAGATAAACGAAGGGTTTGATAGATAAGCTTATATCAGTACAAAAGGGAACAAAGAAAAGGAAAAAGCAGAAAAATGAAAATTTTTCTGCTTTTTGCTATAACTGTCCCATTTTTGGGACAGCTTGTTTGTTATACTGTAAATGTCAGGAGCGGGAACGCAGTGTGCCGATGACGCTGCCGCGGCAGGAAAAGGAATCAAACGAGGAAAGCGGGATCGGCGCGTAGTCGGGATTCAAGGAGATCAGGCAATCGCCGCCGTACTGTTTGAAGTATCCTTCGCCGTCGCAGATGAAGATGCCGAGCTCGCCGACATTGATCTCCTGCTTGTTTTCGATCAGCAGAATATCGCCGTCGTGATAGCGGGGTTCCATGGAGTTGCCCGAAACGCGCAGCGCAAAATCGGCACGCTTGGTCTTGTCATTTTCCACCACGCTAATCTCGGTAACCTCGGTAGAGTCAAGATGCTCGCCGAGACCTGCCGAAACGCGATCGCCGTAGAAGGGAATCGTCAGCATACGCGGCTTGGAAGATGCTGCATTGGAGCGAAAAACCGATTCGGGAATTTCGACACGGGACGTCTTCGGTGCCGAAGCGCAACGGAGATATTCCTCCTGCAGAATAAAGTCGCATATGCGCACGCCGTGCGTATCCAGTACGCGATATTTTGCAAGGTGTTCCAGCTCCGCATCGCTGATCGCAGGCGTCTCCGCTTTTCCGGTCGCAAGGTGCTCCAGTGAACAGCCGAGCGCATCGGCAATAGCGACGGCGTTGGAAAGCTTAATGCTGTCCCCGTCGCCGGACAGAACCTTGTTTAGCGTGCTGAGCGCAACGCCGCTGGCAGCGGCAAGCGCCTCGGTGGTCATTCCTTTTTCCTTTTTTAATGCTTTCACGCGATCGGAAAAATTCATCATCTTCTCCTTATAATTGATAAGATTTTTGAAAAAAACGCAGCAAATTTATTTACAATTCGATTATAACACCGATTTTCCAAAAAGTAAATACATTTTTCGCTATTTTTCCAAAAATGATATAAAATATTTTCAAAAACGGAAAAATATTTGAAAAAATGTATTGACATTTTCCAAAAGTGGTGTTATTATTAAGACACAAAGAGACGAGAAAACACAGGAGGCACTGACTATGAACGCTTATAACGCATATGGATACAGAGGAAATGTCACCGCAAAGAGAAATCGGTCGGCACTTCGCACCGCATTGCGTTTTCTGCGCGCCGTTCTTGCAGTTCTTGCAGAGCGTGTTCGCGGCGTAGAGGTGCGCGCGGCTTTCGTGATCGCGGGCTTCGTTCTGGCGCTCGGTCTTGTCGGCGGGATGGAGAGCGGTATCGTTCCGCTGTATGTAGGTCTTCCCGTTTGTCTGATCCTTGCAGTCGCAGGTCTGCTCACCCATTTTGACGACTGAGGTCCATTACCATTGTCCCCCAAACACCATATATATAAAAGCACCGCGCGGTCATCCCCCATGCCGCGCGGTGCTTTTTATTTGTTTTTCAGTACCTTTTCAAAGGCATCGGCAAATGCAAGGGCTGCGGCTTTTGCTTCGGAAAGACTGTTGCCGCAGGAGCCGATCTCAAGGAGAAGCCCGTATTGTGCATACTGCTGGTTATAGGTTGCGCCGCGCAGGTAGAGCTGCCGTGCTACGCCGAGGGTGTCCTTTACAAGGTTTTGCTGGATCGCCTCCGCAAGCACAAGATTGCTTTGCCAATCGTACTCGCCTGCGCCTTTTTCGTCGGAGCCGACAATCATCATGATCTGCGCGCACGGAGCACCTTTGTGCAGGGTAACAGGGCGGAGCTTTGTGAGATCGGAGCGGATCAGGGAATCGCGGTGGACGTCAAAGACGTAGCGGATCGATGGATATTTTTCAAGGTAATGCGCGATGCTTTCTGCACTGCGGTCATAGGCGGCGATATAGGAATCTATGTCGTGCATGATCTCGCAGTGGATCGTAGGGATCCCTTTTTTGTTCAACGCATCGCTGAGCGTTTTGCCGACGGCGACAATATTTTGCGAAACATCCTCGGTACGCGGCTGATTCACCTTTTCGCTATAGCAGATTGCGCCTTCTGCGGCAAATCCCTCGGTTCCATGCGTATGCACGATCAGAACCAGCGGCTCTTTGAGAATCGTTTCCGCCTCGCGCAGCGTTGCGGATTTTGCAAATTCCGTCATATCGACATTGTAGCTTGTGTCGTTTTTTAAGGCTTGTGCATTTTCGACGGAAAGATCGGTCGGCAGGATCGGATAGGTGCCTGTCGGCACTTTCGCGTAGTCGAATGCGTATAAATCAAATATTTTTTGCTCCAGTTCGCTCTTTTTGTCAAAGGAGCGGTCGACAAGATCCTCTTTCGGTATGTAGTAGATGCGCGGCAAGGCGGGTTTGGGGGTAAGATCGCTGACCTCTATGCCCGTGGGCAGGTCAGCGAAAGCGAATGTACTGCGGTTGTTTGTAGCGCTATGGGAAAGCAAACAATTGCCGACGGATTCCCAAAAACCCGCCCGCAGCATTTTGTCCAGAGTGTGCCAGCCGTACAGACAGAGGACTGTGGCAGCAAGTGCGGCACAAAAAATGCAGATCCCTTTTTGCAGAATATACCGCCGAGGTTTTGGCGCAGGGGGCGTCGGTTGCTCGGTCTTTTTTTCTTCCAGAAGCAATTCGGACATGTTGCCGCCTCCTTTCAATATAGGAATAAAGTGTCCAGCGCGCCCGAAAGCAAAGTGCTGACACTGTCGCTGATACGGTCGCTCTGGCGCGGAGAAACGAAGAAACTTTCTCCGGAGCGCAGGACCTTTTCGATCTGCTCATCGATCTCGCTATAGCCTGCGCTTTGCAGGGCGTCGTAGACCAGCGTTGCCGAATTGACGACGGTCGGCACGCCTATAGCGATCACGGGGATACCGAGGGTATCACGGCTGATCTCATTGCGGCGGTTGCCGATGCCGCTGCCGGGGAAAATGCCGCTGTCGGAGATCTGTACGGTTGCGCCGAGACGCGCGGTGGAGCGCGCGGCAAGTGCGTCGATCGCGATCACGAGATCCGGCTTTGCACGGTCGCAGACACCGCGGATCATTTCGGCGGTTTCGATACCGGTCTGTCCGAGAACGCCGGGGGCGACAGCGCAGAGCGGAACGCGGCAAAAACTGTCGAATAGCTGTTTGTTATGCTGTTCGATATGGCGTGTGACCGTCAGGCGGTCTACGGTTTTGGGACCGATGTTATCTGCAGTGATCTCGCGATTGCCGAGACCTGCGACAAGTACGCAGGCGGGTGTTTTTCCGAGGACCTCTTTCACAAGCGTGCCAATTTCTTCAGCGAGCAGGGTAGAGAGTTCGGCAAAGCTTTCGTCGCCGATGTCACAGATCAGATCGGTGAATACGGTGATGTAAGTCCCTTTCTTTTTTCCGGTGGTCTGTTCGCCGGTTTTGTTCAGCACGCGGAGGGTTGCTGTCCGGAATCCGTGTGCTTCTTTTTCGGCATAGGTTGTGCCGCCTTTGCCGCCGTCATGGGTAGATTCTGCTTCGCAGGCGAGGTCGGTGTGGATCTGGTAGCGTTTCATTTTTTGCTCCTGTGCATTCCGTTTTGGAACAGTATGCCGCAAAACGAAAAAAACTATACACAGTATAGCAAAAAACGGGGCGGCAATTTTAGTGGATTGTGTCGTCTGCAATGCGGATTTTATGTAAAATACACCAAAAATAAAAATAAAAAATTGTGCAGTTCTCCCAATAATATTTTTTCATGGAATTTTCATTGATAATCGTTCGAATTAATGATATAATTATATAAGCAATTTTATGCGGAAATACCGTATTTTGCAATATGAATTCGGAGGGACTCCTGAAAATGAAAAGAGTTTTATCTCTTATTTTGTGTTTGGTAATCGCAATGACGACCTTAGCTTCCTGCGGCGGTGTCAGCTTGGAAGATGAGGATAAGGGCGATATTTTTTACGCGTATATCACCGATGATATCTATGCGTTTGACCCCGGTAAGGATCTGACCGATGCTTCGGCTGTTAAGATCCTTGGTCTGATCTTTGAAGGTCTGTTCCGTCTGGATGAGAACGGCAAGCCTGTGAAAGCGCTCGCAAAGGATGTCAAGATTCTGGAGAACGAGGCGAAGGGCGAGTACAAAATGCAGATCTCCATTAAGGAGACCAAGTGGTCGGACGGTCGTGCGCTCACCGCGGATGACTTTGTTTTCGCTTGGAAACGTTTGATGGAATGCACCTATCAGAGCACGGCTGCAGCGCTGCTGTACGATGTAAAGAATGCACGTACCGTCAAAGCGGGCGATGCTTCGATCGATGATCTCGGCGTGGTTGCACTGGATACATATCTGCTGGAGATCACCTTTGAAGGTAAGATCGACTACGAGAACTTCCAGAAGAATCTGGCGAGCCTTTCGCTCGTACCGCTGCGCGAGGAGTCTGTTGCAAATAACGGCAGATACTGGTCGCGCAGACACGCTACGCTGGTTTCCAACGGCCCGATGGTCATTAAGTCGATCGACCGTGACGAGAATACCATGCGTATCGAGCGTAACAACTACTACTATCGCGATACCGAAGAGGACATGCTGGACCGCTATGTAAAGCCGTACAGAATTCTTGTTACCTTCCTCAAGGAAGAGGATAAGCCCTCCGGTCAGAGAACCTATGCAGATGATCTGGATGCGATCTACGCAGAATATGCAGCAGGCAATCTGCAGTATATGGGCGATGTGCCGATGGCAAACCGTGCGCAGCTGAAGAAGAAGGCGCATGTCACCGATGCAAACTCTACCTATACCTATATGTTCAATACCGAGAACAAACTCTTTGCCGATGCACGCGTTCGTCGCGCGCTTTCGATGGCGCTTGACCGCGAGGCGATTGCAGATCTGCTTGTTTATGCTGAACCCGCAACCGGTCTGGTTGCAGAAACGGTTTACAATGCTACGAGCGGAAAGTCCTTCCGCAAGGTGCAGGGCGATGCGATGAAGACTGCTGCAGATGTAGAGGGCGCAAAGGCGCTGCTTGCAGAGGCCGGCGTCAAGAAGGGCGAGTTTACGATCAGCTATCGTCATAATGATGCAGAGACCGCTGTTGCGGAGTATGTAAAGAGCGTTTGGGAAGGACTTGGCTTTACTGTAGAACTGAAGCCTCTCACCACCATTCGTGAGACCGCGATCGAGAACTCCGAGGAAATTGACTATTATATTGATTCCGTACAGGAAGCGTATGAGACCGGCGACTTTGATGTTCTCGCTGTCGATGTTTCGATGATCGGCACCGATGCTTTTGCACCGCTTGCAGTTTATGCAACCGAGTTTTCGGGTAACGGTATTGACATGACCGATCCGAACTATGCGTTTATCCCGCATGTGACCGGCTTCTCGGATGCAACCTACGATGAGATCATCGAGCGTGCATTCGCAGAGAAGAATATTGCAAAGCGTTCGGCGATCCTTGCAGAAGCAGAGCGCTATCTCATGGAGCAGGCTCCTGTCGTACCGCTTGTTTTTAACAAGGATTGCTACCTGATCAGCAAGGACCTCAAGGGCGTGGATTCGAGCTATCTCGGATACCGCATTTTCACCAAGGCAGACTATACCAAGTATAAGTTTGTTCCCGAAACCGAAGAGGCAGAGGATACCGCTGCCGAATAATACCGTGATGTGAAGCGCACAAGGGAGCGAAGAAAATTTGCACCTTGTGCGCTTTTGTCTTGACTTTGTGTGTCGAAAATGATAGAATAATGAACGCCCCTGCATAAAAGGGAATTTCGGAAAGGAGGAGAAAAGTATATGGCACGTGCTTCTAAGAAGCTGACGAACAAGAACGACATCAAGATCTTTATACTGTATCTTCTCCAGAACATCCAGTATCCGCTGGATTTCCCGACGATCAATGATATCGTTGTGCAGAATGAGTTTGTGAATTATTTTGATTTTGCGGAGTGCTTTGCCGAGATTCTGGATATGGAGCATATCATCGAGGAGCAACAGATCAATCCGCAGACGGGAGAAAAGCAAACACTGTATCGCATCTCTCCTTTAGGCAGTGCAGTGGTCAGCCAGCTGCAAAGCGGTCTGCTTCGTTCGATCCGTGAGACCAGCCTAAAAAGCGCCATGCGCTTGCTTTCTTTCAAGAAGCGCGGTGCGGAAACGCATTGCAGCATGAGTGAATGCGAGGATGGAAAATTCGCGCTGGATTGCTTCATTACCGAAATGGATCAGGAAACGTTACATATCCGACTGGTGGACGATTCTTCGGCGCGCGTTGAACAGATGAAGGCGAACTTCGAGGAAAGACCGGACGTGATCTATAAAGGCATCATGGCTTTGCTTGCCGGCGAAGTGGACTATCTTTTGAATTGAACCGACTTTTGTCGGTTTTCGAGCAGACATTTTGTGCCCGATTTCGGCAGATGTCTGCTTTTTTTGTGCAAAAACAAAAGAAAAATACAAAATTTGTGAAAAACAACTAAAAAATATTTGCATTTTGCTATTGACATTATGTAATATAATGGTATAATTATTTCATACAGTCAAAAATCAGTGAGGTACAGGCGTGGGGAACGGCAAAAACGGACAGCCCGAAGAGATCGGCGAACTACTGTACTCGATTCAGAACGGTAGCAGCGGTGCGTTTGTAAAACTTTCGGAGCTGTATGAGCCGCTTCTTGCGAAAGAGGTCGCACGGTACGAGAACAGTCTTGGCAATGCAGATCTGGATGATCTGCGGCAGGGCGCGTTGATCTCGCTTTATCGCGCGGCGCTTGCCTATCGGTCGGATCGCGGACTCACCTTCGGTTTGTTTGCTAAGATCTGTATTGTCAACGGTATTGCGGATACGCTTCGCTACATGGAAAAGCGACAGCCGGATATCAGTGTGGAAATGCTGACGGAGGCGGATATGCCGGAAAGTGATGAGAATCCGCAGAACATGACATTGGACAAGATCCGTTCGGATGAGTTGCGCCACCAGATCTCCTTTGTGCTTTCGGATCTGGAAAGCCGCATCTTTGATTTGTATCTGGATGGGTATTCCTATGCAGAGATCGCGCGCCGCCTTGGTAAAACGCCGAAGTCGGTGGACAATGCGCTTCGCCGTGTAAAAGGAAAACTCCAAAAGATTTTTTGATGTGTAAAGTATGCCCGAATAGCTTAAAAAAGAGCGTTGCAATGTTGGAATTACAAAGGTGGCGGTTGAAGTCCGTCTTGGGGCAAAAAAAGAACAACCTAAAAGCGAGGTAAAAACAATGTATCAGGACAAGACTTTGAAGTGCAAGGACTGCGGCACCGAGTTCGTGTTCACCGCGAGTGAGCAGGAGTTTTATGCAGAGAAGGGCTTCCAGAATGAGCCTCAGAGATGCAAACCCTGCAGAGACGCAAGAAAGAGCCAGGCTCGTGCGCAGAAGGAATACTTCACTACCGTATGTGCAAACTGCGGCAAGGAAGCAAAGGTTCCTTTCCAGCCTTCAAATGACAGACCGGTATATTGCAGCGA
>JAZQHV010000072.1:0-7664 GCA_045540755.1 Eubacteriales bacterium
GTCGCGGAAGTACTGAAGCGTAGAAAGAACGGGGTTAGGAGCCGTCTGTCCGAGGCCGCAGAGCGAGCCGGACTTGATGTACTGTGCAAGTTCCTCGAGACGGTCGATGTCTTCGAGTTCGCCCTTGCCGGCGATGATCTTGTCCAGAATCTCAAGCATACGCTTGGTGCCGATACGGCAAGGCGTACACTTACCGCAGGACTCATCAACGGTGAAGTCGAGGAAGAATCTTGCGATGTCAACCATACAGTTGTCCTCGTCCATAACGATCAGACCGCCCGAGCCCATCATGGAGCCGATTGCGATCAGGTTGTCATAGTCGATAGGCGTATCGATCAGGCTTGCAGGGATACAACCGCCGGAAGGACCACCGGTCTGTGCAGCCTTGAACTTCTTGCCGTTCGGGATGCCGCCGCCGATCTCCTCGATAACTTCGCGGAGCGTGGTGCCCATCGGGATCTCAACAAGACCGGTATTGGTGATCTTGCCGCCCAGAGCGAATACCTTGGTACCCTTGGACTTTTCGGTACCCATGGAAGCGAACCAGTCTGCACCGTTGAGGATGATCTGGGGAATGTTTGCGTAGGTCTCAACGTTGTTCAGAACGGTAGGCTTGCCGTACAGACCCTTCTCTGCGGGGAACGGAGGACGCGGACGGGGTTCGCCGCGGTTACCCTCGATAGAGGTCATCAGTGCAGTCTCCTCACCGCAGACGAATGCGCCTGCGCCGAGACGGATGTGCATATCAAACTTGAAGCCGGTGCCGAAGATGTCTTCGCCGAGCAGACCGTACTCACGCGCCTGTTCGATAGCGATCTGGAGACGCTCAACCGCGATCGGGTACTCTGCACGAACGTATACGTAACCTTCGTCTGCGCCGATCGCATAGCCTGCGATCGCCATAGCCTCGATCAGTGCATGGGGGTCACCCTCGAGAATGGAACGGTCCATGAACGCGCCGGGGTCGCCCTCGTCTGCGTTACATGCAACGTACTTCTGTCCGCCCTGAACGAGCTTACGTGCGAGATCCCACTTTCTGCCGGTGGGGAATCCGCCGCCGCCGCGTCCGCGAAGACCGGAGTCAAGGACGGTCTGGATAACGCCTTCGGGCGTCATCTCGGTGAGAACCTTACCCAGAGCCGCATAACCGTCTCTTGCAATGTACTCATCGATGTTTTCGGGATTGATTACGCCGCAGTTACGGAGCGCAACGCGGTGCTGCTTCTTGTAGAACGTGGTCTCGGACAGAGAAGCAACTGCTTCCTTCTGGCCTGCCTCGTGATACTCAAGACGTGCGACCGGACGGCCCTTGAGCAGGTGCTCGTCAACGATCTCGGGGATGTCCTCGGGCTTAACCATGCTGTAGAAGGTGCCGTCAGGATATACGATCATGACAGGACCGAGCGCGCAAAGACCGAAACAACCGGTGATAACGATTTTAACTTCTTCCGTCAGACCCTTTGCAGCGAGCTCGGTCTCGAGCGCTGCCTTCAGAGCCAGGCTTCCGGAGGAGGTACAACCGGTACCGCCGCAAATCAATACATGTGTGCGAATCATTTTTCTTCCTCCGTTTTACTTATTTGTTGCCGACAACGTAATCGGTTACGATCTTGCCGCCCTTAAGGTGCTCTGCAACAACGCGAGCCGCCTTCTCGGGAGTCATCTTAACGTAAGTAACCTTTTCTTTACCGTCCTCGTAAACCTCAACAACAGGCTCGTACTGGCAGATGCCGATACAACCGGTCTGGGTAACGGTAACCTTTTCAGAAAGACCTTCTGCATTCACGCCCTCTACGAAAGCGGAGAGAACGGGACGTGCGCCTGCTGCGATACCGCAGGTTGCCATACCGACAACTACGCGAACCGAGCCGCTGCCCTCACGCATCGAGACCTTGTCCTGCATTTTTGCTTTAATTGCTGCAAGTTCAGCCAAAGATTTCATGGTGTTACACCTCCAAAATTATTCAGGTAATTGTTCGTATTGTTCGCTGAGATAGCCACGCACCCATGCGAGAATTTCCGGCTCGGCGAGAGAAACCTCACCAAGGACGGCGCGCAGTTCGCGCGTGTCCATCTTTACCGAAAAGCGCGGGGACGTGTGCGTATACACGTAGTCGATCTCAGGATGTCCCTGCAAGATCGTCTCCACCGTGGAAATGATGTCTCCAAGCGGCGTCATGTCGATGTGGCCTGTATCAAAGGTTGCCGTGATGGTCGTACCGTGGTTTTCGGAAACGGTTTCCGAGACCGACTCGATCGTCACATTGCCGCCCGTCTGCTCCGCCGCCATTTTGAGCAGCGGAATACCCATACCGACCTTGCGTGTTGTACGCGTGGTATAAAACGGATCCATCACGGTGCGAAGCGTTTCCTCGGTCATGCCGCAACCGTTGTCACGGATCGCCAGCGTCAGCCAGCCGTCCGCATCCTCGGTCAGCGTTATGTAAATGAGGGTCGCGCGCGCCGAAATGGAGTTCTGCGAAATATCCAGAATATTCAGCGATAATTCCTTCATGGATTACTTGTACTGTGCGATAATGCCGGGTACGTCTGCGGTGGTCAGTCTGCCGTAAACGGTACCGTTAACAGTCAGAACCGGTGCAAGACCACATGCGCCGATGCAACGGGTAGCCTCAAGAGACCACTTGCCGTCGGAAGAAGTTCCGCCGCCCTGGAGACCCAGCAGCTCGCCGAACTTGTCAAACAGATCGCCCGAACCCTTGACGTAGCATGCAGTGCCGAGGCAAACTGCAACGGCATATTCGCCCTTGGGATTCAGAGAGAACTGCGAGTAGAACGTAGCAATACCGAAGATCTCCTCGAGAGGCTTGCCGGTGCGCTCTGCGATAATACGCATAACCTCGACCGGAAGGTATCCGTAGACCTCCTGTGCCTGCTGCAGGATAGGCATCATTGCGCCTCTTTCGTCCTTGTGCGCATCGATGATCTCGATGAGCTTGGCTTCCTGCTCCTTGGTGCCGCGAAATTCGACCGTAGTCAATTTCTTTTTCATTTCGAACCTACCTCCTGTAAATTCATTAAATAAATTTATTTCATTTTATTTAATTCTTCCTCAAATACATACGCAAATGTTCGGGCGCACATATTCACTTTATTATACAATATATTTTCAAAAAAATCCATATGTATTTGCGAATTTCTTTGAGAAAATGTCGAAAATTTAACGATGTTTTTCGTGCAAAACGCAGAAAAGAGGTAAATTCCGAAAAATCAGCATCATCCAAAGCGACAAATTGAGAGGTTATTTGCCTCCCTCGCCTAGAGGGAGGTGGGACGCGAAGCGTGACGGAGGGATACGTATCCCCCAGTCGTGGCAAGCACGACAGCCCCCTTTAGGCAAGGGGGCCAAAGGTTTGTGCGTTTCAATTCACATCCCGCTAAACTACAAGTTATCATTCTGTTACAAAAAAGGTGACCTTATCGGTCACCTTTTAAATATGCAAAAAACGCTTCTCGTACCGCATCCTCGTCGGACGGATCGGCATCCAGTTCGATATAGTTCACCGCATCGTTGATGTTCATGAGCCGATGCGCATCCGAGTTCACCAGCACGGGCAGTTCGCGTACCGCCACATACTGCTCGCGGTAGGGTGCAACGTTCGCGCTGTCATTGAACTCGACCAGCGTAAAGCCCGGCTCGGGCGGCAGATCGCCGAGGATGGCGATAATGCCGTTGGATGTACGGTCAATATGTGCCGGAAAAACGAATCCACCGTGCGCACGCACAAGCGGTACGGCATCGTCGATGGAAAGCATCGTCGATGTGATGAGGAGCGTTTCCTCCTCGCCGAGGACTTCGTCATCCACGTTCATGTAAAGCTGGTTGCCGAAGACCGCAGGATCGTTTTTGAACGGCATCGTGTGCTCCGTGCGCACGACCTGCCAGAAGTCCATGGCATCCTCATACTTTGGGAACAGGCAGACGAGATGTACGCTTTCCGCCGTCTCCAGCTCCATGCCCGCGATCGGCACAACACCGTAAGCGCGGCACGCCGCAAAGAACGCCGCAAGATTGCCGCAGGAATTGTGGTCGGTCAGTGCCGCAATTTGCAATCCGTTGAGCGCCGCAAGCCCCGCCATCGAGGCAGGTGTCATGTCATCCTCTGCACACGGCGAAAGGCAGGAATGCATATGCAGATCATAATAGAATTTTGGCACGCGCATTCCCTCCTTGTTTGCAATATTCGGTTCTGTTACTCTTCACCCTTGTATTTTATTTCATTGTCGATTATGTCAAAATCAAACTCCTTTGATGTGGGTTTAAAATTCACAAAATCCAACTCGCAATCCTCAAATGTCCCATTGCCGAATGCGGCAACTATCTCTTCTACTATAGTTTGAGCTGTTTTTAAATCAATTTCATCTGCATCGGATGCAGGATATATAAGGACTCTTGAAATTGTTTCTTTGCATTCTTCGTCGTGCCAAGACAACGGTCTGCCATTCTGTTCGTAGAATCCCCACAGTTCTTCATCATCACAATAAAACAGATCACAGGATACATTATCGGCTTTTATCTTGTCGGAAACAACTTGGCTTATAATTTTTTCTGCGTCAGATGCGAGATATGACGATAGGAAAAAATCATAGTCTTTATAGGAAAAGAATCGAACGTCGGGATAACTTTCAAAATGTGCAATTATTGCAGGGGCGCCTTCATAGTGTTGCGTATAATCTTCAACAACTACAGTACTATTATATTTGGTTTCCAAATACGCTTTTGTTTCGTTACAAAACTCTTCATCAACATATGACTCAAACCAATAATTCACCAAAGAACCTAAGCCTTTAATAAGAAAAGATTCTACCAGCAGCATCGCTACGCATAATAATACTACTGCTAATAATACAATACAAACTATCTTGAAAGTTTTTTTCATAACATCTCACATATACGTTTTACACAAATTATGGCACGGTTGCTTTAGCGATGAAAGGTAACCTATCACACCAACTTCGACACCTCTGCGCAAACCTCGTAGATGCCTTTTTCGGCGACGAGCAGGTTGATGCCCTGTTGCTCGGCGCGCGCGGCAACGTCCTCCGGGATCTCCGCGCCCTCGCAGACGATGGTCGCCGCCACGTCGCGAAGCATTGCCACCGCAACGATGTTGACATTGGACATAATGGTCATCCATGCCGCATCACTCGGCGCGCGTCCCATGACCCAGCTGAGAAGGTCGCCCGCGTAGCCGCCGAGCACTTCCCTTTCGGGATCGGGCATGCATACGGTTTTCAACTGCAGTTTTTCTGCAAGCTCTTTGACTGTCATTTTTGTTCCTCCCGTTCGGGAATGGTCTCTGCCGCAGGTGCGACGTACGTATCGTGCACGACCTTGCCGAGATGGTCGTAGATCGCGTGGATCTGTCGGCGCAGTTCGATCACGCAATCGTCCTCACTTGCCTCGCCGCGCACGATGTCCTCGGCAAGCGCAGAGCAGGTCGGCGCGCCGCAAGAGCCGCAGTCGATCTGCGGAAAGCACTTGGCGATGGTCTGGATCTTCTGCATCTTGCGCATCGCCTCGGCGCGGTTAGGATCCAACTGCATCGCAGGCAGGTACTCCACCTCCGCATCCCAAAGCAGCTTTGCGGTATCCGCTTTTTCCTCGGGCGGGATATGCGTGTTCGCCACGGGCAGATACTTGCGCAAGTGCTTGAGCCTTGCGCGCGCGATAAAAGGATTCTCCACGGTAAGTGCCCCGCCGACACAGCCGCCGGGGCAGGAATTGAGCTCGACGAATTCGAGCCCCGAGAAGTTCTCCTTTTCGATCTCCTCGAGCACCTGGATCACGTTTTCGATGCCGTCAGCCGCAAGATACTTGTCACTCAGCAGAGCCGCGCTTTCGCCGCCCGAGCCTGCCCAACTGATGCCGATGCGCCCCGCCTCCGAAGAAGCGGGCAGTTCCTTCAGTTTTTCCATAGCATGCACGAGCTTAAAATAAACGTCGCGGATGGCAAGCACACCATCTACTTGACTCTTTTCGGTGCCGAGCGGGTCACGCACGTAGCTGACCTTGGCAGGGCACGGCGAGATGAAGAGCGTGCAGATGTCCTCCTCGCGAAGCTCGGGATGCTTTTGCATTGCCTCTGCCTTTGCCATGCGTGCCGCGATCTCGATCGGCGGCAATACGGGGAGCAGATTGTCGAGCAGGTACGGGAAGCGCACGCTGATCAGGCGCACGACCGCGGGGCAAGCCGAGCTGATCACAGGCTTTGGAATATCCTCGCGGCGCATATATTCTCTTGTATAGTCCGAAACGATCTCGGCGGCACGTGCCACCTCAAAAACGTCGTCAAAGCCGCAGGCAAGCAGACCCGAAACAACGTAATCCAAATCGTCCAGATTGTCAAACTGCCCGTAGAGTGCAGGCGCGGGCAATGCGATCTTCCATTTATAATGTCCGAAGTCCTCAAAGCGGTCGTACTGTGCCTGCTTTGCCTGATACGGGCAAACGCGGATGCACTCGCCGCAGTCGATACAACGCTCCGCGCGGATCACGGCGTGTCCGTTACGGATACGGATCGCCTCGGTCGGACAGCGCTTGAGACAATGCGTGCACCCTTTGCACTTGTCCACTTCGAGCAGTACGGAGTGGTCATTTTTATGTGGCATACTATCTCCTTAAAAGACGTTATACATTTACGCGCATGGTGATGGTGGTTCCCTTTCCGACAACGGTGTCAATGCGCATATCGTCGGTATGCTTTTTCATATTGGGCAGTCCCATACCTGCGCCAAAGCCGAGCGAACGGATGTTGTCGGGCGCGGTGGAATAGCCCTCCTGCATAGCAAGGCTGACGTCGGGAATACCCGGTCCCTCGTCCGCAAGAATGATCTCGATGGCATCGGGATAGACAAGGATGTCCGCCGTGCCGCCGTCCGCATGGATGACCATATTGATCTCGCCCTCGTACATGGCGATCGCCACGCGGCGAATGGTGTTCGGGTCAAAGCCCATCTGTCGGAGCGCCTTTTTTGCCTGTACCGAGGCGTTGCCCGCGGAGGTAAAATCGCCGCCCGAAACGTCGTAGTGCAGTTTTACAGCGTTACTCATGTCACACCTCAATCATGCAAAGATCCGCCGACAAGCCCGTTTGCATACAGCTTGCCGCATGCGGGATACATGCGCTCATCGGTCGCAAGCACGGCAATCTCTGCCATGCGCGCAAGCGCTATAATTTCAGGTCCGGGCTTTTTGCCGCGCACAAAGACGATGCAACGCATGTCCATCATCTCCGCGGTGCGCACGACCTGCATGTTGACAAGTCCCGTCAGCAGCACCGCCTGATCCTTGACAAATGCAAGCACGTCGCTCATCATGTCGCTGCCGCAGGCGGAGTGCACCTCGTTTTCAAGCAGTTCCTCGCCATAGCAGACCTTGGCATCCAAAAGTTTTACGATTTCCGAAATCTTCATAAAGGTAATTCCTTTCAAGGTTTGAGTCCTTACGTACTATTATACAATACCCCGCACCGATTTTCCATAGGTTTTAGCAAATTTGCAAATAAATATCCCCCCGTAAAACGGGGGGTATTTCATTTTCGGGCATAGCCCTAATAATACTGGCGACGCACAAGTGCGTTCAAGTATTGGCCTGCCAGCCATGCAATTGTTACTTACTACCCATAAATGGGTCCCGTGGG
>JAZQHV010000073.1:0-79800 GCA_045540755.1 Eubacteriales bacterium
TGGATGCAGTCGGTCTACTATCTGACTAAAGAAAAAGCACCTCATTTGCTTGTCGAGGATATGTCCGCATGCAATGAGGACCATATTCAGCCTACAGATATTGTTACCTTCCACGAGTACCCGAACTATTATGAGCAGGCACTCGAGCTTCATCTGCGCCATGCGAATAATGCAACAGCAGGCTCCGGATTTGAGTTCCGTGACGGCTTTTCTTATGAGGGCGAGCCGCTTCTCAACTCAGAGTACGGCGGTGTAGGATGCTTTGAGGGTGACCTTGACGTTTCGCTTTGCTTTAAGTACCAGACGGACTTGTTCCGTATGCATGAGATATTCAACGGTTATATCTATACCGAGCCTTATGACGTTGAGTATGAACGCAACGGATTATTCTCCTATGACCGACGCGCAAAGGTATTTCCGTACAGCGAAATTGCGTGGGGCGGCGATATGGCGGTCAGCGACCTCAATCAGCCTTGCTTTGTAGGTATTTACAATCAGCCTGCAGAGGAAATTGCCGCAGGCGGCAGATTCTCTGCGGATATGGTTGCAGTTAATTTCTCGGCAAGAAAGTTTGAGAACGCCATTCTTCATTGGCGTTTTGACGCTACTGACGCTTTCGGCAACTCTATTGCAACAGGACTTTCGGGAGAACTTGAAATCCCGTATTCATCATATACGGCAGAGCATTATGCCCTTGAATTTGATTTGCCCCATGAACCGTGTGTTGGTACAATAACGGTTTGGATTGAAGAAAACGGCATAAAGATAGCAAAGAACTTTATCAATGTTATTGTAAACGGTGATATTGACGAAATCCAGTATTTTTCAAACTCCTCTGTTGCACTCCGCAAATCGGATACCGATGCTTCTGTATACGGTAGCGGATCTGTAAATCTTGAATATGCATTGCCAGAAGATTATGACATGAGCAGTGTTACATCTATGCGTATCATTGCCGAGGTGTCTTCTATGAAGGAGAGCACAATTAATTATAATATTTATAATTCGGAAATGTCGCAGACTGTCGAAGGCGGCGAGCGTCCGTCGGATATGACCGTGTATTTAAACGGCATCGAACTTGACACGGTATATCTTCCCGACAATCCGCGTGATATGCGTGCTACTCTTACAATAAATGATGAACTCAATAGTGGTTCATCGGCGGGCAATTTCGGATATCTTGTCAACATCCGTGTACCTGATGGCAAGATTGATGCAGTGCGTAAAGCGATACTTGCTGACGGCAAGATCACCGTGACCTACGCGGTCAAGGCGGATGCCGAGCACAGAAACGGTCTGCGTCTCTACGGCGCGGACACCGGTCGCTATATGCTCTCCCCCACCGTGATCCTGAACCCCATGGATTCCCTCGCCGCAGGCACGCAGAATCCGGAGAACCATCTTGTTTCCGCGATGCTGCAAAACGGCGATACCCTTTCGGTACGCGGCGGTGCGCTGACCGCCACGCTGGCAGGCGGCGTCCTCACTGCAGGCGGCAAAACGGTTGCGGTCGCGGACGGTGCCCACACGGTTGCGATCCGTGCCTTTGACACCCGTTATCAGGTGTTTGTGAACAACGATCCCGTCCCCGCGCTGGAGCTCTACGCGGACACCGCGTATACCTCCACCGCGGCATCGACCACGGGTGACGACCTTGTGATCGCGCCCGAGACCTACGCACACCTCCTCGGCGACGTGGACCACAGCGGTACGCTGGAGCTTGCCGACGTGCTGCACACACTGCACGCGCTCCTGAACAATACGTCCCTGCCTTATGCCGATGCAAACCGAAGCGGAACACTCGACCTCATCGACGTTCTGCAGATCCTGAAATTCTGTGTACAATAAAAAAATTCCTGCGACCTTTACGGTCGCAGGAATTTTTTACTTATATTCGTCTTTTTTCAGATCAATTACGTAGTCCTTATCGTAGCGGAAGGAGACGGTCTCGTTTTCCTTGTCGATCACGACGTTGTCAAAATACTTCTGCCCGTAGAGGCTGACCGATTTGAAATCCGCATCGTAATAGCGCACCGTACCGTCCGCATTCAGACGGATGAGGAACTGAGAAGAGCCGTGGAAATTCGGCTGGCTGGTGTAGAGGAAGGTGTAGGCTTCGGTCTCCAGCGAGTCGATGACCGTCATCAAGTTCAGTTCAAAGTATTCCAGCCAATCCTCGCGCGTAGGCTGTACGGGCGTTACGTCCGACAGGATCTCCGTAACAACCTCCACGTCATACTGCGTATACAGAACGGTGTCGTTGAACTGCAAGCTTACACTGCCGTCATCCTCGTTCCAGAACACCGCCTGCTTCGGATAGAAAGAATAACCGATCACCTTGCCATCGACAAGGATCTCATGCGGCAGACCTCCCTCGAAAAGGCGCAGACCGCTCACGCTACCGTGCATGATCGGCTGGGGTACGAACTTTGCATTCACACCGTCCTTACTCTCCAGCGAAACGTGCTTTTCGCGCATGATGTCGGTAATAGAATTGCCGATCTCGTGGATGGTTTCGAGGGCAATCGTGCGCGCCTCGGCATCCCAGAAGTAGCGTCCGCCTGTTTTCGTAAACGTGCCGTCGCCGCCGAGATCCTCAATGGCGACTGCCATTTTGCCGTTCAGCGAATAGCAAGGCAGTTTTACGTCGTACATATAGGTAACGATGTCGGTCTCGTAGGTGTTGCCCACCTTGGTGCCGATCGGCTTGCCTGTCGCGGAATTCTCCCCTGTGACCAGTGCATGGGGCGCGAGCGAACCGATGATCAGCGCGCGCGCCGAATCGTTGTAATAATGCTGTGTGGTGATGTCCTCCACTACGACTACCGTTTTGCCGCCGATATTGTAGGACGGCACGGTCACGCCGTTGATCGTCGCGGTAATGTCGGTCGCGTAGATCGCGCCGTTTATATCTCCGCTCTTTGCGCTCACCATAAGGCAAAGACAAAGCGCAAGCAACATACAGATCCAAAGTTTTTTCATAATCCGTCCTCCTTTTTCGTTATACCTTATTATACCATATTGGCATTATCGTGTCAAGAAAAACCGCACACAATAAAGCTATTGACCGAGATGTATATACTATGATATAATAATTATAATTGCGACAAAAATCTGCAGTAAGGAAACAGCCTGTATGAACAAAAATAAGATCAAAAAATTCGACTTTGCCAAAAAGCCGCACGCGCCGTATCCCTTTTTCTGGTGGCTGGCAAAAACGGTCGTAGCATTCCCCTATCTCAAGCGCCGCGGCGCCGTATTGCACAAAAAGAACATGGAGGCACTGGAGGGCAAGCCCTACCTCATGCTCTGCAACCACGCCTCCCTCGTGGACCTTTGCATGATGATGAAGGCGACCTACCCCCGCCCTGCCAACAACGTCATGACGCTGGAAGGCTTTAACACCTACACCGAGCCGCTGATGCGTGCGCTCGGCGTGCTGGGCAAGCGCAAGTACGTTTCGGACATCACACTGGTGCGCAATATCCGCTACTGCTTAAACGAGCTCAAGACCGTGATGGTCCTCTTCCCGGAGGCGCGCTATTCGCTCGACGGCTGTACCTCCTTTATGGCGGACTCCACGGGCGGACTTGTGCATATGCTGAAAGTCCCCGTTGCGGTGCTGAAGATCCGCGGCAACTTTGTGGATCTGCCCCAATGGAACAAGCACAGCAAAAAATCCTACGTAGAGGCAACGCTGGAACCGCTCTTTACCGAGGAGGAGGCAAAGTCGCTCCCCGTGGACGAGTTGAACCGCCGCATCAACGAGGCGTTCACCTACGACGATTTCAAGTGGCAGAAGGAAAACGGCATCGTGATCGACCATCCGAAACGTGCGGACGGTCTGCACGCCCTGCTTTACAAGTGTCCGAACTGCCTTTGCGAGGGCGAGACCGAGTCCGAGACCGACACGCTCCGCTGTCGCAAGTGCGGCAAGGCGTGGTACATGGAGACCGACGGCTCTCTGCGCGCGACTACGGGTGAGACCGAGTTTTCGCACATCCCCGACTGGTCAAACTGGGAGCGCGAATGCGTGCGTAAAGAAATTGAGGACGGCACCTACTATTTTGAGGACGAGATCAACCTTGAGACCCTGCCGAACGCATGGAAGTTCTACAAGCACGGCAAGGGTAAGCTTGTGCAGACCCCCGAGGGGCTGACCATCACGGGTACCTGCTACGGCGAACCGTTTGAACTGCACAAGAGCGCCATGGAGCAAAGCAGTATGCACGTCGAGTACGACTATCTCGGCCGCGGCGACTGCGTGGACATCTCCACCTTAGAGGATAGTTACTGGTGCTATCTTACAAAGCGTGACGCCATCACAAAACTCAGCTTTGCCACCGAAGAGATCTTTCTGGCGGCAAAGAGGGAGCTGGAAGAAGCAAAGCAATGAAGAAACTGCAAAAAATGAACGAGGCGGCGTGGCTTGCGGGCGTGCTGCTGTGCGCCTTCGGCGTGGCGCTTGCCACCAAGGCAAGCTTTGGACTTTCGATGATTGCAGCGCCTCCGTACATCATCCACGTCTTTATGGAAAAGTTCTTTTCCTGGTACTCGCAGGGCACCTCGGAATACATATGGCAGGGTATCCTGCTTGTCGTCATGTGCTTTATCGTGCGCCGCTTTAAGGCGAAGTACCTTCTGACCTTTGCCTGCGCGGTCGTGTTCGGACTCGCGGTAGACGGCTTTCTGTGGCTGCTCGGTGGCGGCGCTCCTTATGCATCCATGACAGCGCGCATTATCGCCTTTATCATCAGCGAGCTGATCACCGCCGTTGCCATCGCCTGCTACTTCCGCACGGACATGCCTCTGCCCGTGTACGAGCTTGTGGTTGCGGAGATCGCCAAGTGCTATTCCCTCACCATCCACAAGGTCAAGCAGACCAACGACATCATCATGCTGGTGCTTTCGGCGGCGTTTGCCTTTTTGCTCAACCGCAGCTGGCAGGGCATCGGCATCGGCACCATCATCATCACGCTTGTCAACGCCTCCCTCATCACACTTGCGGGCAAGATCATGGACAAGTACATCGACTTTTCACCCCGCTTTCCAAAATTTATCGAAAAAATCAAGGTATAACTGTCAGTTTGCCGATTGATTCTTTTTCGAAAATGTGGTATGGTAATAGAGTATGAAATTTTTACAATATAAGGAGAAAACGCTATGGATTTTTTATGGGAAAATCTTCCCGCCCTTTGGTGGCAGCCGCTTGTCATGTGGGCGATCGGCGGCATCCTGATCTATCTTGCCATCAAGAAAGACATGGAGCCTACCCTGCTGCTCCCCATGGGCTTTGGCACCATCCTCGTCAACATCCCGCACTCGGGTGCGATCACCCAGATCGCCGAAAACGGAGAAGCCGAGGTCGGCGCGCTGGACACCCTGTTCAACGCAGGTATCTCCAACGAGCTTTTCCCGCTGATCCTGTTTATCGGTATCGGCGCGATGATCGACTTCTCGCCGATCCTCACAAACCCTAAGCTCATGCTCTTCGGCGCGGCGGCGCAGTTTGGTATCTTCTTTACCTTCTGCCTTGCCTCCATGTTCTTCCCCGTAAACGACGCGGCCTCTATCGGTATCATCGGTGCGGCTGACGGTCCGACTGCCATCGTCGTTGCACAGAAGCTGGATTCCCAGTTCGTCGGCGCGATCATGGTTGCCGCTTACTCGTATATGGCGCTTGTGCCGATCATTCAGCCTCCGATCATCAAGCTGATGACCACCAAGAAAGAGCGTCTTATCCGCATGGAATACAAGGGCGGTCAGGTCTCTAAGACCACAAAGATCCTCTTCCCCATCGTCATCACCATCGTTGCAGGCGTTATGGCGCCCTCCTCGGTTGCCCTCGTCGGCTTCCTGATGTTCGGTAACCTCATCCGTGAGTGCGGCGTGCTCGACAACCTTTCCGAGACGGCACAGAAGGTACTTGCAAACCTCATCACCATCTTCCTCGGCATCACCATCGCCACCAAGATGGAGGCGAGCCAGTTCCTGCGTCCGCAGACCCTGCTCATCCTCGGTCTCGGCCTGTTCGCATTCATCTTTGACACCGCAGGCGGCGTTCTGTTTGCCAAGTTCCTCAACCTCTTCTCCAAGGAGAAGATCAACCCCATGATCGGTGCCGCGGGTATCTCCGCGTTCCCGATGTCGGGTCGTGTCGTGCACAAGATGGGTCTGGAGGAGGATCCCCAGAACTTCTTGCTCATGCACTCCATCGGTGTCAACGTTTCCGGTCAGATCGCCTCGGTCATCGCAGGCGGTATGATCCTCAACTTCTTCGGTTGATTTAGGAGGTACGGAAAATGGAATTCAATCCTATGAACTTTGTAAACAACCTCAGCTACATGGGCATCGGCATGCTCGGCATCTTCGTAGTCATCGGTATCATCATCGTAGCAACGGTGCTGATCAACAAGTTTGCAAACAAAAAGTAATTGAAAAACGCGTCCGCATTGCGGACGCGCGTTTTTTACCATATACGCATGACAAGTAAGTATCGGATCACGTTCATGCACACCCAAGTGCCGACGATCGTAATAAACACGGGCGTGATCGACTCGGGAGTTGCCCCTGTACCCAGCATGCAGACAAGGAGCAGATAGCAACCCGTCAGTATGACGTTCAGTGCCTCCAGCGACATATCAAAGCAGATGTCGAGGAACTTTTTGATGGGATTCTTGAAAGTAATAATGATCAACACCACGTTGAGCACCATCAGGAACAACGTTGCCATGATCGCCATGATCAGTTCGTTCAGCATCGAAAGCGTCATCGCGCCGAACAAAAGTCCGAGAATGGTCTGCCAGATCGGGAGACCGGGGATCCGCAAAAGCTCCTTAAAGATGACGCGGAAAGCATGCATCCACATCGCAACGTACATAATGCCGACGAATTCATCGCTCATGGACTGAAGCATGGAGTTCATGAGGATCACCAGATTTTCAAAGCTTGTAGAATGCGTCAGGCTCTTGATGAGAAAATCAATACTCTGCGCACCGGGGATCACGTTGATCAAGTAGCCGGAAAAACGATCCATGACTCCCGCTTCTCCGAGAAATTCCCGAAAGAAAAACACCAGCGCGGGGATCAGACAAACAAAGAGCAAAAGTTGAATACAGGTGCCCAGCGTTTCCTTGACAATTCGGGACATGATGTGTCCTCCTATCTGCATATCTGCTACGATTTCGGCAACAGTATACCACAAATGGCGATTTTTGTCAATGTATGCGGACGGGTACGTGCATATTCCCCTTTCTTTTCTCATACTCTTGGCATAGTACGAAAAAGAAAGGAAACGCTTATGAACAATCAGTACCTGCCCGAAGGACTTTTGTACGGAACCGCCGCCAACCGTGAATATATCGCCTCGCCCGAAGGGCTTGCACGCGCCATGCGCGAAGGGCGTATTCTCGAGGCGCCTGCCGCCATGTGCGACAGCGAGATGAATCTGTACGTGGACCTTGGTACCGTGCGCGGAATAATGCCGCGCGGGGAGGTTACCCTTACGCGGGGAAGCGAGGAGACCAAGGCAATCGCCGTGATCACACGTGTGGGTAAGCCCGTTTGCTTTAAGGTCACCGCTGTTGCCGAGGAAAACGGTGGCACAGTCGCCTACCTCTCCCGCCGCGCGGCACAGCTCGAATGCAAAACGCGGCATATCGCCGACCTTGCGGCGGGCGACGTGTTGCGCGCCAAGATCACGCATATGGAGCCGTTCGGCGCATTTTGTGACATCGGTTGCGGCATCGTTTCGCTATTGCCCATTGATTGTATTTCGGTCTCGCGCATTTCTCACCCTGCCGACCGTTTTACCCCCTGTGAATATATCTACGCCGCCGTGCGCTCTATCGACCGCGAAAACGACCGCATCTTTCTCACGCACCGCGAACTGCTCGGCACGTGGGAGGAGAATGCGGCGGCATTTTCCGCCGGACAAACGGTTTCAGGCATCGTGCGCAGTATTGAAGACTACGGTATTTTCGTGGAGCTTGCCCCAAATCTCGCAGGGCTTGCCGAATGCAAAGAGGGTGTGCGCGTGGGGGACGTTGCGAGCGTGTACATAAAAAGCATCCTACCGGAGCGGATGAAGGTAAAGCTTGTCATTGTGGACTCCGCGCCCGGGGTTTGCACAATGAAACGGAAGTACTACGTCGATACCGACCGCGTCACACATATCGACCGCTGGCAATATTCCCCCGCCTGCTGCTCCCGCATGGTTGAAACAGAGTTTTGCGTTGGATAAATTCTTATTTACAAACCATGAAAAATGTGCTAAAATTAAAGTAGAAAGCACACGGAGGTGGACATATGGGAAAAGTTATCATTACGATCGCGCGACAATACGGTAGCGGCGGCAGACAGATCGGCGAACGGATCGCCAAGGAACTGGGCGTTCCTTTCTACGACCAAAATCTTATCACGCTTGCCGCGGAAAAGAGCGACCTCTGCCACGAGGCGGCCGCTGAAGCAGACGAGCGCAATGCAAACAGCCTACTCTACACGCTTGCTATGGGCTCTACAGCTATGCTCCACACCCCGCACTACAATATGCCGATCAACGACAAGCTCTTCCTCGTGCAGTCAGACATCATCAAGGAAGCCGCCGAAAAGGGCTCCTGCGTGATCGTCGGCCGCTGTGCTGACTACGTTTTGCGTGACCGCACCGACGTTGTCAGCGTATTCGTCCACGCGGATGCCAATATCCGCGCCAAGCACGTTGCCGAGCGTAACGGCATTACCGAAAGCGAAGCGTTCTCCCTGATCTCCAAGACCGACCGCCGACGCGCGAACTACTACAATTTCTACACGGGCAAGCGCTGGGGTGAGACCAATCACTACGACCTCTGCGTGGATGCCGGCAGGATCGGCATTGAGAATGCGGCAAATCTCATTGCCGCCTACGCAAAAATGATATAACAGCAAACAGCCTTGGGCTTTCGCCCAAGGCTGTTTTTTTACTGTATGCACTGTTTGAGGACTTTCATGACGTCGAGCATAGATGCTTCTCTATCATTTAAAAGAACCTGTAGCAGCTTCAGCACATCAACAAGATCTACGTCACCGTCCAGATCAACGTCACCATAAACGCGGGAGGAATTATACACCTCGATCTCGCAAAGCTGCATGCGGAAACGGTTGCCGTCGGTAGGCTTCTGGCGGAGCGAGGTTCCGGTAAAACGGATATAACGAACCTCGGCAGCCTCAAACTCGAATTCCAGCAGTTCAACAAGCGGTACAGGATGATCCGCAACACAGCAAAGCATTTCCCACCGCTCCCCATCTACGGAACCGTAAATCGCGAAATCGGAGGGGAACGTAATAGCTTTTGCTCCCAATTCCGCGCCGGACGGCATGATATTCACCCGGTCAATTCTGTAGATCGCGCCAAGGTCAACACAAACCGATTCGCTATGATCAAACGTGGTCAGATTGTTGGACGACCAGCCACAGATCTCTTTGCCGCGAAGGTTTTCTCTGTCTCCGTCCGTAAGCTTTTGCGCGCCCCAATAAGCACTTTCCACCGTGGAGGACACCAGCACTTCTCTGCCGAGTGCCACGTTTCCACTGCTGTAGCCCGAAATGGCTTGCATCGCGGTTTCAAGGGTGGCATATGCTTTTTCCACGGCCTCACTGCCCGAATCTGCATCTGCAAAAACTCGTTTTGCCTGCGCTAAGATCTCCGAAAACTCTTGGAATATGACGCTCGGGAGGTCTGCCGACCGTATACTTTCGGCGGCGGCGACCAGCTGTGCGACAGATGCTTTTTTCTCATCGGGAGTCAGGGCGTTGGTCGCGTTTTCCAACGCATCTACTGCGGCACAGACCGCAAACTGCGTTGCGTTTGCATCCGCAAGCACTGCTTCGCATGCGGAAACGGTCGCAGAAAACGTCGCGTAGTCCGTCTCGCCGTACAGCGTTTTGTCCAATGCCTTTGCACCTGCGACCGCCTTGGAAAGCAGCGACTTGTCCACGTCGAATTCGGATGCATCTACGGTAAAGCTATAGCTTCCGGAACCGAGGATGCGCGGCTCTGTCTCTGCGGGAACGTAAACGGTCGCGGTCGTACCGACGGGAACGGTAACGTCCCAAAGAAGCTTGTTATCCTCGGTAAATCTCCAATGGCTCTTCAGCGCACCGCGGACGGTCTGCAAGGTGTAGTTTACGTAGCCGATCTCGGGATGAATTTCGGGGCGAAGCTCTACCGTTTCATATCCGTTGGTAAAGCCACGCACGCCTGCAAGATTCTTATAGAACCAGTCGGTATACGTTCCAAGGAAAAAGTGATTACGTGAGCGTGCATTGGATTCATAGGTTTCCCAGCAAGTGTTTGCGCCAAGGCGTATCCAATATCCCCACGACGGATAGGTATCCTGCTGCACGAGTGCCATAGCAAGGTCACTGTATCCATACTTTGAAAGCATGGGGAGAATGTACTTGGTACCCACTGCACCAACGTCCAGATGCGTGTCCTTTTCCAAAATGTCGTCTACAATGCTCTTGACAACGCTTGCCTCATACTCCTCGGGGCAAAGACCGAACATCAGCGGAACGATATTGGATGCCTGACGGTATTTGGTACGGCCCGCGTCATAGGTTTCGTTCCAGAAGCCCGTATCATAATATCCCTTATCGGCAAGGTAGAACTTTTGGTTAAATGCGGTATAGATATTCGCCATTGCCGCACGGTATTCTGCGGCATCCGCACTCTTGCCGAGGTAATCCGCCATCTCTGCCATCTCACCGAGAGTACGGTATACAAACGCACTGCCGATAATACCTGCGCCCTCGGGGGCGTGGGTAGTTTTGCCGGTCGTGTAAGCTCCGGACGGATTGGGAGATACCCAGTCGGCATAGCTGCCTGTGGTCCACACCCAACCGTTTGCCTGAATGCTCTTGATATAGTCCAGCGTCTGCAGGCGGATCGCATCATAATTCTCGATGAATTCGCTTTTTACGCCGTTTACACGCCAGTTTTCATAATAACCGTGGATAAAGATCGACGACCAGATCGGTATGCTTGAACCACCCGTTGAAGCGGAGGGAGCGATCTGATTTACCACGCCTTTTGAGTTTGTGGTGTCGCCCATATCGGTCAGGATCTTGGGCAGGACGTTTGCAAGATCATAATTATAGTTGAAGGATTCCAACGCAAAATTCACGTCGCCCGTCCAGCCGTTTTTCTCATATACGGGGGTATCGGTCAGTTTGCTTTGCAGATTGTTGATGACCGTGCGGATCATCATTTCGTGCATGTAATTGATACGGCTGTCCCCTGTTTCAAACTCCGATATATCCGCAACATCGTTGGCGATCAGATAGCATTCAACGTCCGCACTCGTCAGCGAACCGCTGTAATTCTCCACCTGAATATACTCGTATCCCTTGTAGGAATACTTCGGCTCGTATACGTCATCTTCACCGCTGGTAATAAAGCGGTCTGCCTGCAAGAGATATCCGTTTACGGTAGGCACTACAAAGCCAAGATCATCCAGTTTTTCGCCGTAGGTGATTTTAATTTCAGTTCCCGCAGGCGCATTCAACTTAATTCTCGCCCAGCCTGTAGTCATTACAGGGTTTTTGATAATGTAAGTGCCGCTACCCTTGTTAAATACTTCGGGAACAAAGGTTTCTATACGGCGAAGCGGCTCCATGTTTTCAAATACAAGGTCTCCTGTAGGTGCAGTCGCAAGTCTTGCGTTTTTCCATGCACTGTCATCAAAAGACGCCTCGGTCCAGCCGTTCACCTCACGTCTTGCATCGTAATGCTCACCCTTGTAGACGTTGTTATAGTAAACGGGGCCGTATTCGTAGGTCTTCCAGCTCTCATCCGAAACAACGGTTTCGGACGTGCCGTCCGTATAGTCGATGCGAAGCTCCAAAAGAAGTTTTGGATTATCACGGTAACCGGCAGTATTCCAGTTCATCCATGTATAAAAATCGCAGTTGTAGAAATAGTTACCAAGCTCTACCGCAAGTGCGTTTTTACCGTAGGAAAGCATATCCGTTACATCATACGCGCGGTAGTGAACGGTATCTTCATACTGTGTGTGCGCGGGATTCAGTACAGTATCATCCGGAAGATTTCCGTTTACGTACAACTCATACAGACCAAGTCCGGATATATAAAGCCTTGCATCTTTGATTTCTTTTGTTACATCAAACGTCTTGCGAAGCATGGGTGCACCTGCGCCAACGTTTACTTGCATTGTAGAAGGCATAGCAACATTTGCATTCCACGGGCCGGAGCCGTATGCAACCGACTGATCCGGAGTATCCCATGCAGTGTCATTGAAACCGGGAGATTCCCAACCGGATGTTGACGATGCCGTATTTGAAACTTTCCAAGTTGTGTCGGTAACGGTAGTATCAACGCTTCCGTCCGTATAGCGCACTTCAATTTTTGCAACAAAACCGGCGCTTGAACCGGTGTTAACTACTCTCGCACCAAATATGTTGTCTCCCTTTTCTACAAAAGGAGTAATATTGACAACATTGCCGTTTTTCCATGCATTTGCAACATTTTTTACCGTCAGCACATTTGCACAGTTTACAAAGAGATAGCCGTAGTCATCCATGGAAGCAGCAAGCAATACCTCATCAACTTCCTTTTTCGCATCAACCGTGAAATGCACCCTGAAATATTCGGTTCCCGCAGCAGAAGATGCCGCTCCGTCCTTAAACCAGATCCAGTTTGCACCGGTAAGGTCAATATCACAAGGAACGCTGTCTCCATCCGTTATGCCGATCCATTTTGCGCTCCACTCCGTATCGTCAAGAAAGCCCGTTTCAAAGGTAGAAACCTCACTCCACACGGAGTTGTCATTCTCATCCCAGACCTGCACGGCAAAGAAATACTCGGTCGAGGATGCAAGAGCGTTTCCGCCATATGCAACGTCGTAATTCAGATTGCTCTCCACTTTACCGCTGTCCCACACGTCACCGTCGTGCGCCGCCGCCTTTTCGGCGGTAGAAGCAACGATGATCCGGTATGCACTCTGTGCGCGTGCATAGCCGTCCATACGATTGATCCAGCGGAACGTGGGCACCGTGTCAATACCTATAGGCCCTGCAAGGTTATTGACCTTCAAATCGGTAACAAACATATCGTTTCCTTTCTCTGCAAATACCGTCATCGGAGTCGCCGTAAGCACCGCGCTTAAGCATAAGATCAAAGCGATCATTTTTTTAAAATATGATTTCATGACGTTCCCTCCCATTCTTATCCTTATTGTACCTCCTGCGCATCCAAAAGCCAAGGTCTTGTTTTGTCTAAAAAAACAACCGTTCTTGCACTTGCAATTCTAAATTTTTCGTGCTAATATAGACGTGAGGTGATCCCATGAAAAAAGCAATTGCAGACAGCGCCGCGAAAGACACGGCGAAGCATGGTACTGACGGCAAAGACAAAGTCAGAAGATTCCTTGCCAGAAACACGCTTCCTCTTGGCAAGCTGATCACCATTGCTCCCAATCCGCGGTTTGTTCCCGTTCGTACACACACGCATGATTTTGTGGAGATGTGCTATATGCGCACAGGGCAGACAGTGCATATCATAAACGGAAAGGAGCTTTTGCTACGCAAAGGAGAGGTGTTAATTCTCAATCAGCACGCGATCCAGGAGATCCTGCCGGCAGGCGAAAACGACTTTTTGATAAACTTTATCATTCTGCCGCAGTTTTTCGGCAAACCGCTTGAGATGCTGGGCGAGGAGGATACGCCGCTGCGCCGCTTTATCATTGATTGCATAGCAGGAAGGGATAACACGGACGGATACCTGCATTTCAGAACTGCTGACGTTATGCCCATACAGCATCTGTTTGAGGCGCTGATCCTGACCTTTGCAGAAGAAGCGCAGAGCGATAAGATCATCGAGTTTACAATGGGACTGATTTTGCTCGAGCTTGTTCACCATTCGGACAGGCTGTTTTCTGACAGCATTGAAAAAAGCTCCGTTTTGCAGGTACTCCAATATATCGAGGAAAACTATCAGTCCGGCACCTTGTCTGAGATTGCAGAGCACCTTCACTACGATCTTTACTGGCTGTCCCGCAAGCTCAAAGACAAAACGGGAAAAAACTTTACCGAGCTTTTGCAGGAGAAAAGGCTATCACAGGCCGAGCATCTCTTGTTGCACACCAATATGAAAGTTGCTGACATTGCCGCAATCGTGGGATACAATAACACAAGCTTTTTTCACCGTATTTTTGAAAAACGCTATGGCATATCGCCGAAAAAGTACAGAGACCGTTACGCCGCATTTTAACGTTTGAGGAAGCATGGGATGCGCAATTTCAATCAACAGTGAAAACAGCCTTGGGCGAAAGCCCAAGGCTGTTTTTTTTGTTTATTTTACGCAATACCGCAGAATATGAATCACATCCCGCAGAGACGTATCGCCGCCGTTCAGAAAAGAATGTAGCAACTTCAGCGCATCTGCAAGGTCAATGTCGCCGTCAAGGTCAATGTCCATTGTTACCTCGGGCGTATTGAGATAAACCTCGATCTCCGCAAGCTGCATACGGTAATAATTCTTCTCCACTGTACGGGGATTTAGAGAGGTCGCATACACGCGGACGTAACGTGCATAAGAGATATCAAAATCAAACGTCTGCATAACCGCAGTGGGGATCGGGTAATCGTTTTGGGCCAAAACGGATTCCCAAACTACGCCGTCGGTGGACACTTGTATTTCAAAGTCCTTGGGAAAGGCTTCGCAAAGCGGCTGTCCCGATTTGCGGCCCGTGGGCATGAGGCTCACACGGTTGAACTTAAACATGCCGCCGAGATCGATCATTGCCCATTCTGTATGATCTTTTTCAAAATAAGTATTCGAAGACCACCCTAAGTTTTCACCGGACGTGCTTGTATGATACAGTTCACCGTCGGTCAGCTTTTCCTTGTTCCAACCGTATTTTGCCACGTCGGAGGATACCGACACGGTTTTGCCACGCGCCAGATTTCCGCGATTGTAGTTTGCAAGCGTGTCCATAGCAAGCATCAGGTTTTTGTTTGCGGCATGGATCGCATCTGTAGTGGCATCCGCACTTGCAAAAACGTTTTTCGCCTCGGCAAGTGCCTCCGCAAAGGCGCTGTAATACACCTCCGGATAGTACGAGCTGTCAACCGTCTCGACTCGCGCAATGGTTTCTTCCAGTTCCTGCAAAGCAAAGGGGCGACTGTCCAAAGCAAAGCTGTATTTACCCGAAAGGACGGTAAGGCTGTCACCGTTCACAGTGATTCCCTCTTGCGCGGAAAGCGCCCCACCGTTTACGCTGAGCGCCGTACACGGCAGATAAACGGTAGCCGTCGTGCCGACGGGAATCGTAATATCCCATAAAAGTGCTCCGCCCTCGAAATACCAGTGGCTCGAAAGCTCTCCGCGAACGGTGTCAAGCGTCATATCGGTATAACCGACTTCTTTGTACACCTCGGGACGAAGCGTCACGGTCTCGTAGCCGTTTGTCATGTCGCTGACACCGGCAAGATTTTTGAAGAACCAATCCTCATACGTACCGAGGAAGTAATGGTTATGCGAACGTGCCGTAAGCTTCCAAGCTTCCCAAGTGGACGTCGTGCCGTTGGCGATCCAATACCCCCAAGAGGGATGCGTGCTTTGCATGACCAGCGCAAGAGCAATGTCGCCATATCCGAGTTCGGAAAGCGTGGTGAGGATCAGCTTTGTGCCGACCATGCCTGTGTCAAGATGCATATCCTTTCCGACGGTAATGTCGTGGATCAGCGTTTCTACCACGCTGTCCTTATATTCTTCGGGGCAAAGTCCGAATGCAAGAGGCACAAGGTTGGAAGTCTGACGGTACTTGGAGCGGGTGCCTGCATAGCTTGCATTCCAATATCCCGTGTCATACCAGCCGTTTTCCGCATCGTAATACTTTTCGTTAAACGCGGTATATACCTTTTCCATAGCCGCACGGTACTCCGCCGCATCCGCAGTCTTGCCAAGCGCATCCGCCATTTCCGCAAGGCGGGAAAGCGCAAGATATGCATAGCCCGTACCGACAATGCCCGAGCCTTCCACCGAATTTGAATCTCCATCCGGCGCTACCCAGTCGGAAAGCTGATGGTCTACCCAGACCCAGCCATTCCCCTCTAAGATTGTGATGTAACTGCGTGCAAGCAGCCGCATTGCATCATAATGCGCTTCCACTTCGCCGAAGAGACCGTTTGCCCGCCAGCCCTCGTAGATTCCGTTGATATACGCGCTGTTCCAGACTACGGCGTTGTGATCTCCCCAATTCCAGTTACCGGGGGCGATCACGGGAATCTTGCCTCCCGCCTCTTGGCGGTCGCGGAGGTCACGCAAAAACTTTGCATTAAAGTTTGCGGTGTCAAAATTAAAGTTCAGCATTTCCAGCGCAACGTTAAAGTCACCGCTCCAGCCATGTTTCTCATACACAGGGGTGTCTGTCGGCTTGCCCTGAAAATTATTCCACATGGTGCGGCGCACGATCTCATGCAATGTGTTGATTGTTTCATTGCCGGTTGCGAAGGAGGAGATCACCTCCACGTCATTGGCAATGAAATAACACTCTACGTCGGAAGCGGTCAGCGTACCGGGATAGTTTTTGACCTCGATATACCGATACCCCTTGTAGGTGAACTTCGGCTCGTAGATCTCGTTCGGCTCTCCGCTGCAAATATACGTATCGATCTGCAGATTCATATTGGAAAACGTGGGAGCAACAACGTTACCGCCGCTCATTTTTTCCCCGTAGGTAATTTTGATTTCCGTGCCTGCGGGCGCATTGAATCTGATCTTCGCCCAGCCGGTGGTCATGACAGGATTTTCAATCAGGAACGTACCGTTTCCCTTGTCGGTAACGGTCGGCGTAAAGGTCGTGATGCGGCGCATCGGCTCCATATTTTCGTAAACAAGATCGCCTGTCGGCGCTTCACGCAACTCCACCGCTTCCCATGCAGAATCATCAAAGTCGGCATTCACCCAACCGTCTGCAGCAAGGCGCGCATCGTAATGCTCGCCGAGATAGATGTTATTGTAGGTGATAGGACCATCTGCATACATCTTCCAACTCTCATCGCTGATGATGATTTCTTCTGTACCGTCGGCATACGTGATCACAAGTTCCAAAAGCAACTTCGTATGGTCACGCCACGGTGCGGTATTCCATTGCCAGCCGGCGATGTCGCAGTTATAGAAGAAATTGCCGAGCTCTACGGCGATCGCATTCTTACCGCTGACAAGCAGATCGGTCACGTCAAACACGCGATAATGCACCGTATCCTCGTACTGCGTGTGGGCAGGATTCAAAACGGTGTCGTCGGGAAGCTTGCCGTTGATCTGCATCTCAAAAAGTCCGAGACCCGATACGTAGGCGCGCGCCTTCTTCACTTCCTTTGCAATGGTAAAGGTCTTGCGGAGCAGGGGTGCGGCTTCGTATTTTTTTGTAACGACCTCTGAAGGAAGTTGTACGATATTTCCCCAAGGTGAACCACCCAAAGCCACCGCCTGATCGGGCTTGTTCCATGCGGCATCATTGTAGCCGCTGTTCTGCCAGCCGTCACTTGCGGTAGCCGAGACCTTCCACGTGGAATCGGTTACAAAGGTATCCTTTGTGCCATCGGTATAGGTAACGACGATCTTGGCAATAAAGCCTGCATAGCCCACGCCTACGTTATAGGCATAAGCGGCAATGCAGTTTTTTCCCGCGCTGACCAGATCCGTGATATCCGCAACCGCTCCCGTGCGCCATACCTCGCCTGCGGTTGCCATTCTCGTCGCTTCCGCTCCGTTGATGTACACGGTGCTGTAATTGTCCGTGGTCACGCCGAGAAGCACGTTGTCCACCGTCTTTGCGCTATTTACACTAAAGGAGGAACGGAAATACATTGCACCCGATGCGGCGGCAGAAAATGCCGCACCGTTGCGGAGCCAGATCCAGCTTGCACCGTCAAGGTCGATCTGAACGTCCTCGGTCTCGCTGCTCTTGCCGCCGATCCACTTTGCCGTCCATTCGGCATCGTCAAGGATGCCTGTTTCAAAAGTGGAAACCTCACTCCAAACGGAGTTGCCTTTCTCGTCCCACACCTGCACCGCAAAGAAATATTCGGTGCGGGAAGTGAGTGCCGCGCCGCCGTAAGGGATATCATAGTTTTGATTACTCTCCACCTTGCCGCTGTCCCACACGTCGCCGTTGTGCGCCGCCGCTTTTTCGGCAGTAGAGGCAACGATAATGCGATACGCGCTCTGCGAACGCGCATAGCCGTCCATATGATTGATCCAACGGAACGTGGGTGTCGTATCAATACCGAGCGGTTCGACAAGGTTGTTGACCTTCAGATCGGTAACAGACATCTCCTCACCCTCTCCTTCTACAGCAAAAACAGTTGTCGTGCCGAGTAGCATTGCACAGCAAAGTAGCAAAGACAAAAACTTTTTCATGGACTTTTCCTCCAAAACATTTTCCTCCAAAACAGAGTTATGGAGATGAACTTACTCCGAAAGATACAAGTTCGGCGCAGACAAAAGGCCCGCACGGCGCAAACGGTACTCATACGTCCAAAGGCTGTCCTTTGTCACCCATGCGCTCGGTCCCTGCCAACTGAACTTTTCATCTGCATTATGAACGTCGCCAAAGCAATTACGGCGCGAAACGTAGGCGGTAACCGTAACGGTGTGCTCGCCCTTGTCAAGACTGCCGATATCCGCCCTGTACGGCGGATACGCCACCACGGTGCGCTCTTCCCCGTCCACCGCTACGGTATTGACCGCCGCTGCGTAGTGCGGAATCACGATCTGTGCGCGGCATTCCTCATGGCACCGAACAGGAATATGGTAGGAGACCGCGCCACCGTAAAACGGAAGTCCCTGCCCTGTAATATCACCAAAGCCCAACTGCTTTGGCAGTTCCGTAACCGTAAGATTTCTGCCCGCGATCTTCACGCCGAAGTCGCCGAGCAGATACATTGCCTCACAATTGGAGCGCTCGCCGAACGGAATCGTCACGGTGAGCGTGTTCTCGCCTTTTCTGAGCGCAGGTAAAGCGATTTTTTGGATAGCCTTGTCCACGTAATAGCCCTCGGGAGCCGCCGTCACGCGCTCACCGTTCCAAAGCACGGTGGCAACGTCGGCATCCTCCAGCGCCAGATACGGAGTGGCGTATTCGATCTCGCTGTGCACCGTAAAGGCAAGCGTGACCGTGTGCTCTGCCGGCCGATTTGGCACGACCCACGGCTGTGTTTTTGCCGCAGGATAACCAAGGCGTGTGCGGATCGCCGCATCCACGCGCAGGATCTCCTCAGGTCCGCCGAGTGCCTCACCGTCCAGCGCATACCGCGGCATGTCCAAAAGCAACACGTTCGGCTCCGAAAGCTCGTAATCCACAAAAGTCGGCAAAGTATAGGGCACGGTCATGACAGCCGCTTTTTCCGCAACATACGCGCCTTCCTCTTTGGTATCTGCAAGGAACAGCAGCAGCGAATCGTAATCGTACAGCGCCGTCGTAATATAGGTGTTGCCGCCGCGTGTTTGGTAGGTGATCGGCAATACTTCGCCGGTTTGCGTATCCCAAAGCTCGGGGCGGTAGATGCCCTTGACGCGGATGCGGATGCTCTGCGCCTTTGCAACGTCCTTGTTGTACGGCTCAGAGGCGTGCGCCACAAACAGCCACAGACCGTTTTCGTCACGGCGAAGCTGATGGATCAGATTGTTGGTAAGCGCGCCGTTCGACTCGCGGATTTCTACCGTTCTGTCTGCGGCAAGCGCCTCCAGCAAGGCACTGCGGTTGAAACCGATCTGCAAGGAGCGCTCATAAAGCGCTCTGCCTCTTTCGGATACCTTTGCATCCTCATACTTCGGGGCATCACCCATGAAAACCAGTTTGCCGCCCGCGTCGCGGAATGCCTCCAGACGGTCCAGCGTGGTCGCACGGAGCGTTTCGCATGCGGGAACGATAACAACGTCATACGCCATTTCGCCTACCTTGAGCGGTGCGCCGCCCTCGGCACACTGATCGGGCAGATTGGATTCGCAGATATAGTCAAAGTCGATGCTTCCCTTGAGTAGCCAGTCGGTGACACTTGCAAAATTCGCATCCAGCCTGTCACGGACAAGCTGTGTCTGCTCGTTGGGGCCAAAGTGGAGCCAGTAGCTCTCCACGGGATGTACCACCGCCACCTTGACACAGGGCTTTCCCCTTGTCATGGCGGTATTGACTCTTGCGAAGTGATCCTCTACGTATCTGTACTTCTTATACCAGGGCGATTGATAGGAGATCGAGGCAGGATAGTCCCGTTTTGCAGTTCCTTTCATGGATACCCAAGAGAGATGATGCACACGCACAGTAACGCCGAGCGCCGCCTGCCAATCTCCCTGTAGCTTATGTCCGCGGAAGTCGTAGTCCCAGCCTGTAACGCCGTACAGCTCGCTCATCATGCCCTCTTTGCCGTACTGACGTACTGCGGATTGACATTGCTTTGCCGTGGTCAGCTCAAACGCCGCGCAAAGCATATCAATACCGGGAATACCGAATGCGCGGTAGGAACGCATGCAGTCGCCGAGCACACGTGTCTGACTATAGAGAGTGGGCTCGTTGAGCATGTGCCCGGAAAGCGCAATGCCGTGTGCATCGCACCAAGCGCCGATGGTATCGGCAAAGGCAGAAGCAAACCGTTCTGCAACGTGATCGTGGTAGCGATAGCGCATTTGGGAGATCTCGCCGTTCGGAAGCTCCCAAAGCAACTCGGGGAGACAGTCGCAAAGCGACGTACCGTAGGTCGCCGCAAAGGTCTCCTCCAGATCGTCCGTCCAAGGAAGCCGCACGTCTACGCGACTGTCTGCAAACGGGAGTGTGCCTTTATGTAAAAACTGTGGCTCATCCGTAAAGATGGCAGGCACGCTTTTGCCAAACTCGTCGCCGAGGACCGCATGATATCGCTCGTGCGTGACCTCGATAAAGCGTTCGATCGCCTTTTTGTTCAGCGTATCCACATAGGATTGGTTATTATACCACGCGCTATCTGCGGCAACCATCCGCCAGACCGACCAGCGCGTACCCATGACGTCTTCCCCTGTTTGCAAGCGCTTGTAGGAGCGGAGACATCCTTCCTCATCCAGTACAACGTCAAACTCGGCGATAAGCACCGATCCTGCACGCGGCTGAAACTGCGGATTGCAGGTAAAAACGATAAACCGTTGCCGATAGGCAGGATCCTTCGTTACGTAGCCACCGCCAAAGCCGGAGGGCCACTTGTCCTCATCGTACAGCCACGCGAGCATCCCCTTCTCTTTTGCGTGATCGGCACAAGCCTTGACCAGTGCCATAAACGCATCCGTAAGATAAGGCGTTGCCATACCGTCGCGGCAATGCATATGAAAACCGCCGAGTCCCATCTCCCAAAAGATATCGATCTGGCGTAACAACTCCTCCCGCTCCAGCGTGCAGTTCCAAGCCCAGAAGGGCGCACCGCGATACTCGGCGGTCGGTGATCGGAACAAAGACGGCGAAAGTATTTTTTCTTGCCTGTTCTTTTCGTACAGCATATCGTTCCCCCTCAAGATTTTAAAGAACCTCGTTAATACCATTTTACTCTTACACACCGTAAAAATAAATATCCTGATTTGTCTGAAAAAGTAACCTGATTTGCACTTGCAAAATCATCCTGTATATGCTACGATAGTCATGAGGTGAGGATATGAAAAAAGCAACCACCATCAGGATAATCCAAGCGCAAAAACTGCTCGATAGCGGGAAACTGATCACCACAACAAAGAATCCGCAGTTCGAGTACATCCATGCACATACGCACGATTATATCGAGATGTGCTATATGCACAAAGGGCAGACGACACACATCATCAACGGCAAAAAGCTTCTCCTTTGCGAAGGAGAAACGCTGATCCTCAACCAGCATGCCACACAGGAGATCCTGCCTGCGGGAGAAGGCGACTTTTTGGTAAATTTCATCATTCGCCCGCAGTTTTTCGGCAAGCCGCTTGAAATGCTGGGCGAGGAAGAATCACCACTGCGCCGCTTTATCCTCGATTGCATTGCGGGACGGGAAAGCACAAACGGATATCTGCATTTCAAGACCGCCGACGTTCCGGCGATCCAGAATCTGTTTGAAAACCTGATCCTCTCCTTTGCGGAGAAAGAGCCGAGCCACAAGATCAACGAGTTTACAATGGGACTTCTTTTGCTGGAATTCATCCGTCATTCCGACAAATTGGTCGCCGAAAATATCGAAAAAGGTGCTGTTTTGCAGACGCTGAAATATATCGAAGAAAACTATCAGAGCGGCTCCCTTTCCGAGATTGCCGAGCAGTTGCACTACGATCTCTACTGGCTCTCCCGCGAGATCAAGCGAAAGACGGGCAGAACCTTTACCACGCTTTTGCAGGAAAAACGGCTTTCCCAAGCAGAGTATCTGCTGACACATTCCAACATAAGAGTCGCCGACATCGCGGCGAGTGTCGGCTACAACAATATGAGTTATTTTCACCGCATTTTCGAGGAACGCTTCGGCATGTCCCCAAAAAAGTATCGGAGCCGCTAACTGTCCCAAAAATGGTACACCCCTTTTGCTATAATAAGAGTGCAAAGGAGGTGGCGCCCATGATCGCATCTAAGGAAGTGCTTGCGCGTGTGGAAAAGCTACTGCACAAATACAAAACGCGCGACCCGTACAAGATCGCCCGCCAATGCGGCATCGAGATCATCATCCGTGAACTCGGCGCGCTGAAGGGCTTTTACAAGGTGATCTACCGCAATCCGTTTATCTTTCTCAACAAATCCATGTCGCGCTCTATGGCGCGCATTGTCTGCGCACATGAGCTCGGACACCACTTTTTGCACCGTGAGTTCGCCGCATTCGGCTTTGAGGAAACATCCCTCTTTTCCCCCGCTTCCCGCAGAGAATACGAGGCAAATCTCTTTGCCGCAGAGCTACTGCTCTCCGACAGCGAGATCAAAGAACTCGCCGACGAGGGCTATACCGATACGCAGATCGCATCGGCACTCGGCGCAGACCTTACGCTGACACAGTTAAAACTTGCCGCCCTACAGGCGAAAATTCCGAAATAAGGCTTTACTTTCCGTAGATATATGATAAAATAGAGTGTATAGTTACACTCTATTTTTTTACGGAGGCAATCATGCAAAACGAAAATCTGCACGCCGGCTGGAACGACCTTGTACGTACCACTACAAACGGCGTGGAAATGAAATACCAACTCTACATACCCGAAAACTACGACGCTTCGAAAAAGTATCCCGCGATCCTCTACATGCACTCGGCAGGTGTGCGCTGTGACGACAACTCGCACATCTACACGGGCGAGGCAAAATTCCTGCGCAACATTGAGGAGGGGGCCTACAAAAACGAAGTGCTGATCCTTGCCCCTTGCTGTCCCAAAACGGCAAAATGGGTGGATGTGGATGCATGGAACAGTATCGCCTTTGACTCGGATCTGATGGTTCCCTCCACGCACATGGCCGCCGCACTCGAGCTGTTCGGCATTTTCCTCGACAGCTTCTCTATCGACCGCTCCCGTCTGTACCTTTACGGCATGTCGATGGGCGGTCTCGCCGTGTGGGACATCCTTGCCCGTCGCCCCAAGGTCTTTGCGGCGGCAGCCGTTGCCGCAGGTCGAGGCACGCCCATGCATGCCAACCGCATGGTGGACGTGGCGATCTGGATCTTCCACGGTACGCGGGATGACGCCGTCCCCTACCGCCATGCACTCATCATGCACGATGCGCTTGTAAACGCAGGTAAAAAAGATCTGCGCATGACCACCTTTGAAAACGCAGGACACGGCATCTGGGTAAAAACCGCCGATACCGAGGGCTTTATCGACTGGATGTTCGCGCAGAGGAGATCGGATAAATGAACGTTGTCCTTTTAGACGCTGCCACGCTCGGTGACGGGCTGGATTTTTCGGTGCTGGAGCGCTTTGGAAAGGTGACGGCATATGCAGATACCGCACCCGACGCAGTAGGCGCACGCCTTGCGGATGCGGACGTTGCCATCATCAACAAGATCAAGATCACGCGCGAGGTGCTTGCAAAAGCATCGCATCTTAAACTGGTCTGCGTATTCGCGACCGGCTACGACAACATCGACCTTGCGGCTTGTCGCGAGCACGGCGTTGCCGCCTGCAACGTCAAAGGCTATTCCACACACAGCGTGGCACAGCTTACCGTGCTGATGGCACTCACACTGATCGAAAAGATGGGTGCATACACCGATTTTGTGCGCGACGGCAGTTATACAAAGAGCGGCATTGCCAACCGCCTCACCCCCGTCAATCACGAGCTCTACGGTAAGACCTGGGGCATCGTAGGTGCAGGCGCGATCGGCGGACAGGTCGCCAAGGTCGCCGAGGCATTCGGATGCAAGGTACTCGCCTACAAGCGCACACCGAGCGACGAATTTGACTGCGTGCCGCTGGACGAACTGCTTTGCCGTTCGGACATCATTTCCTTGCACACCCCCCTAAACGACGGCACGCGCGGTCTGATCGGCGCACGCGAGCTTGCATTGCTGAAAAAAGACGCGATCCTCATCAACGTAGCGCGCGGCGCCGTGACCGACGAAAGCGCGGTTGCCGAAGCGGTGCTTTCGGGCAGGCTCGGCGGCTTTGCCACCGACGTATACTCGGTAGAGCCGTTCCCTGCCGAACATCCGATGGCAAGGCTCACGGAATGCGAAAACGTCATGCTCACACCACATATGGCTTGGGGCACGCTGGAGGCACGTGTGCGTTGTCTTGACGAGATCGTACAGAATATAGAGTCGTTTATAAGCGGCGGAAGGAGAAACAGGATCGATGCATAATTTTCAATGTGATTACACCGAGGGC
Source organism: Eubacteriales bacterium (assembly GCA_045540755.1). GTDB lineage: Bacteria > Bacillota > Clostridia > Oscillospirales > CAG-272 > UMGS902. The sequence goes on from JAZQHV010000073.1 coordinate 24,839, forward strand.
GCACATCCGAATATCATAGACGCGCTCGTAAAAACCAACATGGTGCAGACAAGTGGCTACGGTGCCGATGCCTACTGCGAGAGCGCGAAGGCAAAGATCCGCACGGCGTGCGGCGCACCCGATGCGGACGTACATTTTCTCGTCGGCGGCACACAAACCAATACGACCGTGATCTCCTCGGTGCTCCGCCCCTATCAGGGCGCGGTCTGCGCCGCAGAAGGACACATCGCCGTGCACGAAACGGGCGCGATCGAGGCGACGGGGCACAAGGTGCTCCCCCTCCCCTGCCAAAACGGTAAGATCACGGCGGCGCAGGTCAAAGATTGCTTTGCACACCACTACGCAAGCGAGACAGCCGAGCACGAGGTGCAACCGGGTCTGGTCTATATCTCCTACCCCACCGAATGCGGCACCATCTACACGCGCGACGAGCTTGCCGCCATCCACGCGGTCTGCAAAGAATACGACGTTCCGCTGTTTGTGGACGGCGCACGTCTCGGCTACGGGCTTGCCGACCCGAACTGCGACGTCACCCTCGCCGAATTCGCATCTCTCTGCGACATCTTCTACATCGGCGGCACCAAGTGCGGCGCCCTCTTTGGCGAAGCAGTCGTCATCATAAACAAAAAATATGCCCGTGATTTCCGCTATCTCATCAAGCGCCATGGCGGTATGTTCGCCAAGGGCAGATTGCTCGGTATCCAGTTTGACACCCTGTTTACCGACGACCTCTACCTGGACATCACGCGCGGCGCGGTCGAAAAGGCGCTCCGCATCCGCCGTGCCTTTGAAGCACGCGGCATCGGATTCTTCGGCTCGTCGATGACCAACCAACAGTTCCCCATCCTGACGGATGCACAGATCGAGTTTCTATCGAAAAACAGTCTGCCCGAGTTCTGGTGTGAGGCAGAAGGCGGCAAAAAGGTCGTTCGCTTCTGCACCTCGTGGGCAACCGATGACGAAAGCGTGGACACACTGGTCAACGACATTGCCAAAATGGAAATATAAAAGAAAAAGCCATCCTTCGATGGCTTTTTTCTATGCTTTGATCTTTTCGTCGAGCACGCTGTAGAGCGTGATGATCGCAATGAGGAACAGGCCGCTTGCAATAGAAATCGCACTCGGAACCTCCTTGGCATACACGGCGACCAGAATGGGGTTCAGCACCGGCTCGATCGCCGAAATGACCACACAGCTGATAGTAGAGCACTTGCTTGCCGCAAGTGCATACAGGATATACGGGATACCAAGTTGTACCACGCCGAGGAGCGCGACAAAGCCGATCCCTGTTGCGTCAAGCGTATTTTCGGTAAAAAACAGAAACGGAAGCCCCACTGCGGCGCAAAATACGTGTCCGAGCAGGATGCCGCTCATCTTTTCCTCGCCCTTGGTATTGCCGACGGCAACGAACATGCCGCCCATAAACATGCCCGCGACGACACCGATGACGTTGCCAAGCATATCGCCGGCGCCGAGGCTGCCGAGGAAGAATACCACCACGCCACAAAGCGTGAGCAGTACCGCCGCCACGTCAAACAGGCGTGGCTTTTTTCGCAGAAACAGCATGGAAAAAATCAAAACGAAGATCGGTGCCGTATACTGCAAAACAATGGCATTTGCCGCCGTGGTCAGCTTATTGGCTCCCACAAAGCAATGGAATACGCCGCAAAGCAGAATGCCGCTGAGTACCGTGTCACGAGAAAAAACAATGCGCTGTTTTGTGACCGCCATGTACACAAGCACGGTGAGCGCCGCAAACAGAGACCGCCCGCCCGCGATCACAAAGGGGTTCATTTGTACGTGTTTGATGACCAGACCGGCGATGCTCCAAAGCGTGGCGCAAAGCACCATCTGCAATATGCCGATCCGTTTTTGGGATACCTGTGCCATAATTTAAACCTTTTTTACCTTGGATTTTCGAAGCATGCCTTCCAATAGCGGCTGTGCATAGAGTGCGTTTTCGATGATCGCCTGCGCTTTTTTCACAGAGCCGCCGAAAAGTTTTGGCTTTTCCGCAAGCGTTTTGCCGATGATATCGAACTGTGGGGGACGCCCCGTCATATCGTGTGCATCACTGCCCAGCACCACGGGCACGCCCAGTGAGGAGACCGTGTCGAGCAGTCTGAGCGAGCGCTTATACTTCAATTCGCCGACGGTGATCTGAAAGACCACGTTCGGGATGCGCGCAAACTTTTGCAGTTCCTCTATGCTAAAGCCGTACCTTTCGATGTGCGCGATCACGGGCACAACGTCAAACTTGTACACCGCGTTTTCGATCGCGGTGATCATCCAGTTGTTAAAACGGACCTCGGGCATCTCCAGCATCACGACGTTGGAATCGCCGATGCACATTTTGTCCACGGGATACTCGCAAAGAGACTGAAAGATCTGTACCTCCGCACCAAGCAGGATCTCGATCGGACAGCCCGCCGCCTTAAGATTGGCAAACGCCTTTGTCCTGCGATCCAGAAATGCGTGTACGTCGTCATTCCACGGATAAAAATGGGGAGTGGCGCAAATCGTCGCCACTCCCTGCGATTTCAAAAGCTTGCACATGGCAACCGTTTCCTGTACGTCCTCGGTGCCGTCGAAATCCATGCCGGGCAAAATGTGGCAATGAAAATCTATGTACTTATTCATACTTTACTTCTTTTTGGTCTGCTCGGTCTTCTTTGCAGGCTCGGCCTTGGCTTCCGCCTTCTTTTCATCCTTATTCTCTGCCTTTGCACCGTAGCCATAACCATAACCGTAGCCGTAACCGTAACCACTGCCATAGCCCTTACCGTAGCGACTGCCGTAACGTCCGTAACGGCTACCGTAACGACCGTAACCGTAACGGCTGTAGCGCTTACCGTAGCGTCCGTAGCTACCATAGCCGTAGCGATGACCGTAGCCGTAGCGACCATAGTGCGAATAAGAGCCTGCCGCATACATGTAAGACTTTTCTTCCTCACGCACGTCGGTCAGGATCGCGCCGAGGATCTTGCCGCCGACAGACTTGATCGTCTCAACGGTATGGATGACCTCGTCATAGATCGCGTGGTTCTGGCGGGCAATAACGATCGCCTGCGGAACGATCAGAAGGAGAGAGGATGCGTCCGAAACCAACTCAACGGGAGGACAGTCCAGGAAAATAAAGTCGTACTGTCCGCGTACCTTTTCGAGCAGGGCGCGCATATTATCGGAGCCAAGCAGCTCCGAGGGGTTGGGAGGTGTCTGTCCCGCGGTCAGCAGGTCAAGATTCTCCTTTACGTTTCTTTTTACGGTATCCTCAAAGGTACACATGCCGCAAAGCACGTTGGAAAGCCCCTGCGTGTTCTCCTGCGCATAGATCTTCTGCTGCGAAGGGTTACGCATGTCGCAGTCGATCAACAATACCTTTGCGCCGGTCTGCGAAAAGGAAAGGCTGAGGTTTGCCGAGGTAACGCTCTTACCCGAGTTCGGCTCTGCACTCGTAACCAGCATGACGTTGTCCTTGTTTGCGGACAGCGTAAACATCAGCGAGGTACGGATGCTCTTGTACATTTCAACGATACGGAATGCCGTACCGCCGCTCATGTTACAAAACAGTTCGGCAGAACTAAGCGGGCTATCAGTTGTCTGACTGTTTAGTATAGGCATAATAGTAACCGTATCCTTTCTTCTTTCTTCCTTTTTTCGTGCGTCTCTTCACGACGTTGGCATGCATACTGGGAACCTCGCCGAGTACGGGGATACCGACCTTTTGTACAAAGTCGTTTTCATCCTTAACACGGTTGTCCAACATATACCAAACAATGATCAGTGCGCCCGAAAGCACAACGCCGAGCACCAGACCGATCAGCATATTTCCACGGATATCCGGAGACGAGGGCACGTAGTTCGGCACAGATTCGCCGAGCGGATTGCATCGACCGCTGTCAAAGATCTCGCTGATCATATCAATCGCGACGTCTACCATCGTGTTGCAGACCAGTGCAGACAGCTTCGGATCGGCACTGCGAACGGAGATCTCGAGGACCTCGGTATTATCCACAACCGAGAATTCCAGCTTATAGTCCTGCACCTTGGAAGCCACAAACTCCTCGTTCTGCGAAAGCTTGTACTTCAAGAGATCCTTGGCTCGCGGGCTCTCCATGATGATACAGTATGTATTCGCCATAGAACGCGAAGCACTCAGGTCACTGGAGAGGATCTTGCTGTCCTGCAAATCCTGTGTATTACTGATATACACCTGCGTTTTCGCCGTGAACATCTCCGTCAGGAGGAAAGACGAGATGGCGAATGCGGCAAGCGCACCCATCATTGCCGCGACGATGATCCAAACGATCTTGGTACGCAGCATATAGAATATAACTTTGAAGTCCAAAGTCTTTTCCATTATATATACCATGTCCTTTCGAAAGCATTACACTTTATTGTACCAAAACCGTAATAGCAAGTCAATAGATTTTTATGTTTTCCTTGGTTGAATATTTTTGCATGATGTGCTATACTTTATAGAACACCTCTAAAAAACAAGGAAAGAGAACGTATGACTGAAAAACTTTACTATACAAATGCGTTTTGCAAAGAATTTGACGCGACCGTCGTTTCCTGCGTCGAGAAAAACGGAGCGTTTTTCGTTGCGCTCGACCGCACCGCCTTCTTCCCCGAAGGTGGCGGTCAATTCGGAGACAGCGGCCGCTTGAATGGGATCGCCGTGACCGACACGCAGGAAAAGGACGACGAGATCTGGCACCGTACGGCGGAGCCGATCGCCGTCGGTACGGCAGTACACGGTGTGCTGGATTTTGACAAACGCTTCCGTCGTATGCAGTGCCACAGCGGCGAGCATATCCTGTCGGGGCTCCTGCACAAGCTGTACGGCGCAAACAACGTCGGCTTCCACCTCGGTGAAAGCGACGTTACCATCGACATTGACCGCGTGCTCACGGAGGAAGAGCTTTTGCGCGTAGAATCGCTTGCCAATGAAGCGGTGGCAAACGATCTCCCCGTGCACGTGTGGTTCCCCACGCCCCAAGAAGCCGCCGCCTGCACCTACCGTGCCAAACTCGATATCACCGAGGGGCTTCGCCTTGTGGAATTCCCCGGCTACGATATCTGTGCCTGCTGTGCGCCGCACGTGAAGACCACGGGGCAGATCGGCATCATCAAGATCCTTGACCATGCCAACTACAAGGGCGGCATGCGCATCCACATCCTTTGCGGCGAAATGGCACTTGCCGACTACCGCGCACGCTACAAGGCGGTACAGGGCATTTCGGTGCTCCTTTCCGCAAAGCAAAGCGAGGTCGCCGAGGCGGTGGAGCGCCTGAAGAAGGAAAATGAAACGCTTGCCGCTTCCCTTTCCGCGCTGAAAAAAGCGCTCGCAACGGAAATGGCGAACGCGGCAAAGGAAACCGCAGGTAGCCTCATCTTTTTTGCACCGCTTGACGGCGCGTCTCTGCGCACACTCGTCAATGCGGCTCTCCCGAAGTGCGGCGGCATCTGTGCGGCATTTTCGGGCGAGGACGGCGCATACAGCTTCTGCATGGCGAGCAAAAGCGTTGATCTGCGCGCGAAAGCCAAGGAAATCGGCGAGGCGCTCCGCGGTCGCGGCGGCGGAAGCCCCGAGATGATCAACGGAAGCTGTTCCGCCACGCGACAAGAGATCGAGACGTATTTTCAATGCTGAATAAAAGAGGCTGCAAAGGATTTTCCTTTACAGCCTCTTTTCGATTCATACGCCCGAATAGGCGGAAAATCCGCCGTCGATGGGCAGAACCACACCCGTGATAAAGCCTGCCGCCTTTTCATTGAGCAGGAAAAGCAGACCGCCCGCAAGCTCCTCGGTCTCGCCAAAGCGCCCCATGGGCGTTGCCGCAAGGATCTTGTCCGTGCGCGCGGTCGGGGTGCCGTCCTCGTTCCAGAGCAACTTTGCATTCTGCTTGGTCGAGAAAAAACCGGGAGCAATGGCATTTACGCGGATGCCCTCTTTGGAAAAGTGCACCGCCAGCCATTGCGTAAAGTTGGAGATTGCTGCCTTTGCGCCCGAATAAGCGGGGATCTTGGTGAGAGGGGTGTATGCGTTCATCGAGGAAATGTTGAGAATTGAACATCCCTTTTTTCCAAGCATCTGCGGTACAAATACCTGCGTGGGGATCAGCGTGCCGAGAAAATTGAGGTTGAACACAAATTCCACGCCGTCCGCATCCAGGTCAAAAAAGCTCTTGGTATCGGCATCGATGTCGCCGCGTTCGTAATATTCCTTGTCCGTAGTCGCACGGGGGTTGTTGCCGCCCGCGCCGTTGATAAGGATATCGCACTTACCAAGGTCGCTTTCCACCGCCTTTGCCACGGCGGTGCACGCCGCTTTGTCCAGCACGTTGCACGCATACGCCTTGGCGATGCCACCCTCGGCACAGATCTCCTCTGCAAAGGTACGTGCCGCCTCTTCGTTAATGTCGAGCAAGGCAACCTTTGCCCCTGCCCTCGCAAGCACCTTGGCAAAATAACTGCACAAAACGCCGCCCGCGCCCGTGATTACGGCGACCTTGCCGCTAAGATCGGTATTTAAAACATTCTGCTTCACGTATTCTTCTCCTTTTCGCAGGCCTCAAACAATCCGTTGATGTAGGCGGCACCGAGCGCACGGTCATACAGACCGTAGCCGGGCTTGCCGTTCTCGCCCCAGATCATTCGACCGTGGTCGGGGCGGACGTAGCCCGCATAATTGCTGTCTGCAAGCGCTTTTACGATTTCGTATATGTCCAACGAACCGCAATCGGACAAATGCGCGGTCTCCTCAAAGGAGCCGTCGTCCAGAATCCTTACGTTCCGGATATGCATAAACGCGATTCTGTCCATGGCGGCATATTTACGCACCATCCGCACGACGTTGTTGCTATTCGTACAGCCAAGACTGCCCGTGCAAAAGCACAGGCTGTTGGCAGGGCTGTCGTATATCTTCAAAAAACGGTCCAGATTCTCTTCACAGGTGATAATGCGGGGCAGACCGAAAATGGAATACGGCGGATCGTCGGGATGGATCGCCATGCGGACACCGCACGCCTCAGCCACGGGGATCACCTTTCGCAAAAAGCGCTCCAGATTGCGCCAGAGGCCCTCTTCTCCGAGTGCACAATAAGCGGCAATCAGCTCGCGAACCTCGCTTTGCGTATAGCTGGCATCCCAGCCGGGAAGATGGATGTCATCGTGTAGCGGATCCAGCCCCTGTAGCTGCTCCACGTACATGACGAGAGAGGTCGAGCCGTCGGGCGCTTGTTTATCCAGTTGTGTTCTTGTCCAGTCAAACACGGGCATAAAGTTGTAGGTGATACATTTCACGCCGTACTCCGCACAGCGTCGGATATTCTCGCAGTACACGTCGAGCAGGGTCTCCACGTTGCCGCGCCCCAGCTTGATGTCCTCATGCACGGGGATGGATTCCACCACGTCAAATACAAGGCCGTGCGCCGCCGCATCGGTCTGCAACGCCGCGAGACTCTCTCTCGGCCAGACCACGCCCGGTTTTACGTCATAGATTGCCGAAACGACCGAGTGCATCCCGGGGATCTGCGCGATATGGGCAAGCGGAATGGGATCCTCCTTGCCGTACCAACGAAAGGAAAGCTTCATCTGCATGGCGTTACCATCTGACCTTCCAGCGCTCGCGAAGCGCCTCAAGCGGCTCGCTCTCGCTCCCGTTTTTCACGCCAACTTCCGTCGCACAAAGCTCTGTGAGATGTTTTTCAAAGATCTCCTCATCCACGGGGATCTCCGCAAAATCGTTCGTCCACGTCGAAATATACGCCGCATTGGAGATAGAAAGCGAGTTGAGTCCCTCGCGTCCGTCCGCGATCATGGGTGTGCCGTGCAGGATGGATTTTGCAAACGCCTCCAGCACGGTTGCATGACCGTTCACACGCGCATCCTCAAACTCCTCATACTCGGTTTCGGGCATTGCCATTCCCTTTTTCGAAGTAACACAGAATTCTCTCTCGGGCGTTGTAAGCTTCCACCATTTGAGCTTGCCTCCCTCGACCACGATCTTGCCCTTGTCGCCTGAGATCTCCAGACGGTTGGTGCCGGGTGCTTCGCCCGTCGTCGTGATGAACGTTGCCACCGCACCGTTTTCGTATTCACCAAAAATGGTAACGTCGTCTTCAATGGCGACCTTGTGATATTTGCCGAATTCGCAGAAGGCACGCACGCGCTTGGGCATGCCGAAGATCCATTGCCAGAGATCGAGATTATGCGGTGCCTGATTCAGCAGTACGCCGCCGCCCTCTCCGTTCCACGTCGCACGCCACGAGCCGGAATTGTAGTACGCCTGCGTGCGATACCAGTTGGTCACGATCCATACAAGGCGTTTCAGCTTGCCGAGCGTACCGCTCTGCACGATCTCGCGTGCTTTCGCATACAGCGTATTGGTGCGCTGATTGAACATGATGCCGAATTTTACGCCTGCGGCATCGGCGGCCGCATTCATCTCGCGCACCTGACGGGTGTATACGCCCGCAGGCTTTTCAGTGATGACGTGCAGACCTCTCTTGAACGCCTCGATCGCATATGTGGGATGGTCATAGTGCGGCACGGCGATAATGACGGTATCGACAGCGCCGCTGTCCATCATGGCAAGCGCATCCGAAAAGTACTGCGCGTCCGGGTGCTTTTCCTTTGCAAGCGCAAGCTTTTTCTCGTCGATGTCGCAGATCGCGCTGACCTCGACCGAGGGGCAATTGCCCTCCAACACGTTGTTTAGATGCAATCTGCCTATGTTACCGTATCCGATAATACCAAGTCTGATCTTTTCCATATTTCCCCTCCGCTAAACCTTTTCATTTCTGTGTTTTTCAATAAATTCCATATAGAACCGCCAGCCATGGCGGGACATAAAGTGGTGGGATTCTATCATAAAGTAGCCAACCCGCCCCTTGAGAAATGCTTCCTTAGGTGCGGCAATCTTATCGCATACAAAGCCCGTGTGCCCGTTTTCCTCCCACGCGGGGCTTGCCGCAAGGCAGCAAAGCTGTTCGGAGCGCGGATCCGCCCACGTATCCAGACTGCAGGAGCCTACCAGCACAAAGCGCGGCGCGATGGCGGCAACCAGATAGTGCTGGTCAAAGTCCGCCGACACCGTTTTGTCTGCATATGCCGCAAAGACGGGCGAAAACCAGAACGGAAAGTTCCGCAGGATGTCCCGATAGGTCTCGCCGCGATGTCCCCGTACAGCATTCGGATCCGCCCCTGTGCCGCCGTGCGCAAGGCTTGCGCCGAGACAACCCGAGGAATTGGACAAAACGAATTTAAACCGCTCGTCCGTCATGGCACAGAACAGCGCGGTCTTGCCGAGTCGGGAGTGTCCCGCAACGGCAATGTTGTCCGCATCCGTGCCGGGGAGCGTCAGACCGTAATCCAACACGCGCTGTGCCGCCCACGCCCACATGGCGATCTTTCCGCAAGGCGCATCTTCCCGCAGCAAAAGTGGCGCGATCCCGTTTGTAAAATCACCGTCGTCGCTCGTCACGTCCTTGTAGCAAAAGACAAGAAAGTCGGCATCGTATTCCGAAAGTTCCTCCACGGGGAAATACTGTGTCACCGCCATCGGATGAAAGCTGATATAGATCACCAGAGGACGTTTTTGCCCGTCGCGGTGCAAGAGCCTGTCCACACGGAAGGTATGGCTCTGCTCCCCTGCCGTCACCGTCAGCTCCGTAAAGGATTGCGCCACGTTGCCGCAGGCGTAACGGCGCTCGACGTCGGTTGGCTCGGTTGCCGTAACACACGCCTGGGGAGAGGGCAGATACCCGTATACGCGTTTCTGCAGAATACCCGCCATTTCCGCACGGCTTTTCAGCGGCGGCAAGGCTCTGTTTTTAAGCTCTGTTTTCATCGATGATCTCCTTCAAAGCGGCGGCTGCCGCATCAAATGCGGCTCTTCCCGACGGGTATTTGTACTCGCCGACCTTGGGCCTGTCGCCGCCCTCCAGCTCCTCGAGTCCTTTGAAGACGGAGAGATGCGGCTCCAGCGTGAGCACCTCGCCGCGGTACTGCGAAAGCAACCAAGGCAGATTGCCGATACCCTTGCCGGCAGGAACGACCTTGCCGTCGGCAAGTGCGTCCTTGATATGCATATATTCTACATAAGGATACAGTTTTTCCCAAGCGTCCTTGGTATCCTGTCCGCATTGAATAAAGTTTGCGGGATCAAAGACCGCCTTGATGTCTGGGAACGCCTCCTGAATACGCACACAACGGTCGGCTACATCTCCGTAAATGCCCTTCTCGTTTTCGTGGCACAGTTGAATTCCGCTCCCCTTTGCGGCATCGCGGAAGGCACTAAGGCGTTCCAACACCGCATCGGTATAGCCGTCCGCCTCTCCCTGCGGCACGTAAAAGCTGAACAGGCGAATATTCTTCGCACCGAGGACGTGTGCAAGCTCCAGTCCGTACTTGAACTTGTCCAGGTGCGGCGCAAAGTCATCGGTGATCTTGATCTTGCCGTAGGGCGAACCGATCGACCAAACGGCAAGCCCGTTTGCCTCCAGCTTTTCCCGAACCTCCTTGGCTTTTTCCACGGTGATCCCGGAGACGTTCTCACCGTCCACACCGCGGATCTCCAGATAGTCGATGCCGTTTGCCAGCATGGCCTCGATCTGCTTGTCTACGTTTTTGCTCGCTTCATCCGCAAACGCACAAAGCTTGTATTGCATCATTCAAATCCTCTCGATCTCAAAAAGTCATAACTACGCTTCAAGCATGCAAACGGATCCTCGCCGCCGCAGTCGTCCTGCTCGACGAACATATACTCGGTGCCCGCCACCTCTGCCTTCTCAAACACACGGTCAAAGTTGATATTGCCCTCGCCGACCACCGCCATTTTCGGCCCGTATGCGTAGTCCTTAAGATGAATGCACGGTACTCTGCCCGAAAGCATCTCAATATACGCGGCAGGATCTCCGCCGCCTACCTGCACCCAGTAGGTATCTACGGTGAAGCCCATATGCGCGGGGGCAAAATCCTCAGAAAGCCGCTCTAAAATGGTTTTTTTGCCGATACGGATCAGCTCGCTTGCGTGGTTATGGTACATGAAGTATTTTCCGCCGTCTGCGATCGCCTTTGCCACCGGCTTGTATTCTTCGCAAAAGGCGGCATACTCCTCGGCTTCTCCTGTGAACTTATGATATCCGAGTCCGATATACGGACATCCGAAAACGCCGTGCTCGGAAACGACCTGCGCGGTCTCCTCCAGTAAGCGCTTTGTCGGGATGTGCGTCAACGTACATTGCATACCGTTTTTCTGTAGTTCGTCCCATAGCCAAGCCGCATCGTATGCACACGTGCCCGAGACCTGCACGAATTTATACCCGATCTCGGCAATTCTTGCGAGCGTTTTTGCGAAATCGTCTGTATTTTTACAAAAGTCACGCACCGTAAAAAGCTGTGCGCCAATTCTCATATCATCACCGCCTTTTCTTTATTATAACAGAAACGAATTCGCATTTAAATTGTATTTCAAAGCATTTTATATTGCAAAAACATGCATAAACCGCTATAATACAAGTATGGATACTTTAAAACAATACAAACTGAACGAGTTCTACGTCAAGCATGCCGTGACCGATACGCCGCACGACGATACCTTTGCCATGCATATTCACGACTCTTTCGAGATCTACTTTTTCGTCTCCGGCGCAGTCGAATACCTTGTCGAAGGCACAAGCTATCCCCTGAACACGGGCGATCTGCTTTTGATTCGCCCAAGCGAGGTACACAAGCCCAAAATCACAGACAGCGTACAATACGAACGGTACAATATCAATTTTCCCGCTACCTTCCTGAAGGATATTGATCCCCAAAACCGACTGCTCCGTCCATTTTTGAGCAGATCCCTCGGACAGAAAAACCGATATTCCTTGGCAGAGCTTGGTTCCCCGCCCGTCCAAAAAATGTTTCATGACCTGTGTTACTGTACAGAGGATGCATACGGAAAACGGCTGAAAGCACTGACGTTTCTGATCACACTGCTGGATGCGGTACAGCGCGCCTACGACCGCAAAAGTGCGGCAGAGAGCATAAAAAACAGCCGCGATGCGGAAATTGTGGCATATGTCAATGCACATGTCACGGAAAGCATTTCCGTACCGCGGCTTGCAAATCGGTTCTATGTAAGCGCTTCTCAGTTCACCCGCATTTTCAAAAATGCAACGGGCGTCGCCCCTTGGAGCTATATTACTGTCAAGCGGCTTTCTTTGGCAAACGAAAAACTGCAAAAGGGCATGCCTGCGCGTGAGGCGGCGTCCGCCGCAGGCTTTAACGACTATTCGGTGTTCTACCGCGCATATATCAAGCATTTCGGGCATGCCCCCACCGTGGGAAAGCAGGATGTGTTTTAAAGCGGTTTTTTCGATTCAAAACAGCGTTGGGAAGACAAACAGCGCCTCGCGCACCTCTGCGTAAAGGAGCGGCAATTGCCGATGCGGGAGAGGGTTTTGTCCCTTGCCGCACTCCAGCGTGAAGGCGGGTATACCAAGCGTGCCGATGCAGTAATCGGCAAGGCCTCCGTAAGCGGCGGCACCCGTGGGCGTTGCAAGCGTGTAGCCTGTGAGTGTTGCAAGCCGTTTTGCGGCAGGTGTGTCCACGCTACCGTAGATCTCGCGCCCCTGCGTGTGCAGGCTCATCAGCGCCGTCGGATGATTAAAGCGCAAAAAATTGACAAGTGCCCCTGTTTCAGGCTCACTTTCGGGATGCTCACCCGCAAAGCGGGAGGGTGCCCCGCCCGTGATGCCGAGCTCGGCTTCAATCGGCTTATACATGTCAAAGCCTGCATCATAATTGTGGTTAAGGTCCACACCGCGCGCATTTGCCTGCCAGTGTGTAAAATCTTCCGAACCGTTCATCGTGACCAGCCGCGAAAACCAAAGACTGTCCCGCGGTGCGCCGTGAGCCGCAATGTCGGCACCGTCTACGTTCAGCATCGGCAGGATATATAGCGTGCGCGTGTGGAAAAGATAACCGAGATCCAAGCCGTGCACGGGCAGTTCCGCCGTATACCGCGCGCACAGCTCGGCGGCAAAGCGTAAAAGCACCGCCGCGGTGATACGTTCGGCACCGTGATGTGCGCCGATATAATAGAATTCCTTTTCCCCCTCGCCAAAGCGGAGAAGCGGGATACCTTTTCCCATTACGCTCTCGGTCAGATAGCTAAAGGACAAAAACGGATACCGCTCCACAAGACTCCGCACGGACGCAAGCACCGTTTCATGATCCGCGTCGTGCGTAAGCAGTGCGGCAAGCGTATTTTCGGGCACGGTCATTCCCCCTTTCTTCTCCAAATATATGCGCTACCATGCTTTCCATGCAAAAAAACAGCGGAAAATTTGCAAATCACCTTGACGAAAAGACAAAAATCTGCGAAAATATCGGTATAGGTATTTTTTATATATCAAAGGAGAAGAACATGGCTTATCTTTCGGACATTGAGATCGCACAGCAGTGCGAAATGAAGCCGATCACCGAGATCGCGGCGACCGCCGGCATCGAGGACAAATACCTCGAGCAATACGGTCGCTATAAAGCCAAGATCGATCTTTCGATCATGGACGAATGCAAAAAAGAAAACGGCAAGCTCGTGCTGGTGACCGCCATCACCCCCACCCCGGCGGGAGAGGGCAAGACCACCACGACCATCGGCCTTGCAGACGGTCTGCGCCGCATCGGCAAGAACGTTATGGTCGCCCTGCGTGAGCCCTCGCTCGGCCCCGTATTCGGCGTCAAGGGCGGCGCGGCAGGCGGCGGCTACGCACAGGTCGTGCCGATGGAGGACATCAACCTCCACTTTACAGGCGACTTTCACGCCATCGGTGCCGCAAACAACCTGCTTGCGGCAATGCTCGACAACCACATCCATCAGGGCAACAAGCTCGGCATTGACGTGCGCCGCATCACCTGGAAGCGCTGCGTAGACATGAACGACCGCCAGCTCCGCTTTGTCACTGACGGTCTCGGCGGCAAGGTCAACGGCGTGCCGCGTGAGGACGGCTTTGACATCACCGTTGCTTCCGAGATCATGGCTGTGCTCTGCCTTGCCACCTCGATCACTGACCTCAAAAACCGTCTTGCGAACATTATCGTCGGCTACACCTTTGACGACAAGCCTGTCCGTTGCGGCGACCTGAATGCGCAGGGTGCCATGACCGCGCTTCTCAAGGACGCGCTCAAGCCGAACCTCGTACAGACGCTCGAGGGCACGCCCGCACTCGTACACGGCGGTCCTTTTGCAAATATTGCACACGGCTGTAACTCGGTCACGGCAACCAAGCTTGCCATGAAGCTTGGCGACTACGCCATCACCGAGGCAGGCTTTGGTGCAGACCTTGGTGCAGAAAAGTTCCTCGACATCAAGTGCCGTCTCGCCGACCTGCACCCCTCCGCAGTCGTAATCGTTGCCACCATTCGTGCGCTCAAGATGCACGGCGGTCTTGCAAAGACTGAGCTTGGTGAAGAGAATCTTGCGGCACTCGAAAAAGGTATGCCTAACCTGCTCCGCCACGTTTCCAACATCAAGAACGTATACAAGCTTCCCTCCGTGGTTGCGGTCAACCGTTTCCCCACCGACACCGACGCAGAAGTCGCGCTGGTTATTGAAAAGTGCAAGGCGCTCGGTGTAAACGTTGTCCTGTCCGACGTATGGGCAAAGGGCGGCGAAGGCGGCATGGCTCTTGCCGAAGAGGTGGTACGCCTTTGCGAGGAGCCGAACGACTTCTCCTTCTCCTACGAGCTTGACGGCTCCATTGAGGACAAGATCGAAACCCTTGTCAAGCGCGTGTACGGCGGCGACGGCATCACCGTTCTCCCCGCGGCGAAGAAGCAGATCGACGCACTGACCGCGCTCGGCTATGCCAACCTCCCCATCTGCGTTGCAAAAACGCAGTATTCCTTCTCGGACGACCCGACCAAGCTCGGCGCTCCCGAAGGCTTTACCGTGACGATCAAGAACGTCAAGATCTCCGCAGGTGCAGGCTTTATCGTTGTGCTGACCGGCGACATCATGACCATGCCGGGACTGCCCAAGGTGCCCGCCGCTGAAAAGATCGACGTAGACGAAAACGGCAAGATCACGGGCCTGTTCTAACCGTAAAAAAATCTCCGCGAAAGCGGAGATTTTTTTATTATAGACATTTTAGCAAATGCAAGACATCCAGTAAAGAAACACCCGTATACTGCTTTCCAACATATGCCTTTACAAGCAGGAGCACATCCCGTACAGTAACCTTACCGTCTTGATTGAGATCCACGTATTGCAAACCTGCGAAAGAAGTACCAATCGCCTTTGCAGCAGACAAAACGAGCTCACCGTTCTTCGCCTCGACAGTATACACATGCTTTCCGGTTGCCGCATCGCTATCTGTATAGTAATATGCGTCCTGTACAATTGCAAGCAGGTCGCCATCCCGATACAGAGCATATTCGGTTGCTTCCGCTATAGGATTAAATCGAAGTGCGACATGCTTGGGCTTGGAATCCGCCGCAAGGACAACGGTATCAAAATCTGCAATTTTTTTAACAAGCGGCATAGCATTTGCCGCAGTGGTATACGCAGTGGTGAGCGATGCGGGGTGTCCGCTGCCGTCACCGATCGTAACTCCGTTTGCAGTGACATACATCGGCTCGACAAAGGAAAAACGCTTGGAAGAAGTGTCCTCGCCGATGTATCCATGATACGCCACCCATGTCTGCCCATCCGCATCCGTGAAATACGAGCCGTGACCGCATCCATTCACCGTGCCGGCATGCAGATCGGCTCTTGCAACCCGCGCAAATACAGGATGATAGAGAGTTCCGCGCCCTGCAAACAGATCTTTATAATACCATCTGCTCTCCCATTCGCTATACCACAGGTCATCCTTGATCACACGGTCGGTATTCTTTTCCCAGTTGTCTGCCTGTAGCGGATCGCCTCCCTTGAAGCGCAGGAACCCAAGTGCATAATCTTCGGTCCAATAACCGCTCCCGGTGTACATGAGATACACTTCACCCGTAGGAGCATAGACAGCCGATGCCCCCTCTACGACCTGCGGCCACCACTTGTCCGCTTCCACCGTGCTCTTATAGTATCCTCCCATCTCCCACGGTTCGGTGGGGCGGCAGATCTCTACAGGAGTACCTGTGATCGTCCAAGGATTCTCAAACTCGGTAATATTGATCGTCTGATGGAACTCTGCGGTACCCCTTCCCTTTTCACTGACAAAGGTGAGATAGGTCTTGCCGCCGATACGAATGACCGAGGTACCGCCGCAAAGCTCGTTTTCGTTGTAACCGCCATTTGTAAAGGTCATTTTGCGCAGAACATTGACCTCGCCTGTAACGGGATCGCCCCAGCGTCCGAGCAGATCGTCTCCGTCCAAACACTTTGCAACATACTGGCGTTGATTTGCCGTAGTACCGTCATCATAGGCAACAAACATATACCATCCGGCATTTTCCGCGCCGATCTCCTCTGCCGTAAAATACCAGATCTCCGGCGACCAAAGGTTCTCTCCAACTACAGGTGTAAGGATAACATGCGCCTGTGCCGTTTGTATATCCGCAATATTCGCCGCACAGATCAGGCTCACCGTTTTGTCACCGGTGCTGGTATAATAATAATAGCCATCGTGACAGAACACAAACGGATCGGCATTGTTGCGGCGAAGATAGTTGGTAAATGTGATCTCGCCCGACTCTGCTGCATAAAGGTCAACATCTTCAGCATAGCAAAGAGAGGAGGTCATATCCCCCGCAAGGTCTGCGCTACCGGAAAGATCGGTCAGATGCATAAACTCGCCGCCGTTGACCGTCAGTGTATAGGTGCCGTTATGCACACCGACCGCGTCGAAAGCGACCGAGAGCATACCGTGGATCGTACCACCGTTGACGGTAATCGCCGCATCACCCTCGTAAGTATCCGTATCCGAAAGGAAGGAGGTCAGCGCAATACCGCCGTAAAAGGTGCCACCGTTGATGACCGCAGTTATGTCGCCGCTATGGGAGTTGTTTGGGAAGGACAGATTGCCGCCGGCATCTTTTCCGATCGGCGCACAGCTTGCTAAAATCAGTTTTTCCATAAAGATGCCGCCATCCACCGTGAGTGCAATGTCATATCCGGTACTGCCGCCCCGGTTGGCACCGCCGCGAACACGCTGCCAAGTGCCGCTCTGTATATGGATCTTCGCACGCACATCAGTATAGACTGCGCTGGAGCCTCCGATCACGGAAAGATATGTATGGCATCCTTCAGCGCGAGCCGAGATGATCCCCTCCCCCAAGGACAGGTCATGCGCACGGCCGAAAATACCATAATACGGCGTTGCGTTGGTCGCGGAAGCGACCTGACAAAGCGTGATATGGTTAAACGCAGTCGTGCCGCCACAATAGAAGTTTGCCTTGAACTGCAACGATGCCGAATCGCTCTTTGCATAGTCCACACCGTTATATAAGGATGTGATCGTGATCGCTCCTTGGTGTGCAGGCGCTACAAATTGCGTTTCAATGGTGTAAACATCGCTGACAACGATCGTACCGCCATCCGCACCGAGTGCGTTAAAGGCATCTGTCATGCTGCCGAGCGGAGCCGAAGGCGAAGCACCGTCACCGCTGCCGCCGTCTGCGAGGTAAACAACATTCTCCGCAGCAAAAGCATACACGCCGAGCGCGGTCATAAGTACCAAGCATAAAACCCCAAAAAATATATTTTTGAAAATTTGATGTTTCGGCGTCATGGAACTTCCTCCAATACCAATTTTCTTTATTCTACCATATTAAGGGATATATGGCAATACCGAAACATTTTGCAAAAAACAGATCCTCCGCTTTTACCAAAAAGGAAAAAGCGGAGGATCTGTTTTTGTAATGATTTTTACTTGGTCAACGTTGCTGTCGAAGTTGCGCCGTCCCACGCCACCTCGGCACCGAGATTCTCGGCAACAAAGCGCACGGGGAGATAGGTGCGGCTGTTCTCGATAAACGCAGGAGAGTCCAGCGTGACCTCCGCGCCATTGATCTTTGCCGTGGTCGCACCGATCTTAATTTCCAGTTTGGTGGTCGCTGTGGTCACAGTCACCGTGCTTGTCGCGCCGTCCCAACCAACGGTTGCGCCGAGATTCTCGGCAACAAAACGCACGGGAAGCATGGTGCGACTGTTGCGGATGATGGGTGCGGCATCCAACGGCTTTACACTGCCGTTGACCAGCCCCTCCATCTTGCCGATGGTGAGCTTGACGACCGTTTTATTGCTCGGCACCGTCTTGGTCTCGGTAAAGTTTCCGATTCGCTTGCCAAGCGGAAGCGGATTGACGCTCGCCGTCCAAACGGTTTCAACAGGCGCGGGCTTTCCGCTGCCGTTTCCGACCGTAATGCCGTTTTTATCGGCCGTAAACGGCTCGATAAAGGTGTATCGGGTGCCGCCTGCCGTTGTACCGAGGTAAGCATGGTATACAACGTAGCTCTTCCCTGCCGTATCGGTAAAGAAGGAGGCGTGACCGCAACCGTTGACCGTATCCGATTTGGACAGATACGGCGCGGTCAGTTTTTCCCAAGAGGTGATATCCTTTGGCTCGCCGCCCTTGTAGCGGAGCGCGCCGAGGCTGTAGAGCGTCGTCCAGTAGCCGCTGCCCGAATACGCGATATACACCGTGCCGTCGGGAGCGTAGATGGCAAACGGGCCCTCTACGACCTGCGGATACGTCTTATTCGCACCGCCCTTTTCCCAATCATACTCGGGAACACAGATATCGGAAGCCCCCGTAAAGGTCCACGGATTCTCAATATCCGCAATCACAAGCGACTGATAGAACTTAACGTTATCTGTGTCCGAAGTCTCCCTGCCATATGTGGTAAAGCAGAGGAAATACTTCTTGCCGCCGATCGTAATAAAGCTTGCATCCGCGGTGCAATCCTTGGTGTTGATAGTCGTGCCGGGGAATTCGACCTTTTGCGGTACGTTGACCTCGCCCGTCAGGGGATGTCCCCATCTGCCCATCAGATCGTCACCGTCCAGGCACTTCAGCACGTGGAGGAACTGCTTTTCGGTATTGGACATGCCTTCAGGGCTACCGCCGACGTAGAGATACCATCCCGCATGCTCCGCACCAACGTCCTTTTCGGAGAGATAATGGATCTCGGGTGCCCAGAGCGAGGAGGAGAACTCCTGCCCGTCGGCGGGATCGTAGATGGTTGCCGCAAGGCAGTTGTCAAGATCGGCAAAGTTGGCAGTCTTCAGCAAACGCACGTTGTTGCCGCTTGTGGACATATAGTAGTACCAGCCGTCCTGCTCGTTATAGAAGAGGAAGGGGTCTGCGCCCGCGCGCAAATAATTTTGATAGGTATAGGTACCCGTGAGCGCAGCATCGAGATCGACGGCCTCGCTGACGTTCAGCCGAGTCACAAGGCTGTCGCCCTCGCGCGTATCACCGCTGATATCGACGAGATGCGAGAAGTCGCCGCCCTGAATATTGACGGTAAAGGTACCGTTTACAGTGCCTACGTTGTTCTGGCGCGGACGGATCCAGCGGCATACCGTGCCGCCGTTCAGCTCCACGACAAAATCTGCCGTAGCGGCGTTGCCGTCCTTTTCATAACCGACGGCAACGATGCCCATATCGAACGTACCGCCGTTGACAACGACCTTCAGCGTACCGCCGTCGTGGTTACCCGCAGAGGCGAGCATGAAATGGTCGCGGATACGGCCGCCGTTTACGGTCATCGTCACACTTGCGTTCTTCGGCGTATTCGAGGAGTTGCCGAGGCGGATACGCTGCCAGTCACCGCCGTTCAAAACGATATTGCAGGAAACGTTTTCGACCGCCTCCCACGTACCGCCGAGCAGGCAAGGCAACGTTATGCCCGCATTTGCCGAGCAACGGACATCCGCGCCAATCGTCAGATCATTGTATGCGGCGAAAATGCCGTTATAGTTCGCCTTGCAAACGAGGTGGATGCCGTCGATCACGGTCGTACCGCCGAGATAGGTGTTGCGCGGGATACCGAGATAAGCGTCTGCCGTTTCGCGGTAGTCCACGCCGTCATATACGCTGGTAATGGTGATCTCGCCCTTATGCTTCGGTGCAAGAAAGCCCGAGCCTGTGTGCGAGAACACGGGGACGTCGTAAGGCGAGCAAATGACGATGGTACCGTCATTGTCGCCGATTGCCTGATATGCCTCGGCAAGACTGCCGCCTGCGGCGCTGTAGCTGGTGCCGTTGCCCGTGCCGCCTGCGCGCACAAAGTAGACCTTATGCGTATCTACGGCAAAGAGCGATGCCGCATCGCCGAGCGAAGCAAGGGTGAACTTGGTTTCCTCCATGCGAAGCGTGCCGCGGACGTTGTCGCCCTGCACGGTATACTTGCCGACTTTGCCGTCGAAAAGACCGAGCGCAAGTTCCTTGGTGACACCGCAAAATACGATCTCGCCGATCTCGCCGCCGTTGACGGCGATCTCTGCCGTGCCGACCGAGGTCTCGGCGGTGCGCACGGTACCGACCGTACCCGACATCATCTCCAGACGGAAGGCATCGCCGCCGCCCGTGATGCTGTCGACCTTGGCGCCGTCGATATATACGTTACCTGCCGCAGTAATACTGTTATAACTGCCGCGATAAAGCTCTGCCGAACCGACGATGTCAAAACGGGAGTTGATATTTGCCTTTTCAGAGGCAATAAAGCAACCCTTTTCCGCATGCAAAGCGGCATTGCCGTTTACAGTAATGGAAAACTCGGTGGGTCCCGCAAGGGTGTATTTATCCTGCAACGTCAGTTTGGAATTGGCGTTTTCTGCACGGAGGAGGATCCTGTTCTCATGCGCGGGTTCGACGAAATCGGTCAGCGTGACCGTGCCCTGCACGATAATAACGCCATTGGTGTCCGCGGCGGTCTGCATCGCATCCTTGAAGGAAGCAGGCGTGGAAGCGGTCATGCCGTCGCCGTGTGCGCCCGCCTTGGTATAGATATAGGTGACATTTTCAGTCTCTGTAAAACCGATGCCAAACGCCGTGATCTGCTCGGGGGTGTAGAAGCGCGCATCGTAATAAAGCGTGTCGGGTTTGTTTGCCTTGGTCGCCATTTTTTCAAGGTCGGCGGTCTGATAGCCAATATCCATCGAACCGATCTTTGTACCCTGCATATAGACCTTGGCGGAGCCAATGACGTTGTTGACGTGTACCGCACCAACCTCGCCGCCTGTGAGATACACGGTGGCATCCTTCTCCAGTCGGCGGGTAACGTCACCGCCTGTGTAGAGCGTGCCGATCTTGCCGCCCGTAACGTTGATAACGGCGCTGTCGCTGATCTGGTTCACTGCCGATGCACCGTAGAGCACGTCGATCTCACCGCCCAAGATGTCGATATGATGCGTGCCGTAATAGGTCGTTCCTTTCTGACCGTCGCCCATCTGGCGAGTGCCGCCGATCACGCGTGCAAAGCTGCCGCTTTGAATCGTGATGTGCGAATCCAGCGAGGTATCTGCCGTATCCGCCGGGCTCTGCCAGCCGCCGACAAGATAGATACCGGCACCACCCGTGGTAAGCGGCGTATGTACACAGCCCTCGCCAAAGGTGATATGGTTATACTGTGCGACAAAGTTGATCGAATTCGTATAGGTAAACTCGATATGCTCAAAGGTCGTGTCACCGCGCAGAATGTAGCGTTTGGAATTGCCAAACGCAAACTTTGCACCGTTTGTCTCGGCAAAGTCGGTCGTATCGTCGCGCGTTGTCACAGTGACGGGGATCTCATGCGGCTGCTCGGTAATACCGTTCGGCAGCGGATACTCGTGTGTGATAACGATCACCACTCTATCCGCCGTGGACTCTCTTGCCGCATTGTAGCAGCGTGTCATGGTCTTAAAGGGAGTGGTGGCGCTTCTGCCGTTGTAAGCGTTGTCGTCACCAAGCTCGCCGTGGAGATAGACGTATTCAACGTCCTCTGCAGCGCCGACTGCAAGCGCAGCGCATGCAAGCAGCATACAGATTACCGTAAAACACAGAAAAAACTTTTTCATGCCGTGCCGTCCTTTGTCAGAATTTAAGTTCTATTTTACAGCGATATAGAAATCTTTACAATGTAGAAAACGGATCTTTTGTAAAAATAAGAACAAAAGAGTGGCATTTCTGCCACTCTTTGTCTTTATCCTTTTGCTCTTTCGCCCTGCAATGCAATGCGGGTAAAGATTACGCAAGCCTCACTTCTCTTGATAGAGTCGTTCGGGCGGTAATTGCCCGTGCCCGCGTCGCCGCCGACGATGCCCGCGTTGTACAGCTTTGCAACTGCCTTGTAGCAGGACATATCCTCGGTAACGTCGGGATTCGAGCCGCGGCGGACTGCCGTGTACTCGCTTTCGGGAAGTACGTTTGCAAAGACGATCGCCATATCACCTCTGGTGATGTTGGCATCGAGGTTTGCAAACTGACCTGCGGTGATGATACCGTTCTGTACGCAGTATTCTACGTAAGGATCGTACCACTTTTCTCCTGCGGCCGCCGCGCGGACTTCCTTTGCATTGTAGATCTTGTGGATGTTGGTCGCCGCGGTCAGTGCCTGTGCAACCGTAAAGGTATTGTCCGGCGAGAACTTGGTGTTCGAGGTGCCGTTGGCAAGGCCGATGCGGTATGCCTTTTCCACAAAGGAGAAGAACCAGTGTGCATTCGTAACGTCGGTGAATCTGCCGTCGTACTCTCTCGTAAAGGCAAAGGTCTCCTTTGCCGCGTCCGTCTTGTCAAAGCCGACGATACGCTTTGCGATGGGCAACGGATTTGCCTTTGCGGTGTACACGGTGGAGACGGGAGCGGGATGACCCGAACGGTTACCGATGACTACGCCCTCTTCGGTGAAGTAGTACGGCTCCACGTATGCACGGCGGTTGTTGTCGCCCTTGGGATATGCATGGTAGCAGATCCAACCCTGACCGTCAGTGTCGGTGACGTAGGATGCGTGTCCGCAACCCGTCAGCTCTGCCGACTGCGAGAAGATGGAGGTCGGCTTCTTCGACCAGCTTGCGGGATCGGTGGGATCGCCGTTCGGACCGCCGATATAGGTCAGCTGACCGAGCTGGTACTTCGCCGTCCAGTAACCGGAGCCGGAGTAGATGATGTAGACCTCACCGTTCGGACCGTATACGGCGGTAGAGCCCTCAACGACCTGCGGGTGGATGCCGTCCTCACTGCCGCCCTTTTCCCAATCGTACTCGGGCTTGCAGATGACGGTAGGCTGACCCTCAATAGTCCAGGGGTTGGTGAACTTTGCAATGTTGATGGTCTGGTAGAAGTTCATATCCGCGGTGCCGCTGGTCTCTCTGCCCACCTCGCTGATGAAGGTGATATACTTGACACCGTTGATGGTGATGACCGAGCAACCGCCCGTCAGCTCGTTGACGTTGAAGTCGCTGTCGGGGAACTGGATCTTCTGGGGAACGTTCGGCTCACCCGTGATGGGGTGACCCCAGGGTCCCTGCAGATCGTCGGTGAGGCACTTGATGACGTGTGCACGCTGCTCGCCAAAGCCTGCGGGATCGTCCACAGCGCCGTTGGCCTCATGCCAAGCATCATCGGGCTGGCTGCCGAGGAAGCAGTACCAACCTGCATACTCCGCGCCGATCTCCTCAGCCGAGAAGTAATGGATCTCGGGCGACCAGAGATGCGCCGACCATTCGTGTCCTTTTTCGGGCTTGTAGATCTGCTTGCTCTCTGCCTTCAGCAGATCGGAAAGGTTGGGCGCCTTTGCAAGCTGCAGGCCCTTGCCTGCCGCGGTTGCAATGTAGTAGTAATAGCCGTCGTGGAAGAAGAGCCACGGGTCTGCGCCGTTGGGGCTCTCACGCACAAGGCTGGTGAAGCTGGTGGTGCCGACTACGTCCGCGTTGATGTCCACGTTTTCGCCGACCGAGAGCGTGGAGGTGATCTCGCCCTTCAGCCCCTCGGTGCCCACAAACTCAGTGGTATGCACGGGGTTCTGGTCGCGGATGATCACGTTGTAGGTACCGTTGAAGGAACCGAATTCAGTGCTGGTGGGGCGAACTCTGCCGTAAATATCTCCGTCGTTGACCTCAATGGTCATGTTACCGGTAAAGGAGTACTCGTCCTTGCTCATTGCCGCGCCGGTGATGCCGGCAACAAAGGTACCGCCGTTGACAACGAGCGTAAGGTCGCCCGTGTGCGTAGAAGCGGTGCTGAGCGTAACGGTCTCTGCAAAATAACCGTCGTTGATGGTCATATGCACGTTGGCGTTCACGGGAATACCCGTGGAGTTGCCGAGACGGACTCTCTGCCAGTTACCGCCGTTGACGACGATCTCACAGGCAACGTCCTGTACCGCCTCATAGGTACCGCCGACAAGGCTGGGGTAATGCAGAACGGTGCCTGCATAGTCGGTCACAACGTCTGCACCGACAAACAGATCGTTATAGGCTGCAAGGATGCCGCCGTAGGACTTCTTGTTGGTGATACGCAGCCCGTCGATCACGGTGTCGCCGCCGAGATAGATGTTCTGCGTGATGATGAGGGCGGCATCCGCGCTCTTGCGGTAGTCCACGCCGTCATATACGGAGGTAATGGTGATCTCGCCTGCGTGCTTCGGTACGATAAAGCCGGAACCGGTAGACGAGAATACAGGGGTTACGTAGGGGCCAACCAAAACGATGGTACCGTTGTTGTCGCCGATAGCTGCAAACGCATCCGCAAGGCTGTTGCCTGCCGCATTTGCCGAGGTACCGTTGCCGTTACCCGCATCGCTGAGGAAGTACACAACGTCGGTTCTCGCCTTGAAGATAGAGGCGGCCGCGCCGAGGGAATCTACCGTGAACTTTGCGGTGTCGAGCTGAAGCTCGCCCGTTACGTTCGTGCCCTCTACGGCATATTCCTTGACCTCACCGCCGTAGAGCAGATAGGAAAGCTCCTTTGTAACGTTATTAAAGGTGATCTTATCGACCGTACCGCCGCTGACTGCAAGCTTTGCGGTCGCGATGGAGGAGTCGGTGGTCTTGACCGCGCCGACCTTACCGCTGAGGATCTCCAGGGTAAATGCATCGGTGCCGCCCGTGACCGAGCCGACCTCTGCGCCGTTGATCAGCACGTAGCCCGCATCGGTAACGGTGCCGATCTTACCGGCATACAGCTCTGCAGAGCCGATGACGTTGTAGGTAAAGTATGCGCCGACCGAGGCGTCGATCACCGCGGTGCCGTTTTTGGCATTGAGTGTACCCTTGCCGCTAAGGCGCATGTCGCGGAACTCGGTCTTGCCGCCGAAGGTGTAGGTACCGTCGATCTCCAGCGTTGCCGTGGAGGAAGCGCCCTCGATCACGATGGTATTGTCGTGTGCAGGCTCAGTAAACTCGGTGAGTTTCTGCGTGCCGATCAGCACGATCACGCTCTCCGCCTCGCTTGCGATCTTGACAGCGTTCTCAAAGGAGGTGGGATCGTCCTCGCTTGCACCGGTGCCGCTTGCACCCGACTTTGCATAGACCTTGGAGATGTTTTCCACGTTGTCAAATGCCGCGCCGAAGGCAGCGATCTCTTCCTTGGTGTAATACTGTGCGTTATAGTACAGCGTATCGGGCTTGTTTGCCTTGCGCGCATTGGTGGTCTGCTCGGCATTGGCATAGGTCATGTCCACAGAGCCGACCTTAGCGCCGTCCAGCGTCAGCGTAGCCGTGCCGATGACGTTGTTCATGTGCACGTCGCCGACGGTACCGCCGCTGAGGGTGACCGTTCCGTCGCTTTCGAGACGGCGGGTAGCATCGCCTGCCGCGTAGAGCACACCAACCTCACCGCCCGTGATGTTGATGACTGCACTGGTAGAGATCTGGTTTGCATACGAGCCACCGAACATCTTGGCGACCTTGCCGCCGCTCATTTCGATGTGGTTGGTGCCAAAGTACGTGGTACCCGAGGCGCCCGTACCCTTCTGGCGCGAGCCGCCGATAACGTATTCGAAATCGCCGCCGCGAATGGTGATGTGCGAATCCTTGGTGGTATCGAAATCGTCCAGAGGGCTCTGCCAGCCGCCGACGATGTAAAGCACGTTTGCATCCGCATCAAGGCGCTTGAACCGAATGCCCTCGCCAAAGGTGATGTGGTTGTACTGTGCGACGAAGACAACAGACTTTGTGTACTCAAAGGTCATGTTGTCAAAGGTGGTGTCGCCGTAGAGATAATAGCGCAGACCCGAGCCGTAGACGATCTTTGCGCCCACGGTCTCCGCATAGTCGGTCGTCTCATCCTTGGTGGTGAGGACAAACTCTACGTCGGGATGCTCGATCTCCTTGACCGTCTTGGGGATAGAATAAGCGTTGGTAAAGACAAGGTATGCCTTATCATAACCTGCATTCGCACCCAAACGGCATGCCTGCGTAAAGGTTCTGACTGCATTCTCGGGCGATTCGCCGTCACTGCGGTCATTACCGGTCTCAGAGTTGACGTAGAGATAAATTGCGTCCTCTGCCGACACGGTCAGCACCGTCAGCGCCGTCAAAAGCGCCAGGGTGAAGAGGATCACCGCAAAAAAGCGGAGATTCTTGTTGGTTTTTTGCATAAAAGTCCCTCTCTTCTCAAAAAATTTGTTTACAATTCATTATAACACACGCTTGCCGCATGTGCAACGAAAAAAATCCTTTCCTTCTTGTAAAATCTTTGTGTTGCCGTGCAAAAACAGATTTTCTTCAGTTGCACTTTTTGCACTTTACGATATTTTTGCAGATTATGATACAAAAAAGACCGCCGAAGCGGTCTTTTTGTTATTTTGTAAGCGTAGCCGTACTGGTCGCACCGTCCCATGCAACTTCGGCGCCGAGGTTTTCGGCAACGAAACGCACGGGGAGATAGGTGCGACTCTTTTCGATAAACGCGGGAGAATCCAGTTTGACCTCGGCGCCGTTGACCTTTGCCGTCGCCTTGCCGATAACGATCTCAATAGAGGTTGTTTCGGTCTTGACGGTGACAGTGCTCGTAGTGCCATCCCAGCCGACCGTAGCCCCAAGGCTCTCGGCAACAAAGCGTACGGGAAGCATGGTACGGGAATTGCGGATCACGGGCGCGGCATCCAGTCCGCGCGGCGCATCGTTGACATAGCCTGTGAGGTCGCCGATGGTAAGACGCACCACCGCCCTGCCTGCCGCAACCGTTTTTTCGCTGTCAAAGCCACGGATGCGCTTTGCAAGCGGAAGCGGATTGTACGCCGCTTTCTGCAACGCATTAAGCGGTGCGGGATGTCCGCTACCGTCTGCAACAACGATGCCGTTTTTGTCAGCCGTATACGGCTCTGCAAACGCAAAGCGTCCGCTGCTGGTATCTTTTCCGATATAGGCATGGTAACATACCCATCTCTGCCCCGCCGTGTCGGTCACGTAAGAGGCGTGTCCGCAACCGTTGATCTCTGCCGATTTGTAAAGGAAGGGCTCTTTTGCCTTTTCCCACGAGGTGATCTCCAAAGGATCGCCGCCGATATATTTCAGAGTCGCAAGGCAGTATTCGGTCGTCCAGTAGCCACTGCCCGAGTAAACGATATAGACAGTGCCGTCGTCGGCATAGACTGCGGTTGCGCCCTCCACGACCTCGGGAGCACTGCCCGTTCCGCCACCCTTTTCCCACGCATACTCGGGATAGCAGATGACCTTGGACTCGCCGACGATCGTCCACGGATTGGTCATTTCCACGATGTTGATGGTCTGGTAGAACTTTTCACCCTCGGTGTATCTGCCGCGCTCGGTGACGTAGAGCATATAGAGTTTGCCGTTTACGCGCACCTCGCTCATGCCTGCCGCCCACGTATCCGCAAAATCGGGGATCGCCTCTGCCGTTACCACCGCAGGCACGTTCACCTCACCCGTGACGGGATGTCCCCATCTGCCAAGGAGATCGTCCCCGTCAAGACACTTGGCAACGTACATACGGTGATAAATATTCTCGCCGTTGTCGCACGCCATAAACAGATACCAGCCGCCGTTCCCCTTGCCGATCTCTTCATCCGTGTAATAGTGGATCTCGGGCGACCAGAGACTGCGCGACCACATGTGTCCGTCCTCGGGATCGTAGACAGTCTTATACTCGGCGTACTTAAGGTCACCGATGTTTGCCGCGCGGGCGAGACCGATCGTGCTACCCGTGGTCGCGGTGTAATAATAGTAGTCGTCACAATAGAACAACCACGGATCCGCGCCATTCGAGCGAATGGGATTGGTAAAAGAATAGCTGCCCGTGATCTCGGCATCGAGGTCGATATTCTCCGCCACGGCAAGCGTGGAGGTCATCGTGCCGAGCCCGTCCGCACCCACGATCTCGGTGAGATGCGCAAGGTTGCCGCCGAGAATGTTCAACGTATAGCTGCCGCTGTAAGTACCTACCGCAGAATTTGCCACCTTGATGTACCTGTGGACCGTGCCGCCCGTAACCGTAAACGTAACGTTACTGTTCAAGGCATGCGTATGATTCGAAAGCGTGGAGGCAAGGATGCCTGCACGGAACTCGCCACCGTGGATCTCTGCGGTGATGTCGCCGTCATGGGAAAGCGAACTGCCAAGCGTGACCGTCTCCATAAACGTACCGCCGTAGATCCGCAGATTTACCTTGGTATTTTTACTGCCGTCCGCCGCCGTGCCGCCGCGCACTCTCTGCCACGTGCCGCTGTGGATGGCGAGGTCGGTCGTCTTGTCCGTAAGTGCCTGCTGATTGCCGCCCATGACCGAAAGATAGGTCTCACTGACGGTGTCTGCGATCGAGGTGATATTCTCTCCGAGCACCAGCGGATGTGCATTTGCATAGATGGAAACGTATTTTCCACCCGCGCGAAGCGTGATATCGCAAAACTCGGTCTCGCCGCCGCAGTAGAAGTTCTTGGCAAGCACCAGCTCCGCGCCGTTCGTCACGCGGTAATCCACGCTTTCGTAGACGCTGGTAATGGTAATCTTCTTCTGATTCACGCCCATGTTAAACGCAGTGGCAACCGTGTACTTTCCGCATATAACGATCTTGCCGCCGCTCTGTGCAAGCGCGGCGTAGGCATCCACAAGCGAAGAGGAGGGCGAGCTTGCGCTCATACCGCTGCCTTTCGCACCGTCGGCAAGGAAGAATACCCGTTCACCGCCTCTGCCGAAGAGGTCTGCCGCTTCGCCGAGGCTTTCCGCGGTGAAATACCGTTCGTCGAGCGTGAGCGTTCCCTTTACGGTTTCGCCCGCGATCTCAAACGCGCCGATCGAACCGCCGACAAGCGTGCAGGAAAGCGCCTCGGTGATATTGCGGAAAACGACCTTCTCCACACTGCCGCCGCCGACGGTCAGGGCAAAGCGTTTTGCCGCCGCGGAATCCACCGTGCCTACTTTGCCGCCGTGGATCTCAACGGTCGCATCCGTGCCACCGTCAATGCTACCGACCGTCGCGCCCGAAACCAGAACGTGCTTTGCCGCGATGATCTCGTCATACGTACCCGTGTACAGATGTGCACTGCCCGAGACACGGACGTTCAGCGGTGTTGCCGTTTTTTCTACGATGAGACAGCCGTCTTTCGCATCGAAAGCGCCACTGACCGTTACGTTTTGGAAAGCAGTCTCGCCCGAAAGCGTGTAGGTGCCGCCGATCTCCAGCGTTGCGCCGCTATCCATACCGGTCACGGTAATGCAGTTTGCATGCACAGGCTCGGTAACGTCCTGTACCCGCACTCTGCCGATGAGGGTGATGACCGCATCCTTCTCCGCCGCCATCTGCAAAGCGGTTGCAAACGAGGTGGGGGTATTCTCGCTTCTGCCGTCGCCGTCGGCACCGGCTTTGACGTAGATCACGGCGTTGTTCTGCACGGAATCAAAGCCGTTGATCGCCGCAATTTCCGCTACGGTATAATACAGTGCATCATAGGTGAGCGATTTTACCGACTTTGCCTTGACGTGCAGTTCGTCCACCTCGCTGTTATAGTAGGAAACGTCTACGGTGCCGACCTTGGTGCCGAGCAGCTGCACGTCGGCATTGCCAATGACGTTGTTGACGTGCAATGCCCCGATCTCACCGCCTGTAAGGGTGACCGTTGCCGTACCGTTCAGACGGCGGGAAAGGTCGCCGCCAACGTGGAAATTCTTCACCTTGCCGCCCGTCATGGTAAGAACGGCGTTTCGGCTCCAGTTATGCTGCACGGAAGCGCCGTAAAGATTCTCGATCTCGCCGCCCGCAACCGTGATATAATGCGTGCCTTGCAGTTCAAGACCGCTTCCCTCCGCCGCCTTTTGACGAGAACCGCCGATGACGTTGAGGAACGAGCCGCTTTGGATGGTGATGTGCGAGTCAAGCTCGGTCGCCTTGCCGTCCTCGGGGCTCTGCCAGCCGCCGACCACGTACAGACCGCTCACGGTGTTATCGAGGCGCACGGTATTGACACCGCCACCGAAAGTAATGCGGTTATACTGCGCCACGCAGTTGAGCGTGCCGCTGTACTCGACCGTGATATTCTCAAAAGCGGTATCGCCTAAAAGTACGTACCGCAGATTTTTTCCAAAAGTGACTTTTGCACCGCTTGCGCCGTAATCGGTCACATCGTCCTTTGTCGTAACCACAAACGGAACCGTATGCGGGATCTCGTTTACGGTCGCGGGAAACGAATACGCATTCGTGATGACGATATACGCCTTGTCCGCGCCCGATTCCTCCGCCAGACGGCACGCCTGCGTAAAGGTCTTGACCGCCGCCACCGCCGACAAACCGTTTGCGCCGTCATCACCGTTTTCGGAATTAACGTAAATATACGCATGTTCAGCCGCAAATGCCGTGAGTGTCAGCATGGTGAGTACCAGTAAAAAAACAAATACTTTTTTCATAGTGCACCTCATTTGGGGGTAGATATATGTATTATATCATAGAGAAAAGTCATTTTTCCATAAAAATTCAGCGAAATCTCCAAAAAGTTCGTACAAGCCTTGCACCGCTTTAAAAAAGGTGCTAAAATACCCCTTGTGAGTTCGAAACCTTCCTCACGTAAAACAAAACTAAAGGAGAACCGAATATGAACAAAAAGATCAAATTCCTCACGCATGCAGCGCTGATCGCCGCGCTGTACGTCCTGCTCACCTACCTTGCGGCACTCATGGGGCTTTCGAGCGGTGCGATCCAGATCCGCTTTTCGGAAGCACTCTGTGTCCTGCCCTACTTTACCCCCGCCGCCATCCCCGGGCTTACCGTGGGCTGTCTTCTGGCAAACGCATTGACGGGCAGTGCGCTTTGGGACGTGATCTTCGGCAGCCTTGCCACCCTTGTCGGCGCAGTGCTCGCGCGTCTGCTCCGCAAACGCAAGTGGCTTGTGCCGCTACCGAGCGTGCTCAGCAATATGGCAATCGTTCCGCCCGTGCTGATGCTGGTCTACGGCGCACCCGAAAGCTACCCGTTTTTACTCCTCACCGTGGGAATCGGCGAAGTCATCTCCATCTACGGCATCGGCATGCTCCTGCTCCACGCGCTCGAGAAAAGAAATCTTTTTAAATAATGCTCCGTCTTCTAAAAAGGCGCAGTCGCAAATGCGACTGCGCCTTTTTTGTTCGGTCACAGCTTGATCTTACCGACCTGCATACGCTTGCGGTACTCCCCCGGAGAGCATTTGACCTCCCTTTTAAAGGTGTCGGAAAAATAATATATGCTCGAGAAGCCCGTATCCTCCGCGATCTTGGTCAGCGTATCGTTGGTCTCGCGCAAAAGCGCCTTCGCAAGGCGGATCCGCTCCTGACGGATATACTGTGCAGGCGCGACCGTATACATCTGCCGGAAGGAATACCGAAAATGCGACTCACTCATTTTAAAGGTCTCGGCAAGCATCGGCACGTTCAGCGTGCTGTCCGAGAGCCTTGCGTCTATATACTCTCTCGCCTTTTCCATGCGCGCTTTTTTTTGCGCAGGCAAATAAACGGAATGCTTCGCCTTCAGAAAATCGGAATAGATCGTATAGAGCATAGAAAGACAGTCCGGTTGCATCGTAGATGGTTGCATATGCCAGGTCGTTACGATCTTGCGGAGCAGATGCTCGTCCTTTTTTCCGCCGAGCGGCGTCACCGCCTCGCACCGCAAAGCAGTACCTTCGGGCAGATCAAAAAGAAAATTCGCATAAACGATCCCGTATTTTTCACAAGGTACGATCAGATCATACGTGCATCCCTTTGCAAGATACAAAAGATCCCCCGCCTTTACCTCCACGGTGTAATCACTGAAGCGGTAGGTTGCTTTTCCAAACACCACGTACAAAAACGCATCGCTCGGACGTCCGCCGACGTTCTGGTCTTTGTGTTCCCCTCCCGGTATGTCCCAGCCGATCCCGTGCAGGAATTTTTGAATATTCGGCATAAGCTCGCCAAGCCGTTGCAATTCCATAGCATCACCCCTCGACTTGATTATAGCACAGAAAACGCAAAAATATATAAAAAGTGCAGATAAAACATCGAAAATCTAAAAAATCATCGAAAGCCGAATTTACAGAACGGGTATATTTGTGTAATATGCAAATAGAAGGAGGGAGACGCTTTCTATGTACGAAACACTTTTTAAAACGATCGATGCCTGCAAAGACGAGATCCTTGCAGCTGAGCGGCATCTTTGGAACAACCCCGAGGCAGGCTTTCGCGAGTGGAAAACACACGCATTTATGAAAACGAAGTTTGAAAGCTACGGATACACCGTACACGAGGCAGGAGACATCCCCGGCTTTTATGCAGACGCAGATACAGGCAAGGAAGGACCTTGGATCGGCATATTCGCCGAAATGGACGCCTTGCTGATCCCCGAGCATCCCGAATGCGACAAGGAAACGGGTGCAGTACACGCCTGCGCTCATCATTGTCAGTGTGCCGCCATCCTCGGTCTTGCCAAAGCGCTGAAAGCAAAAGGCGCTATGGACGGGCTTGTCGGCGGTGTACGCCTGTTTGTCGTCCCTGCCGAGGAAGGGATCGAACTTGGCTACCGCATCGACCTCGTCAAAAAAGGCATCCTCCATTTCATCGGCGGCAAGCAGGAATTCATGCACCGCGGATTTTTAAACGGCATCGACATCGGCATGATGATCCACGGTGGTAGCCACCCCTTTTCCATCGAGGTCGGCGGCAACGGGTATATCTGCAAGAAGTACACCTTTATCGGCAAGGCAAGCCACGGCGCGGCGCCGTCGCTTGGCATCAACGCGCTGTATGCGGCGACCAACGCACTTTCCGCCGCCAATGCGATCCGCGAACGCTTCAGCGGCGACAGCAAGTTCCGCTTTCATCCCATTATTACCAACGGCGGCGAGGCGACCAACGTGATCCCTGCCGAGGTAACCGTGGAAAGCTTTGTGCGCGGCGGTAGCATCGGACAGATCACCCGCGCAAACGATGCCATCAATCAGGCATTTGCAGGCAGTGCCGCCGCAATGGGCTGTCGCCTTGTCATCGAGGATATGCTCGGCGCCATGCCGCGGCGCGAGGATGACAATCTGCGAAATGCTTTTGTGGACGTAGCCAAAACGCTGTTTGAAGAGGAGGAGATCTATCCGCATCGCCCGTGGAATGCAGGCTGTACCGACATGGGAGATATTTCCTCGGTGATGCCCTCCATCATCGCATACGTCGGCACCAGCAGCATCCCCTGCCATACGAAGCGTTTTGTCGTGGAGGATGCGTATACCTCCTGCGTAAAAGGAGCAAAGGTGCAGGCGGGCTTTGTATACAGACTTTTGTCCGACAATGCTGCCCTTGCCAAAAAAGCGATCGCCGAGGACAAGCCGCCGTTTGCCTCCATAGAGGAGTATTTGTCTGCGGCAAAAAAACTCATCCGATTTGGAGATTCGGTCTTCTATAACGAGGACGGCACGATTACCATAAAAGCAAAGGAGTAAAAGATGAAAAAAATAGTTTTTTCTCTTGTATTTTTCTGTATCGCAATGCTTTGCCTGCTACCGACGTTTGCGGCGGATACCGTCGTCTTTGTCACTGACGGCGGCACAGGAGACGGAACCGCCGCTACTGCACCGCTCGGAACGCTCGCCGATGCATACGCCGTCATCGGCAGTGGAAACGGTACGATCGTTATCTGCGGCAAATATACGGTGGGCAATACGTCCACAGTCTCTCTGCCCGCGCATGACGGCACCGTTACCTTCACCTCCGTATACGGCGGAGTGGACTACACGGCAACAAACATGGCAGAACTGTATTTCAACGGCACTTCGTTCCTGAAACTGAACGGTGCGACCGTGTTTGACAATATCAAAATGACGCTGAAGGGCTCTGCCGCGGGTATCTGCTGTAATTTCAATCCCGTGACCCTTGGCGAGGGTGTTATCATCGACACGGCGACGTATAAAATGTATCTGGTCGTCGGTCCGAACGGCGATAGCGCAGGCACGCTGACCGCCGACGAGGTATTGGAGATCAACGTCTTCGGCGGAAAGTTCATCAACGTCACGGCATTCAGCCGCTCCGTAGCGGCGACAAACTCCGGCACAGTCATCCTGAATATCGGCGGCAATGCCGATATCCGCGACCTTTGCCCCGGTTCCCTGTCCGCAGGCTCCTATGCAGGAGCGACCTCGGTAAACCTCGGTGAAAGCGCCAAGGTGACCACCCTCTATCTTGGCGGATACAATTCCAAGGGCATGAAAGGGGACGTGGTACTGAACGTTGCCGACAATGCCGCGATCTCCGCGATCAAAAACTACGGTGACACTTATTTCCCCGAAAGTGAACGCTATCTCAACGTTTATTCGGAGAGCGTTTCTCTCCCCGATGCATACGCAGATTGCTTTGACCAGGTGACCACGCACGCGGACAATGCAGACGTGGTGTTTGTCTGCGAGGGAAAGAACGGAAACGGAAGCAATCCCCTCTCCCCCGCAGGCAGTCTGACAGAAGCCTTCGGTCTTGTCGGAAGCGGCGGAAAGATCGTTCTGACCGGCACCGCAAACTTTCCGAACAAGACCATGTTGCAATTGCCCACCTGCACAGGCGAAGTCACGCTGACCTCCGTGCACGGCGGCAACGACTACCGCAAGCTTTGCAATGCCGCTTTCGGCTTTACAGGCACAAGCTTTGTGTGCTTTAACGGCGACATCGTTCTCGACGATATCACGGCGAAGATCGGCAGCTCTACCGTCGGTTTCTGCTTCAATTTCCACAATGCTTATATCGGCAGAGGCTTTGAGATCGACGAGCCGAGCGGATATCATCTGTTTGTCCTCGGCGGCACGAACAGTGATACGGCTCTGCCCGCTCTCGCCAAAGACAAGGCGATAAGCATCACTATCTTAAGCGGCAGATATCACACGCTTTCGGGATATACCCGCCGCGTTACAAACGTTTCGCACGAGGGAACGGTCACCGTGAACCTCGGCGGCGATGCGGAGGTAAACGCATACAGCGTAGGTCCCATCAGCACGGGTGCACGCGGCGGTGAAAGCATCGTCAATCTGTCCGATGCCGCCACCGTAAACACCATGTACCTCGGCGGCTACCAAAGCGGCGCCATGAACGGCAATGTCACGCTAAATATCGGCGACACCGCCACGGTCAAGAGTATTCTCAACTATAACAGCACCTACTTTGCAAGCACAAAAAAGAACCTGAACATCCAAAGCGCAGAAGCGTCGCTTCCCGAAAACTACACCGACATCTTTGATAACATAACGACCGTTCTGCAAGCCTACACGGTCACGCTTCCCCTCCCCGAGGATGCTCCGGACATTTCTCTTGCACAGTTGCTTGTCAACGGCGAGACCGCCGTTTCGTCGGTATCCGGAAGCGCGGTGACCTTTGAAAGCATCGAAAAGCAAGCGACGCTTTCCCTGACGTATAAGGATTCCGTCTACCGCAGGATCGTTTTCGACGTGGATGCTACGTCGGGTACCACTGTGGCAACGCTTGCAAGCGACACGACCTATGACGGCTCGGTCATTTACGTTGCAGACGGGGCAAGCGGCGACGGTCTGACCGCGGATTCTCCCGTAGCAACGCTGACAAGCGCGCACAAGGCGATGCTGACCGCAGGTGGCACCGTGGTGCTTTGCGGCGAGGTGACCGTTCCTGCCAAGATCACTCTCCCGAGTCACGAAGAAACGGTCACGTACACAAGCGTGTACGGTAGTAGCGATTACCGCGAGCACGCGCGTCTGTTCTTCCCGAACGGCATGACCGTACTGCTCGGCGGTGACAGCGTATTCACCGATATCA
Source organism: Eubacteriales bacterium (assembly GCA_045540755.1). Taxonomy (GTDB): domain Bacteria; phylum Bacillota; class Clostridia; order Oscillospirales; family CAG-272; genus UMGS902. Next base: position 60,978 of record JAZQHV010000073.1, read on the forward strand.
ACATACATACGACCACCTATGCATTCATTACCGCAGGTTTCCACACACTGACCTTTGACACGGGCGTTGTGACCACTGCCGGTCCCGAAGCTGAGGGGCTGAAAAAGAGCGAGGGCGCAAACGGACTCTACCTTGCAGGCGGCTACAACGGCGCATCGATCGGCGAGGTCGAAGTGGCTTCGGATGCAAACATCACCCTGCGTAGCGGCTTTTTCCGCAGAGTGTACGGCTTCTCCCGTCTTTCGGGCAAAACGACCTACACGGGTACGGCAACCGTCCTCTTAGAAGGCGATGCAGAGGTCGACGAGCTGATCGTGGGCGCAACGGGTAATTCCGCAACCGCAACGAACGCACACGTGACAGTCAAGGACAATGCCATCATCTGGAATCTCTTTGCCTGCGGCCGCGAGACCGACAACTATCTGACAGGACAGTTTGACCTTGTGGTATATGGCGGCGATATCTATGAGATCGATGCCCTGCGCTTCTACGCCACCAAGTGTCCGATGACCTTTACCTACGACGTTCGCACCGTGCCGAGCGGATATCCCTACCTTGCAGAAATGGCACAGTTTGACGTGATCCAAACCTTCTGTGAGCGGGACAACACGCACAGCTTCTCCGAGCCGTATGCCAGCGAATTTGATGCAAGCATCCTGCTCTCGGTCTGCTCGGTCTGCGGTGAGCTCAAGGTGATCGGAGACGTTCCCGAGAGCACCGATAAAAACGTTGTATTTGTTGCAGAAGGCGGATATGGAGACGGAAGGCATCCCTCCGTCCCCACAAGCGATCTCTACGCCGCTTTTGCAAAGCTTTCAAGCGGTGGCACGATCGTCATTATGAACAGTTACACGCTCAGCGCCAACACTACACAAAAAGTAGGCAGTGCCCCGTCCTTTTTCCAAGAACCGATGCATGAAGGCACCGTTACCGTTACCTCCGTATACGGAGGCATCGACTACCGCAAGCAGGGCGCAAAGCTGACCTTCAACGGAAATATCGACTATAAGCTTTCAGGCCCCATAACATTTGAAAGCATCGTTTTTGATGCCACGGAAAAAGCGACCGAAAACAATATTGCCGCACGCTACAATGCGCTGAAATTCGGCAAAGACGTGACCATGCTCCGCACCAAGGCGGACGGCTACAGCCTCAACCTTGTCGGCGGCTACCTGTATTTCCGTTACACGGATTTTGCAGACGTTGTCATCGAGGAAAACACCATCGACATGGTCAGCGCGGCACGCCCGCTGACGATCAACGAGGAAACAGGCGATTACACCATCGACGATCCCGAAAATATCGTGACCTACGGCGAAACCAGCAATTTTGTACTGCACGCCGAGGCAGCAAGAGCGTTTAACAGAATGTTCGCGGATATGTCGGCGGCGGGACTGAAGGAGCCGACGCGCCTTAGCTTTGCCTGGCGAGGATATCTGCCGCAGTATGACGGGTATACCAAAAACATCGGCATCGGCAGACTGGATTACGGCTACACCTTTGAGCAGGCACACAGATCCGTTATACGCCATTGCGCAACGCCCGGTACCAGCGAGCACCATATCGGTTACGCCATGGATTTCCACGATGAGGCGCTCGGCGACGATGCACACAAGAAGTACGATCAGACCGCAGAATGGGCATGGATCCTGCAAAACGGATACAAATACGGCATCATTCTGCGCTATCCGTCAAACGATACCGCAACCACGGGCTTTTCGTATGAGGCGTGGCACTTCCGCTACGTGGGCATAGAGCACGCGACCGCCATTGCAAAGCTGAATGCAGGCGGCGATCCCGAAGGAAATGCAGAAATGCTTCTGACTCCCACGTGGTGTCTGGAGGAATACGTCGGCAAGATACTCGGCATGTACGACAAGGATGCCTATATTGAGATCGTCAGCGGCGATTTTGACGAGGTCACGGTCGGCTCCGTAGGTTGCGACTCTCTGCCGTTTACAGGAGAGGGCAACGTGCTTTACGGCGAAGCGCCGAGCGGAGATGCAAACGGTGACGAAAGGATCTCTTTGACCGACGTGATACGCATTCTCCGATACAGCACGGACAGTGCGGTGACGATCTCCGCGGAAGCGGACATGAACCGCGACGGAAAGATCGACCTTTCGGATGCTTTACTGCTGATCCGCAAGATCCTGAATTCCTAAAAAACTCCCCTGCAATGGGATTCCCATTGCAGGGGAGTTTTGTTTAGCGATCGTATAGAGTTATTTCTGCCATTCGGCAACGGCTTCTGCATAATAGTCGTTGATGACGCCAAGCATTGTGTTGGCTGCGGACAGATATCTGTCGTACATCGAAGCAAAATCGGTACGGCGGTCGCGCAAAAGATAGATGAGCTGTTTGTTGTAGGGGCCGATCTGATAATAGTAGCCGATATCGTATACCAGATTATCAAAGATGATGTCCAGCATACCCTCCGACTCCTCGTCACGCGCGGACTGACCGATCAGCGTGATGTCGTAGAAGGCGGGCAGAACGATCTTTTGTCCGTAATACGCCAGCGCCTCGGTGAGCGTGCCCGTGCGCGAAATATCCTCCTGCACAAGCGGCAGACAGATGAACTGGGAATTGTAGGGAGCGATGGAGCTGTAATGCGCCTCCTGCTCCACGGTCAGCTTGGGATACGGCAGAACGCCGAAATCGCTCTCCATCTCGCGGAACTTCGAAATGTCCTGTATAAGATAGGTGAGGAACAAGCCCTGATCGTTCTGCCAGAGTGTTCTTGCAGGCGTGCCCGTGCGCTGGAACTGAAAGGCGTGCTGCTGATCGTAGGCAATGGCGGCATACTGTTCGAGTGCCGAAAGCGTGTTCTCGTTAAAGAAGGTCAACTCAATGGTACCGTCCTCCCGAATAACACAGCAACGCTCGCCCGCCGCATTGACCATGCCGACGATCGAGTCGTCCCACACGAGCAGTCCGTACAGATCGTTTTCGTCGTATCTGCCGTCCTGATTGAGGTCGCCCGACACCGATTTTACGAGCTTACCGAAGTTTTCGATCGTCCACTCGCCGTCATAGACCATATCGTAGGGCGAATCCAGATGGTATTCCGCAACGAGGTCCTTGTTGAACATCAGACAAAAAGCGGTCTTGTTGTCCGAAATGGTAATGTCACCCGTGGTAAAGAACACAACGTCCTTGACCGAAAGGCTGTCAGTTGCATTCTGATCCCACCAGCTCTTGGAAAGATCGATCTCGGGCACGGCACGCATGTCGTACAGATATCCCGAATACGCAAGTGCGGAAACGTCATAACCTGCGATCAGGGCGAGGTCATAGTCGGTGTCGCCCGCATTGACCTGCTTTGCAATCTGCATGTATCCGGGACCCGCGCCGCTGGAATAGGCGATCTCCACGTCCTGCGAAATGGCAACCTTGTAGTCCTCCTCGACCTTGACCTTGCGCTTATACTGTGCATTGTCGAGCACGATCTCCGACTCTTCCTCCACGGTAAAATCCTCGACCGCCTGATTGCCCGCGGTCAATACGCGGAATTCATGGCCGCCGAAGTCCGCGGTAAGCGGAATGTCAAGCGTCTCGCCTGCGGGCGTTGTCATAGCCTCAGTCGGCACAGTGGTCTCCGCCGCGTCCTGCGTGCCGCAAGCCGCGAGCAAACAAGCCGTCAGAAATACTGCCGAAAGTATCATTAGTTTTTTCATACTGCTCTCCTTGTTTCGAAGTATATATTTATGATAGCACCATTTTAAGGGAAACACAAGAGACAAATGTAACGTTATTTTTACAAAAAGAAAGATATCGACCTTTCTTTCGCCTACAAAAAAGCGTTTCCTTGGAATACGGAAACGCTTTTTTGATCAGTTGTTCATGAATCTTGCAAGGAACTCGCGGGTAGCAACATTCTGCGGATTGCCAAAAATGTCGCCGGGTGTGCCGTCCTCACAGATAACGCCGTCCTTCATGAAGACAACGCGGGAGGAAACGTCTCTTGCAAACGCCATCTCGTGCGTAACGATCAGCATGGTCATACCGCTACTCGCAAGGTCGCGCATAACGGAGAGTACCTCGCCGACCATTTGCGGGTCGAGTGCCGAGGTCGGCTCGTCAAAGAGCAGAATCTCGGGATCCATCGCCAGCGCACGCGCGATGGCGACACGCTGCTTCATACCGCCCGAAAGCTGTGCGGGCTTTGCCTTGATATAGGGATCCATACCGACCTGCGTGAGAAAGCGCATAGCGTTTTCGCGCGCTTCTTCCTTAGAGCGTTTGAGTACCTTGGTCTGTCCAATCATGCAGTTGTCCAGAACGGACATGTTCTCAAACAGGTTGAAGGACTGGAACACCATACCTACCTTGGAGCGGTAGGAGGCGGGATTCACGCTCTTGTCAGTGATATCCTTGCCGTGGTAGAGGATCTCACCCGAGGTAGGCTCCTCAAGGAGATTGATGCAACGCAAAAGCGTGGACTTGCCCGAACCGGAGGCGCCGATGATGGTCGTTACGTCACCGGGGCAAACGTGAAAGTCAATGTCTTTCAGTACCTCATGCGCACCGAAGGACTTGGAAAGATGCTTTATTTCGAGAATCGATTCGCTCATCGGAAGTCCTCCTTTTTCTTCTCTTTTGCACGGAAGTTATAGGTACCGCTGGTCAGCGCAAGTGTGTCCTTGGTGGCAAGGTCGTAGCTTGCGTCGCCGCCGAGTTTTTTCTCCAGTTTGCGGAGCAGTACCGAGGTCACCATCGTCATCGTGAGGTAGATCACCATGACGATCGTTGCCGATTCGAAGAAGGTATACAGCGCGCCTGCGGCACTCTTGTGTACAAAGAACAGGTCGGTGATCGAGATAACCGAAAGCACCGAGGTATCCTTGATGTTGATGATAAAGTTGTTGCCGATCTGCGGAATGATCACGCGGAAGGTCTGCGGCAGGATGACGTGGAGCATGGTCTGCACGTGGGTCATACCGATCGCCTTTGCGCCCTCGGTCTGTCCGATGTCAATGGACATGATACCGCCGCGCACGGTCTCTGCCATATACGCACCGGTGTTGATGGAGACGATAAAGAACGCCGACGTCCACATACCCATGCTGATACCAAACAGCATACGCGCACCGTAATAGATAAACACCGCCTGCACGATCATCGGCGTACCGCGGAACAACTCAACGTATGCGCGGAGAATGGCACGGACAATTGCCAGAAATACGCGCTTCAGCATGGAATCGCGTTTTTTATCTACGGGAATGGTCTGCACGATACCGACGAGAAAGCCGATCACACAGCCAAAAAACGTGCCTACAAGTGAAATGAGCAAAGTGGTGCCCGCACCCGTAAGATATGTCATGCCATAGCGGCTTAACAGTTCCGCTATGTTTTCAAAAAAGGAAGGCATTTGTTTCTCCTTTAAAACGCCAGAAAATGACGGGGAATCTCCCCGTCATTTCTTGGTAAGTGTGTGTTAGTCAGCGAGAGGCTGAACGGCGATCGCATCGCTCATCAGCTTGTCGTAATCCTCGGTGGTCATGCCATCAAGGACCTTGTTGATCGCATCGAGAACAGCGGTATTACCCTTCTGTACCGAGATACCGATGTTGATATCCTCGTCGGAAACCTCGTAGTCACCGTCGGTGCCGAAGAAGTCGAGCATCTTGAAGTTGTCGTATGCGGCCAGTGCGGCAGAGCCGGTGGGACGGTCGGTAACAACAACGTCAACCGTGCCTGCCTCGAGTGCTACGAGCATTGCGGGAGCGGTCTCCTGTGCGGGAAGCATGTTGACCTCGGGGATCTGGCCAAGGCAGTTGTCATACCAGATGGTGCCGAGCTGCGAGGTGCCGGTTGCACCCTTGAGATCTGCAACGGATGCCGCGTTCTCATACTTGTTGCCCTCCTTGACGAGGGTAACGATGGTTGCATAGTAGTAGGGGGTGGAGAAATCGACCTGCTTGAGGCGGTCTGCGGTGACCGACTGACCTGCGATAACAGCGTCAACGGTACCTGCTTGCAGTGCGGGGATCAGCGAATCCCAGTCGAGCTTGACGATCTCGAGCTCCCAGCCGTTTGCCTCAGCGATTTTCTTGGCGATGATCACGTCGTAGCCGTAAGCATAGAGGTTGGTGTCTGCAATCGGAACTGCGCCGTTTGCATCGGTCTCCTGTGCCCAGTTGTAGGGCGCGTACGCGCATTCCATTGCTACGCGGAATACGCCGGTGTCGGTTACGCTGTCACTCTTGGAGCCGCAAGCGCCAAACGTAAGCAGCATGACTGCGCAAAGTACAAGTGCGAGGATCTTTTTCATGGTTAGGGTTCTCCTTATGTAAATAAAATTTTTGCAATAAAAAAGCCATGACACAATCCGCAAACAGAAAAGTGGCATGGTAAATGCATATACCCACGACAGCTCTCCACCTTGCGGTGACAGTACACATCATATTATGATGTATCCCAGCAAAACTGACCTGACGGCGGTCAGAATCGCTTCGGCGATCTCCCCTTTCGCGCTCACGGTGCCGTCCGTTTTCCGAGCGTTACTCCTGAAGTCTCGCGCCTCTATCTTATGTGTTGAATGTATGGTAGCACAATAAAGTGCCTTTGTCAATAGAAAAAGAAAAATTTTTCGGGAACCGCCTCGGCGGTTCCCGAAAACCAAACAAAACTTATCTGCCGTAGTATTCTTTGATCTTTGCGTTTGTCTCTTCGATCAGTCTGTCGAGGGCTTTGTAATCTTCGGCAGACGCAACGGCAGAGAGCTTTTGGCGAAGTACGTATCCGTTTTGATTACGCATGGCGCCAAAGTTGAGCCCCTCGCCGTTTTCTGCCGCATTGGGGATAACCGTTTTAACAAGTGCATCTACGATCGCCTTGGGATAGCGTTTATCCAGGAAAAGATCCTCGAATACGGTGTTTTTGGTGATCTGCGGAACAAACGCGGTGTCCTCCTCTACATGTACGGTTGTTTGGATGCGAATATCGCGGCTGGAGGCAGCAGCAGACAGCACGTAGTCACCGCCGAGCACACGGAAGTCCTTTGCCTTGGGATCGTATACCGAAAATGCGCGGTCGGCAAGGGAAATGACAACTTCCTTTTCCTCCCCCGGTGCAAGCTCGACCTTACCAAAGCCCACAAGCCATTTTTCGGGACGTGCAAATCCAAACGAGGACTCACCGACATAGGTGGATACCACCGGATGCGGACAAGCAGAAGCATACAACTGTACGACCTCTTTGCCCACGCAGTCACCGACGTTTTTCACGGTAACAGTGACAGAATTTCTGTCTCCGCGAATGGAAGTGTACTCAAATTTCGTATAGGAAAGTCCGTGTCCGAACGGGAACAGAACGTCCATCTTGCGGGTATCGTACCAACGGTAGCCGACGTAGATATCTTCGCCGTAGAAACACTCGTCGCCGTCACCGGCAAAGTTGAGATAAGCAGGGTTATCCTCAAAACGCAGAGGATGCGTTTCGGCAAGCTTACCCGACGGATTGACCGTACCGAACAGAATGCGCGCAACGGCGCCGCCGAGTGCCTGACCGCCGAGATAGGCGTGCAGAACGGCGGGAACCTTATCAATCCATGGCAACTCGTTGGGGCTACCTGCCATTAAAACGACAACGACCTTGTCGCAAACAGCGCTGACCGCCTCGATCAACCGATTGTGTGCGGGGGGCAGCTGCATGTGGCGGCGGTCACGCCCCTCGGTCTCGTAGGAATCGGGCATACCCGCAAAGATCACCGCGCGGCCGCATTGCTTTGCGGCGGAAACCGCTTCAGCAATCAGTTCCTCACTCGTCTGATGCGCTTCGTCATAGCCTGCGGCGTAAGTGACCTCACAGCCGTTTTCTGCAACCAGATATTCGGTAATATCATCCACGCGCGTGGTTTCCACATGGCTGGAGCCACCACCCTGGAAGCGCGGCTTTTTTGCGAATCCGCCGATCACGGCAAGCGGCGCACCGCTTGCATACGGCAGGATGTCACCGTCATTTTTGAGGAGGACCATGCACCCCTCTGCCGCGGCCGCCGCGGCAGCATGGTGCTCATCCGCCGAGAAGGTGCCCTTCTCTGCCGCCGGAAGATGGCGGAAGATCACGCGCAGAACGTGTGCAACCGAGGCGTCGATCTCCTCCATGGTGATCTCGCCGTTTTTATATGCCGCCATAACTTCGGCATCGCGTATACCGTTTGAGGGCGGCATCTCCACGTCGGTGCCCGCCTTGTAGGCGGCAACGCGGTCGCTGATCGCATTCCAGTCGCTCATCATATAGCCGTCAAAGCCCCACTTGCCGCGGAGCAGATCGGTGATCAGTTCCTTATCCTCGCCCGCGTAGCGGCCGTTGACACGGTTATAGGAATGCATGATCGTCTGCACGTCAGCTTCTTTGACTGCCATCTCAAACGAGGGCAGATAGATCTCATGTAGCGCACGCTGTGACAGATTTGCACTTGTAGAGAAACGGCGCGTCTCCTGATTGTTTACGCAAAAGTGCTTTGCACAAGCGGCAACGCCCTCTCCCTGCAGACCGCGGATAAACCCGCTTGCCATTTTGCCCGACAGATACGGATCCTCGGAGTAGTATTCAAAATTTCTGCCGCAGGTGGGGGAACGCTTGATATTCATGCCCGGTCCGAGCAGAATGGACACCTGCTCAGCGCGACATTCCTTGCCGATCATGGATCCAACGCGCGCGGTCAACTCCGGATCCCAGGAATTTGCCATGGCGGCGGCCGGCGGGAAACAGGTCGCTTTGACGGTATAATACTCGCCTTTTTCATTTTTATCGCGCTTGCGAAGACCGTGCGGTCCGTCGCTCATCATAATCTCAGGAATACCGAGACGCTCTACCGACTCTGCATGCCAGGAATCCCGACCCGAACAAAACGCAATCTTTTCTGCAACGGTCATTTCCGAAAGCAGTTTTTTGATCATTTCTTCCATAAATACTTCTCCTGTCTGAGAAAATTTTCCTTTATATTTTCATTATAGCAAGAATCTGTTTTAAAACAAGCAAAAAAACACAAAACTATAGACATTTTTTACGAAAACTGCCCGTCCGAAAAGGACGGGCAGTTGTTTTATGCGATAAGTATCGTCAAAAGCAGCAGAACGTCCTTAAGGGCATGTGCACCGTCCTCGTTGATGTCTGCAAGCCAAGGATTCGCGGGAGTTTTACCGTCAACCAAAGTGCGAAGCGCAAGGAGTGCATCCGCGAGGGTGATTTCTCCGTCCGTATTGCAGTCGCCTTTGGCAAATGCGCCGCAATGCGCGGTATGCACAAATCTTTCTCCCGTATACACGTAGCCGTCAAGCGTGGTGCCGCCCGTGATGAGTTCGTCAAGCGTTGCAACGCGCGTATCCGTCACGGTGTACTGCGCTTTGGTGGTGATGGCGATAGGGGTATACGCGGTGGTGTAGCAACCGTCCACGGTGTAGGCGACCGTGGTGACGACCGCGTCGTTATCGCCGATGATGCCCGAAACCGCATACGCATCTGCGGCGGTCACGGTACCGAGGTTCACGCAGTTTTTCAGATTTGCACCGCCGTTGATGCCGACGATGCCGCCCGTTTCATTGCCCGTGCCCGCCGTGAGTGCGCCGTAATTGACGCAGGAGGTGACGGCGTTTGCACCGCCGTTCACGGTGGATTTGGAGTAGGTGAAGCCAACGATGCCGCCGAGTCTGCCCTTGGCGCCTTCGACTTTGCCGTAATTTGCGCAATACGCAATGCTGTTGTAGTTGCCCGTTGCATTCGCCTGTCCCATGTAGCCGACGATGCCGCCGACCGAGACACCGCCGCCGTATACGTCGCCGTAATTGATACAGCGCAGCACCTCGCTGTTGCCCGCGCCGTCATTCTGGAGCGCGCCCGCAATGCCGCCGACCGTTGCCGACAAGCCGCCACTCTCCGAGCGTACCGTGCCGTAGTTGTCGCAATCCTTGACCAGCGAGATCGCCTTGGTGCCGCCCGAATAGACGTATCCCACCACGCCGCCGACACCCTTGCCTGCCTTGGTGGCGTTTGCAGAGGTAACGTCGCAGTAGTTTACGCAATTTGCCACGATCGCACCGTAATCGACCGTGCCGACAATGCCGCCGACCACCGCGCCCGCATAGGTCGAGGTCACCTCACCGTACACGGTAAGGTCGCGGATGACTGCGTGCGCGATCTTGCCGAAGAGCGCAAAATCGCGTTCGGTCGCGGAGGAAAGATTCACGCCGCGGATGGCATGTCCCATGCCGTCAAAGTTGCCGCGGAAATTGGTTGCATAGGTGCCGATGGGCGCCTGCCCGCCAAGACCCGTAAGGTCGATGTCGGCGGTAAGGTAATAGCTGCCGTTCCACATGGCAGAGTCGCCCATCAGCGCAAGCAGCTCGGCCGCCGTACCGATGGGAGTATACAGCTCCTCCATCGGCGTAAAGGTAAAGAAATCGAGGTTGCCGCAGTTGCGTCCGTCCGCGCACTTGATCTTGAGGGTGACCTTGCCCTCAGGCAGGTCGATCCTGCCGACCGTGCGCACGGCGGGCGTTGTCCAGCCGCCCGTGTTGGTCGCCTGGTATGTGGTGGTACACTCCTTGCCGTTGACAAAGAAGCGGAGCGAATCTCCCGTAAGGTTGGAGGCGCCGTTGGTCATCTGCACCGCAACGATGTAGCTGCCCGCCGCACGGACGTCCAGCACGTATTCCAGCCACGGGGTGTATCTGTCGGTCACACGCGTATAGGACAGCACCGTACCGAAATCGGTGACCTCGTAGCGCGGATAGTTGTGCTTGTTCGCGTAATCCTCTGCCTCCAGCTTGCTCTCGCCCGAAGCGGCGATCACGGTGACAGGCGGCTCGGCAAGCCGCCTTGCCGCAGGGGTCTTAAGAAGCAGATCGAGAACATAGGCCGCATTTTCGATCAGCAACGAACGGCTGACGGTGCCTTTTTCCACGCCTGCACGCAATTGCTTCAGTCTGCTCGCAAGATGGTCAAGGTTTGCCGAAGAATGGATATTGTTGCCCGCGATGACCTCTTTTGCGAGGTTGGAATCATTCGACCAGTCGGTGGTGAACAGACCCGTAAAGCCCCACTCACCGCGCACGATGCCGCGCAGCAGCTCGGTATGCTCGGCAGTCTCGGTGCCGTTGAGCTTATTATAGGAGGTCATGATGGTGCTTGCGCCTGCCTCCACGCATGCCTTGAACGGACGAAGATAGATCTCGCGGAGCGCACGCTCGGAAATACGGGAGTCCATGGCAGAGCGGTAAGTCTCGCGCTCGTTGCCGACAAGGTGCTTGACCGAAACAGGCACGCCGTTTGCCTCCACGGCGCGGATGATCTGTGCTGCCATCACGCCGCTGAGATACGGGTCCTCGGAGAAATATTCAAAGTTACGTCCGCACAGCGGGAAACGGTGGATATTGACCGCAGGCGAAAGCCATACGTCCGCATCGCTGATGACTGCCTCGCGACCGATCATGTCGCCGATGTCCGCAAGCAATGCGGGATTCCACGTGCAGGCAAGTGCCGCCGCACCGGGGATACCCGTGCAATCGGTATTCGGTTTGATGCCCTGCGGTCCGTCCGCGGTATCCGCACGGGCAATGCCATACTTTTCGCCCATCGCTTCACTGCCGCCCCAGGAGCCGACAAGCAGTGCGTTTTCGCTGACCGTCAGCTCGCAAAGCTCGTCGTTACTCATCTGCGCAAGGAAGTCCGCACGTGTGGCAGTGCCCCTGAGCACGTCGAGCATTCGAATCGGCTCTCTGCGGTATATACGCTTGACATCGGTTGCCGCAGGCGTAAGATCGTTTCTGTTTTCAAAGGTAATACCGACCGTTTCGGTGCCGTCAAAGGTCATGCGTTCAAAAGCCTTCGTCGGCTCGCACAGTGCAGAAAGCTGTTCGACAATGCGGAGCGCCTCCTCGGTGTGCGTTCCCGCAACCACGGTGCTTTGCACGGAATTACCCACGTGCACCGTATAGTCACCCGCCTCCAACACGTAAGCGGATCTGTGTCCCGTCAGACCGAGATCGTCATAAGATGCCATCTGTGTGAGCGGGAACGTGACCGTTACGGTCTCGCTCTCTCCCGCCGCAAGCAGGTTCGTTTTGACAAAGCCGCACAGTTCCTTTGCCGCCTTGGAAAGCACGGCATCGCCCGTCCCCTTTTGCGGTGCGGAGAAATAGACCTGCACGACCTCTTTACCTGCGACCTTGCCCGTATTGGTGACCTTGGCGGTCACGGTAACGTCAGTTGCGGTTTCGCTGAAGGTGACATCGGTGATATCAAACGTGGTATAAGAAAGACCGTAGCCAAAGGGATAGTCCACCTCGACGCCGAAGGTCTCGAAATAGCGGTAACCGACGTAAATATCCTCATAATAGTGCGAGAAATAGTTGTTTTCGTAAAAACCGTTATAGCTTGGGTAGTCTGTCAACTTTTTGGCATAGGAATCCACGGTCTTGCCCGAGGGATTCACAGCGCCGACCAGCGTATCGCAAAGTGCCTCCGCCGCGCGACTGCCCATGTAGGATGCCGTCAGCAGCGCATCCGCGCGCACGTCCTCGACTCTGCCGTTGGCGAAGCCGCAGTTCATCAGAAGACCGTTGTTGAGCACCACGATGATCGGCTTATCTCCAAAAGCGGCGGTGATCGCCGCAAGTTCCGCCTCTTCTGCCGCCGTCAACTCGTAGAGTGCCTTTGCGGCATCCGAGCCCTCGTGCGAAATACGGTTGAGAATGTAGACCGCCTTGTCGGCATATGCCGCCGCGGCGGCATACTCCTCGGCGGTGGGGGTATAGGCAAAGTCGCCGCCTGCCGCAGACGCGGTCTTATACGAAGCAACCAGCGGAGCGTACACGCCGCCGAGTTTTCCTGCCTCTGCATAGGAGATCAGAATATCGCAGGGGCTTGCAAACGTACCGCTGTAGCGGAAGCTGCCACTGCCCTGCCCCATGACCAGAAAGCCGCCCGTGCGGCCGTCGGTCACGACCTGCCCCTCTCCGAAGAGCGCGATCTTGTCGGTCGCCGTCAGCGGAAGAGCATTCTTTTCATTTTGCAGCAGCACCATGCTCTCGATGGCCGCCGCATAGGACGTGTCAAAACCGTCCGATACGATAAACGCACTTCCCGTTACGGTGCCAAGGCCGCAAAGGAGCGCCAATGTCACGAGCCATGCCAATGTTTTACGCATATCCATGCCTCCCAAAAAGTTTCTATGCTTGCATTATAGCAGAAATGTGATATAATGCAAGTAGAATTGAGCCATATATCGGCAATATGTTGCGATTTGGAGAAAAATATGCCTATCCAGTATCAAATTGAATACCGCGACGGCTTTCAGATATGGTATCGTCCCGAAAAAATGCCGCGTATGCCCCAGCACATGCACAGAAACGTGGAGATCATCTATCTGAAAGAGGGGCACTCGACCTGCACGGTCGATCTTGTGGAATACGAGTTACACGCAGGCGACCTGCTCTTTGTCTTTTCCGACCAGCTCCACAGCTACGGCATACCGTCACCGCACCCCGAAAACTATGCGCTCCTCTTTCCGCCTGACATTCAAGGCTTTGAGGAGGTCTTTTCCACCATGCTTCCCGTTTGCCCCGTACTGCACGGCGCGGTGACCGAGGAGATCGAAGCGATGTTTGCCGCCGCCTTTGCCGCCTGCCGCGACAGAAGTCTCCCCTATCTGGAGGGTAAAAAGCAAGGCTACATCTCCATCCTGCTCAGCATGCTTCTCCCCCTGCTTCCCATGCAGAAAAAGAGCGTTTTGCAGGACAATCTGGAGTACAAGCTCATCCGCTACTGCGCCGACCACTACAACGAACCGATCACACTGCGCTCCATTGCAAAAGAGTTTTCCTACTCCCCGACCTACCTCTCGCACATTTTCAATGAAAAGTTCAGGATCGGCTTTACGGACTTCATCAACTCTCTGCGCATTGAGGAGGCCAAGGAGCTGCTGAAGACCGCCGCAAGCATGACCGAGATCGCCTACGCCTGCGGCTTTACAAGCATCCGCAATTTCAACCGTGTGTTCAAGGAGAGCCTCGGAGTCTCCCCAAAAAGCTACCGCGCAAAGAAAAAGTAAAAGAGCCTTTGCAAGCAAAGGCTCTTTTTGATTATTGCATAGCCAGTTTCAGGATCAGAAGCGTATCGAGAAGCGAATGCTTTCCGTCTTCATCGATATCCGCAAACCAAGGGTTCATGTTCATATCCCGATTGAGAAGCATGCGAAGCTGGAGCAGAACGTCGCGCAGAGCGACGTCACCGTCAGCATCCACGTCTCCGAGCGGCAGAGTGTCAAAGAATGCCGCAGGCATCAATCCGTCCTCGGTCATGAGGAAGCCTTCCTCGCCGCAGACAAGCGTTGTCTTGCCCGCTGCGATATCCGCTTCGGTAACGGTGCCGCACTTCGTAAAGACGAAATAGGTCGGCTTTTCATGGCAGATCGTCGGGATGACTACGTGCTTTACGGTATAGCAGTTGGTGACGGTATGCGTCAGCGTTGTCAGGCTCGTGTAGGTCTTACCGAGAATACCCGCGACCTCCCTGTCGTCCCCTCCGACAACCGTGCCGTAGTTGACGCAGTTTTCCATATTACCCGTAGAGAGATAGCCTGCGATACCGGCAAGCTCATAGCCCGTAGCGCCCTCAACGGTGCCGTAGTGGATGCAGTTCTTGACCAGAGGAGTCTTACCCTCGGTGACCGAGGAGGAAAAATAGTAGCCGACAACGCCGCCACAGCGTGCGCCCATATAGGAGGCGGACGTGCCCGTGATCAGTTGATAGGGGGCAGTCGAAACGACCTCGCCGCGGTTGACACAATCGACGATGTCGATGTTGCCGCCTGCGGCCGCCTGATACAGGATGCCTGCAATGCCGCCGATCTGCGTGCCCTCACCGTAGACCTTGCCGTTGTTCACACAGCGCTCGACCTCGCAGGTGCCTGCGCCCGCAGAGCGGACGACGCCTGCGATACCGCCGAGGTTTGCGATCTTGCCGCCGCAGTTTGCGGATACGTCTCCGTAGTTTGTGCACTGCTTGACGACCGTACCCGCCTTGGTACCGCCGGCATACAGATAGCCTGCGATGCCGCCGATGCCTTTGACGTTGTTGCCGCTAATGTTTACGGTAACGGTTGCATGGTTCTCACAACCGACCACAAAGGCATTGGGATCGAGTGTGCCGACGATGCCGCCGACGACTGCCTTTTCACCCGTGCCCGCAAAGTTCGAGGTCACGCTACCGTAGACCTTGACGTCGCGGATGACGCCGTTTTTCACCTTGCCGAAAAGACCGAAGTCCTGCTCGGTGGTCGTGACCAGCGCAAGACCGCGAATGGCGTGTCCCATGCCGTCAAATTTTCCGGTAAAGTTGGTTGCATTGGTACCGATGGGTCCCTGCCCGCTCTTGCCGGTCAGATCAATATCGGCGGTCAGATAATAGTTTCCTGCCCACTTGGTGCTGTCGCCCATAAGTGCAAGAAGCTCGTCTGCGGAGCCGATCGCCGTGTAGGCTTCGCCGACGGGAGTCAGCGTAAAGGTGTCAAAGTTACCGCAACCACGCGCATCGGCGCACTTGATCTTAAGGGTGACCTTACCTGCGGGCAGATCCACTCTGCCGATCTCATAGGATGCGGTCTTCGACCAGCTGCCTGTGCTTACGGCATTAAAGTTTGTATACTGCTCCACGCCGTCCACAAAGACGTGCAGGGCGTTTGCCGGGTTTCCGGTGGTATTATTTGCCACAAGCGCAGAAAGGATATAACTGCCCGCCTTCTCTACGTCGAGCGTGTAGCAGAGATACGGAACATGTTCGGCAGTAGCGTTGGTATACGCCATCACAACGCCGTTTGCGTTGCGCTCGGGACGTGCATAGCCATGCTTTTGCGTAAAGTCCTCTGCCTCGAAGGTAGAAGCACCGTTTTCCGTGACGGTGTGTACGGGCGGCTCTGCAAGGCGCTTTGCGCTATGTGCCGTCACAAGAAGATCCATCACGTAATTTGCGTTTTCTATCAGAAGCGAGCGACTGACCTTGCCGTCCTTTACCGCCGCTAAAAGACCTGCGTATTTCTCCTGCAAATGATCGTATTTACTGGAGGAATGGACGTTGTTACCGCCGATCAGCTCGTTGGCTACGTCGGAATCGTTAGTCCAGTCGGTGGTGATCATGCCCGTAAAGCCCCACTCACCGCGCACGATGCCGCGCAACAGTTCGGGATGCTCGGCAGTCTCACGGCCGTTCAAGAAGTTGTAGGAGGTCATGATAGAGCGAACGCCTGCCTCTACACCCATTTGGAACGGAACAAGGTAGATCTCGCGGAGCGCACGCTCGGACATACGGGTATCCACACGACTGCGGTTTCCCTCTTTCTCGTTGCCGACAAAGTGTTTGATCGAGCAGGCTATGCCCCGCTCCTCCACGCCGCGGATCAGCGTACCTGCCATCACACCCGCAATGTAGGGATCCTCGGAATAATACTCAAAGTTGCGTCCGCAAAGCGGGAAACGGTGGATGTTGACGCCGGGAGCAAGCCAAACGTCTATATCTGTCTCGATGCACTCTCTGCCGACTACGTCACCCAGCGCAAGGGTAAGCGCGGGATTCCACGTATTGGCAAGGGCCGTTGCCGAGGGCAGACCCGTACCCGTAGTGCTGTGGCGAATGCCCGCAGGTCCGTCACAGCTCTCGATCACAGGCATCATGTACTTCTCTGCAACGGCGATGCTGCCGCCCCACCCCTTGGTATTGGTGGCGGTCGCCGTGGACATGATCGCCATGGATGCAAGCTCCGCATCGGACATCTGTGCAAGGAAGGTGTCCATGGTCACGGTACCGTCCAGTACCTTGGCAAACTCGATCGGTTCCCGTCTGTATACGCGAGGTGCATCGGTCTCCTTGTGGAGAATGTCGGTGCGATCCTCGTATACCGTGCCGACGGTCTCGGTTCCGTCAAAGGTCATGCGCTCAAAGGCTACAGTCGGCTCGCACAGCTCGGAAAGCTGCTCGGTCACGCGGAGAGCCTCTTCGGTATGCGTGCCCGCGACCACCGTATTCTTGACGGAATTGCCGACGTAGACGGTGTAGTCTCCCGCCTCCATAACGTAAGCAGACTTGTGTCCCGTCGCACCGAGGTCATCGTAGGATGCCATAGTATCTATCGGGAATGAAACGGTGACTGTCTCGCTCTCCCCTGCCGCAAGCAGACTGGTTTTTGCAAAGCCGCACAGTTCCTTTGCCGCCTTGGAAAGCACGGCATCGCCCGTGCCCTTCTGCGGTGCGCCAAAGTACACCTGCACGACCTCTTTGCCCGCAGTATCGCCCGTGTTGGTGACCTTGACGGAAACGGTGATGTCCGTTTCACTCTCGGTCATGGTCACGTCGGAAAAGGCAAAGGTCGTATAGGAAAGACCGTAGCCGAAGGGGTAGTCCACCTCCACGCCGAAGGTCTCGAAATAGCGGTAGCCTACGTAAATATCCTCATTGTAGGTCGTGTACGCACTGCTTGCGTAGAAGCTGTCGTGGCTCGGATAGTCGGTCAACGCCTTTGCATAGGTGTCGACCAGCTTGCCCGAAGGGTTGACGTCACCGACCAAAATGTCGCAAAGCGCCTGCACGCCGCGAATGCCGGGGTAGGTCGCGGTGAGCAAAGCGTCCGCGTAGATGCCGTCCACGCGCCCCAGCGCAAAGCCGCAGTCGACAACGTTGCCGAGGTTGAGCACAACGACAACAGGCTTACCGTTAAACGCAGCACAGACCTTTTGCAGCATCGTCTTTTCCGCAGCGGAAAGTGAGAACGCGGATTTGGGTCTGTCCGAGCCCTCCGAAGAGGTACGGCTGATAAAGACGACTGCCTTGTCCGCATATGCCGCCGCGGCGGTATACTCCGCATCGGTGGGAACGTAAGCATAATCCTCGCCGTCCGCATCGGCTTTGGCTGCCGCCTGATAGGAAGCCGTCAGCGCATCGTATACACCGCCGAGTTTCCCCGCCGCCGCATAAGAAGTCAGCAGAGCATACGGGCTCGGGGGCGTCTCGGACAGGACAAAGTAGCCGCTGCCGCGTCCCATCAGGTAAAAGCCGCCCGTTTTACCGTCGGTAAACACCTGTCCCTCGCCGAAGAGGGCGATCTTATCGGTCGCCGTCAGCGGAAGCGCCTTGTCCTCGTTGCGCAGCAGAACCATGCCCTCGGTTGCCGCCGCATAGGACTTTTCCGCACCGTCGGAAACGGCGTATGCAGATGCCGCAAGCGTGCCCGCAGAGATCAGCAGGCAAAGACAGAGCAACATCGCAAAGAGTCTCACAGATTTCATAAAAGCCTCCAAACATGGAAATTTTTTGGATCTTACTACTTGTATTTTAGCATTTTTCTGCTATAATACAAGAAAGATACAAAAAATTATGAGACATTTTTTGCGATTTCGAGAGGAAGCACCATGGCAATCGTATATGAAACAAAATGGAAAGGAATGCACGCATGGCACCGACCGAAGGTCAACGCGATGTATCTGCATCTGCATGACTACGTTGAGGTGCTGTACGTGCGGAAAGGCACGCTCACCGTCTCGGTCAACTTTACGGAGCACGAGATGCACGCAGGCGACGTGATCTTTGCATTCCCGGGACAGGTGCACGGTCATAACGCAGGCGAAACCGAAAACATTGTCCTCCTCTTTCCCAATAATATTCCCGTTTATGATGCGGTATTCCGCGATCTGCAGCCCGAGCAACCACTGCTCGTCGGCGCGGTCGATGCCGAGCTTGACGAGTGGTTTATGCAAGCCACCGCACACAACAGCGGTGGAAGTCGGATCGTAGCCATGTCGTTCTGTGTGCCAAGGAGTTGGAGAGA